>NZ_JAKSYD010000232.1 GCF_022829605.1 Methylobacterium sp. E-065 | reverse complement strand
TGTCTTCCGGATTGCCGACACCGGCATCGGAATGAGCGCCGAGCACCAGGCGCGTCTATTCGAACGCTTCAGCCAGGCCGACGCATCGACGACCCGCCGTTTCGGCGGCACCGGTCTGGGCCTCTCGATCACGCGGGCCTTCGTCGACATGCTCGGCGGGGACATCTCGGTCGAAAGCGTCGAGGGCGCGGGTACTACCTTCACCGTGCGGATGCCCGCGCTGCTCGCCGAGGCGACGCCCGAAACGCCGGTCGTCGGACCCCTGGTCGCCACCACGAACGGGTCGTCAGACGTCGTCCTCGTCGTCGATGATGATCCCGCAACCCGCGACCTGATCGCGCGCTTCCTTGAGAGGGACGGATTCCGTGTCGTCACGGCGGCCGACGGGCAGGCCGGCCTCCAAGCCGCACGGACGCTACATCCTCGCGTGATCCTGCTCGACGTCACCATGCCGAGGATGGACGGCTGGTCGGTCCTGCGCACCCTGCGAGCCGATCCCGAGCTCGGCACGACGCCAATCATCATGGTGACAGTGCTCGACGAGCAAAACCTTGCCTTCGCCCTTGGCGCAACGGACTACATGCAGAAGCCCATCGAGTGGGGAAAGCTGGAAGCAACGATGGCGCGCTTCCGTCCCGAGCCGTGCGACAGCCCGGTGCTTATCGGGGGAGACGATGCGGACGCCCGTGACCGGCCTCCCGTTTTGCCCGGGCGCCAGGATTGAAAGACGATGCAGTGACGGAAGCAGCGCAAGGAAGCGGGGCGTCGGCAGCCATCCAGCGCCACAACGTCCGACAGGCCGGGGACGGCCCCCGGGCGATGGTCTTCGCGCATGGCTTCGGTTGCGACCAGAACATGTGGCGGTTCGTTGCCCCGGCCTTCGCGGGCGAGTTCCGCACGATCCTGTTCGATCACGTCGGCGCCGGCGGTTCCGACCTCACGGCCTATGACCCCGACAGGTACGCCACGCTCAATGGCTATGCCGACGACGTGGTCGAGCTCTGCCAGGCTCTCGACATACGGGGCGGCGTCTTCGTCGGGCATTCGGTGAGCGCCATGATCGGGGTGCTCGCCTCCAGGAAGGCCCCCGAGATCTTCGATACCCTTGTGATGGTCTGCCCGTCCCCACGGTACATCGACGATGCAGGCTACGAGGGGGGCTTCAGCGCGGCGCAGGTCCACGAGCTCCTGGAGTTCCTCGACAGCAACCACATGGGCTGGTCGCAGGCCATGGCGCCCGTCATCATGGGCAACCCGGACCGGCCGGAGCTCGGCGAGGAGTTGACCAACAGCTTCTGCCGCACGGACCCGGACATCGCCAAGCGCTTCGCCCGGACCACCTTCCTCTCGGATAACCGCGCCGACCTCGCGGGCGTCACCGCGCGCTGCCTCGTGATCCAGTGCTCCGAGGACGTGATCGCGCCGGTCGCCGTCGGTGCGTACGTCCACGCGAACCTGCGCGACAGCGAACTCGTCCAGATCGACGCGACGGGCCACTGCCCGAACCTGAGCGCCCCGGTCGAGACGATCGCAGCGATGCGGGCCTTCCTGTGAGGGGCCGGCGTTGAATACGTCGCCGCCGGCACCGGATGCAGCCGAGGCCGACGACCTGGAGGATCTCTTCGAGAACGCACCCTGCGGCTACCTGTCGACCCTGCCCAACGGTCGGATTTCCAGGGTCAACCGGACGTTCTCGACGTGGACCGGTTTCGATTCCGGCCAGCTCGTCGGACGTCGCTTCCTCGACCTTCTGAACATCGCCGGCAAGATCTACTACGAGACCCACTTCGCCCCGCTCCTGCGCCTGCAGGGGTCGTTCAACGAGGTCGCCCTCGACGTCGTGCGTTCGGACGGGACGACCCTGCCGGTCCTCGTCAACGCCGTCGTCCGTCGGGACGAGGCAGGCGCCATCCGCTTAATCCGGGTCACGGTTTTCAACGCCTCCGACCGGCGACGCTACGAGCAGGAGCTCCTCGAAGCGCGCCGCACCTCGGAGCGAGCCGGGCTCGCGCTTCGGGATCTCAACGCGACGCTGGAGACGCGCATCGCCGACAGGGCCCGCGCCCTTGAGCGGGCCTGGCGGCTGTCGCGGGACCTGCTCGCCGTCGCCGGGACGGATGGCGTCATCACCCGGGTCAACACCGCCTGGACGGAGCATCTGGGATGGCAGTCCTCCGATCTCGTCGGCCGAAGCTTTGTGACGTTCACGCATCCGGACGACCTCGACGCGACGCAGGCCGCTTTCGCCGGCATCTTCGGGGCACCGCTGACCAAGCCCTACGAGTACCGCTTCCGCCACTTGGACGGCTCCTACCGTTGGTTCGCCTGGACCGCGGCGTTCGAGGAGGACGAGATCCACGCGAGCGGGCGGCCGACGACGGCGGAGCACGAGCAGGCGGCCTTGCTGGCCGAGGCCGAGAACGCGTTGCGCCAATCACAAAAAATGGAGGCCGTCGGCCAGCTCACGGGCGGGCTGGCGCACGATTTCAACAACCTGCTCGCGGCTATTTCGGGAAGCCTGGAGATGATGCGGACCCGCATGGGCCAGGGGCGGTTCAACGACCTTGACCGGTACATGCATGCCGCCGAGGGCGCCTCGAAGCGTGCCGCCGCCCTGACGCATCGGCTCCTCGCCTTCTCGCGTCGCCAGACCCTCGATCCCAAGCCGACGGACGTGAACCGGCTCGTATCCGGGATGGAGGACCTCGTCCGTCGCACCGTCGGACCCTCCATCCACGTCGAGACGGTCGGCGCCTCGGGCCTATGGCCTGCCCTGATCGACCCGCCGCAGCTTGAGAACGCGCTCCTGAACCTCTGCATCAACGCGCGCGACGCGATGCCGGACGGGGGGCGCATCACCATCGAGACGGCGAACAGGTGGATCGACGAGCGGACCGGCTGGGAGCGCGACCTGCCGCCCGGACAGTACCTCTCGCTCTGCGTCACGGACACAGGCACGGGCATGCCCCCGGAGGTCGTCGCGCGTGCCTTCGACCCGTTCTTCACGACCAAGCCCGCCGGCCAGGGCACCGGCCTCGGCCTCTCGATGATCTACGGCTTCGCCCAGCAATCGGGCGGCCAGGTCCGGATCTACTCGGAGGTCGGCCAGGGCACGACGATGTGCCTTTACCTGCCCCGCCATTACGGTGAGGCCGAACCCGGGGACACGCCCAATGCCGTTTCGAGCGCGTCTCGGCCCGGGCAGGACGGAACGGTCCTGATCGTGGACGACGAGCCGGCCATCCGGATGCTGGTGACGGATGTGCTGGAAGAGCTCGGCTGCACGGCCATAGAGGCGGGCGACAGCGCCGCCGGCCTCAAGGTGTTGCAGTCGAACGTGCCCATCGACCTTCTGGTCACGGATGTCGGATTGCCGGGTGGCATGAACGGGCGGCAGATGGCGGACGCGGCGCGGGTGACACGCCCCGGCCTCAAGGTGCTCTTCATCACGGGCTATGCCGAGAACGCGGCCGTCGGCAACGGCCTGCTGGAGCCGGACATGCATGTCCTGACGAAGCCGTTCGCGATGGAGGCGCTGGCCTTTCGCATCAGGAGCCTGATCGGAAACTGAGCCCTCGGGCGCACCTTGGGCATGGTACCGCGAGCACCGACGGGATGGCGGATCGACGCATGTTCAAGGTGAATACGGACGGTCGAGGTGGCGTTCGGTCCCGAGGTCCCTAGGCAACGTGCGCCGCGCCGGCATCTGAATTGACCACGGTGGTTGTCGCAGCCGCGTAGCGGAAGGCTTAGGCACGGCAACGTTGTGATTAGGCGTGGAATAAGGACCCCGTTCTCGGGGTGATCGGCGTCCAAACGGGACCCCCAGGACAAGTCATCCACAATGCCTTCCGGCTCGAACGGGAGGCTTGCGCGGGATGTTGGTCGTGGAGACGGTCGCAAAGATCCGCCGCGCGTATTTCGTGCAGCAGAAGCCGATCAAGCAGATCTGCCGGGAGCTGAGGGTCTCGCGCAAGGTCGTGCGCAAGGTCATCCGCTCCGAGGCGACGGCGTTCCAATACACCCGCGCCATCCAACCTGCCCCGAAGCTCGGATCGTGGCGGGACGAGCTCGATCGGATGCTCCTCGCGAACGCCAGCAAGGCACGGCGCGAGCGACTGACGCTGATGCGCATCTACGAGGCCCTGCGCGGGCTCGGCTACGAGGGCGGCTACGACGCGGTGCGCCGCTACGCCCAGGGCTGGAAGCGCGAGCGTACCGCGGTCACAGCCCAGGCGTTCGTGCCGCTCTCCTTCGCGTCGGGCGCAATCTCGCTAAATCATCCGATTTCGGAACGTCGTGCTCCACTGAAGGATTGATGGTTCCGAAACCACAACGGAGTCCATCATGCGTATCCCTCTCGCCCTTGTCCTCGCGACCGTGCTCGGATCGAGTGCCGTCGCTCAGA
>NZ_JAKSYD010000231.1 GCF_022829605.1 Methylobacterium sp. E-065 | reverse complement strand
GCGGACGACATGGAGCGCCAGCTCGACCGCCTTGAGGTTCGGCACGGCGACATCCTCGTGCTGCGCACCACGCAGAAGCTGCAGTCGGCGACGGCCAAGAAGTGGCAGGACGACCTGATCCGAATGTGCGCGGCCGCCGGCGTCCGGGACGTCACCGTCCTGGTCCTCGACAACGCCGCCGAGCTTACGGTCGAGCGGCCGGCCACACGCCTGGTGCAACAGAGCCGGGACGTGCCGCAGCCGATGCAGGGGTGCTGATCATGGCCAAGCGCAACCCCATCGCCGAGCGGCCCAAGGCGCTCTGCATCCAGGAACTGCCGCACGGCGGCTACATCGTCACCGCCTTCCCGCGCAATCAGTACGAGACGCAGCTGCTGGCGGCGTTCACCCGCCTGACCGACGCAGTGGGATGGATGGAAGAGGCGATGCGCGTCCGGCTGGCGGAACAGAACGAACCCAGCTTGGTGGAGGCCTGACATGGCCCTTATCCGCATCCTCGATCCGGTCAGCGGCAAGGTCGTTGTGATCGACACGGATCGGCCGCTGACCCGTTAGGCCCATGCTGAAGCTCGATGCCAGCGAGTTCGGCCTCAAGGCCGAGGCCGTCGGCCGCGCTGCCAAGCAGGTGCCGTTCGTCGCCGCCTTCGCGCTGACCAACGCGATGAAGGATGCCCGTGAGGCCGAGCGGGAGACCATACGGTCCGTGTTCGACCAGCCGTCGAACTTCACGCTTAACAGCCTGATGGTCCGGCCGGCCACCAAGCAGCGGCTCCAGGCGGAGCTCGGTTTTAAGGAAGGCAACGGCTCGATCCCGGCCTGGAAGTATCTGGGCCCTCAGGTCGCCGGCGGCACGCGCCGCCACAAGCGGTTCGAGGTCCTGCTGATCCGCAAGGGCCTGATGCTGGCGGGCGAGTTCGCCGTGCCCAGCACGCGCTGCCCGCGGGACGGCAACGGCAACGTGTCGGGCGCCTTCCTCACCCGCATGCTGTCGGCGCTCGGCGCCCAGTCGGACCGGCACCAGAACACCACGGCGCGCTCGAAGCGCCGCAACGCCGGGCGGAACGTCGAGTATGTCGTCTTCCGCGACCACGGGAAGGCGCCGAACGGGATCTACCTGCAGAAGGACAAGTTTGCGGTCCCGGTCTTCCTGTTCGTGAAGGGCGTCAGCTACAAGAAGCGCTTCCCCTACTACGAGAAGGCTGGCGCCGTGGTGCCCGTTGCCTACCGGAAGCACTTCCGGGCGGCCTGGGAGCGGTTCGTCGTCAATGACGTGCGTCGGAAGGGCTGACCGAGCGGAGGCCGCCACCGGGCCGCGCAGGCCCTCCGGAGGGCATCCGGAGGGCACCCCTCCTCCCCGAGGGGGTACCCCCCCAAGGGCCAAAACCCCAGGGTCCTTCCGGGAGGGGGGTCGGGGTGAGGGGAATTCGGACCCCATTGGTTCACCCTCTGAGAATTTTTGAAATCGATGGCAGCATCAGCACCCCCCTCCGCCGGCGGAGCCGACGGCCTGCGCGGGCCCTTCAGCCTGATGCGGATCGCGGCGCTGCTCGACGTCCACCGCAACACGGTCTCCAAGTGGATCGACGACGGCTGTCCCGTCATCCAGCGCGCAGACCGCGACCGCGGCGTCGAGTGGGAGCTCTCCCTCTCCGAAGTCGTCGAGTGGCGCATGTCCCGCGCCGTGCAGAACGCCGTGGCAGGCTATCAGGGGGAGGCCGGCCAGATCGCCAAGGAAGAGGCCGATCGCCGCCGTGCGGTCGCCAACGCGATCACGGCGGAGATCTCGGCGGACGAGGCGCTCGGCACGGTCGTAGCGCGAGCCGACGCCGAAGCGGACATCGCAAGCTTCTGCCAGGTCCTGAAGACCGGTCTCTCGAACATGGCCTCGAAGGTCGCCGCGCGCGCGGCCACGATGACCAGCGCCGCCGAGATCGAGGACATGGTCCACCTTGAGCTGACCCGCAGCTTCAAAGCCTCGGACGCCGAACTCGCAAGTCGCTGGCCCGGAACCGGTGAGGTCAAGAATGTCGGCGTCGGAGAGGCTGGCCCAGCATCGTCGGAGTGAGTACGGGCACGGTCGAACCCCGCTCCGGCGAGCGTTCCGCTGTGTCGCCGCAGATGTGCCCCGGAAGCCGAAGCTCTCCGGCTCGCAATGGGCGGAAGAGTTCGGGCGGATCCCCAAGAGCACGGGCGCTGAGAGCGGACCGGTGACCCTCTATGGGTACCAGCGCGGCCTGATCGACGCCATGTGCGATCCGACCCTGCCACTGGTCACCGTGCTGAAGGCCGCCCGCGTCGGCTACACCCGACTCGCCACGCTGGCGATCGGCTACCATCTCCATCAAGACCCGACGCTCTGCGCGGTGGCGCAGCCGGTCGAGGACGACGCCGAAGAGTTCGGCGGCACTGAGATCGCGCCGATGCTGCGCGAGACCCCGGTGCTCGCGAAGATGCTGCGGCCCGTCCGCAAAGGCGAGAAGCAGGACTCGGCGACCTTCTACCAGATGTCGAACGGCGCGCTGGTGCGGGTCGTCGGCGCCGCCTCTGACGATGCGTTCCGGCGCTACTCGGCTCGGTTCATGTTCGCCGACGAGATCGATGGCGACGGCTGGACGCCTGGCGCCAAGACCCAGGGCGACAAGCTCAAGCTGTTCTGGACGCGCGGCGAGACCTTCTACAACAGGAAGATGGTACGCGGCTCGACGCCGCTCCTGGAGTCGACGAGCCGGGTCTGGAAGCTGTGGCTGGCCTCCGACCAACGGCGCTACTTCGTGCCGTGTCCGCAATGCTCTGAGCATGCCGGAGAGCTCGCTGGCTGGCAGTATCTGGACTGGGGCAGCAAGAAGTCATCGCACGGTCTGAAGTGGGACTTGAACGAGGACGGGACGCTCAAGTCTGTCTGGTACCAAGGCACCTGCGGCTGCATCATCGACGAGGGCCGCAAGGCCTGGATGGACGCCCGCGGCGAGTGGCGCGCCACGGCGACGCCGAAGACGCCCGGGCACGCCGGCTTTCACCTCTGGACCGGCATGTCGCTGAATGCGAACGCGGCCTGGCCCGTGATCGTGCAGGAGTGGCTGGAGGCGCTGGAGGATCCGGCGAACCTCGTCCAGCCGTTCAACAACCTGCGCCTTGGCCGACCGCACCGGCAGACTTTTGGCCAGGAGATCAAACCCGACGTGTTCTTGGAACGGCGCGAGGCTTACGGCGCCGAGGTGCCCGATTGGGTTAGAACCCTCACGCTGGGCGGTGACGTCCAGTCCGGCGCCAATGCGCGCATCGAGGGCGGTGTCTGGGGCTGGGGTGCAGGCCTCGAATGCGCGCTCATCGGGCAGTTCGTCTTGCCGGGCGACCCGGCGCAGCCGGAGGTCTGGCGCAACCTCGACCGCCTGCTGCTGCGCGGGTTCAAGCGCAGCGACGGGTCCGAGATGCGGATCAGCGCGGCCGCCATCGACTCAGGCGGTCACCACACTTCGGAAACCTACGCGTTCTGCACCGAGCGCCGCCGCCGCAGGGTGTGGGCGATCAAGGGCAAGTCCGAAGCGCGCGGCGCTCGCACCAAGGTGTGGCCGCGGCTGCCGTCCTCGAAGCTCGGCTCGTCCTGGTACATGGTCGGCGGCAACGCTGCCCGTGATTTCGCCTACGGGTCCCTAGCGCTCGTCGAGCCCGGCCCACGCTACGTCCACTTTCCGGTGGTGCCGGCGAAGGGCTCACGGCCGATCGACGCCGAGTACTTCGAGCAGCTGACCCGCGAGAAACTCGTGGTGCATCAGCGGCTCGGCTACACCGAATGGGACAAGCCCAAGGCCGCCCACGAAGCCGGTGTGTGCTTCGTCTACGCCTACGTCGCGATGTGCGGCCTGCAGGCCTTCAGCGGAAAGTACGTGGCGCTGGGGCGTATGCCGGAGCGGGACGAGGCTGAGGAGGCTGAGGCCGCGCCCGAGGCGGTTGCTCCCGAGGACGGCGAGACCGCGCCCGGTTCGGACGCGCCGCCGGCCCCAGTCGCAGAGGCTGCCCCGGTACCGGCGCCACCACCGCCCGCGCCCGCCTACGCCCGCCCGCAGCACTCGGGCTTCATCAACCAAGGCCGGCCTGGGGGCTGGATGAGCCGGAGAGACTGATGGCCTTCAGCCAAGCGCAGCTCGACGCGATCGAGGCCGGCATCGCCGCCGGCGTCACGTCGGTCTCCTACGAGGGCAAGACGGCCACCTATCGCTCGCTCGACGAGATGCTGCGCGTGCGCTCCATCATCCGGCGCGCGCTCGGCCTCGACCCGCAGAAGTCCGCGACGATCCTGGTGGCGCACGACCGCGGCTTCCCCGGTGGGATCTCAGCCGACGGCTGCCTCCGGTCGGGCTGGTAGCGGATCGCCCCGATGAACGTCCTCGACCGCGCGATCGGCTGGGTGGCGCCGCGCACGGCGTTGTCCCGGGCTCGCGCCCGCCACGCGCTGCGCATCTACGAGGGCGCCAGCGTCGGACGGCGCGCGTCCTCGTTCAAGGCGCTCAACACCTCGGCCAACGCCGAGATCCAGGGGGCGCTGCGCCCGCTGCGCTCGCGCGCCCGGGATCTCGCGCGCAACACGCCCTACGCGGCGCGTATGCTCGACATCATCACCTCGCACGTGGTGGGCACGGGCATCACGCCGATCCCCGATACGGGCTCGGACGTCCTCGACCGCCGCCTGGAGGACCTCTGGGGCGACTGGGAGGGCCAGGCGGACGTCACCGGCCGCATGGGCTTCTACGCGATGCAGGCGCTCTCGGTGCGCGGCATGGTCGAGTCCGGCGAGAGCGTGATCCGCTTCATCGACCGGCCATTCGACGATCCGCGGCGCGTACCGCTCCAGCTGCAGCTGCTGGAGAGCGACTTCATCGACCAGTGGCGGGACGGGATCTACGGCAACGACGGGCAGGCCGGCGCCGAGGGACTGGAGCACACCCGGCTCGGCGTCGGCCTCGGCGAGTACGACCGCCGCATCGGCCTGTGGCTCAACCCGAACCACCCGGGCGAGATCAACACCGCGGCTATGCGGCCGGGCGTGTCCGCCTTCGTGGCGCAGAACGAGCTGATCCACCTGTTCAAGGAGCTGCGGCCCGGGCAGGTCCGGGGCGTGTCGTGGTTCGCGCCGATCCTGATGACGTCGCGCGAGCTCGCCGACTTCCTGGATGCTGTGAACGTCAAGGCGCGGGTCGAGGCCTGCTTCTCCGGCTTCGTCACCAACAACGACGACGCCGGCGTCGACATGTTCGACCCGGCCCGGCCCGGGCTCGCCGGCCGCGACGGGGCGAACCCGGACGCACAGCTGACCTCGCTCGAACCCGGCATGCTGAAAGAGCTGCGGTCAGGTCAGGACATCAAGTTCGCCGCCCCGACCGGCACCACGCAGGTCGAGCCGATCCTCCTCTTCAATCTGCAGGCCATGGCGGCCGGCGTCGGCTGCACCTACGATCAGATCTCGGGCGATTTGCGTGGCGCGAACTTCTCCAGCCTGCGGGCCGGCAAGGTCGAGTTCCGGCGCCTGACCGAGCAGTTGCAGAACCACGTCGTGATCCCTCAGGTCTGCAACCGGACCTGGGACCGCTTCGTGTCCCGCGCGGTGCTCGCGGGGCTGCTCCCGGCCCGCGCCGAGCCCTACCGGGCGCAGTGGATGACGCCGGCCTGGGAGCCGATCAACCCGAACGACGACATCGAGGCGGACATCAAGGCGGCCCGCACGGGCCGGATCAGCCCACAGGAATACGTCGCGAGCTTCGGCAACAACTGGCGCAAGGTCCAGGACATGACGGCCGCCTTCTACAAGCGCGCCGACCGCCTGGGGCTCGCCTACGACATTGACGCGCGCCGCACCGACCAGTCCGGCAAGCTGCAGGACGCGGGCGGCGATGGCGCCGGCGGTGATCCGACCGGCGGCAAGCCGAAGCCCCTGAAGGACGATTTCGGCGAGCCGATCACGGCGTCCGCCTCCAACTGACGGATCCCCCCATGGCAACGAAGAAGACCGGGCAGCGCGCCGCTGCCGCGGGCGGCTCCGCACGCCCGATCGACCTCAAGGCGCTCGGCACCCGCGGGCGCCGGTTCCTGGAGGTCGCGCCGGCGAGCTACGACGCCAACGAGCACACGATCGAGCTGATCCTCTCGGAGGGTTCGGACGTCGTGCGCTGGTACGGCACCGAGCGCCTGTCGACCGACGAGGCCGCGGTCTGCGTCGATCGTCTCGCGTCCTCCGGTATCCCGTTCCTCGACAGCCACAACAGCTACGGCCTCGGCTCGGTACTGGGGCGGATCGTCGACGTGTGGTTCGCGGAAGGCCGGATCCTCGGTCGGGCGAAGTTCGCCGCCACCGAGGCCGGCAAGACCGCCGAGGGCATGGTCGCCCGCGGCGAGATCAAGGGCATCTCGATCGGCTACCGCGTCGACGGCTGGGAGATCACCGACGCCGACGGCACGGTGATCGACCCCGAGAAGCAGATCCTCGACGTCGACGACGGCCTGACCTTCACGGCGACGCGCTGGGAGCTGCTCGAAGCCTCGCTCGTCTCCGTCCCCGCCGATCCCGCCGCGATGGTGCGCGCCCACGAGGGCGCCGCCGATCCGACGGCAGGTCCCGACCTGCGCGCCAGCCCGATGGGCCGCGGCGCGAAGGAGATCACCGTCACCCGGGGCGATGCCTCGATCACCTACCGGTACGGCTCCACCGGACCGCACGAGCGGGCTTGGCCCGAACCCAAAGAGGACAAGCGTATGGCCAAGCACACCCCCGGCAAGAATGCGCCCGGCAAGAATGCCCCCGGTAAGCGCCAGGTCCGCGCCGAGCCGACCGTGAACGAGGATGGCTACTACGTCGATGCCGACGGCAACTTCGTGGACGCGTCCGGCGCCCCGGTCGACGAGCCGGTCAAGGCCGAGCGCGCCGAGGTCAGCGTCAACGAGGACGGCTATTACGTCGATGCGGACGGCGAGTTCGTGGATGCCGACGGAAACCCCGTCGACGAGCCGGTGAAAGCCGAGCGCAGCGCGCCGGACGTGAACGAGGACGGCTACTACGTCGACGCCGAGGGCAACTTCGTGGATGCCGACGGCGAGCCGAGCGACGAGCCGGTGAAGGCCGAGCGCGACGGCGAGATGGAAGACGACGACACCCGCGCCGCGCCGCGCGGCCGCGGTGCCACCCGCACCGCCCCAACCAAGGGCAAGCGCGCGGCCAAGCCGGCCTTCACGCAGGCGCACGCCGCCGAACTCGCCGCGATCGCCGAGCAGGCGCGCGGCCAGGGCGTCACCCTCAACGTGGTCGACGCCATCACCCGCGGCCTGAGCGCCGCGGCCTTCCGCAAGATCGCCTTCGACAAGCTCGCCGAGAAGAGCAAGGAGACCGCCGTGAGGGGTTCCCACAAGGGTTCGGACGCCGGCCGCATCCAGTTCGGCCGCGACGAGCGCGAGGGCCGTGCCGACGCCATGACGCTGGCGCTGGTCACCCGTACGCTCGCCTCGCGTGGCTCGGACGGCATGGACTACGCGCCCAAGCGCAAGGTCGACAAGCAGTGGGTCGAGAAGCACTCGGCCCGGGCTGAAGCCTACGCCGGCATGGGCTTCGTGGAGATCGCCGCCGAGTGCGTCGGCCACCGCGGCAACATCCGCACCGCCCGGCAGGCCATCGACATCGTCGAGCGCGCCTTCCAGTCCACCTCGGACTTCCCGGCGATCTTTCAGAACGTGCTCAACAAGAGCCTGCTCGCCCGCTACGAGCTCGCCGAGCCGACCTACAAGCGGATCTCGATCGAGCGGCAGTTCAACGACTTCCGCCCGCACCCGATGATCCGCGCGGGCGAGTTCCCGATGCTGCAGCCGGTGACCCAGACCGGTGAGCTCAAGGCGGGCACGTCGGCCGACAGCGGGGAGAACATCTCCCTCGTGCCCTACGGCGTCATCTTCCCGATCTCGCGGCAGATGATCGTCAACGACGAGCTCGGCGCCATCGACCAGATCCTCGGCTCGTCCGGCGACGCGGTCCGGCTGTTCGAGAACGTCACCTTCTTCAACATGTTCAACGCGAACCCGACCCTGATCCAGGACGGGACCGCGGTCTGGCACGCCAAGCACAACAACCTCGCGGCGGCCGCAGGCGTGATCTCGGTGCCGAACGTCGGCGCCGGTCGCGCGGCGCTCCGCGGGATGAAGTCCCTCTCAGGCTTCCTCCTGAACGTGCCGCCGCGGATCATCCTGACCGGCCCGAACCAGGAGACCTCAGCCGACCAGCTGGTCGCGAGCATCAGCCCGCAGCTGACCACCTCGGTGAACCCGTTCTCGGGCAAGCTGCAGTCGGTGTCGGACGCCAACATCACCGACAACAGCTGGTACCTGATGTCCGACCCGGCCCAGGTCCCGTGCTTCGTCCACGGCTTCCTGAACGGCTCGAACGGCCCGCGGGTGAAGACCTTCGAGCCCTTCGGCACGCAGGGCGTCCAGATCTCCCTGGAGCACGACTTCGCGTGCGGCGCGATCGACTTCCGCGGCGCCTACAAGAACCCGGGCGCGCTGCCGCAGTAATCGCACCCCGCCGAACTCGCGGCCGGCCTCGACCTCCGAGCGCCGGCCGATCCGTTCCCCGAGCTTCCGGAACTCATCCCATGAAGAATTTTCTCCAGAACGGCGACGCGCTCAACGTGGTGGCGCCGGCGGGCGGCGTCCTCAGCGGCCAGCCCCTCGTGGTCGGCAAGATCTTCGGCGTCTGCGGCTCGACCCGCCTCGTCGGCGAGACCTTCGCGCTCTGGCGCAAGGGCATCTTCAGCCTGCCCAAGACCAACGCGCAGGCCTGGAACCAGGGCGACAGCCTGTACTGGGACGCCGCCAACAGCGTCGTCACCAACGTGAACTCCGGCGCGCTTCTGCCGGTGGGCTACGCGGCCGACGTCGCCGCCAACCCGTCCTCGATCGGCCCGGTTCTGCTCGGCCAGACCCCGTCCTGAGGCGCCGGGGCTCGGTGATCCTCGCCGGGCGCGACCTCGGACTTCCCGTCGTACGCTGGAGCTAGCCATGAGCGTTTCCATCAAGGTCCTGCCGACCGCCGACGAGCACGTCGGTCTCGTCCACCCTGTCGATGGCGCGCTCGAAGCCGACGGCAGCGTCTGGACCTACGATGCCTGGACCGAAGCTCGGATCCAGGAGCAGTTGATCCGTCGGTTCGAAGTTGGCGCCGACGACACCGTGTTGGCCGACGCCGCCGCGCAAGCCGACGCCAAGGCTGCCAAGCCGAAGACGCAGCAGGCCGCCGCGTGATCGACTTCGCCGCGCTCGCCCTCGGGCCGGGCATCGCCACGTTCGGGCGCCCGGTGACCGTTACACCGTTGGCCTCGCGACCGGCCAAGCCGCCGTTCGCCGCCTCGGGCGTCTGGTCGGTGCGCAACGTCGATGTGCCGCTGGGGCCCAACGAGAGCCTCAACACGACCACGATCACCCTAGGCATCCGGTTGGCCGACTGGCCGGTCCGGCCTGTCCAGGGGATGGAGATCCTGGTGCCCGCCGCCGGCTCGTATCCGGACGAGGGCAAGCTCTGGATCGACGACGTCGATCCGGACGGCCAGGGCGGCGCGACGCTCACCCTCAAGAAGAAGCCGAAGGGCGCCTGATGCCGTCTGAAGCCACCCAAATCCGTGAGGCGATCATCGAGCGCCTCACGGGACAGGACTGGCTGCCGGTCAACGGCTTCCGCCGTCAGGTCCGACCGCAGCTCCAAGAGGAAGAGCTTCCCGCCCTTCTGGTGGTGATCGCCGACGAGCTGGAGAGCCCCGAGGACGAGGCCAACCAAGGCCAGCCCCGGTTCATGAACGAGGTCACGATCGGGATCTCGTACTGCGTCGGCTACATGCCGCCGGAGCAGCTCGACGACGAGCTCGACAAGGCCACGAACGGCATCCGCAAGCGGCTCCTGCAGGATCCGACCTTCGTGCGTGGCATCGACCCGTCCAAGGCCCTCGACGACCCCGAGCGCTACCCGCTGTTCGAGGCGGTGACCAAGGTCCGGCGCGGCCGCCTGTTCCCGCAGGAGGGCGCCTCGTACTTCGCCGAGGGGCGGGTCGAGCTGACCTTCGTGTTCCGCACGTCCTACGATCCGGACCTCGACGACGTGCTGGAACACGTGCTCATCACCGCCCGCCCCGCCGGCGCCGGCCTGGGCACGACCGCGATCGACCTGACGATCGACATCCCCACGACCTGAGCCGGCCCGCGCCGCTCCTACCCCAGAGGATCCCGCCATGGCCGGTGAAACCACGGTCGCCGTCGAGGCGACCGAGGCGCGTTTCCGCGCGCTCAAGCACTTCCCGTCGCAGACCGGCTTCGAGGCCGACGGTACCGCCCGCTGGCCAGCCGACCAGTTCACGTTCGCGCTCGCCCGGGACGGCGCCATCCGCCTCCTGGAGGACCTGCACGACAGCGGCGCGCCCGTCGAGGCCGATGCCGCTTCCAACACCTCCGCCGCGCCCGCTGGCGCTCCCGCCGCCACCGAGCACCAGGGCTAAGCCGCGATGGGCATCACCACGATCCCGGACAACTACAAGCTCCCGGGCCCCAACGTTCAGATGGACCCCTCGCAGGCCGGCACGCCGGTCTCGCCGAAGTGGATGCTGCTCGTAGGGCACCTCCTCACCGGAGCCGCCGCCAAGCCGAACGTGGCGGTGGCCTGCGGCACGAACAACGACGCCGACGCGCAGTTCGGCGCCGGCTCCATGCTCGCGCGCATGTTCAAGACGGCCTTCAAGGGTGTCACCAGCGTGCCGATCATCTGCCTGCCGATCCCGGAGCCGGCCGCCGGCGTCGCCGCCACGGGCACCATCACGGTTACCAACGCGCCGTCGGTCGCGGGCACGCTCGCGCTCTACATCGCCGGCCAGAAGCTGCAGGTCGCGATCGTTTCGGCCGACACCACCGCGACGGTAGCCATCAAGATCGCCGCGGCGATCAACGCGACCCCGGATCTGCCGGTCACCGCGACGGTCACGGGCGCGGTCGTCACCCTGACCTGCAAGTGGAAGGGGCTGACCGGCAACAGCGTGACGGTGCTCGACAGCTATCTCGGGACCTACGGCGGCGAGCAGTTGCCGGCCGGCCTGGCGCTCACCTACCCGACCAGCAACCTGCTCGCGGGCGGGACGGGCACCCCGGATTTTACCAACGCGATCGCGGCGCTCCTCGACCGGCCGTTCAAGTTCGTCGGCCTCGGCTTCCACGACAGCGGCTCCTACGCGGTGTGGGACCAGGAATACGGCTTCACCGACAGCGGGCGCTGGGGTCCGTACCGGCAGAGCTACGGCCAGATCTTCTCGGCCCGCCGCGGTCTCTACGCCGACACCTTCCTGTGGGGGCAGTCGAACAACTCGGCGCTGATCTCCACGATGGGCTTCGAGCAGCAATCGCCGTCCCCGAGCTGGGAGTGGACCGCCGCCTACACCGCAGCCGCGGCCTTCTCGATCAACGCCTACGCGGCCCAGCCCCTCCAGACGCTGCCGCTGATCGGCGTGCTACCGGCGCCGGCGGACTACCGCTGGAACAAGGCGCAGCTGAACTCGCTCGCTCAAGTCGGCATCGCGATCCAGGGGACCGACGTCTACGGCGGCTCCACGGGCCAGCCGATAATCCTGCGCGAGCAGACGAACTACCAGAAGAACAGCTACGGCCAGGCCGATAACGCCTACGAGCTGGTGACCACGCTCGCCACGCTCGACGAGCGCTACACCCGGGTCCGGCAGCGGCTGACCAACGTCTTCCCGCGCTCGGCGCTCGCCAACGACGGGACGAAGTTCGGCGCCGGCAAGCCGATCGTGACCCCGCTGATGATCAAGGCCGAGATGGTCTCGGAGTACCGGGACATGGAGGCCGACGGGCTCGTCGAGAACGCGGCGCTCTACATCGCCAACCTCTCCGTGACGCGCTCGAACACCGAGCCGAACACGGTCGAGATCTCGGATCCCCCGGATTTGGTCAACCAGCTCCGGCGCCTGAACATCAAGGCGAGCTTCCGGCTCCAGTTCCCGCTCAGCGCCTCCGGCACCTGATCGGCCCTCCACCCAATCCGCAACGTAACCCGTCCTTCGTGGCGGGTTTTTCTTTGGAGGCCCGACCATGGGTCAGAGGATCGGCGGCACCGCCTACCTGAAGGCCGGCGGCAAGCAGTACGACCTGCGCGGCTCGTTCATCGTCTCACCCTCGCGGATCATGCGCGAGGGTGTCGCCGGCCAGGACGGCGTGCACGGCTACATCGAGACTCAGCGCGTCCCTTTCATCAAGGCGGACCTCTCGACCACCGCTGGCCTCAGCATCGCCGAGCTCGATGCGATGGAGGACGTGACGGTCACCGCCGAACTCGCCAATGGCAAGAACTACGTGCTGTCGGGCGCCTGGACCGAGGCGGCCCACGAGATCAGCACCGGCGACGGCAAGGTCGGGGTGAACTGGGGCGGCGTCTCCTGCGACGAACTCTGATCCGGGCGCGAACCTGAGGGCCAACGATGTCCTGGCGCGACGAGCAGCGGCCGCCCTCCTTCCGGGGCGTGCCGTTCAAGGTCCAAGCGAACACCCGGATCGGCGGGCGCCGCGGCTTCACCTACGAGTTCGCCAAGTCGGAGCGCAGCGTCGACGAGGACCTCGGGCGCCGGGTCTCGCGGGCCACGGTGTCGGGCTACGTCATCGGCTTGGACTGTCTTCAGCAGGCCGACGCTCTGGAGGCTGCGCTTCAGAAGGAAGGTGGCGGCCTCCTCGTCTTGCCCACGATGGGCCGGGCGATCCTCCGGTGCGAGGTCTATCAGCGGGTCGAGACGAAGGACGAGGGCGGCATCGTCCGCTTCGAGATGAACTTCGTGCGGTCTCAGTCGGGAGCCGCAGCCCAGGCGCGGCCCGAGGATACGCAGGCCTCGGCAAAAACCGCGGCTCAGAACACGGCCTCTGCGGCCGAGCTGTCCGCCGGCACGCCCGACGATTGGACCTGATCGCATGACCTTCGCGCAGCGTCGCATCGCCGTGGCGGCGCTGAGAGCCGTCCTCGACGCGCTGCTCGCCTCGGGCGTCGACGCGTCGAGCGCGGACGGGGCGACGCTGCGCCAGCTCTGCGGCGCGCTCTCCGCCGACGCGGTCGATCGGGTTCAGGGGGGCACCTTCGGTACGCCGTTGCGGGCCTGCTTCGCGGCCGCCACCGCGGCCGGCGCCACCTTCGCCGGCATGGACCGCGTGCGTCAGGAGGCGCAGGTCGTCACGGTCCCGGATCTCCCCGTCCAGCGCGTGGCACAGACCGCGGCCGTGTTCGCGCTCTGCGAGATCACCAACATCCTGGCGGATGCGACCTTCACGAGTCGCCAGGACATCGAGGCGGCGCTGGCGCGGGTCAACGCGGCCTTCGTGCCGGCCGAGGACTTCGCGGCCGGGCGGTTCGACAACGCCGTATGGCGCGCGCTCGTGGCGATGCACGCGGCCGTCGTGCGCGACCTCACCGCCCGGGCGCGGCCGTTGCCCCGGATCGTCGCCTACACCGTCGCCGTGCGCATGCCGCTGTTGACGCTGTCCAACCGCCTGTTCGGCGATGCCGGCCGCGCCGACGAGCTGCTCGCAGAGAACCGCGACACGGTCCACCCCCTGTTCATGCCGGCCTCGGGCCGAGCGCTGTCCTCCTGACCCGGAGCGAACCCTTGTCCGATGCCAAGCCCATCGTTGTCCCGCTGAGCAAGCCGTGGACGCTGCCCGACGGCGACGTGACCATGGTGCTGGAGATGCGCGAGCCGGTGGCCGCCGACTTCATGGCCCTCGACCACATGCCGGTCACGATCAACCTGGCGCGGAAGGACTTCGAGCCGGTGTTTCACCCGACCGCGATGAGCGCGTTCCTCGGTCGCCTCGCCAGCCAGCCGCCGTCTTTCATCGGCAAGCTGCCCCCGTCCGACTGGGTGGCCGCGGCCTGGGCGGTCGTCCCTTTTTTCGTTCCGGGCTCGGACCCCAAGCCATCCGCTGCGCCCTCCAGCTCGGACTGACCTTCCGCTGCGATCCGAGCGGCTTTCTCGCAAAGCCGATCCCCGAACTGTTCGACCTGTTCGACAAGACCATGGATGAGCTGGAAGCGGCTCGCGAGGCGTCGGACGACTGACCTGAGGGACCGCCGTGGCCGACGACAAGCTGAGGATCGTCGCCTCGGTCGACGATCAGTTCTCCAAGCCTCTGGAGAAGCTGCGCGGTGAGTTGGCGAACACGGCCCGCGTCCCCGGTCTCGACGACCTGCGCAAGCGCTTCAGCGACATCGAGGGGACGATCACGCGCCTGCGCCAGACCGGGGCGCAGCTGAATTCGGTCGGCGGCATCGGCGGGATGCTCGGCCTCGGCAGCCTCACCGGCATCGCCTCGGTGGCGGGCTTGGCGGCCAGCATGCGCGATCTCGCGCGCACGCAGGTCGAGATGCGGCACTTCTCCCGGGAAACCGGGATCGCCGCGGGCCAGCTGAAAGAGCTACAGGAGCTCGGCAAGCGCTTCCAGATCGCTCCTGAGGCGACGACCGGCGCGCTGAACAGCTTCGCCGAGACCATGTACGACATCCGCCACGGTATCGGCGGCATGTACGGTGAGCTGCGCCAGAAGGCGCCGGAGCTCGCGAAGGAGCTGCGCGGCTCGAAGGACAACGTCGAGGCGCTCGGCCACGCCCTCGGCTGGCTGGGCAAGCAAGGCGACACGATCGAGCAGAAGCGCTGGGCGGAAGGCCTCGGCCTCGGCCCCATGACCCGCCTGTTCACGGACGGGCCGAAGGCGCTCCAGGATGCGTGGCGACAGATCCAGGCGTCGGGCATCGGCAAGCCCAACCCGGAGCTGGAGAAGCAGTCCAAGGCGCTGACCGACGCGCTTAACCGCTTCGACACGTCCGTGGAGACGATGAAGCGGACCTGGGCCCCGGGCCTGCTCGGGGAGATGGCGAACGCCGTCGACAAGCTCTCGAACTCGTTCGGTAAGTTTGCCGAGGCGTACGACAAGTTCCGCAATGGGAACCCGGTCGACGCCCTGAAAACCATCGACGAGGCGACCGACCTCGGCGTTGGGCAACGCAAGAACGCTCCGCCCTCGAAGCCTGCGACGCCGCTCGACGAACAGCTCGACGCGCAGATGCGAGGTCAGGTCGCGCAGTCGCCGGCCGAGAAGGAGCGGGCCGACAAGATCGCGGCCGCCGAGGCGCGGCTCAACAAGGCCCGGGACGATCTGGGTTACGAGCAGCGCCGCTTCCCCCTGAAGGACGAGGGCGCGATCAAGTCCCTCTCCGAGCAGATCCGGCAGCTCAACGAGGAGCTGCGGAAGCTGAGGAGCGATGGCGCGACGCGACAGGGCGTCAGCTTCGACGGCTCGGCCGGCGGCGGCCTCGGCGGCCTGATCCAGAAGGCCTCGCTTGGGTTCGGCGGAGGCTTCGGCGGCGGCGCAGGAGGGTTCGGCCCCGGCAGTCCTTATGGCGCCGGCGTTCGATCGTTCCGGCGGTATCGTGGTGAGGATGGGGGTGGGGCCGGCGATCGAACGGGTGGTGGCACTCCGACCGGGAGCTCGGCCGGCAGCCTGACAAAGCTGATCGAGGAAGAGGCCAAGAAGGCCGGTATCGACCCGCGCATCATGCACGGTATCCGTGCGGGCGAGAGCGGGAAGCGGAACAACGGCAGCAACCCGGATGCCGCCTACGATCGCAAAGACGATGCCTTGGAGAGTTCCTGGGGGCCATTCCAGCTCAACCGCCGCCGCGGCCTCGGGGTGCAGTTCGAGAAGGAGACAGGGCTCGACGTCCGCAATCGGCGCACGATCCCGGATCAGGTCCGTTGGATCGCTGAGGGGCTGAAAAAGAACGGGCGGTCCTGGCTCCGTAACTGGATGGGCTATCACGGCGACCGTGATGCCGGTTCGAACTGGGGCGACTCCGGTTACGTGCCGGAGGGTGATACCGCGGGCCTACGCGTGAAGAGCGCCGAGGCGACCGCGGGCGGAGCCTCAGCGTCGGGCCTGACCAAGCTCCTCAAGCGGATCCAGGACGGCGATCTGCCCGGTGGTCTCGACCGGATCACGGCGCTCAACGACCGCTTCCATCACCGGGCGAACCCTGGATCGATGCACACGAAGGGGCTGGCCGGCGACATCACGCTGCGCGATGCACGGCGATCCATCGAAGCGGCCGAGGCGATCCGACAGAGGTTGCGCGACGCAGGGCTGACCGACCGCGACTTCAAGGTGATGGACGAGTACCGAAGCCCGTCGGGCCATGCGACAGGCGGGCACATCCACACGCAGTTCAACACCCACGAGGCGGCCGAGCGCTACCGCGCCTATGTCGAGGCGCAGGAGAAGAGGCGCGAGGAGGCCAAGGCCGGCGGTCGACGACCGGACATCCTCGCCGATCCGAACGACGAGCGCCGTAGGGTGCCCGGCGGGATGCTCAAACAGGCTCGCGAGGCGGGGGTCGTCGGCGGGGCCGGCGGCCAAAGCGGCCAGCAGGGCCACATCAACGGTACGATCCGGCTCCAAGGCTTCCCGGCCGGCACCAAGACCGAGTTCAACGGTGGCGGTATCGTCAAGTCGGTGAAGCTCGACCGCGGACACTCCATGGCATCCGCGGAGGCCTGATCCCATGCCTGACCCGAACCTCGTCGCCCGTATCGCCGCGGGCGGCGAACTCTACGAAGACTGGACCAGCGTCCAGGTCACGCGCACGTACAGCTCGCCCACGAGCGACTTCGCCTTCTCCTGCGCCGAGGTCGCGACGGCTAAGAACAAGCGGCCGATCCGGCTGAAGCCCCTCGATCGCGCGCAGATCTTCCTGGCCGGCATCCAGATCATCAACGGGTTCATCGAGGTCCGCAACGCTGGATACGACGCCAACCAGCATCAGGTGATCGTCCAGGGGCGCTCGCAGACCTGCGATATCGTCGACAGCTCGGCCGACGCCGCCGAGTACAAGGGCTACAAGATCGACCAGATCGTGCGCGGGCTGATCAAGCCGCACGGTGTGAACCTGGTCACCAAGAACCTGCCGGCCGAGGCACAGAAGGCGATCAAGGAGTTCCGCGTCCAGTACGGGGAGACGGCCTGGGAGGCGATCGAGCGCCTGGGCCGCATGCGGGGCGTGTTCTTCACGGACGACGCCAAGGGCAACCTGGTCATGTCGTCCGTCATGGGCGGCGGAGCCTCGGTCGCTGATTTCGTGGAGGGGCAGAACATCCTCTCCGCGAGCGCGATGCTCAAGTCTGAAGGGTCATTTGGGCGCTACCAGGCGTCTGGGCAGAACCGGGGGACGGACGAGCAGAACGGCGCGGCCGTCGCGCAGATCTCAGCCGAGGCCGTGAACCCGGCGGTCCGACAGAACCGCAAGATCATCATGGTCGCCGAGGAGCCGCTGGACACGAAGGATGCCCAGGCCCGGGCGGATCGCGAGGTCGCCGAGGCCATCGCGCGGGAGGTCGAGTGCGTGATCGTCGTGCCGGGCTGGAAACGGCCGGACGGTCAGCTCTGGGACGTCGCGGACCACTGCACGGTCGAGTCGCCGATGCTGTTCCCGAACGCGGACGGCAAGGTCGATCTCGCTATCCGGCAGGTGGTGTTCTCCCAGACGGCGCCCGGTCAGACGCTGACGACGTTGAGCCTGTGCCTGCCGAACGCGCTCAACATCCTGCCCGGCAACGACGCCACACGCGGACCCGCGCCGAACATCCTCTCCGGCAACTATCAGGCGGCGCAGCCTCAGGCCGGCTCCGCATAAGTCGAGCGCCCGTTGTCGAGGCCCCATGATCCGCAAAACCCTCTCGTCGGCCGCCCGCGGGGCGATGCTGGCGTTCTCGCGCGCGACGCTCTCGAAGGCGAGCGATGGCACGAAGATGCAGGAGGTCGACGTTAAGACCCTGCTCGGCGAGGCCTTCAGCGGTATCGAGCACTGGCACAGCTACGGGGTCACCCACGTCCCGTTGCCTCCGGACAGCAAGGGCGCGGCGGAGGCCCTCGTCGCATTCCTCGGCGGCTCGCGCTCGCATCCGGTGGTGATCGCGATCGCCGACCGGCGTCACCGCCCGAAGAACCTGAAGCCGGGCGAGAGCTCGCACCACGACGATCAGGGTCAGCACACCCACCTGACCCGTGACGGCGTGAACCAGACCGGCAAGAAGGTGACGATCACGGGCGGCAGCGACGGCTCGGGCCGCGCCGTCAAGCCGGAGACCAGGGACTTCGAGCTGAACGAGCAGCTGAAGGGCCTCGCCGCTCGTCTGTCGCAGGTCGAGGACTCGCACCATGCGATGCACAACGTGGTGTCGATGCTGCGCGACAACGTCGAGCAGTTCGTCCCGGGCCTGAAAGCCCTCAACATCGCCACCAAGGTCACGACCGCTCTCAGCGGCCTCCCGGCCGGCCTGGATGCCATGAAGGCGCTGGCCGAAGGCAAGCTCACCGGCTACCTCCAGAACGCCATCCAGCGCGGGCTGAAAGCCTTCCTCGACCCGAGCCGCCTGATGGGGATGGCGAGCCTCCTGTCGGGCGACGTCGAGGGGTTGATCAAGAGCATCGAGGCGCAGATCGCCGGCCTGATCGCCAACAACCCGATCGTCGCGACGGTCGACGGCCTGGTCGACGAGCTGGCTGCGCTGAACGCCAGCGGCGGCCCCGAGGTGGCGATTGCCGCGAAGGCGGCCGAGCTGACGGACCAGATCGCCCATCTCACCGGCACGAACCCAGTGATCGGCCAGATCGCGAACCTGCGGGGCACGCTCCAGCGGCTCGCCGATCAGGCCGGGCCGGCGCTGAACTTCCTAGAGCCGCAGAAGCGGCTCGTGCAGGGCCTGACGAAGTCGATGCGCTTCGGCGGCCCGGGCTAAGATCCATTACGAGGCGAACATGGCCGACCCGACATACTCGCCGCTCGCGCTGGCGGGCGTGACCACCGAGCACGTCTACGGCGTCTCGACGGTGGTCGCGACGTTCAAGAGCTTCCAGCGCAAGCGCGACGGCGGCGTGCCCTCGGCCCCGATGCACTTCGCTCACCTGCCTCTCAACGAGCTGGGCGAGCTCTTGGCCGACATGGCCGCCGCCTACGTCCACCGCCTCAACGCGGTCCGCGTCCAGGAGTAAGCTCTATGAGCGCCCCCTTCACTCGGCCGGCCCCCTCATGCGCCAGCTGTCAACACTTCGCCCTCAACGCACTGCCAGCGGAGTTTGGCGCCTGCCGTAGGCATGCGCCACGTCCCGCCGATGGATCGGTGGTGAAAGCGGCGATCTGGCCGGGTGTGCTCGGCACCGATCGGTGCGGCGAGTACAAGTTCGATCACGCCCGCGGGCGCGATATGGCGGTCGGTGAGAGCCGCGCGTGACCGACGTCCGGATCACGCAGAAGGGTACGGCCCCGGGCCAGCCCTTCCAGGCCGTCGATCTCGACCTGCTGCTCACGGCCGCCGGCCAACTCGACGCCTCGGACGAGCTCGCCACGGCGGTCACCATCGCGCTGATGACCGACGCGCTCGCCGGTCCGGACGACGAGCTGCCGGACTCGCGCGACACCGACCGCCGCGGCTGGTGGGGCGACCTCGACGCGGAGGAGATCTGGGACGGCTGGCCGATCGGCTCGAAGCTCTGGCTCCGGTCCCGGACCACGATCACCGGCACAGCGGCCCGCAAGGGCTCGACCACCGTCCAGATCGAGGACGACATCCGCGAGGCGCTGCAGCCGTTCCTCGACCGAAAGATCGCGACGCGCCTCGACGTCACCGTGGTCCGCGCCGGCGTCGAGCGGATCGAGGCCGGCATCGTGATGTACCGCGGCGACGAGTTGCTGTTGGCCCTGCAATTTTCCGACCTCTGGGCAGGGGTCGTCGTCTCCGCACCGACCGGCTGACGCCCACCCACCTTCGACCACCGCCCGAGCCGTCCCGCTGGAAGCCGCACCGCGGCGCGCCTGAGGCTGATCCATGCCGTTCAACCTGCCGGACCTGCCGACCGTCCGGCGGCAGAACCGCGACTTCCTGGCCGCCTTCCTGGAAGGTGCCGACGCCTCGGTGCCGAACAGCGCCCTGCGGGTGCTCTCGGACCAGAATGCCGGCGGCGCGTTCCTGAACCTCAAATACCTCGCCTGGCTCGCCCGGAACTTCCTGCCGGATCTGGCAGAGAAGGGCTGGCTCGACCGTTGGGCGAACATCCTGTTCGGCGGGCGCAAGGCCGCGACCTTCGCCTCCGGCACGATCACGGTCACCGGCACGGCGGGCACGCTCCTGCCCGCCGGCTCGCCGCTCGCGACCTCGGACGGGGTCCAGTACCAGACGGCGGCCGACGTCTACCTGTCCGCGCTCGCCACGCCCGTGGCGGTGACCTGTCTAACTGCCGGCGCGATCGGCAACCGGGACGCGGGCGCGCTGCTCTCGATCACGGTCGCGGCCTCGAACGTCAACGCGCAGGCCACCGCCGTCCTAATCGATGGCGGCGCCGATACCGAGGGCGACGACGACCTGCGGGCCCGGATCCTCCTGCGGATCCGCAACCCGCCGATGGGCGGGTGCGCCACGGATTACGAGCAGTGGACCCTGTCCCTGCCGGGCGTCTCCCGCGTCTGGGTCGCGCCCATGGAGATGGGCGTCGGCACCGTCACGGTGCGCTTCGCCTGCGATCAGCTCCGCGCCTCGAATGATGGGTTGCCGACGCCGGACGACTGCGCGCTGGCCAAGGCCTACCTCGATACGGTCCGGCCGGTGACGGTCGCCGACTTGTTCGTCCTGGCTGCGATCCCGCAGGGGATCGTACCCCGGATCCTCAATCTGTCGAACGACACGCCGTCCACCCGGCTCGCGATCGCCGCGGCGCTTCAGGCGATGCTTCTGGAGAAGGCCGCGCCCGGGCAGACGATCTTCGCCTGCTGGATCTCCGACGCGATCACGGAAGCCGTGGGCGACGCGACCTTCGATCTCGCCACCGGGGACTTCGTCATGGCCAACGCCGGCGCGATCGCCAACCTGCGGCCGGCTTTCCAAGGCGGGATCGCGTTCGCATGAGCGACGACGCCTTCATCCGGCGCGACGGCGAGGACTACGCGCAGGCGCTCAGCCGCCTGCTGCCCACCGGCGCGGCCTGGTCGCGCGACCCCGCCTCGACGCTGATGCAGCTCGTGCGGGGGCAGGCAGAAATCTGGGGTGCGGTGGTCGATCCGCGCGCGGCCGACCTCCTGGAGATCGAGACCGACCCGCGCTTCACCCTGGAGCTGCTCTCCGACTGGGAGCGGGCCTACGGCCTGCCCGATCCGTGCGTGCCGGTGGTGCAGACGCTGCCCGAGCGCCGCCAGCGGCTCGCGCAGAAGATCGCCATGCAGGGCGGCCAGTCCCAGGCGTTCTTCATCGGGATCGCGGCGGCGTTGGGCTACGCCATCACGATCAAGGAATACCGGGCCGCACAGTTCGGCCTATCCTCGTTCGGCGGCCTGCGCGGGCGGCTCAACCCGCCAGCCTTCCGCTACGTCTGGACCGTCACGGTCACGGGCCAGCGCCTGACCCGGGCGCGCTTCGGCCTCTCGTCCTTCGGGCGCGACCCGCTGTTGGCGATCCGCAAGGCCGAGGACCTGGAGTGCATCCTCGGACGCCTTAAGCCCGCGCACACCAAGCTGTTCTTCGCCTACGGCGCGCCGGCGACGCTCGTCCAGCGCCGGGCGAACTTCGGTGGCTCGACCTTCGGCCACGACCGCCTGCTGCGGCTCACCACCGCCTGACGGCACACCGCCCGCCTTCCCTGAACCGGCCGCGCCTGCGCGGTCCGCCCCCGGCCCGCCTCCGGAGAGTGATCCCGTGCGCCAGCACTACCCCCTGAACCTGCTCGGCGCCGAAGACGCCGGGGCGATGCCGTGGACCGACGGCGTGCCGTCGACCGGGGTCGAGGGCTCCTACTTCGGCCATGCGCTGTTCACCGACACCGAGGCTGAGGTCCTGGCGGCGATCGACGGCGGCGGCTTCCTGCGGAACGGCGCGGATCTCACGCAGCTCCTGCAGACGATCTCCCGCGGCCTTTGGGTCGGGGCGTTCGGCGGCTCGGCGACCGCGCTCACCGCCACCCTGCCGAACTCCCTCGTCCTGCCCTCGCTCGTCGTCGGCATGCGCGTGCGCGGCATCGCCGCCTCGAACTACACGGGCTCCGGCGGCACGCTCGCGATCACCGGGGTCGGCGCGGCGGGCGCGACCGTCTCCTATCCCATCGTCGGCGCCGATGGCGTGACCGCGCTGGCGTCGGGCGCTTGGCTCGCCGGTCAGTTCCTCAGCTTCGACATCGACGCGTCGGGCAATGCACGCTTCGGCGGCGCGGCGTCCGCCGGCGGCATCGCGTCGGCGCAGTCCGCTGGATCCGGGTTCAACACCAAGACCTTCACATCGACCACACGCGCGCTCCTCAATCAATCCGGCGCCAACGCGCTCGCGACCGCGATCCAGGGCCTGAGCTTCACCAAGAAGTCCGCCACCAGCCTCGTGCGGGTCAACGGCTCCTTCATCTTCCGGTCCGCGAGCGCGCCCGGCAACGGCTTCGGGCCGACCTATTACCTGGTGTCCCTCGGCTCCGCGGTCGCCCAGCAGGCGACCTCGAACGCTTATCCGCTGGTCGTCGCGCTCACGCCGGTGAACCTGACCTTCGGCACGCAGGCCTCCCCGCTCCCCAAGGGCGCGCTGTCCCTGATGCTCCAGTTCGGCCGGAACGACGGCTCGGCGTGGAGCGGGAGCTTCCTGCCGTCGAGTGCGGACGAGTCGGGCTACCCGCCGTCCACCCTCTTCCAGATCACCGTCGATGAAGTGGAGCCCCAGTGATGATGCGCGTCGACGCGAAGACCTACGGCGACGTCGCCACCCTGCAGGCGCTCGGCGCGGTCAGCCTGTTCGAGGTTCGGGGCAAGGACCCGAACACTGGAGCGACCGACGCGCTGCTCGGCTATGATGTCCTGCCGGACATCGACCTCATGGGTTATGCGGCGAAGGCGGCGGCGCTGGCCCAGGCCGCACTCGTCGCGTATGCCGAGGGCAAGCAGGCCGGCCTGATGGAGGGGGGCTTCGCCTACAACGTCGCCGCCGCCGGGCAGCCGGCCGAGGTCGTGCAAGCCGACACCGATCTATCCGGCCGCCTCAACCTCGCTGGCCTCGTCTCCCTGGCGCAGCTCAACGCGAACTTCACGTCGATCTGGGTGCAAGCCGGCGGCGGGCTGACGCTGACCGCGCCGGAAATCATCGCGCTCGGTCAAGCGGTCGGCTCCTTCGTCGTGCAGACCTATCAGGCGCTCGCGACCGTGCTCGCCGGTATCGCTTCCGGCTCGATCGCCTCCGCCGCGCAGATCGATGCCGCGGCTTGGCCCGCCGCCAAGGGGTGACCCCGACCGCCGCGATCGCCCGACCGCGCCGCCTCCGGGCGGCGTTTCCATGCCCGCTGCCTGAGGTTTAGCGCGTGTCGAACCTCGCCCTGATCCAGCCCCGGCCCATCACGTTCCGCACCAGCCAGAACACCGACTGGCTCGACGGCCTGCCGATCGTCAGTCAGCCCGGCCCGGGCGGGGTCGTGGCGGGTTCGGCCAACATCGGCAACGGCAGCCTGGCGATCGTCGGCGTGTCCGTCGGCGCCAAGCGCGGCGTCCACGTCCTCGTGATCACCGGCGTCGCCGGCGGGCTCGCGGCCTTCACCGTCACCGACCCCTCCGGGCTCGTGACGGGCCGGGGTGTGGCCGGCGTTCAGATCTACGCCGGCGGCCTCACGCTCGCGCTCGCGCAGGGGTCGATGCCGTTCGCGGTCGGCGACACCTTCGCGGTGTCGGTCCTGCCGGCCCCCCTCGACATCTCGGGGCTGACCTTCGCCCTCGATGCCCGGGCGGCCAAGAACGCCGCCACCGTGATGCTGCAGGCCTTCTCCGCGCCCGCCGACGGCTCGGTGCCGACGATCGTCGCCGGCACCACCGGCGGCAACCTCGCGATGCGGGTGCTGCGGGCGACCATGGCCCGGTGCCCGCCCGGGCAGTACCCGTTCGACATCCTCGCCACCGACCCCGCGACCGGCCTGACGGTGACCGCCTTCTACGGCCTCATCAAGCACGCTGCGGCCGCCTCGCTCCAGGACTGAGGTTTCTCAAGATGCCGATCGAGAGCGCGGGTGAGGTCGTGTTCCAGGGCGGCCCCCCGGGCCAGCCCAACATCCTCTCGGTTCGGAGCGTCACCACCGGTGCGGCTGGCAGCCAGGCCGCCGCGCAGATCAACGGCACGAGCCCAAACCAGACCCTCGATCTGACTATCCCGAAAGGCGATCAGGGCCTGACCGGCCCCGTGCCGTGGGCGCCGATCGTCGCCTGGACGACCGGCCTTATTTGCGTCTCCGCCGCCCCGGCCACGCAGGTCAGCTACGGCAACGAGGCCTATGTCTGCACGACCGCCCACACGGCGGGCACGTTCGCCACCGACCTGGCCGCAGGTCGCTGGATCAAGGTAGCCGCCAAGGGCGTGGACGGGACGAACGGCACCAACGGGACCAATGGCGCCCCGGGCCCGCAGCCCTGGCAGACGCCCCCGGCGCCCTGGGCTGCGAACACCGCCTACACGGCGACCGCCCCCGCCTCGGTCGTGACTTACAACGGCGCCTGCTACGTCTGCTCGACCGCGCACACGTCGGGGGCGAGTTTCGACGGCTCAAAGTTCACCCTGGTCGCCGCGGCTGGCGTGGCGAACACCGCAAGCGGCGCGCAGATCCAGCGCAGGCCCGCCTCGACAGCCACGACATCGACGACAACGGTCCAGACGCCGATCAGCGACGCTAAGCCGACGACCGGCAACACGGCATCGATCCTCAGCGTCTCGATCACCCCGAAGGCCACAGGCAACCTGCTGCGGGTGCGCGCCGTGGTGCAGGGGTCGCTCAGCGCCGCGGGCGCCATCGTCGCCGCGCTCTTCCAGGACAGCAACACCTCGGCGGTGGGCGCCAACTTCGCGAGCTGCGTTTCTGGCGGCGTGGGGCAGGTCGTCGTGACAGCCGAGATCAGCGCGGTCGGTGGGGCGGCGACGACCTTCTCGCTGGGTGTCGGTTCGAACAATTCCGCGACCCTGACCATCAACGGCATCGGCGGCGGCAGGATCTTCGGCGGGGCTACCATCACCCACCTTGAGGTCGAGGAATACGCGGCCTGATCTTCGGCCTCTCCGCCTGATCCGCCTCGAACGCCCAAACCACTGACCTCACCCCGGAGTGCGCACACCCGCGCCCCGGACGCACGCTCGCGCCTGAACGAGGTCGCATCTCATGGCCACCACGCAGACCGACACGACCGGCTGGCAGGTCGTCGTGCCGGTCAATCCGGCGCTCGATCTGACCGGCTCGCGGCTGACCGCCACCATCGCCGACCGGTTCGGCGGCGTGGTCGTCGCCCTCGACAGCGCGGTTCTGGTCACCGGTTACGGGGCGGTCCACCAGATCGACTGGACGGCCGACCCGGTCACGCGGAAGACCAGCCAACTCATCCTCACCGTCACGCACGCGATGCGCGGCTCCTGGCTCGCCGTAGGCCCGAACGGCCTGCCGGGCCTCGCCACCCTGTTCGCCGACATCCAGCGGACGGAGGTGGGCTCGACCCGGGATCCGGATCTGCTGGGCCGCACCAGCTTCTCGGTGATGCCCGGCACGGACTCGCCGGCGGTGGCTGCGGCGCTCGGCGGCTTCCAGGCGATCCTGCTGCCCCTGCCGGGCACGCAGGCGATCAGCGCCACCGCGCTCACCGTCGGCCCCCAGGGCGCGCGCGGCGACCCCGGCACGGTGCTCAGCACCTATCCCGTCGCGATCGCCCAGGATGGCCAGACGGTCATCCCATACCCGGTCCAGTACCCGCCGCTCGTCCCCGCGACCGTCCACCTGATCGTCAACGGCGAGGAGTACTTCGCCCCCGACATCACGGTCGGGCCGAGCGCCGTGACCTGGGCCAACCCCGCCTTCCCGCTTGAGAAGACCGATCGGGTCGTTCTCCGCTACACGTAAGAGGAGTCCACGATGGCCGTCGCCAAGCAGCTCATCAAGCCGATCCTGGCGCCGATCGGCGCGACCGGGTTCAACTCCGCGGGCGGCACGTCCGAGCCCGTCACCGCGATCCTGACCACGCTGGTGTCTTCCGCCGGCGATGGCGGCAAGGCCGTGCCGCTCCAGGCCGGGTCGCTCCGCGTCGGCTCACAGTTCGGCCAGCAGGGCTTCTGCGTCACCGCCCCCTACAACGACGTGCTCGTGTTCGACGGGGCGACCGGCAAGGACTTCGACGACGGCAACGGCAACGAGGTCTACGGTCGCCTGTCAAACGCCAGTTCGGTCTGGACGCTGAACTACTTCTCCAAGATCGCCGGCGTCGAGACCGCGTTCGCGATGCCGGCGAGCAAGGTGCTGGATCTGGAGTTCAACTACGTCTTCAGTTTCGACGCCCTGCCGTCCACCGCCTTCATCGGCGTGCGCGCCCGCCACGTCGGTCCGGATCCGGCGGCCTACGGCTGGCGCGAGCAGAGCGACAGCCTGACCGTGACCGCGCTCAACACCCTCTCGGCGCTGTCCCGCACGCCGGATGGACGCAAGCTCACGCTCAACGTCAACGGCATCATCGTGCCCAGCGGCGGCGCGACCCCGGCCTTCACCTTCTCGGGCACGACCCTGACGTGGAGCCCGACGAACGCGGGCTACCCGCTGGAGACCACCGACGTGGTGGCGGCCACCTACACCTACTGAGCCTGGGGCGCGCCTGACGCGCCTCGGCCGACCTCCACCCATCCGGTTCATCACAGGGCTGCCCTCGCGGGCGGCCCTTTTTCGTGGGCGCCCGCATGCCTCCGCTTCCGATCAAGATGGGTGGCCTCGGCAACCGCACCGGCGATGCGTCGGGGCTGAGTGTTACGGCGACGGGTGGGACGGTCGCGCGGGCACTGTCGGCCGTGGTCGCAGACGCCTCGAACATCCTGGCGTTCGGTGCGATCTGTGATGGTACCTCGCATCCGCTGTCTACAAAGTACGCGACCCTCGCAGCGGCGCAGGTCGTGTTCCCGCAGGCGGTCGCGCTCACTGATGAGATCGACACCTGCGCGATCCGCTTGGCGCTCGCCAAGACCGGGGCCGCATTCATCCCGCGCACGAGCGGGTGCATGATAGGCGACCTTCTGCTGATCTCCGGGTCCGGCCAGCGCGTGTATGGCCGCGGATCCATAGTGATCCCCGCGTCTGGCGCGTCCCGGATGATCCAGATCGCGGGCTACGCCAACACGGTTGAGAGCTTGTATGTTCAGGACAATGGGAACCTCGTCGCCCAAACGACCCTGACCGCCGCCGGGGCTGCCGGTGCCACGACCCTATCGGTCGGCACGGTCGCAAGCGGTCCAGCCGTTCAAGTGGGCCAGCGCCTGTCCCTTCGCCTCGATTGCGGCTCGTGGTTCACGACCTGGATCACTGGCGTTTCCGGATCGACAATCACGCTTCGCGATGCACTCCCGACCTCTATCATCGTGGCTGGCGTGCAGACCACGGTGGCGGCAGGGTCAACGGTAGCCTCGGTCGGCAACGCCTTCTGGGCGACCTTCGGCCTGTTCCAGATCACGAACGGCTCGCGGTATGTTCTGCGCGACATCGGCGGCGTCAATGTTTGGGGCGGCGTCCTGGTAGATGCCCCAAACAACTCCATCAGCAAGGGGTACGTTGATCGCCTGGACTTGTCCGCTGGGGTCAGGATGTTCGGCCTTATCAAAGGCCGCAACGCAAGCGATAACCACTTCGGCAATGTGGAAGCTTGGGGCGGCTACTATGCCTCAGTTTCTAAGACGGGCGATGGAAGCACGACGACCTTTGCTCTGCCGGAGCAGGTCAATCTTACCCGCGAACTGACGGTCTCCGTCGGTGGCTCGGCAAAAACGGCCGGCACGGACTACACGATCGCAGCGAACGGTCTATCCGTCTCATTCGTCGCTGCCCCAGCCGCCGGAGCGACAATAAGTTTCGGCTGGCCGGCCTATGGTCATGATGGTCTCGTGGATGACGGGCGAGATGTCACGGCAGCTACGGGCGGCAATTATTACCACGCCATTAGCTGCCTTCAGTTCAGGCGCGGCATCGTCCTAAAAGGTGCGCAGCTATTTGCCTTCACCGGCAAGTGCATTTCCGATACCTGTTCCGAATATGCCGTTGTCGCAGATGCAACTTCTCAGATCGGCATATTGGATCTGCAAGTCGGATGGGCTTCCGTTATCAGCCTTTGGCTGATGAACGCGGCGGTCGGCGTCAAATCCACTGAAATTGTCTTATCGCCTCAGGGTGCTGGGTATGCGGTGAGCGGTGTCACACCGATCCCCGTGCAGATCGACGCCGGTTGCGATCTGACCGGTCGCGTGCATAGCAAGGGTGCTGGCTTCACCGATTACAGCGGTGGCGCGGCAGCTTTTACTGCAAGCGCGGCCAATGTCAGATCGTTCGTTGGAACGTCTGGCAGTATCACAATCAACCCTTCGGGAAACACGCTCGGTTTCTCTGGGCAATATGGATACATCGCATCCGCTGCCGCTAACTCATTTCTGTCGTTTCGGTCTGCGGGCACCAACGGCGTGCTTCAGATGCAGGCCACCACGACGGTCAAGGCGACTATCGGCTCGGTCGATATGTGGCAGTCGACTAGCGCCGGGACGACGTTTCTTGGGACCGGTGGGAACTTCGTGATCGGGGCATCCGGCGATCTCGTCGGCTACAGCAAGCAAGGCTATAACTACTTTTATGCCAATGCAGCCAACGCGCGCCTTGTGTTGCAGTCGAATGGGACTAACGGCGTCGTCCAACTCGACGCAAAGGCCAGCGCTCGCCTCACCGTCAACGGGGTGGATACCTTCGTTTGCGGATCGGGACTTGCCGTAACCTATGCTCCTCTCGTCAATGGATCAGGCGTTCGCACGGCGCTCACGTCCTCCGGTTACATCGTTCCAGCGGGGACAGACCTCGTTCGCTTCACCCAGGCCTCGTCGGTCACGGCAAGCGTAACCTTGCCCTCGCCCCTCGCGGATGGCCAACCAATCCAGTTTGTGAACCAAGGTGCGGGGACGGCAACGATCTCATTCAGCCCCGCGGTCAACGGCTGGACGAACGGAACGACGACGCTCGGTGCCTACAGCGGCGCTCGCATCCGCTGGGATGCAACGGCCGCCGCTTGGTATCGCGAACAGTAACCCCACCCGCTCCCCGCACACCAAGCCGGGAGCGGGTGATCTGACCTGACCGGTCCTTATCGCCCGGTCCCTCTCTCGACACCTCCGGAGATCCACCATGCTCCTGCAGCGCCTCGCGCTGCGGGCGGCTTGCGTTTGCGCGCTGCTGCTCGCCCCTGCGTCCGTCCATGCCTGGGAGGGGATCGCCTCGACCTATGGTCGCGAGATCTTCCGGATCAACAAGAACGGCCGGACGGCGAACGGCGAGTACTTCCGACCGATGGGCCTGACGGCCGCGATCTGGGATGTCCCGTTCAACACCCGCCTGCGGGTCACGCATCTGGTGACAGGCCGCAGCATCGTCGTCCGGGTCAACGACCGAGGGCCGCATCGCAGGCTCGGCCGACTGATCGACCTGTCGACGGGATCCTGCCGGGCGCTCGGCGCCTGCGGCCTCGCCCGGGTGCGGGTCGAGATCGTCGGCTCGGGTCGCCGCGTGGCGGACGCGCGGTGATGCGGTGCCGGCGCCTGGCGGCGATCGTCGCCGTCGTCGGCCTCGCGACCGGCGCCGCTCCCTGTGCCGCGCGGGGTCGACCGCACCTGCCGCCCCGGCCGAGCTCGGCGAGCCTCCTGGCGGCCGCGCCGATCGCGCCGAACGGCACGCTCATCCGCGAGGGCGAGCGCCTGCGCACGCTGGAGCTCGACGAGCTCGCGCCGCTGCGCCTGCGCCTCTCGATCCCCTTCTGACCCCTGGTGGCCACCATGACCGACTGGAAGCGGATCCTCCCCGCGGTCGCGCCGCATGCGCGCGCCGATATCGTGGCGGCGTTCATCGCGGCCGACGACCGGATCGCGGCGGCCGAGATCACCACGCCGAACCGGATCGCCCACTTCGTCGCCGAGATGGCGACCGAGTCCGGCGGCTTCACGCGCCTTGAGGAGAGCCTGTTCTACACGGCCGAGCGCCTGTGCCAGGTCTGGCCGAAGCGCTTCCCGACCCCGGCCTCGGCCAAGCCGTACGCCGGCAACCCGAAGGCTCTGGCCGAGAAGGTCTACGGCGGCCGGATGGGGAACGTGCAGCCGGGCGACGGCTGGCGCTACCGGGGTGGCGGCCTGCTGCAGAACACCGGCCGGGCGAACTACCGCGCCGCCGGCTTCGAGGCGGATCCCGACCGCCTGCGCACGCCGACTGGCGCGATCGCGGCCGCGCTGACCTTCTGGACCGACAACGATTGCAACGCGCTCGCCGACGCCGACGACGTCGAGGGCCTGCGCCGGCGGGTGAACGGCGGCGCTATCGGGTTGTCCGAGTGCAAGGCCTACCTCGCGAAGGCGAAGGCGGCGCTGCGGGTGATCCCCGCCCAGGCGAAGCTGAAGGCGCTGCGCTACCCAGTCGGCAAGGTCGACGGCGAACACGGCGACCGTACCACGGCCTCCGTGCAGCTCCTGCAGAAGAAGTCGGGCCTCCCCGTCACGGGCGAGCTCGACGACGACACGCTGGCCGCCCTCGACACCGCCGAGCCCCTGGCGGTGCCGGCGCGTGACGCGAACCTGGCGAAGAGCCGCACCGTCCAGGGGGCCGGCGCGGCCGGAACCTTCGGCTTCGCCGAGGTCGCTCAGAGCGTCAGCGAACTGAAGGACCAGGCCGAGAGCGCGCAGGCGCAGATCTCGGCCGGCACGGTCTTCGGCTTCGTCATGGGCGCGCTGATCGTCGCCGGCGCCGCCTACGCCCTCTACGCGCGCTGGGACGATGCCGGTCGGCCCGTGCCGGACGCCCTGGCGCGCCGCTTCCCCCGTCTCATTGGAGCGCGCGCCTGATGTTCGACTTCTCCTGGACCGGCATCCTCTGGGCGTTCGCGTCCCTGCTCTGGGCCGCGATGTCACCGGTGGCGCTGAAGCAGATCGGCGCGGCGGTGGCGATCGCGCTGATCGGCCTGTTCCTGCTCCCGCGGCGGCTGCGCCTCGTGGCGCTCGCTGCGGCGGCCGGGCTCGGCGCCTTCGCCTTCTGCTGGCAGGCGGCCGAGGCCGACGGCGCCCGCCGCATGCTCATGCACGACCACGCCGTGGCGATCCGGGCCGAGCAGCTGCGGGCCGAGAAGGCCGAGGCGATCACGCACGAGGCGATCGAGCTGCGCGCCCACGAGCAGGTCGAACGCCAGGCCGACACCCTCAAGATCAAGGAACTAACCGATGCGCTCGCCAAGGATCCGCGCCGCGATGGCGTCTGCCTGCCTCGGCTTTGGTCTCAGCGCCTGCGCAGGCTCTAGAGACCTCGTCCCCGCGATCGATCCGGCCGCGCCGGCCGAGATCCGGGTCACGCTGCCGGCCCCGCCCGAGGGGATCGAGGCCTGCGTGCGCGCGAGCTTCCCGGATATCCCGGATCGATCGCTGACCCGCGCCGACGTCGTCCGGATCATCGGCCAGGCCAAGATCCTCGATCGGTCCAAGGCGGCTTGCGGAACGCGGGCTCAGGCCTGGATCGCGGCCGTCCGGCGCGACTTCGCCAAGCCCTGATCGGCCCACCAAGCCCGTGAAAGTTTCACGGGCTTCCCGGCCTCCCGCCGGGCTCGGTTGTCTCTCATCCACCGAACACAAGCCGGCTTGTCTCTCACGGGAGGCCGGTTCGCTTAACACAACGCGCGACCGGAACACCGGCGCGCGACTCTCCGGCCTTGGGGGCCAGGATCATGACCGCACAGCTTCAGCAGCAGCAGATGCAGCCGCACACGGCCCCCGATTACGCCGAGCGGCTGGTCCGCGTCGAGAAAGACGTCGCCGGCCTCACGGCGGGGCTCGCCTCGCTGACCGGCTCGGTCGAGCGTGGGTTCGCGGCGCTGACCTCGGACGTGAAGGCGCGCTCCACCATCAACTGGCAGCCGATCGCGATCCTGCTCGGCGTGCTGGGCTCCATCGGCACCATGGGCTTCACCTGGATCAACACCGGACAGGGCCGGCTGGAGCTGGCGATCGCCAAGGTGGAGGCGTCCGCCCAGCGCTACGTCCCGCGTGAGGACCTCGACACCCGGTTCAACGTCGTCACGCAGCGCCGGGACGACCTCCAGCGCCTGACCGACGGCCGCGTCGAGCGGGTCGAGCGCGATCTCGACGCCGTGACCAAGCAGGTGGTCCCGCGCGGTGAGCACGAGCAGATGTGGGCGGCCCAGCGCGCCCGGGACGCGGATCTTCAGCGCCAGGCCGATCAGGTCCGGCAGGGGCTGTACGACCTCAACACGCCGCGCGACACGATCCAGGGCATGCAGAAGCGGATCGACGAGCTGGAGCGGGATGCTCGAGCGCCGGCGCGGCGGTAGCGCCACTTCACACTCTGCTTCACACCTACTCTGGCGCCCCGGCTTCGGCTGGGGCGCCTTTCGTCGTTTTTGACTACCGGCTGCCGGTACCCGCGCCGCGTAGCACACCTGGTTTCGTGGCATCGATATTGGCGAGGTGGTCGCGCCCGTCCTGTGTGATGAACCATGCCGGGATCTTCCGCCCCGGGCCGTGTGCAAGCCGAGAGACGACGAAGCCGCGCTTCCGCAGTGCTGGCATCGCGGACGGGTAGGCTTCATGCCGAAGCCCCTGCGGATAGAGCAAGCAAGCGCGTAGCGCGGCGAGCTGGCGACCGCGGATCGGGGCATGTGGTTCGGCTGGCATCGTCAGCGCGCCGCGATAAGCATCCAGTTGCGCGCCTCGACCTGCCGATCCACGTCGTCGGCCTCCGGCATGTCCGCGATGACGCGCTCGACGATCTGGCGGAGCGCGGTATCGTCCAGGCCGAGCCCCTGCGCATAGCCGTGCAGGCGCTGCGTCAGGCGGGCGACCACGACGTCGTGCTTCGCGTGCGGTTCCTCGCTCATCCCTGCTCCGGGAAGCCCATGACGATGGCGGTCTTCACCATCGTGCGGCGCAGGCCGGGTTTGGTCGCCTCGTCCGCCAGCAGCGCCCTGGCCTGCGGGTGCATCTCGATCGCCTTCGCCACGTCGATGGTGTGGCCGGACTTGAAGGTGAAGGGCTTGGCCGACTCGTCCGCGAGATAGGTCGCTGTAGCAGCCTCGATCTCGTCGTCCGACACCTCGGACTTGCGGCGCAGGTCGCCGACGCTGGGGATCTCTTTCGCCATCCGGACTGTGCCGTCTCTTGTGCCGACCCCCGATTTGCACGAGGGCCGGCATGTTGATCTCGTCCGTAGGGTAGCGCGAACGAGCCGTGAACGGAATGTGCCGAGATCTGTGCCTTGACGAAGTGCGGTTAAACGTAGTCAAACGCACTTCTGACGTATCGAAACCGCCAGTTTCTCCAACGGTTTCAGAGCGTCTGCCGGTGTAGCACAGCGGTAGTGCAGCGGTTTTGTAAACCGAAGCCCTGAAATACTTGCTTCGTCATATTCCTATTCATAACCAGTACGTTAGCCGTTCTCGGCCGGTGAAAACCGGTACATCTGTGCCGTGTTTCGTGCG
>NZ_JAKSYD010000225.1 GCF_022829605.1 Methylobacterium sp. E-065 | reverse complement strand
GAGCTTGTGCGTGGCGGCCCATTCGGCCCGGGCCCGCGGGTCGGAGGCCAGCTGGGCGGCCAGCACCGCCTCGCCGTCGGTGACCATGGAGCGGAACTTGAGGCAGCCGCACGAGCGGCCGTCGAGGCCCAGGCGCCTGTGGCGGAAGATCGGGGCGCGGCCATCGCCGGCCCAGACCAGCAGGGCGATGAGCAGAACCAGCGGCAGCAGCAGGAACAGGGCGGTGACGGCCACGCCGACATCGAGGCCGCGCTTGGCCGCCCAGTTCAGGCGCAGGCCGCGGGCGACGAAGGGCTTCGTCGGCAAAATGGGATCGGC
>NZ_JAKSYD010000222.1 GCF_022829605.1 Methylobacterium sp. E-065 | reverse complement strand
GCGAAAATTCCGCCCGGGCGAAACTTCAGCCTGAGCCAGCCCGTACCGCTCGCCCATGAGCGAACAACACGACAAGCCCTCGTCCTTGGATGCCGCGTTAGCCGCGCAGATCCATGCTGCCCGCGTCCGAGGCGCCTACTCGATCGAGACCCTGGCGGCGCTCGCGCAGGTCACCCCCGAGGTGATCGCTAAACTTGAACATGGCTTGCCGATCGCCGACGCCGGGGCACGAGACCGCGTCATGGACGTGCTCGGCCAGCGTCCCGATAGCCACCTCTACCCCGCCAGCCCCGCTCACCTCAGCCTACGCGCTCCGAAATGAGAATGAAGGTGCGGGGCAGCCTTTGCACTCATCCGCTTGGCTTCCTCTCGTCACGCGTCGCGCTCGGTCTGATAGCCGCAAGCGGACTACGCGAGCAGCTTGCAGGAGCTGGTTCACGCGCGCCTATCGCTGTGCTCTTACCCGTCGTGCCTTCTCCTCATCCTGTTGCCTGTCGCTCGCCCCAGCCCGCTTTGAGCGCTATGGGCGATGCCGACGTCGCTGCGGCTGTTGCGCGATGCTGACCGTGGGTCAGAGCGAGAAAGGCCAAGCATGCCGAACACGTTTGGCCTCAATCGCACGCTGGGCGGTGCCATCGGCGTCATCGCGCTGGTGTCGGTGCTCAGCAGCGGGGCGGTGCTGGCCACACGCAACCAGCTACAGGATGCAACCGACGCACTCGACCGCTCGACGCAGGTGGTTCGCGGCCTCGACGCTTTTCGCACCGCCATGCTCAACCAGGAGACGGGGCTACGCGGCTACCTGATCACCGGACGCGAGAGCAGTCTGGAACCCTACCGCTCGGGTCGGCCTGCCCTCGACGAGACGATCACCCGCCTGACGACATTGATCGGCGACGATGCCGAGCGATCGCGCCTGTTAGCCGATGCCGTGACGGCCGCCCGCGCGTGGCAGAGCGACATCGGCGAGACCGCCATCCGAGAGATGGCAAACCCAGCGACGCGACCGGATGGGGTGCGCATCGAGGCAGAAGGCAGGGGCAAGCAGTTCTTCGACACCCTGCGGGGTAAGCTTGCCGCTATCGACGTACTGGAGGAGCGGACCCGAGCCGCGCAAGCTGCACGTGTCGGTCAAGCCCAGCGCGATGAGAGCTTCGCTCTGTGGGGTGGTACCCTGCTCACCCTGCTGATCTGCGCCATGATCGGCTTCGCCATCAACCGCCTGATCGTTCGGCCACTGGTGCGCGTGATGAGCTTCGTCGAGCGGGTTGGGGAAGGCGACCTCACCGGCAAACTGGGGGAGGGCGGGCACAACGAGATCGGCCGCTTGGGCCACAGCCTCAACGCGATGGTGGCGGGGCTCTCAGACCTTGCGCGCGCCAACCGAACCGCCACGGCCGACCTGAACGCCGCCGCGGCCGAGATCCGTGCCTCGGCGCAGGAGCAGGCGGCCTCGGTCGAACAGCAATTCGCCGCCGTGCAGGAGACCGCCGCAACCATGGATGAGATCACTCAGTTGGGCGCCCAGACGGCCAAGCGCGCCACGGAGGTGATCGCCACCGCGCAGGCCACCGCCCAGACCTCCCGCCAGGGCCTGCGCGCCGTATCCCACACCGCCAAGGCCATGGACGCGATCCGCGAGCAGGCCGAGGCGGTGGCCGGCAACATCGTCAGCCTGTCGGAGAAGACCCATACGATCGGCGACATCATCGAGACGGCGGCGGTGGGTCGTACCCAAAGCGGTTGCTGGTGCCGGCAGCTCCGCTATCCTGCCAGGATGCGCACAGTCCTCGCCGCCCTCGCTCTCGTCGTTGCTGCTGGTGGAGCGCGGGCTCAGCAGCAGCTTCCGACAGTTCCCGA
>NZ_JAKSYD010000220.1 GCF_022829605.1 Methylobacterium sp. E-065 | reverse complement strand
GCTGATCAGCGCATCCGGCGTGATCGATTTGCGGATCTGAGCGGGGGTCTGCTTGTCGACCATAGGGGCGGCCGGAGCGGCACCCTGGCTGAGACCGGCCAGCGCGGTGTGAACGCCGGAGAGCAGGTCCGGCAGATCGCCCATTCCAACGCCTTTTGACACTTCGGCCGCGAGCACCGCATCGCTGCAACACGTCCTCACCCACTTGCCGCGCCTCGACGGCGTGGCGGTGATCGTCGTCCTTCAGCATCGGGACGCGCTCGACGAGGACGGGTTTCGGCGGTCGCTGACGGCGGCCGGCATCGATCTGGCGGAGGTCCTGAACGATGCTCCGATCGAGGGCGGCCGCGTCTACCTCATAGGCGTCGATCTCGTCGTGACCGTCGAGATGGGACGCTTTCGTACCCAACCGGCGGATAAGATCGGAGGCCGAGGTGTCATCGATAGCTTCCTGGTCTCGCTCGCGCACGACGAGGAACGGCGCAGCATCGCGGTCGCTTTCGCCGGCACCGGCGGGGATGGGACGCTCGGTTTCAAGGTCATCAAGGAAGCGGGCGGCCTGACGCTCGCCGAGGAGACCCATGAGACGAGAGCGGGAGAACTCGCTTCCAGCGACAGCCCGGCGGCCCTGGCCGACGCCATCCTGCCATCCGATGATCTCGTCGCGCGCGTATCGACCGCTACGCACCAGCTCGCCGCTCAGGGCGACGTCGCCCCGGATGCATCCAAGCCCGCGCTCAAGGCGATCGCAGGGGCGCTGCGCAACAGGACCGGCCACGACTTCCATGGCTACAAGCCCGGGACTTTCTTGCGCCGGGTCCAGCGCCGGATGCAGGTCCTCTCGCTGGCGAAGATCGAGGATTACGTTGATACTCTGCGTGAGCACCCCGAGGAGGCGCAGGAGCTTTTCAACGATCTGCTGATCGGCGTTACCCAGTTCTTCCGCGACCCGAAAGAGTTCGAGCTCCTTGAACGCGAGGTGATCCCGAAGCTCTTCGCCGACAAGACGCGCGACGACCAGATCCGGGTCTGGGTGATCGGTTGCTCGACCGGTGAGGAAGCCTACTCGCTGGCGATTCTGCTGCGCGAGCACATGGCCACCCTCGACCACACGCCTCAGGTCCAGATCTTCGCGACCGACCTCGACGGACGGGCGCTGGCCTCGGCGCGAGCCGCGCGGTTCGCGAACACGATCAGCGAGGCGATGTCGGCGGAGCGGTTGGCCCGATGGTTCGTAAAGGAGGGCAACACCTACTGTCTCGTCAAGGAGCTGCGCGAAATGTGCATCTTCTCGCAGCATTCGATCATCAAGGACCCGCCGTTCTCACGGCTCGATCTGATCTCATGCCGCAACCTGCTGATCTATCTCGACGCCGATCTGCAAGGACGGGTCATCCCCCTGTTTCACTTTGCCCTGAAGCCTGACGGAACCTTGTTCCTCGGAAATTCCGAGAACGTCTCGCGCCACATCGATCTGTTCGCCCCGATCGACAGCCGCTCGCGCATCTTCCGCCGTCGAGAGACTGGCACGCGCATCCTGCCGGATTTCCCGTTCGTGACGCCGAACCGTCAGATCGGGGCCGCGGGTCGCACTGAGGAACGAGCTCGACCGAATGGGATGGCGCTGACACGACGTGCCGAGCGGTTGGCGGAGCGTTACGCGCCGGCCTACGTGATCACCGATGCTGCGTACAACGTGCTGCACTTCTCCGGGCGGACCGGCCGCTACATCGACCCGGCCGGTGGCGCCGCCAGCCTGAACCTGCTGCAGCTCGCCCATCCGGATCTGCGGCTCGACCTACGATCGGCGCTGGTCAAAGCTGAGGAAACTGCTCAGACCGTGCAGGTTGACGGCTTGCAAGTCGGCCAGAACGGGTCCCGCCTCGCGGTCGACCTCGTCGTTGAGCCCATGCGCGACGATCCGAATGCGCGCGGTTACTTCGTGCTGTTCAAGGATGGTTTCGTATCGGCCGCCGAGCGCGCCGACGGCGCAGATGCTGCGGCCGGGCTTGAGCACACCCGACGCCTCGAAGCCGAGCTGGGGGTCACACGCGAGCGCCTGCAGGCCACCATCGAGGAGTTGGAGAGCACCAACGAGGAGCTGAAATCCTCGAACGAGGAGTACCAATCGCTCAATGAGGAGTTGCAATCGACCAACGAGGAGCTGCAGACTTCGAAGGAGGAGCAGCAATCCGTCAACGAGGAACTGACCACGGTCAATGGCGAGCTCGGCCATCGGGTCCAAGAGCTGGGCCGCGCCAACAGCGACCTGAAGAACTTCCTGGAGAGCACGCAGATCGCAACGATCTTCCTCGATAACGAGCTGCGGATCACCAATCACACGCCTGCCGTCACCGAGATCTTCCACCTTATCGAGACCGACGCGGGCCGGCCGATCAGCCACATCAAGTCGCGCATCGCCTATGAGGAGCTGCAGGACGACGCGCGGCGTGTGTTGCGCACCCTGAGCGTGGTCGAGCGCGAGATCACCAACTCGACGACGGGCGCGCAGTACCTCGTTCGGGTCTTACCCTACCGTAGCGTCGACAACTTCATCGCTGGCGTCGTGATCACGTTCGTCGACATCACGGAGCGCAAGCGCGCCGAGGAGCGACAGCGTGCGAGCGAGCGCCGGCTCCTCGCCCTGGTCGAGGGCATCCCGCAATTGGTCTGGCGGGCGGCCGAGGATGGACGCTGGACCTGGGCGAGCCCGCAATGGTCCGCCTACACCGGTCAAAGCGAGGCGCACAGCCGAAACCACGGCTGGCTTGATGCCTTGCATCCCAATGATCGTGCGCTCGCTGTCGAGGCTTGGCGCGAGGCCACGTCGACTGGTGTTCTGCAGATGGAAGGCCGCCTGCGCAACGCCGTCGACGGTGGCTACCGCTGGTTCCAGACGCGCGCGATGCCGGTGCGCGGCGAGCGCGGCGAAGTGGTCGAGTGGCTTGGTACATCGACCGACATCGACGATCTGCGCAGGATGCAGGAGCAGCAGCGGGTTCTGGTTGCGGAGTTGCAGCACCGCACCCGGAATTTGATCAACGTCGTGCACTCGATCGCGCAGCAGACCCTAGCGGCGAGCGACACGCTGGATGCGTTCGGGGTGGCGTTCAACGAGCGGTTGGCCGCACTCTCGCGCGTACAGGGACTGCTTTCGCGCGCGGGCGATGAGCCGATCATGTTGAGTTCCCTGATCCGGAACGAACTCGACGCGCTCGGCGCCTCCGATCTGCAGGAGCGCGTCGTGTTGGAAGGTCCCGACGTCCGTATCCGCAAGGCGACGGTGCAGACGTTCGCGCTTGCTCTGCACGAGTTGGCCACCAACGCGCGCAAGTACGGCGCGCTCTCCAATTCGCACGGCCAACTCAGCGTGACGTGGTGGACGCACGAGAGCGATGGGCAGGAACCACGGCTCACGCTCGAATGGGTCGAGACCGGCATTGAGCGACAGCACGCGACGGGAAGCGGGGGCCTGAAGAACGGTTATGGACGTGAGCTGATCGAGAAGGCGCTGCCGTACGCGCTCGACGCCATGACGCGCTACGAACTCGGAGAGACCGAGGTACGTTGTCTGATCGAGCTCCCGTTGGCTTAAAGCTTGATTCGAAGGGACAGATCACGATGGCCACACCGAGCCATGAAATCGACGCGCTGTCCGGCCATACGGTGCTCCTCGTTGAGGACGACTACTTCATCGCCACCGAGATGCGACGAATGTTGTCGAGGAGCGGCGCAGAGGTTCTCGGTCCCGTAGCGAGCGTCGACAGGGCCTTGGCGTTGATTTCCTCCAATTCCGCGATTGATGCGGCCGTGCTCGACGTCAACCTGCGGGATGTCATGGTCTTTCCGGTGGCGGACGCCCTGACCACGCGCGGTGTGCCGTTTATCTTCGCCACCGGTTATGAGGGCACGATCATCCCCAAGCGCTACGCGCACGTTCAGCGCTGTGAGAAGCCGGTGGAGATGGATACGCTCGCGCGGGTGCTGTCGACCCAAGTCAGCTGCGCTTGAAATGCTTGCGCATACGCAAAGGAGCAACGCCTCCGCGCTTGTATGTCGCGCATTAATTTCGCGGGTCGCACAAGCGTGATCTGTTTTGTTCAGTAAATCGAGATGCTTATTGGGCATACTTTATCTGAGTACCGGCACCTCGGATGGCTGCTTTCGCTGCTGAAAATACGAGCGCTCTCCCCTCCGACAAGATCCCTCACCCCTGCCCGTGGGCTATCCGCGCGAGGTAGTCTTCATGCTGGCGCTGGATGTCCTTAAAGGTAACGAGGAGGGTCTCGGCATCGTGGAACGGCCAACCATTTGTCTTAAAACGAGCGACTAACGCACGTTGCCTCTCGATATGCTTGGCACCTTCCTCGACGTGCCGCCTAACCATCTCACGTTCGGTCTCGCGCTTACACATCGCGGCCCTCCAAATGGCGCGTTACGACGTACAAGTGTCAGTTCGCCGTTCAACCTGCCAAGGCTGAAAGCTTATCAGTCTAGCTCATGTTCAAGGATCATACCCGCCCGCTATGACATTGTCGCGCCTGTGTGCGAGTTGTCGAAAAGGGTAAATTCGTTCGCATGATCACCGTCGATGCCCTCGAGGACGAAGGCTTCACGGTGTTGGAGGCCGCGCCTACCGATGACGCATGGCCGCTCATCGCACGCCACGGCGACATCGGGGTGTGATCCACCGACGTAGCTGTGCCTGGGCAGACGGATGATCCCGCAGTCGTCGCGCGGTTCGCCGAGCATTGGTCAACCATTCGCGAGATCCTAATCTCTGAGCGCTAGGGTCTCAGCATCCGCTGGATCGCGGTTAACGGACAATGCATTCGGTCCCGTACCATCATTATTATTCGATCAGAGCAGTAGTTCATGCAATCTGGTCAAGTTGAATACTCGGATCCGAGATTTGGCAAGAAAGTGAGGTGACTTACAATCACTATGGTTGCGATCGACATCCGGCCATTCGCCTATTACGGATGTCGGGTCGGACAGCAACTCGGACGCTATCTGCGCCGCATCCAGACCGGCATCGTGCGATCGAGGCAGATCCGGCAACGAACCCAAAAGGAGTCGATATGCGATGCGATGCCTGCTCCAACTTGGCCTTGGGTGCTGCCGTCGGATACGGCTATGGCGACCCCTCCAGTGATGGTTACGCTCCGGCTGGGTACTATGCGAGCCCGTTTGGCGACGGCCGCGGCTACTATGGCCGGGGTTACTACGGCTACTGAGATCGGCCTACGGGTGCCGTACACGCACCCGTAACCGCATTGCGGCATCATACTGACGGGCCACGTTGCGTACCGGCCCACGCTGGTGAGATCGGATGCTCCCCTGCCCCGTGATCAGATCGGGGTGGGGCCGAGCGGCCCTTAGATCAGCGCCTGAGGGTGCGGTGTCGGCGTACCGGTGTACGTCTCGGGCTTGAGCGGGCAACCAGTGTGTGATCGGCGGTGCTGCAGCTTGAGACTGCCCGCGCCGGAATAGATCCCGGCGATGATGATTTGCCCCTGACAGGCGGGGCAACGCTTTTGCGCCATCATGTACCGACTACGGGCCTCCGCGAAGGTGGCGGCCTGCCACGCGCCATCCACCTTTACTTCGCACGCCTGCTGACTGATCGTTGGCATGCCTATTCCACTCGGTGTTGCGACATCGGTCTGCAATCAAGCGGATAGGTTGGAGCGGATATAGTTAACGAGGCGTTGCTTTACCTACCATAATCCGGTCGAGCGACAGTAGGTTCGACCATCTCGCGTCCTACGCCTGGCCGAAGTGACGCATCACCAGAGTAGCCTCACTCGACAGTTTGGCCTCGGCAGAGCGGAGTCTCGACCGCCCTCCTATCAAGGCGATCCCGACCAAAACGTATGACCCGGCAAGGGCCACGAAAGCGCACCACCAGAACAAGGCATCGAACATGGCTGAAGGCGGGCCTCCGATTGTAAGCGGATCCTCAACGGACATGGTGAATGCTTCGTTAAGGCCGCCCTTGGCCCAACCTGTGAGGGTCGATATCGGCTCTGGCGCCGACTGATCGCCACTCGCCGACAAGAAGAGCTACGGGCGCTGGTCGGCTATGCACAACCGGCTTGCAACCGCCCGTGACACTCAATCATTGGAGGAACAGAGCCGTAGTGACACTCCAAAGGTCCACCATGTTGCTGATCTCGTCCCTAGTGGCGGGCACGTTCATGCTCGCCACGTCGTTCTCGCTCATCGCTGTGCTGACGGACTAGGCCACCGCGGCAAGCCGTCCGGTACCGCGCTCGCGACGACCGCATCTCCGCCTGTTATAGCGTTGGCACCCACTGCTGATCCACCTGAGGTGGTCGCGACCCACACGGTGCTTGTTGCAGGCGGGCATGTGGCGACAGATGGGTGTGGACCAGTCCCCTGTACCTTGCTCGTGAGGCCTCGGCCGGGCAGCGGCGTGAGCAGCGGCGCATGCGGGGGCGGGGGAACTGGACACCCCGCCGCGCCGGCCCACGGCGTTTAAAGGCGATACGAGGCTATCCAGCTGGGCGCCAGGATGTCGCCAGCGTCTGTTATGATCCACGGCCTGGCATCGCCCGTATCCATCGCCTCGGTCGCGGCAGCGAGTGCCGCGCGCAAGGTCGGAAAGCGATGCCCTTGTGCGGTGTGAGCTGGGGCGCGGCTGGACCAGAGGGTCAGTTCAGCGGGTTTGTTGAGGTCGGCTAGCGTCATGAGTGCGTGTTCCGCTCGATAGGAGCGGGGCCTGTGTTGAGCGTGCCAGGGAAGGGCTGCGGACTGTAGGTGAAGGCGCCCGGCCTATGGCGCGATTACGTGTGCGCGTGTCCTGTCGAAGATGGGCATAAGCTGATGCGATCTCAAGCCGTCCAGGGCCGAGGCCGCGGCACTACGATCTCGACAGTTTGGCCGGTGAGCGGGTTGAGGATCAGCATGGCCGCTGGTCTCCGGTGGGTGTGCCAGTACAACGACGGCCAGGGGCGAGGAGATTAGGGCGTTCGGTGCAATTGCGCACATCTGGTAAATAGTCCGTTTACCCTGGCTTCCCGTTGGATCAGCGCCGCAGCGCCTCGATCCAGGCCGCCACGGGATCCACCACGAACGACACGTATGCGGCCCACGTCCGAGCCCAGCCGTTCATGGGGGTGTCGGCATCGTTGGGGCGGGCAGCCATCAGGGCGGACACGTAGCGGTCCTCGTGTGGCTTGCACTCATCGAGCGCGTTGCGCTCCCGGCCAGCCCGGCTGCCACGGTCCTGCTGGCCGTCGTACGCCTGGCGCACGCAGACGTGCCACGCCTGTTCCAGCGCTGGCAGATCGGCCGGCTCAGCCGCCAGGGCCGAGACTGGCCCGAGAGTCACCAGCGCGATCACGCCGGTTATGTGCACCTGCCGGTTCACCGGATTGCGCCGGTGGTCTGCACGATCTCTGTTGCCGGCAGCGTAGCCATCTCGCCCGCGGCCTGCTGCAGTTGCTGACGGACTATGCTGTCAGCCAACGCCACAAGGCCGATGAGCAGCAGCCCGATGAAGGCGCTACGGACCAGGATCGAGCGGTTGAGCATGGAGGGCGCCTTGATGACGTTGGCACCATAGCTGAGCCGTTCGGGACTGGCTGCTACACTGCTGCAACAGCCAGTACGGAAAGCGAACAGCGCCTGCTGCAAAGGGGCCGCTCTGTCCTACTCGCAGACGCGCGCACGCCGAATGTGTTCGACGCCGTAGGGATCGATGAAGCCGCGGCGCTCGATGTGGCAGACCTCCTCGACGTACACCGGCGGTGGCGCGCGATAGACCGGGCGGCCCAGGCAGTAGCCATCATTGGCCGAGGCAATTGCGTCACCGACCGCAAGGCCGCCAATCGCGCCCTGTGCCGCCGCACCACCCACCCCAATGCCACCGCCAGCCTGAGCGGCAGGCAGTGTGCCACACAGCGGGAGACCGACCAGGGCCACCGCGCCGTTGGACCTCAGCAGAGGCTTCCGCATACGGACCTCCGATATCGCTCGCAGGTCACCACAGGCACGTAAACGCAGGATTTCTGCCGCTCGGAGGAGATGCCGGATCTGACAGCTACGCGTAGGGGCTGCCGAAAAGGTCCCAAAGCGCCTGCCGCCGAAACAGCGTGCGCCGGCGTCGTCTCTGATGCTCTGGCCGGTCGTGAACACTGGTACAAGGCGTCAGGTCTGAGAACTGCGGTAGATCGCACAGGTACTAAGAGGCGATGCTCGCGCCGTATCAGCACCCTGGCGCATCGCGCTGCCCGTCGCGAAGAATGCGCTGCAGCGCAGTATCGATTGTAATCTTCGCCGTAGGATCAGTATTACTTCTCCGGCGTTCGCCACATTGGTGCTGAATACCGCTGGGAGAACGCCATGGGTCTGACCGCTTTTGTTGTTTTCGTCGTGCCGTGGATGGTGCTTGCGGCTTGGCTGTTCACCCTACCCAGCGCAATCCGCTTGGGTGCGCCGTCCACACCTTGGCGGCAGCTCTACCGCTTTCCCGATACGTCCCGCGATCAGCACCCCAATCGGCAACAAGAGGTCAACAGCTACAAACGTGGTGCCCACGTCGGATCGGGGCTGACCGGCGGGGACAAGCACGAGCCAGTTTCCAAGCCTACGGCTGGAGTGCTGGGCACGAGCGTGGAGGCGACCGAGCCAGACGACAAGATTTAACTGATCGCTTATCGCAGAGTAGCGAGGCCCTGCGTCGGCCCCGATGAGCTCGACGCGGGTTGACTCCCCTGTAACCTGTAGAAGGCTTGCCCATGCCACAGATGTTCGATTGGATCTTCTTCGCGATCGTGATCCCATTCCCGGCATTCCTGCTCTGGGATTTCTATCGGAACCGCGACGCATCCAGGAACGTCCGGCAGCACTAGCTGTTCAATCTTGGAGGCGCGTTTCAACACGACAAGCGGAGGGAGACCGCCATCGCCGCCGGTCACCTGCATGCCCGCATCGAGGCGACACAGGACGAGCGGGATGCGTGGCGAAAGGAGGCTGAGCGGCTGCAGATGGGATCCATACGATCCGCTTGATGCAAACTGTTCTCGTAGCTGTTGAGCGGCGCAACGGTTCGCTAACCGACAGCCCCCAGCATCTCCGCCATGCCCAAGCGAACACTTCGAACCCTAAAAGGCGCGTTCTGGATCGTCGTTCTAGGCGTCTGCTGCTTCTCGGCAGCTATGCTGGTGGAAGCCAATCGCCCCGCAGAACCAGCCGTGGCGCACCTGCCGTCTGCGGATCCTGTCACGACCGCAGCTATCAATCGTGCTCCTATCCGGTGGTGTGGTGCTGCCTCTTGGTGCCGCTAAACCGAGGATCAAGCAGCGCCGATCTCGATCATCGGCCGACTATCACTCTACCCATTACCCCCGTTACTCCTAGCCATCACGTGATCGGAGCGCTTGCGCTTCCCGATTAAAAGCGCCTACCGGAACCGTTTGATCTGATTGCGTGCAATGAGGCTGGTGAAGGCTTCGTAGATGCCTGCACGGCGCTCGCAGCGCACGGGCAGCCGGCGGTAGCGGTTGAACCAAGCGTGCGTGCGCTCCACCACCCATCGGTGCCGGCCCAGCCGCTCGCTGCTCTCGATGCCCGGGCGTGCGATGCGTGGCATGATCCCCCGCGCTCGGTACTCGTGGCGTCGGCGCCGGGCGTCGTAGGCTTTATCGGCATGCAGCTTGTCTGGACGCCGTCGCGGCCGCCCGCGCCGACCACTCCGCAGGGGCGGGATGGCATCGAGAGTAGCCGCCATCATGACGCTCTCGTGCCGGTTGGCCCCGCTAGGCAGAAGCCGAGCGGCGTGCCGCGCGCGTCGGTGACGAGGTGGCGCTTCGTATCCGCCTTGCCCCAGTCCGTCGGGTTCGGGCCGGTGGCAGCCCCCCCCATTTGCGGGGACAGAGGCGCTGTCCAGGCAAGCCCGGCGCCAGTCGATCTGTCCGGCTGCGTGCAGGCGGCTCCACACACCCGCCGCCTGCCAATCCCGCAGCAAGCGCCAGCAGCTTATGTCCGAGCCGCAGCCCATCTCGGCCGGCAGCATCCCCCAGGGTAGCCCCGAGCATAACACGAACAGGATACCCGTCAGTGCGGCGCGGTTCGCGATCGGGCTACCCCCACCTGCCGGACGAGGTCGAGACGGCAGGGGGAGCGGAGCGATCTTATCCCAGAGGTATCATTGCGGAGAAGCGGTCTGGCCATGCCAAACCAACGCGGCACATCCAGCGCAGTGCCGTTCTGTTAGGCGCTCTCAGACGCACGCGTTCTACGCGGCATGTTTGATGCCATCCGCCATGGGGGCCGGCACTCCTGCGCCATGTTGCTTGAGCGGCCGGTTGCCCGATAGGCGGCGAAGCAGCACGTAAAAGACTGGAGTAAGGAACAGGCCGAAGGCCGTAACGCCGATCATCCCGGAAAAGACCGCTACGCCCATGGCGCTGCGCATCTCCGATCCGGCCCCAGTGGCGGTGACAAGCGGTAGCACGCCCATGATGAAGGCCATCGAGGTCATCAAGATCGGGCGCAGCCGCAGGCGACTGGCCTCAATGGCCGCCTGGACCGGGCTCCGACCGGCAAATTCCAGTTCGCGGGCGAATTCCACGATCAGGATGGCGTTCTTCGCCGAGAGTCCGACCAGCACGATCAGACCGATCTGGGTGAAGACGTTGTTGTCTCCCGCCGAGAGCCAGACCCCGAACATCGCCGCGAGCAATCCCATCGGCACGATCAGCAGGATGGCGAGCGGCAGGGCAAGGCTCTCGTACTGGGCGGCAAGCACGAGGAACACGAGGAGGAGTGCCAGCGGGAAGACCCAGACGCCCGAATTGCCCGCGATGAACTCCTGATAGGTCAGGTCGGTCCACTCGAAGGCGAAGCCCCGTGGCAGCGTCTCGGCGGCGATGCGGGCCGCCGCGTCCTGGGCCTGACCCGAGGAGTAGCCGGGGGCGGCGCCCGCGTTGATGTCGGCGGACAGGAAGCCGTTGTAGCGCATGGCCCGCTCCGGCCCCGCCGTCTGGCGGACGCGCAGTAGGGCCGAGAGCGGCACCATCTCGCCTGATCCAGCGCGGACCTTCAACTGGCCGATATCGTCCTGGCGAGCACGGAACGGCGCGTCGGCCTGGACGCGGACCGAGTAGGTCCGGCCGAACTTGTTGAAGTCGTTGACGTAGAGCGAGCCCAGATAGATCTGCAGCGTGTCGAACACATCCGTCACCGGGATGCGGAGTTGGCGCGCCTTTGTCCGGTCTATATCGGCAAAGAGCTGCGGGACGTTCATCTGGAAGCTGGAGAACAGACCGACCAGCTCGGGCGCCTTTGCGGCCTTCGCCATGAACGCCTTGGTCGCCTCGTTGAGGGCCTCGTAGCCGAGGCCGGCGCGATCTTCGATCTGAAGCTTGAAGCCGCCGATCGTGCCTAGGCCGTTCACCGGCGGGGGCGGAAACATGACGATAAAGGCGTCGGGAATTGCGGCGTACTTCTTGTTCAGGGATTGTGCGATGGCCGCCCCGTTCAGATCCGGCCCCTTCCGTTCGTCGAACGACTTCAGAGTTGAGAACACGATCCCCGAGTTCGAGCTGTTGGTGAAGCCGTTGATCGAGAGGCCGGGGAAGGCCACCGCGCTTTCAACGCCGGGCTCCTTCAAGGCAATCTCGCTCATCCGACGGATCACCTCCTCGGTTCGGTCGAGGGTGGCGCCGTCGGGAAGCTGCGCGAAGCCGACGAGGTACTGCTTGTCCTGGCCGGGCACGAAGCCGCCGGGGATCTGGCGGAATAGCGCCACCGTCACGCCCACGAGGACCAGGTAGACGACCAGCATCGCGCCCTTGCGTGAGACAACGCCGCCGACGCCTCGCCCATAACCGTCGGAGGCAGCCCCGAAGGCGCGGTTGAAGCGGCGGAAGAACCATCCGAGCAGGGCGTCGAGGACCCGGGTCAGTCGGTCCTTCGGGGCGTGGTGATCCCTCAGGAGCAGCGCCGAGAGGGCCGGCGACAGGGTCAGCGAGTTGATCGCGGAGATCACAGTCGAGATCGCGATGGTCAGAGCGAACTGCTTGTAGAACTGGCCGGTCAGCCCGCTGATGAAGGCCAGCGGCACGAAGACAGCGACCAACACGAGGGCGATGGCGATGATCGGCCCCGAGACCTCGCGCATGGCCTGGTAGCTCGCCTCCCTCGGAGACAAGCCCGCCTCGATATTGCGCTCGACGTTCTCGACCACGACGATGGCGTCGTCCACGACGATGCCGATGGCGAGGACGAGGCCGAACAGGCTCAGCGCGTTGATCGAGAAGCCGAAGACATGCATCACCGCGAATGTACCGACGATGGAGACCGGCACGGCGAGCAGCGGGATGATCGAGGCCCGCCACGTCTGCAGGAACAGGATCACCACGAGGACGACGAGGGCGATGGCCTCGAGCAGCGTGTGGATCACCGCCTCGATCGAGGCGCGTACGAACTGCGTGGGGTCGTAGACGATCTGGTAATCGACCCCCTCCGGCATGTTGGTCTTGATCTCGGCCATGGTCCGGCGAACCGCGTCCGAGATCTGGATCGCGTTCGAGCCCGGCGATTGCGAGATCGGGATCGCCACGGCCGACTTGTTGTCGAGGAGCGAACGCAGGGCATAGTCCGAGGCGCCGAGCTCGACCCGGGCGATGTCGCGCAGCCGCGTGATCTCGCCGTTCTCCCCGGTCTTCACGACGATGTCGCCGAACTGCTCCTCGCCGGTGAGCCGGCCCTCGGCGTTGAGGGACAGTTGAAGGTCGAGGCCGGGCACAGCGGGCGACGCACCGATGACGCCCGCCGCCGCCTCGACGTTCTGCGCCTGAATCTCGCGCACCACATCGCCCGCTGAGAGGCCGTGCTCGGCGACCTTCTGCGGATCGAGCCAGATCCGCATCGCGTAGTCGCCCGAGCCAAACAGCTGCACTTGGCCGACGCCGTCGAGGCGGGCCAGCCGGTCCCTGATGTTGAGCACCGCGTAGTTGCGCAGGTACGTCATGTCGTAGCGCCCGTTGGGCGAAACGAGATGCACCACCATCGTGAGATCAGGAGACGACTTCACCGTGACGATGCCGAGCTGGCGCACGATGGCCGGCAGGCGCGGCTCGGCCTGCGAAACCCGGTTCTGGACGAGCTGCTGCGCCTTGTCGGGATCGGTGCCGAGTCGGAACGTGACGGTCAGCGTCATGATGCCGTCGGTCGTGGCTTGGCTCGACATGTAGAGCATGCCCTCGACGCCGTTGATCTGCTCCTCGATCGGAGTGGCCACGGTTTCGACGATGACCTTGGGATTGGCGCCGGGGAAGGTCGCCCGCACCACGACGGAGGGCGGCACCACGTCCGGATACTCGGAGATCGGCATCGCGAAGAGCGAGATGAGGCCGCCGATGAAGATGAGAACCGAGAGCACGCCCGCGAAGATCGGGCGGTCGATGAAGAACTTGGACAGGTTCATGGCGCCCTCGGGGATCAGGCACAGGGGGACCGGGCGGCCACCCATGGGGCGGTCGCGGGGAGGCATCCGGGGGAGTGGGGGCGCTCGGACGCGGTCAGCGCTCGGCGAACCGGCGCGGGGTGCCTGGACGAAGGCCCATCGCCACCGGCTCGGGGCGCAGGAGCATGCCGGGGCGCAGCCGCTGCAGGCCGTTGACGACGATGCGCTCGCCGCCAGACAGCCCCGAGGTGACGACGCGCAGGCCATCGACCGCGCGCCCGAGGGCGATGGCGCGGAACTCGGCGCGGTTGTCCGGCCCGACGACGAGGACGAACTTTTTGTCCTGATCGGTGCCCACGGCGCGCTCATCCACGAGGAGCAGAGGTTCGGGTCTGGCCTGGCCCAGCCGCATCCGTGCGAATTGGCCGGGGATGAGGTGGCCGTCGCCATTGGCGAAGGTGGCCCGCACCCGGACGGTGCCGCTTCGGGCATCCACCTTGTTGTCGATGAACTGCAGGTGCCCCCGGGCTCGGGTGCCCTCCACCGTCTCCATCTCAACGGGGATGCGGTCGAGCTTACCACGTCCGCCTGCCGGCCCGACAATGGAGGAGAGGGCCTTCAGGACGACGCCCTCGTCCGCGTCGAAGCTCGCGTAGACGGGATCGACGGAGACGAGGGTCGTGAGCACCGCGGCTCCCGCACCCGTTGCCACGAGATTGCCCGGCGTGATCTCCCGACGGCCGACGCGGCCGCTTACCGCCGCCCGAACCTGCGTGAAGCTCAGGTTCAGCCGCGCCGCCTCCAAAGCCGCCTTTGCCGCATCGAGGCTGGCCTTCGCCTCCTTGAAGGCGTTGGCGCGGACATCGAGGTCACGGGCCGTAACGATCTGCTGGTCAGAGAGCCTGCGCCCACGCTCCCAGTCGCTCGACGTGAGGGCGACCCGCGCCTCGGCCCCAGCCACCTGGGCCTCCAGGCGCTGAACCTCCGCCGCGTAGGGCGCCGGATCGATGGTCACGAGAAGGTCGCCGGCCGCCACCAGTTCGCCCTCCACGAAGTGCGTCGCCTGGATCGCGCCGCCGACCCGGGCCCGCACGTCGATGCGCTCGACGGCCTCGAGGCGGCCCGAGAACTCGTCCCACAGGATCACGTCGCGGGGCTGGATGGTGGCGACCGGAACCGCCACCGCCTGTTCGGCCTCGGGCGTCGCGGCGACCGCCGGGCCGTCCGGAGCGAGCGTGGCAGGGGCCAGCCGGTAGGCCACACCCGCCAGCAGGGCGAGGGCCAAGCCGATCCCGACACTGCGCCGGACGGGAGAGTGTGTTCGAGAAGCGTCGCGACGGGGGTCCACAGGCGACTCCGACATCTGTATAGTTCGCTACACATGTCGGCATGGACGCGGCGCGTCAAGTGACTTATCTACCACTCGATACAAAAGCTGGAGCCGGCAGACAATGGTGATGGGGCGGCCCCGGTCATTCGACACGGACAAGGCCCTCGACGAGGCGATGGAGGTGTTCTGGCGCCACGGCTACGACGGCGCGAGCCTCACGATGCTGACCCGAGCGATGGGCATCAAGGCGCCGAGCCTCTACGCGGCCTTCGGCAGCAAGGAGGGGCTCCTACGGGCGGCCCTCGACCGGTATGCCCTGCGCCGGTCCGAGCACATGCGCTACGTGTTAGCGGGAACGAGTGCCCGCGAGGTTGCAGAACGGTTCCTGAATAGCATCGCCGAGAGCCACACCGATCCTGCCAACCCACCCGGGTGCCTATTGGTGCAAGGTGGGCTCGCCTGCGGCGAGGGTTCGGAGAACATCCCCTTCGAATTGGCTTCTCGGCGCGCGTTGACCGAGACCGAACTGCGTGAGCGATTCATCCGGGCCCAAGATGATGGAGACCTTGCAGAAGCCTCCGACCCAGCCGCGCTAGCACGGTTCCTTTCGACGGTTGCCTCGGGCATGGGTGTCCTGGCCTCGTCTGGCGCTGATCGAGACGCTCTGCGCGAAGTCGCACGCGTATCGCTCAGCGCATTTCCGGATCCAAGCACTCGTGTATCAACCAAATCATGAATTTGGACGACTATAGAAGTTATCGGGAGAACGCAGAGCAGCACCAATGGGGTCGCGATCGGTTCGTGTCCCGTCGGGTTATAGTTTTTTGCAAATGGCGGCATGATGGCACATGAAAGCCGTCGCGTCCGCCCCACAGCATCAACCGTAAGACCCTGAATCAAAGAGTTGAGCCCGCAGGAGGCTGTCTGCTTTTCTTGGGGAGGTCTTTAAAGCGGACACGCTGCTTCACGGCCAGCTTCGGTTATGAATGCGGGCTCCTCTGGACGGCAGGGTTGGGTGGATTTCCGCGGGTCTGATTCGGGGAGGCAGATACATCGAAGTGGATGTAGCCGCGGGGACCGCTCGCGGCCCTGTACAGACACTCTGTAGGTCCGCTTCAAGTCATCCTTGGGCGTAAAAATCTATGCTCGCTTGCGGTCTCAAATCTCGCGTTATGGTGCACGATCAGGGCCGCCAACCGCGCTGGCTACCTCACCCTTCCCAAATCATCCGCGACGAACGTCTTCAGTCGTTACCAGCGATAGCGAAGAGTCGCGAGGATCGTCTGCCTGTTTCCGTAGAAGCAGCCGGTCGCAGCGATGCACGTCGTGACGTAAGTTTTGTCGAAGAGGTTCGTCGCGTTGAGCGCAAGATCGACGCCCTTCAGTTCGGGATGGCGATACCCAAAATCATAGCGGACAGCCGCATCGACGAGCGTGACCGCAGGTGTTCGGTAGAGGTTTGCGTTGTCGCCGACCGAGACGCCAACGTAGCGCACGCCTGCGCCCAGACCGAGGCCGGCCCAGTCCCCCGTTCGGATCGTGTAGTCGAGCCAGACCGAGGCCTGATGGCGGGGAACGAAGGGCAGTTCGTTCCCGACGATGCTGACACCTGCCGCGTTGGCGTTGGCCTTGGTGAACCGGCTGTTCATGGCAGCGTAGGAGGCGACCATGTCGAGGCTGTCGGTGAGGCTGGCCTTCGCCTCGAGTTCCAGCCCGCGGACCCTTGCTTCGCCAGCCTGGGTGTTGAACCGGAAGTCGAGGGCGTCCGGCGTCAGCACATTCTGCTGTTTGAGATCGAACACCGCACCGGTCAGCAAGAGGTTCGTACCTGTCGGCTGCACCTTGATACCGCCCTCGATCTGGTCTCCGGTGGTCGGAGCGAAGGGCGTGCCGAGGCGGTTGGTGCCGGAGGTGGGCTGGAACGACGTCGCGTAGCTCACGTAAGGGGCCAAGCCGCCCTCGAAGAGGTAGCTCAGGCCAACGCGGCCGGTAAAGGCGGCATCGTCCTGCTTCACCTGTGACAACGCGCCGGTCGACACCGCCCGGGTCCGAGTAGTGGCTTCGGCCCAGTCCTGGCGTCCGCTCAGCGTGAGACTGAAGCCGCCGACGCGGATCTCGTCCTGCGCGTACAGACCGGTCTGATTGCGCCCTTGTGTGATCCGCGTGCCGATCGGCGGCCGGGTGACGCTCCCGGCATAAACTGGGGCGAAGATGTCGATCGACGGGACGATCCGCAGGTTAGATTCGTCATAGCGTGCATCCTCACGCAGGTAATCCGCGCCGAACAGGAGCGTGTGGGCGAAAGGCCCCGTGAGGAAGCGCGCTTCCAGCTGATTGTCGACGTTGAAGAGGTTCGAGCGTTCCGGGAATGCCCAAGCATAACGGGACAGTGTTCGATCATCGGCCGCGAGGCCGATCGCCTGGACGCGCTGGGTGTCGGCTTCCACATGCGCAAATCGCAGGTTCTGGCGCACAGTCCAGACATCATCGAAGCGATGCTCGAAGGCGTAGCCGATAAAGCTTTGGTCGAGCTTGAACCGGTCGTAATTCGGCTCGCCGATGAAGAGTCTCGTGGGAATGCGCCCGCGCGGGTTCGTGTACAGGGTGCCGAGGGTCGGGAGGCCCTGGGGCGCTCCGCCGCCGGGCGAGTCGATGTGTAGGTACTGCGACAGGATCGTGAAGGACGTGTCGGCATCCGGTCGGAACGCGACGCTCGGTGCGATGAAGACCCGGTCTTCCTCCAGGTAATCCACCTGGGTTCCGGTGGTCCGAGTGAGCCCGGTCAGGCGATACAGGATCCGGCCGTCGGGATCGACGGGACCGGACAGGTCGAAGGCAGCCTGAGCACGTCCGAAGCTGCCAGTCTGGAGTTGGATCTCGTGCAAAGGCACGGCGCTCGGACGTTTGCTGACGAGGTTGAGCAGGCCACCCGGCGAGTTCTGCCCGTAGAGTCCCGATGATGGGCCCTTCAGCAACTCGATGCGCTCCAGGCCGTACGACTCGATGAGTGGCTGCGAGTAGCCCCGTGCGCCGAACGGCAAGCGCAGGCCATCGAGGTAGCGTCCGGGCACAAAGCCGCGGACGTAGAGCCAATCGTAGCGCAGGTCCGTGCCGTACTGCGTGAGCACGCCCGGCGTGTAGAGCAGCGCTTGGCGCACGTTCTGCGCCTGCCGATCCTCAATTTCCTTCCGGCCGACCACGTTGATCGCCTGCGGCGTTTCCAGGATCGACGTGCCGGTCTTCGTCGCCGTCGCGCTGCGTCTGGCGACGTAGCCATTGACTGGCCCGAGGGCTGTATCGGCTGTTACCTCCAAGGCGTCGAGGGCGACGGTGCCGTCTTGGAGACTATCGATCTCGGCCTGTGCGACGAGGCCGACGATGGTCGCCGAGCGCTTGGCCGTGAAGTGCGGCACCAGACCGGTGCCCGCAAGCAGTTGCCGCAAGCCTTCTCTAAGGTCGTAGCGCCCGGCGAGCGGTGTCGAGCGCAGGCGGCGGCTGGCGTTGCTGTCGTAGATCAGTTGCACGCCGCTGACGGTGCCATAAGACGCCAGAGCCTCGTCGAGGGGCTGCTCGGCAATCAGGAAGTCGAGGGACTCGTCCATATCCGGATTGGGCGATGCCACGCGGACGACCCGCGCCTCGACCTTCGCCCCGGTCAGACCCTCGGGGGCGATAGCCGCCGAAGTCTGCGTCGGCAGGGCCAACACGAGCGCCGCGACCCCACTCAATCCCATCGCCATCCGGTAGCCGTCTCCCGTCCGATGCCGCCCGCGTCCTTCCGCCATCGTCGTGCCCCACGTCATCTTGCGGCTTGTCTCCGCTGCCCGACGGGTCGTGATCGCCCGTCTGACTCCTCAGACGCGCGCCGGGCGGCGAGCCCGCAAAAAAAACGTCGTGCCCTTCTCGGTCCGACGCGACTGGGCGGCGCTCAGCGCAGGACGACGAGACGGTCGCCGAACCTGACCTCCGATAGGGCTAGGGCGGTGCGGATGCTGCCGAGAGCTTCCTCCGGTCGCGCGAGGTGGAACACGCCCGTCACCCGCCGGGCGGCCGTGGCCGAACTGGCGACGACGATCCGGCCCGGCCGGTACCGGTTGAGATCGTCCACGACCTGCGACAGCGGCGTATCGCGGAAGACGAGCAGGCCCCGCCTCCAAGCGGCCGTGGCGGCGACGTCGATGGCGTGGGGGCTGCGGGCATCCGGTCCGATCTCGACCTCCTGTCCGGCCGCGAGGCGCGTCGCAGGAATGCCCGGTGCGGCAACGACGGTGACTCGGCCGAACAGGCAGGCCACGTCGACATCCTGGCCGCCGACCCAGCCGGACAGGCCTCCGCGAGGCCTGCACCGAATGACAACCTCCGCCGGCTCGCTCGGCTCGGTGATGAGGCGCACCTCGCCCACGACCATCGTGAGAGGAGCACGGGTGGCTGGAACGGTGACGGCCGCCGAGCCGGCATGCAGAACGATGGCCTGCCGCATGTCGTCGAGCTGAGCGTCCAGGGCCGTCTCGGCATCCAGCTCGATGCGGATGCCGGCCGGCAGGGTCACCGTCCGGATTTCGCCTATGCCCGTCCGGTATGCAGCACGCAGGGTCGGCAACCGCAACACAAGCGTCGCGCCCGCGGCTGCGATGGAGGCCGTCGCGACCCCGCCGGCGGCCACTCGGCCGAGCATGCGCCGCCGGGTCATCCCGCGCGGCGCCTCCCGGGCAATTGCCGGCCCGGCCGTGGACGCAAGGGCGTCGCCCGCCCGCCGCCATAGTCCAGCGGCAGCTCGGAATGCGGCGTCGTGCTCGGGCGTGGAGCGCCAAGCGGCGAGGGCCTGGGCGTCATCCTGCGTCGCCGTTCCCGAGGTCAGGTGGACGACCCAGGCGTGCGCCTGCCGACGGACGCTGTGATCGTCGCCGTTTGTAGCCGTATGCTGTTGGTTCGGCTCGCTCATTCTTTACTCGCCGGTCGGCGGATGCGTTTCGCGCCATCGCACGGAAAGAGCATCCTGCAGCAAGACGTTTCGATGCACGGCATCCCGCAATCAATCCGGGATCCGGCTTGGTCGGAGACGGTCCGCACAATGATCAAGCGCCATACTGACCTCGGCCTCCACCGTTCGAAGTGATACGCCGAGGCGCGCGGCGATGGATGCGTGGCTCAAGCCTTCGATCCGGCTGAGGCGGAAGGCCTCGGCGCGCCGGGGCGGAAGTTCGCGCAGGGCCGCACCGAGCCTCTGCAGGTCGAGGCGGCCCTGTGCCTGCCGGTCTGGGCCCGGTCCCTCGTCGGCGACAGCCAGAAGATCGTCGATCTCGACGGGCATGAGCAGCCGGGACCGGCGCATCTGCGCCCTGTTGTGATCCACGGCCAAGTTCGCCGCGATCTGAAACAGGAAGGCGCGTTCGTTGTGAAGAACGATCTGGTCCTGCTCGGACCGCGCCACTCGGATGAAGGCCTCATGCATCAGGTCGGACGCCTCGTGTCGACCGACCTTTCGGCTCAGAAATCGCAGCAAGGCCTCGTAATGGCTGCGATAAAGACTCGCCAATCGGCTCGCAGGCCCATCAGGGGCGGGATCGACGGCAGGCATGGACCTCTGCCTGTGAGAGACGGCTGGGGTGACTTGGCTATGCCTTTGCGTATCGCGACGATAGACGTTGGAGCAAGAACATAAAAGTCACTCCCAAGATACATCGCACTAGTTTTAAATTTTTCTATTTAATAAAACTGCTGCCGACTTACGATTACCCCAGTCACAAGCGATGTTGTTCGATGCGGTGATGCGATCTCCAACGGAAGCGCGCAGACGGTCTTCTTACAGGTGGCTTTGGAGAGAACCGCAAGAAGATTTGGCAAAGGAATGGATGTCCGGTTGCCGCCATGGCGGTAAAGGCCGTCTCCCGGCCTAAGCAGACCAACTGGAGCTCGACGGCACGACCCTCACGCCTGCGCCACCGGCAACTCGCCGACCTGCGTCGTGTAGCGCGGCGTACGCATCGCGAACTTCGTGTTCCACTCGCGGCCGCTGAGCAGCCCCGCCCGCGCCGGTACCACGGCGCCCCGGCCCCAGCGCGCGTTGCATGCGTCCATCGCCGCGACCCGTCATCTTATCATAGGGAATCAGGAAAAAGACGTCGCGTGGTCGGAACGTGATCCGACCTCAGCCGGTGGTCCAAGTTCTTAGAGTCTGTTTGAGGCGGTTCTTTCCAAGCTGGGTTGTTGAGGCCGTCGGCAGCCGTGAGGCTGGTGACGGAGGCGAAGCGGGTGAAGGCTTCGGAGATGTCGGCGCATCGCTCGTAGCGGACGGGCAGGCGGCGGAAGCGGTTGAACCACGCGCGGGTGCGCTTGACGACCCCGCGATGGCGGCCGAGCCGCTCGCTGCTCTCGATGCCGCGGCGGGCGATGCGCGGCATGATCCCCCGCGCTCGGCACACCCCGGCGTCGGGGCTTGGCGTCGTAGGCCTTGTCGGCGTGCAGTTTGTCCGGGCGATGTCGCGGCCGGCCCCGCCGACCGTTGCGCAGGGCTGGGATGGCATCGAGGGTCGGTGCCATCATCACGCTGTCGTGCCGGTCGGCGCCGCTCAGGCCGAAGCCGAGCGGTGTACCGCGCGCATCGGTGACAAGGTGGTGCTTCGTGCCCGGCTTACCCGGGCCCGTCGCAGAGCCCCTTTTTCGCCGGGACAGGCTCGCTGTCCCGGGCTCGCCCGGCTCCAGTCGATCTCACCCGCCGCGTGCAGGCGCTCCAGCAGGACCTGATGCAGGCGCACCCACACCCCTGCCTCCCGCCAGTCGCGCAGGCGCCGCCAGCAACTCATCCCGCCGCCGCAGCCCATCTTGGCGGGCAGTATCTCCCAGGGCAGGCCCGAGCGCAGCACGAACAGGATCCCGGTCGGCGCCGCCTGGTTCTCGATCGGTCGTCGCCCGCCCTTCGGACGGGGCCGGGGCGGCGGAAGGAGCGGGGCGATCGCGTCCCAGAGATCAGCGGGAAGAAGCGGGCGTGCCATACCCACCAACGCCCGCCCAAACGATCCGTGGCCGTTCTGTCAGGCGCTCCAAGCCCGTCCATCCAAGCATCCGCAAGCCCGGACCCGCGCGGAACCGATCGAGCTAATCGGTCATACTTGCACTTACTTCTCTCGTTTCATTCGTCCAAGAAATGTTCGACGTAATAAATTCGCTCTTCGCGTGCACGGCATCATTATGCGTTGGCTCTATACCCAGCTACTCCTGGATTCACTCGCTCGCCTCGACGGTAGTCGAGGCCGCTTCGCCGAGCGTGGGATCGAGCAGATTCGTTGCCGGTCCGCTCAACCGCCACGGCTTTGGGACGATTTCAGGGAACCAAGTCCAAGCCGGGTCGCAGGGGGCAGATGATACAAGACAGAACCGTTGCGTCGGGAAAACCGCCCGGGCCGCGTCGAGACCATAGGCGTCAAGCCCAGGTCGAGTGCTCGAAGCACCTCAAAAATCCATCGCTGCGGACAGCAGGACGGTGCGTGGCGTACCTTGGCTGAGGATGCCGCGGCCAGTCGAGGCCCAATAGTTCTTACCTGTCACGTTGACGACATTCGCGCGCAGCGTCAGCGGATGATCCTGGATCGTGGTGGCGTAGCGCAACCCGAGATCCAGTGTAGCCCAATCCGGGATTTTCTGGCTGTTGGCCAGATCGTAGTACTGCTTCGCGGTGTAGATCACCCGGCCCGTCAATGCCAGGCCAGGGATGAGATGTTGCGGCAGATCGTACTCGCCATAGAGGTTGAGCTGTACGTCCGGCACGCCGACCGCGACCCGGCCCACGTTGCGCGGATCCTGTGAGCGGACCTGCACGCCGTCGAGCAGGCTGACGCCACCGAGGAGGCGGATACCGGGTGTCGGCTCGCCGAACAGCGTGAGTTCGACGCCGCGGTTGCGCTGACGCCCGTCGACCGAGAACACGAGCGTGCGGGCGTCGAGGAAGCCGAAGGGCTGCTCGATCTCGAACGCCGCGAACCCGACACCGACGCTCCCGAAATCGTATTTTGCGCCCGCCTCGGTCTGGCGGGAGACCGCGGCCGAAAAGGCAGTGGAGGCGTTGACGGCGTTCACCGGCGGGGCCGGCGAGGTCAGTCCCTCGACGTAGTTGGCGTAGAGTGAGAGCCGCTCCCACGGTTTCACCACGAGTCCGATACCGGGCGAGAAGGCGCCGCTCTCGCTGGCGCCGGTGCGAAAGCCCGAAACCGGAGAGTAGGAATTCACGTCGAGGCTCTGCCAGCGGCCACCGAGGGTGAGCAACACGCGGTCGTCGAGAATCGACAGGGTGTCGGCGATGGCGATGCTGCGGTTGATGCGGCTCGAGGTGCGCGGCGTCGCGTTCGAGAGACCCGCGGTCGAGCGGGGCGCGACATAGACCGGATCGTACAGGTTCGACACGATGGTCGCGCCGACAGTCTGCGCCGGTGGCTGGGCGAGGTTCTGCCAGAACCCGACCGCGGCAAGGCCGAAGCTGTGCTTGACCGGCCCGGTCTCGACGGTGCCGCGCAGACCCGCCTCGGCCGTCTGGTTGACGATGTGGAACGGCAGATAGCTGACGGGATCGCGGTAATCGCCGCGTGTGTTGAAGATCGTCAAGACGCCGCCGAGGTATTCCTGCCGGAAGTTCGAGCGGCCGTAGGCACCGTACACGGTGAGGTCCGGGCTCAGATCGTGTTCGATGCGCGTGGCGATCTGCTGGCTGGCGCTGTCGCGGTCCTCCCAGGGCTGATGCTGGTTCAGGGTCAGATCAGGCGCGCGCGGAATGCGCACGCCCGCCGCGACGGCGCGGTTGCGGAGCGGGGCGGCGAAGTCGAGTTCCTGATAACCGAGGTCGAGGCTCGCACGGACGCGCTCGCCGCGATAGTCGAGGACGAGGGCGGCAACGCCGAAGTGGATGGTCTGATTGTCGATCGGCGTGTGGCCGTTGTTGAAGGCGCCGTTAAAACGAAGGCCCCATTCTTTCGCGTCACCGAACCGGCGGCCGATATCCACGGCTTTGTAGACCTGGGCATCGGATCCATAGCCGAGCGTTGCCCGGGTGAGCGGTTGGTCTTCGGCCCGCTTCGGGATCAGGTTGATGATGCCGCCGATATTGCCGAAGGGCGGGACGCCCGAGAGCAGCGTCGAGGGGCCACGGAGCACTTCCACGCGCTCGATCGGCTCGATCGCCGGATTGAAGGCGTCGGCGACGCCGAACAAGCCGTTGAAGCCGATGTCCTGGGCAAAGACCGGGAATCCGCGGATGAAGAAGCCCAGGATGCCGGAGAAGGCCGGCACGTTGGTGCGGATAGAGGGGTCGTTGTTGACCACATCCTGCACGTTGCGCGCCTGCTGATCGCGAATAAGCTTTTCCGTGTAGCTGGTCGAGCTGAAGGGTTGATCGAAGACGTTGCGATTGCCGAGCAGACCGAGCCGCGAGCCTGAGCCGACGTCGCCGCCGGAAAAAGCCGGCGGCGGCGGCCCCACGACTGCGTTCCGGTTGGTCGGCAAAGGCTGACCGTTGCCACGCGCCTCCACCGAAATCTCGTCGAGCCGGATCTCCTCCCGCGCGACCGCTCCGGCAACGAGGCAGGGAACCGTCAGCGCAGCAAGACCGAGGCTCATCTCGACCCGCCGACGGGCTCCGAAGCGAAAGTGTCGGACGCGCGACATGCAAATACAACTCTGGTTTGATGTGCCGGAGAGACGGAACTCCGCAGCAACGACAGCATTCTCAGGATCTGATCCGAATGTCTCTGCAGGTGCAACACCTCAGCCTCGCAGTTTATCGCATGATCAGACTCTTGTTGCTCATACAGCACGCTCTAGAAATAGAACATCTCTAGATTATTCGTCTGGAGTTTGACTTTAACGATCATCGCGTCGGCACCTTCCACAGCCTCCGCTCGCCCCGCGGCGTTCGCCCAGGCCTGAGACGGCTCGGCCGCGGACGCGAACCTGACCCGCGCCTGGATGGTCAACGCGCTGGAAAACAGAACCAATTCTTCGAACAATTGAATTGTTTTACAAACAAAACTGCTGGCATACCGGGTATTTAGTCTAATTACATTTCTTTTGTTTGGCAATATCATCAAAAACATTTGCAAGAAGACGGCCATCGGATATGTCCGATGCGGATTGGCCCTGCATCTTCTGTGTGGGTGGCGGATGTTCAGACTCGCCTGCGCCGCCAGTGCTTTTCGACGGTCCAAGAGACTGTGGGACGTTACACATGCATTCATTGCTCGAAGTCCGCGTCGGCAACACACCGCTCGTACCTCTGGACAGGATGTTCCCTCCGGACATCGTCCCCGTCTTCGCCAAGCTGGAGATGCTCAACATCGGCGGCAGCGTGAAGGATCGCACCGCGCACTACATGGTCTCCCAAGCCATCGCGGCCGGGCGGCTCACACGACAGAGCCATCTGGTCGAGAGCTCATCGGGCAACCTCGCGATCGCGCTGGCGATGATCGCGCAACGCTGCGGCATTCCCTTCACGGCCGTTGTCGATCCCAATATTGCGCCGACGAACCGGCGGCTCATCGAAGCCTTCGGCGGGAAGATCGATTTGGTGAAGGAGAAGGACGCGGAGGGCGGCTACCTGCACACCCGGGTGCGACGGGTGGCGGAATTGTCCCGCATCCTCCCCGGCGCCGTCTGGCTCAACCAGTATGCCAACCCCGATAATTGGCGCGCGCACTATCACGGCATCGGCGCCGAGATCGTGCGCGACCTGCCGGTCGAGCCGACTCACGTCGTGGCAGCCGTCTCGACCTGCGGGACCTTGATGGGCCTCGCACGCCGCCTGCGTGAGCGCTGGCCCCGCATCGAGGTCGTGGCCGTCGATATCGATGGGTCCGTCATCTTCGGCGCGCCGGGCGGACGGCGGGACATTCCCGGCATCGGAGCCAGTCGCGTCCCGGAGCAGCTCGCCCTGCCCGAGGTCGATGCGGTGGTGTACGCGACGGACTGGGAATCCGCGCTCGGCTGCCGCAGGTTGGTGGAGACCCAGGGGATCCTCGCTGGCGGCTCCTCCGGCACCGTCGTCGCGGCGATCGCGAAGCTGATCCCGCACCTCGACCGAGGCGCGCGCATCGTGACGCTGCTTCCCGATCGGGGCGAGCGCTATCTCGATACGGTCTACGATCCGGATTGGCCCGCCGCCGACCGGCGCACGACCCAATCCTTCGAGACCTCCTATCGGCGCCTGCTGTCACGGCCCGAAGCCGCCTGACGCCAGCCTTCCGATGCCGTGCGTCCGCGCGAAGCGGACGCCGCCTCATGGTCGCGCGGCCTGACCGCCAGGTGGCGCTTTGTCGAACGACAACGCTAAGGATCACCGTCATGGGCTCGACCAGCCTGCGCTACCTGTCGCGCACCGATATCGCCGCGATCGGAGGAGAGCACTCCGACCTCTACATGGCAGCCGTCGAGGAGGGCTTCCGCCTGCACGCGGCGGGCGACTTCGTCCAACCGCTGAAGCCGTACCTGCGCAGCCCCCGCTCGACCCACATCGCCGATCGGATCATCGCCATGCCGGCCTGGATCGGCGGGGAGCGGCCAGCCGCCGGCCTCAAGTGGATCGGCTCGAAGCACGACAATCCGGCCGCGCGCGGCCTCGAACGGGCCAGTGCCCTGATCGTGCTCAACGATCCCGGGACCAACTATCCGATCGCGGTCTTGGAGGCGGGTCTCATCAGCGCTATGCGCACCGCGGCCGTCACCGGGATCGCGGTCCGCCATCTCGCGCGACCGGATTTCTCGGAGGTCGCGCTCATCGGCTGCGGCCCCATCGCGGCGCGGCAGGCCCAGACCCTGGCCGAGCAGTTCCCGGGCCTGACCCGGCTGCGCCTGTTCGATGTGCGCGAGAGCGCGGCCGAGGATCTCGCCGCGCGCCTACGCGACAGCTTTCCGCGCCTGAAGACCGTCATCGCGGCGAGCGCGGAGGCGGCGGTGCGCGAATGCCCCGTCGTCGTCACCTGCACGGTGACCGACCGACCCTACCTGCCCTTCCACTGGCTCAGCCTCGGAACGTTGCTCGCCAACGTCTCGATCATGGATGTCGAGCGTGACGTCTTCCTCAAGGCCGACAAGGTCGTCGTCGACGACTGGGATCAGTGCAACCGCGAGAAGAAGATCTTCAATCTCCTCGTCGAGGCCGGCGAATTCTCGCGCGAGAAACTGCACGCCGAGCTCGGTGAGGTCGTGGTCGGGCGCAAGCCCGGGCGGGAGAATGATCGCGAGATCATCTTGCTCAACCCGATGGGCATGGCGATCGACGACATCGCCTGCGCCCGTGCCGTCCTGCGCCGGGCGGAAGAGAGCGGAGCCGGCACCGTGCTGCCGTTGTTCTGAGGACTGGCCTCATGTCCTCATCGACGGTCGCCCCAGCGCCTCCCTTGGACCGCGCGCAGGACCTGTGCGCCGAGCTTTTCGATGCGCTCTGGATCGAGGATGTCGCCGGCTTCCGGAGCCGCTCGGCCCTCGGTGCGGGCCATCTCCGGGCCCGCGTGCGGCCGGACGGTTGGCGGGACGGTTTCAGGCTCGCCAGCGCGGCACGTTTCGAGACGGCCTCGACCCGCGCGGAACTCGACGCGTCGGCATTGCTGGCGCTCGTGCTCGACGGCCTGCCCGATCTCCCTCAAGCCATCCGCGCCCGGACCCTGGCCGAGATGACGCGGATCGGCGACGAGCTCCCCATGCGGGAGGCGTGGATCGACACGCTCCTGACGGAGACACATCCGGACGATTCGATCGTTTGGGAGCGCCTTGCGGCTTGGCGGGACCGGCCGTTCCATCCCCTGTCCCGCTCCCGGCACGGCCTCGACCGCGCGCAGGTTCTCGCCTACGGCACGGAGGCGGGCCGGTTCTTCGCCCTGTCCTGGTGCGCGCTCGCGCGCGATCACCTCGCTTGTGCGCCCGATGCCGGTCATCCGGAGCCGGCGACCGCCATCCTCGACCCGCAGCAACACACCCTGCTCGGGCAGGAGATGGCGAGACGCGGTCTCGCGGCCTCTCACGTCGCTCTGCCCATCCATCCCTGGCAGGCCGCCCATGTGCTCCCCAAGCCCTTCGGTCCCGAACTCGGCGACGGGCGCATCGTCGCCCTCGACTTCCGGGGGCCCCTCGTCGCCGCGACCTCGTCGCTCCGCACGGTCGCATTCCCCGCCCGGCCCGGCCTGCATCTGAAGCTGCCCCTCGACGTGCGCACGCTCGGCGTGCGCCGCCTGCTGCCGCCGCAATCGCTTCACAACGGTCTGCACGGTGCCGGCCTCCTGGCCGCCGGGCTCGCGCGCGATCCGTGGCTCTGCCGGTCCGTCGCGCTCGCGGATGAGACGGCCTTCTGGCATTTCGCCGAACGGGACGGCGACCTCTTCGCCGAGCGCCCGGCCCTCCTCGGCTGCGCCCTGCGCCACATCCCTGAGGGCGGCGCGGCGGTGATCCCCCTCGCGAGCCTGGCGGTCGCGCCGCGCGGCGGCGTGCCACCGGCCGCGCGGGCCGTGACGGGGGACGCGCCCGACCTCGCGGACCTGTTCTCGGAGATCGCCGGTCTCGTCCTCGGGACGGTTCTCCGAAGTGCCTGCCTCGGCTTCGTTCCGGAACTGCACGGCCAGAACGCCCTGCTGGCATTCGGGGCCGGGCGGCCCTGCCGCCTGATCCTGCGCGATCACGACACCGTGCGGTGTGTACCCGATTGGCTGGTCGAGAGCGGGCTGACCGTCCCCGCCTACCTGATCACCGATCCGCACCGGAACTCGTTGCTGCTGCCCCGTCCGGACGAACTCCTTGCCTACGCCCAGACGCTCGCGATCGATGTCGCCCTGCGCGCCATCGCCGAAGCCTTCGCGGCGGCGGGAACGGGCTTCACCCTCGATGCGGGCCGTCGGATCCTCGTGGCCACCGTCCGGGGCGTGCTCGCCGAGGCGGACGCACCCAGCGCGCGCAAGGCGCTCGTCGCCGCATGTCTTCTTGACCGTCCGACGGCGCCGTTCAAGGAGGTACTGACTCCGCTCCTCGCCGCCTCGACGCTCACCACCTCGATGCCGAGCCGGCTCGGACGCGCCGCAAACCCGCTCGTTCTGGGAGGGCGTTCGTGACGGCCGTGACGAGCCCGCGGATCGGGGTCGCCGGCCTCGCGGCCCTGGTGCTGCTGCAGCTCGCGGTGACGGCGGCACCGCTGGCCCTGCTCCCCTTTCTCGGCCTCCATATCGCGCGGATGGGTGCGGCGCCGACCTTCTGGACCGCCGCGGCGCTCGCCGCGCCCGCCGTAACCACCCTGGCCATGACGCCGGCCTGGACCGGGCTCGCGCGGCGGTTCTCGCTGCCGACGCTGACCGGCTGGACCGGAGGGCTGAGTGCGGCGAGCTGCGTGCTGATCGCGCTCGCCGCCGATCCGCTGATGCTGCTCGTCGCCCGCTTCGTCCAGGGCCTGGCGGGCGGCGGCGTCGTGCTGGCCCTCGCCTTCCGGGCGGCGAGCCGTACCCCCGGCCGCGGCTTCGCGCTGATGCAGCAGGCGGTCTCGGCGGGTTGCCTGCTCGGACCGCTCGCCGGCGGGCTCGCCTTCGAGCGCGGCTGTCTCGGCCCTCTGATGCTCGGCTGCGGCGGCCTCCTCCTGGCAGTGACGCTCGCCGCCGCGGCAGCCGGCCGCCGGTTGCGGGCCGAGCCCGACGGCGTGTCCCCGAACGATCGGCCCAGGCGCCGGGAGCTGTCCCTGCTCTGTGCCGGGATGTGCGGGAGCGCCGGGGCGTTCGCGTTCGTCGCCTTCTTCCCGGCCTGGGCGACCGCGCACGATCCCGCTGTCTACACCCCCGGTCTGATCGGCCTGCTGCACAGCCTGAGCTGGCTCGTCGCCCTGCTGGTCCTGCCCCTCTGGGCCCGTGGACTCGACGGCGCCTCGCCTGGGATTGCCCTGGGGCTGTCGCTGATCGGCTGCGGTCTGACCTTCGCGGCCGTGCCGCTCGGCACCGGCCTCGCCGGCATCGTCGCGCTTCGTCTCCTCCAGGGTGCGCTGTTCGCCGGTCAGGCGCCCGCGCTCTTCGCTGCCGTCGAGGCGCTCGGCCCGAGCCGCACCGTCGCGGTGGCCCGTGCGCGGGCCAGCCTGACGGTGGGTCAGCTCATCGGCCCCTTCGCGGCGGGGCTCGCCCTCGCCTCCCTCGGCCCGTCCGGCACCGTCTTCGCGGCAGCCGGACTCTCGCTCGCCGGCGCCGCTGCACTGGCTGCAGCGGCCCATCGTCCTCGGAGTGCCCGGTACCCGACACCATGAGGCGTTCGCCTGCCGCCCGCCCCTCGACGGATGCCGTCGCCGCCGTCCACGCCGCTCTCGCCGTCGAGCGCCTGCTCAACACGTGGTTGCGGGAATACGCTCCGGACATCGATCCGGCCGAAGGGGCGATCTGCGCGATCCCGCTCGGCGCGGAGACCGTGTCGGTGCCCTGCCTGCGCCGCTCGCCCGGCGGGTTCCACGCGTGGGGCGATCCAGTTCAGCTACGGACCGCCGAGGGTCGGCTCGTGAATCTGGACGATCCCGCCGCGCTGGCGCGCCGGATGCTCGACGCCGCGGCTCCCGAGGCGACGCCGGTGCGTGAGGCGACGAGGCGGCGCCTTCTCGACAGCCTCGGCCGCTCCCGCGCGCATGCCCGCGCCTGCGCCACCCGGCCATTCGACCGGGCACCCGTGGCATTGGAGCAAGGCCTCTGGCACGGCCACCCGTTCCATCCGCTGGCAAAAAGCGTCGATGGCTTCTCGGAAGCCGACACCGATCGCTACGCGTCCGAACGCGCGGCGTCGTTCCGCCTGCGCTGGCTGATCGCATCTCCCGATCTTGCCGCGGCCCTGTGGCGCGACCCGGGGAGCGAGCGACAGGTCGGCGCCGCCCTCGCGCTCCTGTCGGGGCTGCCCGACGCGCAGCTTGCGGGCCGCGTCCTGATCCCGTGCCATCCCTGGCAGGCGTCCCGGCTCGAGGCCGACCCGGATATCGCCGCCCTCGTCGCCGCGGGCCGCCTGACCCTCACGCCTCCCTCCGGCGACCCCGTGACGCCGACCTCCTCTGTGCGCACCGTCTTCGCACACCGGGAGAACCTGTTCCTCAAGCTGCCGATGGCGGCGCGCATCACCAATTTCGCCCGCACCAACAGCCGCGAGCACCTCGCCCGCAGCATGGCCGCCTCGCGGGCGCTCGCCTCCGTCCGGGACACCGTGTCCGCCTGCGGCCTGGACATCCTGGGCGAGCCGGGAGCCCTCCGGCTCGATCACGATGCGCTCGATGCGGTGACGGGCGTCCTGGTGCGGGAGGGGCCGGCGCGGCCCGCCTTCGTGGTCGCGGGCCTGCTCGAGCCCGCGCCGCGCGACGGGCTGCCGATCCTGACCGCGATGGGGTGTCCCCTGGCAACGGCCGTTGAGGCTGAACAATGGTTGCGCGCCTACACGCGGATTGCCCTCCTGCCACCGCTACGCCTGTTCGCCCGGACCGGCATCAGCCTCGAGGCACACGCGCAGAACAGCCTTCTCGTCCTTGAGGATGGCCAGCCGGCGCGCCTCGTCGTGCGCGACCTCGAAGGTGCCAGCATCGATTCCGGGCGCTTCGCGCGTCTCGCCCCTGGTCTCGATCTCGATCCGCGCGAGCTCGATCCGGCGGTGCTCTATGGCGCGCAGGAAGCGTGGGAACGCCTGCTCTACTACCTCGTCGTCAACCAAGTCGCCCATGTGGTCGCGACCGTCGCACGGGCGGCGCGCAGCGGCGAGGCACCCCTCTGGCGCGTCGTTGCCGAGACCCTCGCTGATGCGGTCGAGGATGACGCGACCGCAGAGCTCGTCTCGCGGCTTCTGCGCGCCCCGACCCTTCCGGCCAAGGCCAACCTCGCGAGTTGCCTCGCCGGTCGTGGAGAACGGCCCACCTACGTCGCGCTCGCCAATCCGCTGCGCCGCGCGGACGCCCGGACCGGACCGCGAGCCTGGGACGAAGCGGGCCAGCGCGTCGCCACGCAACTGCTCGGCGCCCTGCTGCACGAGCATCTTCTGCCCGAGGCCATGGTCGGTCTCGACGGCACCGACCGCCGCCTGGATGTCACGATCACCCCGTCGATCCGCCGGACGACCTATCGAGCCCGGGCGCGGCGCATGAGCGCCTACGGGCGCATCCTGGTCGAGCCCGGCAGCCTCGTCGAGGGTGGCGAGCCCGTCACCGACGCCTCGGCCTTCCTGGCGGACCTGCTGCCGGATCTGCCGGGCGAGGCGGACACGCACGGGCACTTCGCGGAGGAACTAGCGCGCACGCAGGGGAACCACGCCGCACCACTCGCACACGGAACGGGCGGCGGCCTCGCCGACCTCTCCTACGAGACGCTGGAAGGTGCCTTGCAGGATGGGCATCGCTACCATCCCTGCTTCAAATCCCGCATCGGCTTCACGCCGGCCGACAACCGCGCCTACGGCCCGGAATTCGGGCGCCCGATCCGTCCGCTCTGGATCGCGGCCCACCGCTCCATCGCCGTGGCCGGCTCGATCGCGGCGGGCGACCGGCAAGACGGGGACCTGATCGCGCAGAGCCTCGACCCGCGCACGCGATCGGCCTTCGAGGCCCGCCTCGAAGGCCGATCGGACGAGTTCTTCCTTTTGCCGGTCCACCCGTGGCAGTGGCGCCGCGTGGTCGAGGGCGGCACCGAGGAGCACCGGAATTCCGGGCGCCTCGTCCTCGTCGGTCCATCGCCGCATGCCTACGGCGCGCAGCAATCGATCCGTACGCTCGCGGATCGCACGGTACCCGAGGCCCCCTCGCTGAAGCTGGCGCTCTCGATCCGCAACACCTCGACGGCGCGCACGCTGGCTCCCCACACGGTGCTCAACGCTCCGATCATCAGCGCCTGGCTCGCTCGGATCGCCGCGGACGATGCCTATCTACGCGCGAGCGGCACCGTGCTCCTGGCCGAGCGCATGGGCGTCGCGGTCACCGCCCTTCCGAGCTGGGATCGGGCCGGCACGCTACGCGGGGCTCTCGCGGCGATCTGGCGAGATCCGGTGACGCCGCAATTGCGCGCCGGGGAACGGGCCGTGCCGTTCACGGCCGTGACGCATCGCGACGGGGAGAAACCTGTCGTCGCCGGCTGGATCGCACGGTACGGGATCGAGCCCTGGCTGGACCGGCTTCTTGCCGTTGCGATGCTCCCGGTCGTGCATCTCCTCCTGGCCAACGGCGTCGCGGTCGAGAGCCACCAGCAGAACATGGTGCTCTTCCACCAGGAAGGCTGGCCGAGCCGCGTCGCCCTCAAGGACTTCCACGACGGGATCCGTTTCATTCCTGAGCACCTGGACCGGCGGCCAGCCCTGACGCCGACGCCACCCGAACACACCCGCGTCAATGCCAACTCCTACGTCGAGGCCCGGGACGTCGAGGATGTGCGCGACTTCATGGTCGATGCCTTGTTTGGCGTGAACCTGGCCGAGATCGGCTACTGCCTCGACCGCTGGTTCGGCTATCCGGAGATCCGTTTCTGGGCGCGCGTGATCGCGGCCCTCGCGGAGCATTGCGCCCTGCATCCCGCCGCCCGGGCCGGCGCTCTGCGCTACCGTCTCGCCGCCGAGACGCTCGTCGTCGAGGATCTCGCCCGACGCTTCATCGATCCGGCGAACGCCCACGGCCGTCGCGTTGCCAACCCTCTGGCGCCGCTTGCACGGGCTCTGGCATGAGCGCCCGCCTGCGCTTGAAATCGCGGCTCGATGCCGGACAGGCGGCCGGCGGCCTGTTCATGTCGATCCCGGCGCCGGAGATCATCGAGATCGCGGCCGCCGCGCAGTTCGATTACGTGCTGATTGATCTGGAGCATACCCTGATCGACGGGGCCGCCTTGGAGCACATGCTCGCGGCAGCCGACCGGGCTGGCGTGAGCGCCCTCGTCCGGGTGCCGGATGCGGGCTCCGAGAGGATCCTGCAATGCCTCGATGCGGGCGCGGCCGGGATCGTCATCCCCCGAGTGTCCACGCGCGCGCAGGCGGACGCCGGGGTGCGCCGGGCTCGCCACGCACCCCGCGGCTGTCGCGGTCTCAACGCCGGGCGGCTCGGGCGCTACGGGGCCTGCGACCTGGCCCGCATGCCGGCGCGCCTTGACGGCGAGACGCTGGTGATCGCGATGATCGAGGATCCCACCGGCCTGGAGGCGGTATCCGGCATCGCCGGTCTTGGCGGCATCGACGGTCTTCTCTTCGGAGCGGCGGACTATTCTCAGGCGATCGGCCTGCCCTGGCAGACCTCCGCACCCACGGTGACGGCGGCCGGTTCGGTCGTGGCGCGCGCGTGCCGCGCCGCCGGCATCCACGCCTTCGCCATTCCGCGCGCCAGTGCCGATGTGCCCCGGCTGCTGGCCGAGGGCGTACGCGGCTTCATCGCGGCCAACGATCGCGGTCTCCTGCACTGCGCTTTGAGCGATGCCGATCGCGCGTGGCGCGCTCCAGCTGGACCTGCATGATGACCCTGTTCAGACCATCAGCCGCGCACGTCGCCCTCGCCGCCCAAGCGGAAAAACCGGTCTGTGCTTTCCTGCACGATCTCGGCGCGCTTCGCGATCAGGTTCGCAGCCTCACCGCGCCGCTCCCGCCCGGCACCGAGTTCTTCTACGAGGTCAAGGCCAACAACGATCCCCGTGTGCTCCGCGCCCTCGCGCCCTGGGTCAGCGGCTTCGAGGTCGCCTCCGCGGGCGAGGTGCTGCGGATACGGGACTCCGTCGGACCGTCAGCCCGGATCGTGATGGGCGGACCGGCCCGTACGGAGGACGATGTCCGGCTGATCCTCGCCCAGGGCGTGGAGCGGCTGCACGTCGAAAGCCTGCACGTCATGCGGCTGGCGAACGCGGTGGCGGCGCGGGCCGGCGCAATCCTCCCGATCCTGCTCCGTGTCAACCTTGCCGGGCCGGTGCCGGGTACCACCCTGACGATGGGCGGCAGCGCCACCCAGTTCGGCATCGAGCAAGGATCGATCGCCGATGCGATCGCGATGCTGGACGCGTGCCCGTCCTTGCGTTTCGAGGGCTTCCACTTCCACACCGTTTCGAACAACCGGGACGCAGCCGGTCACGCGGCGCTCTGTGCGGCCGAACTGCGGTTCGCGCGGGACTGGTCCAGGGCGCACGGCGTCGATCTTCGCATCGTCAATCTCGGCGGTGGCTGGGGGGTCGATTACGCCGATCTCGGTTGGCGCTTCAACGTGGCAGCTTTCGCGCGCGCTCTCGGCCCAGAACTCGCGCAGGGCCCGCGCATCCAGTTCGAGTGCGGGCGCATCGTGGCGGCCTACCACGCGGCCTATCTCTGCGAGATTCTCGACCTGAAGCGGACGCATGGCCGCGCCTTCGCGCTCCTGCGCGGCGGCACGCATCACTTCCGCCTGCCGAGTTCATGGTCGCACAATCATCCCTTCAGGATCATTCCTCGAGATCCGTGGCCCCATCCCTGGCAAAGGCCGGAATTCATCGACACGGACATCACGCTCGCCGGCGAGTTGTGCACGCCGAAGGACGTGCTCGCGCGAAATGTGGCAGTCGATCGGGTGCGCGTGGGCGATCTCGTCTGCTTCCAAATGGCTGGAGCCTATGGCTGGGACATCTCCCATCACGACTTCCTCTGCCATGCGCATCCGGAGCGGCTCTTTCTCAATGAAGGTAGGATGGTGCCGGCATGAGCATCGCGAAGATTGAACTCGTTTCCCCGTCCCGACTGCGTCCGACGGAGGAGACCGCTCCGACCCGGGTCGGTGAGGTGATCGAACTCATCCTGGATCGACAAGCGTGGACCCAGCCTATCTGTGTGGAGTGCAACACGCTTGCCGTCTTGGACGGTCATCACCGCCTAAATGCTGCGATTCAACTCGGCTTCGCTCGTGTACCAGTACAGTTTTTCGACTATTCCACGGTGCAACTTGGTTCGTGGCGCCCTGAAATTACACCGACACGTGATGATGTCCTTCGTCGCGCGCTTAACGGCTTTCTTTATCCACCCAAGACGACGCGGCACAGTTTCAGCCCAGTCGAAAACGCGATAGTGAATTTTAGACGGCTCATCCATAACTAAGCAATTTATCTAAATGCAGACTGATTAATTTGCATAGAACCGTCTATCGATAGCGACAAATTTTGCAAAAGGATTATGACACTAAATGCCAGCCGATCGGGATCATCCTTCATCCTGACAGACGGCAAACTCAACATCCAATGATGGAGAGTTGTGCGCCGTGATGGTCGCCTCCGATTCTGGCAAAACCATACCGGTGAGTTTTAGGCTTGCGCCGCATTGGACGGCTGGGGTTCACGCCGCGTTGTTGGGCTGATTCATTGCGCGCCGCCATAGAAGCAGCGGGCGCGCGACTGCACTTCTTTCCGCACCACGCGCCGGCCTTCAACCCGATCGAGATGGTTCTCTTCAAGCTTAAGGCGCTGCTGCGCAAAGCGGCCGAGCGCACTGTCGAAAGGTTTTGGTCGACCATAGGCCAGCTCATCGACACCATCACCCCCGGTGAGTGCGCCAGCCTCTCCGCCATCGCTGTATATAGTTCATATCAAAAAAACAATGTTGTAAAACATCTTAAATCTGGCCACAATGCATAATAATGTTAAAATAATGTCAATTAAAGACTTCAAGACTGCCGATTATGATGCATATGACACTTGAAACTCCATCGTCTAGAAGCATGATCAAAAATGTGTCACAGGAATTTCGCGAATCGGCATTTGCTAGGGTGAAAACCGAATCAAGCCGTTGCGGGGGGCTGTGGTTTTGTGATTCAAGGCCGCCGTTTTCAGAGTGGAGGCTGCGATGGCGGACCTGTTCTGGCTCTCGGATGAGCAGTGGGCGGTGATGGCCCCGTTCATGCCCAAGGATCAGCCCGGACCGGAGCGGAAGGACGACCGGCAGATCATCTCCCGCATCCTGCACGTGCTCACGTCGGGCTGCCGCTGGCGCGATTGCCCGGCCGCCTACGGCCCGCGCACCACGGTCTACAACCGCTTCAACCGCTGGTCGCGGCGCGGCTTCTGGACGGCGATGTCGGCGGCGCTGGTCAAGGCCGGATGGGCCGGCGACGCAGCCGCCCTCGACAGCAGCTACGTCCGGGCCCACCGCTCCGCCCATGGCGGTAAAGGGAGGCGCGGACACTGGCCATCGGGCGCTCGCGCGGCGGCCAGACGACCAAGATCCACGCGCTCACCGATGTCCTCGGCCGTCCCGGCGTCCTGCTGCTGACGCCCGGCAACGCCAGCGATGTGACGACCGCACCTGCGGTGCTGGCCGAGGCGCCCGGCCGGATCCGGCGCCTGGCTGCCGACAAGGGCTACGACGCCGATTGGCTGCGCGCTGCTCTACGCGAGAGGGGCATCGCGCCGATCATCCCGGGCAAGCGCGGCCGTAAGACAAGGATCCGCCACGACAAACGCCGCTACCGGGAGCGCTGGCGCATCGAGGCGACCTTCAACCGCCTCAAGGACTTCCGTCGCATCGCCACCCGATACGACAAGCTCGCCCGCAACGACGCCTCAGCCGTCGCCCTGGCTGCCAGCGTCGCCTTCTGGTGCTGATCGAGTCCAGGCCTTAGGTAGAGAACTCATACAACCATTTGCGCTCGCTTGCGTTTTCTTCCTGAGTTTGAGGTTTCCAGCGCAGGAGGATCGCGATGGCACGGTTGTTCTGGCTCTCGGATGAAGCCTGGGCGCGGATCGAGCCGCACCTGCCGCACGGCCAACCCGGCAAGCCTCGGGTGGACGACCGGCGGGTGATCAGCGGCATCCTGCATGTCCTGAAGGTCGGCTGCCGCTGGCAGGATACGCCCTCCGCCTACGGGCCCCACACGACGATCTACAACCGCTACAACAGGTGGTCGCAGCGCGGGATCTGGCAGCGGCTGTTTGCCAAGATCGCAGCCGCAGGCCCTGTTCCAGACGAGTTGATGCTCGATGCCACGCACGTGAAGGCCCACCGCTCGGCATCGGGCGGAAAAGGGGGGCCTGGAGCCAGGCCATCGGGCGCTCGCGCGGCGGCTTCACGAGCAAAATCCATTGCTTGGCCGATGGTCGTGGCCGACCGGTTGCGTTCGCCTTGACGCCCGGCAACGTGGCCGACATCAGCATGGCGCTGCCCCTGGTGCAGGCCGTGGTGCCGCCCAAGCGCCTGATCGCCGACAAGGCCTACGATGCGCAGAGCCTGAGAGATTGGCTCAAGAGCCACCGGGTGATCGCCACCATCCCGTCCACGGCCACCCGAACCGTCCCCTACAAGCACAGCCGGATCGCCTATCGGCGGCGCAATCGGATCGAGCGCCTGTTTGGTCATCTCAAGAACTGGCGGCGCGTGGCGACCCGCTACGACCGCTTGGCCTGCAACTACCTCGCCGCCGTCGCGCTCGTTTCCTGTGTCATCGCATGGACCTGAATGAGTCCCCTACCTAGCACAGGCCGAGCGTCCCCGCGCAGGCGGCCGACTTGGGACGGTGCCCCGTGGTTGAAGGTTTCGCCTTACAGCCGCACAAGGTTGCGCATCGCTCGTACCGCGACGTGTGCCGGGGACCCGCATGACCGACGATGCCATCGCCATTCCCGAGCGCAAGCGCGGCGCGGGGGCGAAGATCGTCTACGACCTGCTGCGCGACGAGATCCTGAACCTCAAGCTCGCGCCGGGCAGCCCTATCGACGAGGTGCAGCTCGGTGAGCGGTTCAGCATGTCGCGCACCCCGATCCGTGAGGCGTTGGTGCGGCTGGCCGAAGAGGGCCTCGTCAGCACCCTGCCGAACCGCTCGACCATGGTCGCACAGATCGATTTCCTCAACCTGCGCAATTACTTCGACGCGCTGTCGCTGATGTACCGGGTGACGACCCGGCTCGCCGCACGGCATCACCGTCCGGCCGACTTGCGCGGGATCCGTGCCGTGCAGGCCGATTATGCCACGGCGGTGCAGTCGCAGGACGCCCTCGCGATGATCGCCATCAACGCCGCGTTTCACATTGCCATCGCCGAGGCGGCCCGAAATCCGTACTTCACCGGCCTGTCAAAGCGCCTGCTCGGCGAAGGGCGGCGCATCCTGCGCCTCTACTACGACTCCTATGACGACCAGTTGCCGATGCATCTCGTCGTTGAACACGAGGAGCTGATCCAGGCCATCGCCGACCGGGACATCGAGGCCGCCGACCGGTTGGCCAAGGCCCATGCGGAGCAGATCGCCCAGCAGGTGCAGACGCTGCTGACACGAGTGGGGGATACCAGCATCGTCCTGTGACACCGCCACGCGTTTCTTGTCGACAAATAAAATGCAAGATGGCATAGGTGGCCTCTCCGGTCGGCGGGGCCGTCGCGCTCACGCTTCTTCCGAGTGACCGGCTCCAGGAGTTCGCGATGAAGGCCCCGATCTTTTCCGGCGTGATCCCTGCGCTGATGACCCCCTGCAAGGCGGATCGCAGCCCCGATTTCGACGCCCTCGTCCGCATGGGCCAGAGCCTCATCGCCGCCGGCATGTCGGCGGTGGTCTATTGCGGCTCGATGGGCGATTGGCCCCTCCTGACCGATGACCAGCGCATGGAGGGCGTCGCGCGCCTCGCCGCCGCGGGCGTGCCCGTCATCGTCGGCACCGGCGCGGTCAACACGGCCGTGGCCGTCGCCCACGCTGCCCATGCCGAGAAGGTCGGCGCCAAAGGGCTGATGGTGATCCCGCGGGTTCTGTCGCGCGGCTCCTCGCCTGCAGCGCAGCAGGCCCACTTCAAGGCGATCCTCGCCGCGGCGCCGGGCCTGCCGGCGGTGATCTACAACAGCCCGTATTACGGCTTCGCCACCCGGGCGGACCTCTTCTTCGCGCTGCGTGCGGACCATCCGAACCTGGTCGGGTTCAAGGAGTTCGGCGGACCGGCGGACCTGCGCTATGCCGCCGAGACGATCACCAGCCGCGACGACGACGTATCGCTGATGATCGGCGTCGATACGGCGGTGTTCCACGGATACGTCAATTGCGGTGCGACGGGCGCCATCACCGGCATCGGCAACGTCCTGCCGCGGGAGGTGCTGCACCTTTGTGCCCTCGCTCAGGCGGCGGCCCAAGGTGATGTGACGGCCCGCCGACGGGCGCTCGAGCTCGAAGCAGCGCTCGCGGTCCTGTCCTCGTTCGACGAGGGTCCGGACCTCGTCCTCTACTTCAAGCACATGATGGTGCTGAAGGGCCACGCGGAGTACCGCCTCCACTTCAACGAGACCGATACGCTCAGCGATAGCCAGCGCGGCTACGTCGAGGCTCAGCTGCGCCTGTTCGAGGCTTGGTACTCGGCCTGGAGCCGGGAGACGGCCGCCTAGGCCCTCCCCCGAACATCCCGAGCTTCGGACCCAAACGCGTCGTCCGCCAGACGGGTGTTAGTCCGCGGTGCCGGAAGACGTGCCAAGGCCGCAGCCGCCGCCTCATCGGGAGCGGCGGCTGTATTCGTCCCTGCGCCTCAATCGCCCCGCTCACCGGCCTCGGCCAGGAGCCGTTCGAGGAGGGCCACTTCGGCGCCGCTCAAAACGATACCGGTGCGTTCGGCCTCAGCACGCGCCCGGAAGCGGCGCTCCGAGGGGAGGCGCGCGCCCTGGTCGAGGATGGCCTCGAAAAGCCGTTCGCCCCGGGCGAACGGATCCCCCGCCCGATGCCCGGCAAACGCCTCGGGCGAGAAGGCCAGAATCACCTCGCCATGCCTGGGCGAAAGGGCCGTCGTGCCAAGATGCGCCAGGGCCTCGGGACTGATGAGGTCGCCGATCATGATTCCAGCGAGCAACTCGATCATGGTGCTGATCGCCGAACCCTTGTGCCCGCCGAAGGGCAGCATCGCCCCGGCGAGGGCCTCCTCCGGCACCGTGGTCGGCGCGCCGGCGGCGTCGAGCGCCCATCCCTCCGGCAGCGATTCACCGGCGCGCCGCCGGAGCTCGATCTCCCCCCGGGCCGCGACGGACGTGGCGAAATCGAACACGTAGGGGAGGCCGCCAGGGCGCGGCCATCCGAACGCGAGGCGGTTCGTGCCGAGCAGCGCCGTGCGCCCCCCGGCCGGAGCCACGGTGGCATAGCTCGGGCACAGCGCGAGACCGGCCAGACCGCAGGCCGCGACCGCCTTGACCTCGGGCCACAGAGCCGCGAAATGCGTACCCTCGTTGATCACCAGCGCGGCGAGTCCGAAGGCGCGGGCCCGCTCGGCCAGGAGCGGTAGACCCAACGCGAAGGCGGGATTGGAGAAGCCCCCGCGGGCGTCGACCCTGACGATCGCCGTACCGTCATCCGCACTGACCTCGGGCAGCGCATCCCCCAGGACCTTTTTGGCACGCAGCGTGCGCAGCACACCCTCGATCCGGTAGATCCCGTGGGATTTGCAGGCGTCCCGCTCGGCAGCGGCGATCACGCCGGCGATGGCCTCCGCCTGAACGGCATTCAGACCGTGAGCCCGGAAGATCGCCCCGATTCGCTGGGCGAGGGCTTCGGTCGTGAGTGTGGCACCGTCGGTCATGACATCGAGCCTCGTTTGGGCGTCCGCATCCCGGACAAGATGTGCCTGTTGAGGGGCAATCATCTCTTTAGGTTGCAAAAACTGTCGTTGCACACTTTATGTATTTTTGTTTTATGAGAAAGCCATAACCCGAGACGGCCGAGCGAGCCGGAAGTGATACGGGAGATGACATGAGATCAGGTTCGCTCATTCCGACCCTTCTGGCCACCGCATTGCTCGTCATCCCGGCCCAGGCCGACAAGATCGATGACATTATTGCCTCGGGTAAACTGCGTTGCGCTGTCGTTCTCGATTTCAAGCCGATGGGTTCGCGCGATGCGCAGAACAAGCCGTTTGGTTTTGATGTCGATTATTGTAACGATCTGGCAAAAGCACTCGGCGTGAAGGCGGAAATCGTCGAGACACCGTTCCCCGAGCGGATCCCGGCATTGATGTCCGGCCGCGTCGATCTCGGCGTGGCGTCCACCTCCGATACGCTCGAGCGCGCCAGGACCGTCGGGATGTCGATCCCCTATTTCGCCTTCGAGATGGTCGTGGCGACCAACGGCAAGGCGGGCATCTCGTCCTTCGAGACCCTGAAGGGCAAGACCGTCGGTGCGCCGGCCGGCACCTACGAGGCGATTGCCCTCGAGAAGCAGGTGAAGGCGTGGGGCGTCGGCGAGTTCCGCCCCTACCAGACCCAGGCCGATGTCTATCTCGCGCTCAGCCAGGGTCAGATCGACGCCACGGTATCGCCGGCGACGTCGGTGCAGGCAACCATCCAATCGGGGAAGTTCCCCGGTATTACCCTCGCCGGCAAGGCTCCGTTCGACATCGACTACGTGTCGCTGTTCGCCAGCCGGGAAGAATACGGCCTGATCAACTTCCTCAATCTCTTCATCAATCAACAGGTACGCACCGGACGCTACGCCGAACTTTACAAGAAGTGGGTCGGCGGCGAGGCCCCGAACCTGCTGGTCCCCGGCGTCTACCGTTGATCATGGCGAGGGCGCCGGCCTTCGGATCGGCTGCGCCCTGCCGTCATCGTTCGCGCGAGGACGTGGGATGTTCAATTACAGTTTCCGATGGAACCAAGCCCTCGCGGCCCTGCCGCAGATGCTCGACGGCGCCCGCGTGACGCTCGGCATCGCGCTGCAGTCGATGGCGATCGGCCTCGTCCTGGCCGTCGTCCTCACCCTGTGCCGCCGGTCCGGGAACTGGTTCGCGGCGGCCATCGCCACGGGGTGGGTCGAGATCGCGCGGAACACGCCCGGCCTGTTCCAGATCTACATGGCTCATTTCGGGCTCGGCGCCTTCGGCATCCATCTCAGCCCGTTCACGGCCCTGCTCTCCGGTATCGCATTCAACAACGCCGGCTATCTCGCTGAGAACTTCCGCGGCGCCCTCACGGCGATCCCGGAGACGCAGACCCGGGCCGCGCGCTCGCTCGGCCTGAGTGGCGGCCAAACCTTCCAGCTGATCGTGCTGCCGCAGATGCTGCGGATCGCCTTCCTGCCGACCACGAACCAGATGGTCTGGGCCATCCTGATGACGTCGCTCGGCGTCACGGTCGGCATGAATGCCGATCTTGCCGGGGTCACGCAGGAGCTGAACGCGCGCTCCTTCCGGACCTTCGAGTTCTTCGCGATTGCGGCGGTGATCTATTACCTGATCACCAAGGCGGTCACCCTCGCGGCCCGGCTCGTCGCCTGGCGCCTGTTCATCTACTGAGGAGGCGGTCCATGCCGACGACCGCCCTCACCCTGGCCGACCTCGCCTTCCTCGCGCAGGGGGCTGGATTGACCCTCGCAATCACCGCGGTCGCGGTCGCCTGCGGCACCGTCCTCGGAATCCTCTGCGGCATCCTGCGGGTCCAGTTCGGTCCGTTCTGGACGGCGCCGCTGACCTTCCTGCTCGACGTGTTCCGCTCGGTGCCGCTGCTGATCCGGCTGGTGCTCGCCAACGCCGCCCAATCGATCGCGAAGCTCGGTTGGGGGCCGTTCACGACCTCCTGCATCGTGCTGTCCCTCTACACGGCCGCGTATTGCACCGAGATCGTGCGGGGGGCGATCGTCGCCGTACCGCAGCCCTTGCGCCGGGCCTCCCGCTCCCTGGGGCTGTCCTGGCGGCAGGACATGACCTTCGTCGTCGCGCCGCTGGCCACGCGGGTGGCCCTGCCCTCCTGGATCGGCCTCACGCTCGGCGTGATGAAGGATTCCGCCCTGGTCCTGTGGCTCGGCCTGATCGAACTGCTGCGCGCCTCGCAGATCCTGGTCACCCGCCTCCAGGAGCCGTTGCTCATCCTGATGATCTGCGGCGGGATCTACTTCCTCTTGTCATTCCCCATCGCCCGGCTCGGCGGACTTCTCGAAAAGCGCTGGTCTCCCCGATGATCGAGATACAGAACGTCCGCAAATCCTTCGGGTCCCTGGAGGTCCTGAAGGGGATCGACCTCACCGTCCACAAGGGTGAAGTCGTGACGATCATCGGCGGCTCGGGATCGGGCAAGTCGACCCTCCTCACCTGCATCAATGGACTGGAACCGATCGCGTCCGGCCGGATCGTGGTCGACGGCATCGATGTCCACGGCAAGGGCACCAATCTCGACGCCCTGCGCTCCAAGATCGGTATCGTGTTCCAGCAATGGAACGCGTTTCCGCATTACACGGGGCTGGAGAACGTGATGCTGGCGCCGCGCAAGGTCCTCGGGCTGACGCGGCAGGCCGCTGAGGAGATCGCGCTCAAGCACCTCACCGCCGTCGGCCTTGCCGACAAGCTCACGGTCTACCCGACCCGGTTGTCGGGCGGCCAGCAGCAGCGGATGGCCATCGCCCGCGCCCTGGCGATGTCGCCGGAATATATGCTGTTCGACGAGGTGACCTCGGCCCTCGACCCGATGCTGGTCGGAGAGGTGCTCGACACGCTGCGGATGCTCGCCTCCCAGGGGATGACGATGATCTGCGTCACCCACGAGATGAAGTTCGCCCGGGAGGTGTCCGACCGGGTCGCCTTCTTCCATCGGGGGGTGATGGCCGAGATCGCGCCGCCGGACGCGCTGTTCGGCGCGCCGCGTGAGCCGGAGACCCGCGCCTTCCTCGCGGCGACCCACTGAGATGGGCACGGCGTCACAGGACGGGCGCGTCGTGGTGATCGGCGCGGGGGTCATCGGCCTCTCGGCCGGGCTGGCGCTCCAGGCGCGGGGATTCCCGGTGACGGTGCTGGACCGGGAGGGACCGGCAGCAGGCGCCTCGGCCGGCAATGCCGGCGCCTTCGCCTTCTCCGACATCCTGCCCCTGGCCTCGCCCGGCATCCTGCGCAAGGCGCCGCGCTGGCTGATCGATCCCCTCGGGCCCTTGAGCGTACCGCCGGCCTACGCGCCCCTCCTCCTGCCGTGGATGCTCCGCTTCGGCCGGGCCTGCGCCCCCGGGCGGGTCGCGGCCTCGACGGAGGCCCAAACCGCCCTGATGGATCTCTCGAAGGCGGAACTCGAGCCGTTCCTTGCCTTGAGCGGCACGGCTGCGATGCTGCGCCGGGAGGGCAATCTCCAGGTCTACGAAAGCGAGGCCGAGTTCGCGGCCTCGCTTCCGGGCTGGGAGGCGCGGGCCGGGCACGGCATCGCGTTCAATCACCTGACGGCGGAAGAGATGGCCGCTCTTCAGCCCGGCCTCGCCCCGCGGTTCGTCCGGGGCACCTTCACGCCGGACTGGTACGCGATCTCCGACCCGAAGGACTACACCGTCGCCCTCGCCGACCGGCTGCGGGCGGCCGGCGGGACGATCGCGCGGGCCGCCGTGACCGGGCTTCGCCCCGACGGCGACGCGGTCGTCATCGAGACCGATGCGGGTATGCGCCGGGCCGCCTCGGTCGTGCTCGCGGCGGGCGCCTTCTCGCACCGCATCGCTCGGACACTGGGCGAGCGGATCCCCCTCGAGACCGAGCGCGGCTACAACACCACCCTGCCCGCCGGTGCCCTGGACCTGCGCACCCAGATCACCTTCGGCGGCCATGGCTTCGTCGTCACCCGCCTGACGGACGGCATCCGCGTCGGTGGCGCCGTGGAGTTCGGCGGGTTGGAGCGGCCTCCGAATTTCCGCCGGGCCCAGGCGATGCTGGCCAAGGCGCGTGCCTTCCTGCCCGATCTGAAACCCGAAGGCGGCCGCCCGTGGATGGGGTTCCGCCCCTCCCTGCCCGACAGCCTGCCGGTCATCGGCCCGGCGCGTGCGACACCCCGCGTGGTCTACGCCTTCGGCCACGGCCATCTCGGGCTGACCCAATCGGCGGGCACGGCCCGCCTCGTCGCCGACCTGCTGACCGGCCGATCACCCCCCATCGACATCGCCCCGTTCTCGCCACGCCGCTTCTGACCGAGACTCGCCCATGGCCAACCACACGTTCTCCTGCCTCGACGGGCATACCTGCGGGAACCCGGTCCGCCTCGTGACGGGGGGCGGCCCGCGCCTCGACGGGGCGACGATGCTGGAGCGGCGGGCCCACTTCCTGCGCGATTACGACTGGGTACGCACCGGCCTGATGTTCGAGCCCCGCGGACACGACATGATGTCGGGCTCGATCCTCTACCCGCCGACCCGGGCCGACTGCGACGTCGCCGTCCTGTTCATCGAGACGTCGGGCTGCCTGCCGATGTGCGGTCACGGGACGATCGGCACCGTCACCATGGCGGTCGAGAACGGGCTGGTGACGCCTCGCACGCCCGGCCGCCTGTCCCTCGACACCCCGGCGGGCAAGGTGGAGATCACCTACCGCCAGGAGGGGCGCTTCGTGGAGGAGGTCCGGCTGACCAACGTGCCGGGCTTCCTGTTCGCCGAAGGGCTGACGGCGGAGGTGGATGGGCTCGGCGAGATCGTGATCGATGTCGCCTACGGGGGCAACTTCTACGCCATCGTGGAGCCGCAGCGGAACTTCCGGGACCTCGCCGACCACACGGCCGGAGAGTTGGTCGGATGGTCTCCGAAGCTGCGCGCTGCACTCAACGCCAAGTACACGTTCGTGCATCCGGAGCACCCGGAGATCTGCGGCCTCAGCCACATTCTCTGGACGGGCGCCCCCCGGGATCCGCAGGCCGATGCCCGCAACGCCGTCTTCTACGGCGACAAGGCGATCGACCGTAGCCCCTGCGGGACGGGAACCTCCGCGCGGATGGCGCAGCTTGCCGCCAAGGGGAAACTCGCCGTGGGCGACGATTTCGTGCACGAGTCGATCATCGGCTCGCTGTTCAAGGGGCGGGTCGAAGCGGTAGCGAGCGTGGCGGACCGTTCCGCCATCGTTTCCTCGATCGCCGGCTGGGCGCGCCAGACCGGAATCAACACGATCTTCATCGACGACCGCGATCCCTTCGCGCACGGTTTCGTCGTGACCTGATCACGGGCCGCAGGCCTCGCCGGACCTCCGGCGGCCGCTTGCGCCGTGTCGATGAGAGCGCCCGCTCGAACCACAACGGCGCAGCAACCCGGGAGGGTCACTGCGCCGCTGGATCGGGCTGCCGAGGGGGCACTGCAGCCCACGACCACGCTATGTGCGATCGGCTGTTTTGGACGGTGCGCTGAAGCACAGACCTGATCAAACTGCCCGCCGGGCGATAGGCGTGACGGCGCCTCGCCTCACGACAAAGAAACACCCCGGGAGCGGGTGCCCCCAGGGTGTCGCCGATTGCGCGGCCCGTGTGATCGGGCTGGAAACGCGAAGGGCAGCCCATCGGCTGCTCTTCGACGGCGGTGAACGGTGGGGAGGACCAACGCCCCCTCGCCCGCCGCCGCGTTCTCCCGGCAGGATGGCCGGGAGCAGCGCGACCGGATCTCAGTACGAGCCGAACTTGTAGTTCAGGCCGGCGCGGACGACGGCGAACTCGTCGGAGCGGCGGCCGACGCCGCTGGTGACGACCGGGAAGTTGTTGGCGGCGTTGATGACGAACGCGCCCTGGTTGCGGGTGTTGCGGGCGAGGTGGACGTCGAGGCCTTCGACCTTGAGCGTCACGGCCGCGGAGCGGAAGCAGTTCAGGAACGAGTCGGTCGGGAGCGCGGACGCGATGCCGTCGCCGACCGCGTATCCGGCGCGGAAGCTTTCGTTGCCGGCGTAGCCGACGATCGCACGGTCAGCGATGCCCGAGCCGTCGGCGAAGACGTCGGTGCCGTACCCAAGGGTGGCGTCGACAGCGTACCCAGAGCTGACGCCC
>NZ_JAKSYD010000201.1 GCF_022829605.1 Methylobacterium sp. E-065 | reverse complement strand
GCTGATCAGCGCATCCGGCGTGATCGATTTGCGGATCTGAGCGGGGGTCTGCTTGTCGACCATAGGGGCGGCCGGAGCGGCACCCTGGCTGAGACCGGCCAGCGCGGTGTGAACGCCGGAGAGCAGGTCCGGCAGATCGCCGGGTCGGACGGAATTGTTCGACACGTAGGCCGCCACGATCGTGGTCGTCAGATCCATGAAATCGACAGCCTGAGCTTCGATTGTTCCTGCGTTCTCGTCCACGGTGCACCTGATTTTTGAGAAGACAGTACAATCTGTTGTCGCGTAACAAAACGCAATGCTTTATCTTGAGAGAAATATTTTCTTGTAGGTACCGCCGAGATGATGCCGAGCCCCGACCTTGAGCGGTTCGCCACTCTGATCGCCGATAACATCGTCTTTGTCATCGAGCGCGACCGGGATGGAACGCCGTTTCATCCGACCATGCGCGTGACCGTCGTCTCCGTGCTGGTGCACAGCCTTATGCTGGTCATGCCGACCACGTCCAGCGACGCGCTTGCAGCAGCCTGCAATCGCGGCCTCCATGAGGTGGTGGGTGCGATGGGTCTCGGCGGCCCATAGGTCGAGGCGGTCGACCCCAGCGACGGGGCGGTCACGATGCGTGCATGATGAGCAAGCGGGCCGGATCCCGTGACGACGAGGTTCAGCCCTGTGCCGTTCGGCGTTCAGCCGGAGCGACGGGCGTTATGCGTCATACTTAACAGGATCTCCAACACGGCAAGGCTTCGTTAACCCTAAGAACAGCACCCTCATGACGGTAAGCCTGCAGGTGCCGTCATGAACCGTGCCTATCCCGTCAGCGCCGAGGATCCGGCCGGTGATTGTCCGGTTCCAATCAGCACGCTCAGCCAGCTCTACCGCGCGGAACCGGAGGCGCTGGCCGAGCAACTCGGTGGTATCCCCGAGGCGACACGGGCGCGCCTCGCGATCTACCTCTACGGGCGCAATCACACCCGCCACCTTGGGGTGCAGATCGCGGTCACCTGCGAAGGGTCGAGCCTACGCCGTGTGGCCGGTTTCGTCGGGAATGCCCTGTACGATCTCTCGCGGCAGAACCCTGCCCTGTGGTCAGAGGCCAGCCCTTCGAACGGCGGCAAGCGCGGGGTTAGCCTGGCAGGAGCATCAGCTGCAGCTCGGCGCGCATGACCTACTTATAGCCACAGCGCCGGAGCGCCCCTCAGCATCGCGTCGTAGCCGGATGCAAGTTGGTGCAGAGTCGCAGTCGCGAAATATCCTCAGCGCGCGGATCGAACTCTTCCGTCTCGTACGGAGCGGCCTCTCAACAGCGAAAGGCTTCTACACCCGCCAGGATCCGCAGCCCGGCCGCATCGACCTGTAGCTAGAGAACTTAGACGTCTCCTGCTTCGGCTTAGGCACGATGCCCAGCCGAACCCGTCGGCCAAAATCTTGCAATGGCACGAGCCTTTGCCTTTGGGCGACGAATTTCGAGAGCGTCATGAGAGCATCGATCCCGACCGCGCTTCTCCTCGGCCTACTTACAGCTGGTGTCGTACAGGCGGCCGAAGTCAAGCTCGGCATCGCCGCGCCGATCACCGGTCCCAATGCGGCCATCGGTGCGCAGTTCAAGAACGGCGCGAGTCAGGCCGCCGAGGACATTAGCAAGGCTGGCACGATCAAGGGCACAACCTTCGCCGTCTCGGTGGGCGACGACGCCTCCGATCCGAAGCAGGGCGTCTCGGTGGCCAACAAGTTCGCCAGCGACGGCGTTAAGATGGTGGTGGGAGACAACAGTTCCGGCGTGTCGATCCCGGCCTCCGACGTCTACCTCGACGCCGGCATCATTCAGGTCACCCCGTCCTCCACGAACGTGAAGTTCACCGAGCGCGGGATGTGGAACACCTTCCGCACCTGCGGCCGCGACGACCAACAGGGCGCGGTGGCGGGCGCGTATCTCGCCGATCACTTCAAGGGCAAGAAGATCGCCTTCGTCCACGACAAGACCCCCTACGGCAAGGGTCTGGCCGACGAAACCCTGAAGGCGCTCAAGGCCAAGGGCGGCAAGGACGTGATGTACGAGGGCATCAACCCGGGCGAGAAGGATTATTCGGCGCTCGTGTCCAAGCTGAAGTCGGCCAATGTCGATGTCGTCTATTACGGCGGCTACTACACCGAGGCCGGGCTGATCCTGCGCCAGATGCGCGACCAGGGCCTCAAGGCGCCGATGATGGGCGGCGACGGCATGGTCGATAAGGAATTGGTGGCGATCGCCGGACCGGCCGCCGAGGGCACGCTGACCACCTTCCCGCCGGACGCGCGCAAGAACCCGAATGCCAAGGCTGCGGTGGCTGCGTTCAAGGCCAAGGGCATCGATCCTGAGGGCTACACCCTCTACTCCTATGCAGCCGTTCAGGTGCTGGCCAAGGCGATGGCCGAGACCGGCTCCAGCGACGGCAGGAAACTCGCCGACTGGCTACACCAGGGCAAGCCAGTCGATACAGTCGTCGGCAAGATCAGCTACGACAAGAAGGGTGACATCACGCAGCCTGCCTACATCATGTACGAGTGGAAGAAGGGGCCGGACGGTAAGATCGACTACGCCGACCACGAGCTGACGCAGTAAACCTCGAACCTCGCATTAGTGTGCGGTGACGAACCGCTCCGCCCACTCCTCGGCTGTCAGCTCGGGGCTAGTGAGACACAGCACGCCGTTGCTGACCGTCGCGCGGCCCTGTGCAGTCCAGCGCTGCCAGTTCGCCAAGGCGTCGTCCGCTCTGAGGTCTCCGGCCGTGTCGCCGATCGGGTGATCCGAGAGGATGGCGGTCGGGACGCCGACATAGCGCGCCGCTTCCAGACGGGCGAGACGGCGTTCGAGGTCGACGAGGCTCATGCCGGGCCCTCAGTGCGCCGTGATGCGGCCGGCGCGCTGGGTCGCGCGAAACAAGGCGTCATCACGCCCGCGGATCCGGTCACGCACGCCCAGCGTCTCGGTGTAGCAGAGGACGCGCCACAGTCTGTCCTCGGTCAGGGACGCGCGTTCGCTGTTCAGCGGGACAGCGAGAACCGCGCCGATTAGGGCCGCGTCCGTCATGGTGCGTGCCTTCTCGTCGCGCTGGGGCGTGGTGACTTCGATTTCTGCCGGATCGAGCTCAGGTTCGCCGCGCCTCTCGGCCTCGGCGCGAAGGGCCAAGCGCCATCCGTCCTGGAAGCGGTCGACCTCCCCCATCAGAGCCCCGAACTCGACCCGGTCGAACTCCTGCATGTGGTTGCGGGCCCAACGGCTCGCTGGGATCGGGTACTCGACGGGCCAGGCGCAGCGCACGACCGGGTCGCCTTCAGAAACGACCCCGGTGCGGTGAGCATGGTCCAGGGAGGCCTCGATCTCGGCCGGGGTCGATCCCCACGCGACGTAGAACAGACCACGGGGCGGGCGGCGGCTCGCCTCCATCTTGGACAGACGGCGTTCTAGGCTGGCGAGGTTGGCACTCATCCGTTGGCTTCCTCCAAGCGGGCAAGGCGCTCTGCCATCTGCGCAGCCGTGATCGCCTCGATGTGGGCCGAGACCGCTTTGCCGATATCAGCAGCCTCAGACGGTGTGATCTCGCCGGACGCCACGGCGCGAAGCATAGCCTCGGTCGCCTTGGGTAGGTCGGCCGCGGTCTCGATCACCGGAAGGTCGAACGAGATGGACCGATCCCGGCGCGGCGACAGCAGGCGGTCGAGGCACAGCTTCATCGCCGGGCCGTCGCCATCCAAAGCCATCTGAATGGCCCGGCGAGATAGGGCTTCCGCCTCCCCCTCGAAGATCGCCTCCAGAGCGAGCGTGGAGCGGTTGCGGCTGCCCTTGGGGCGACCGTTGGGGTTGCCGGAGCGGCCTTCCCCGAATTGGCTATCCTCTCTCGGCATCGATCAAGCTTTAGGGCGGGCAACCTGTAAACAACAGGCTAAAAACAGGTCGGATAGATAGCACAGGCTATGAGGTTTCACGACTGTGGCTCCACGAGGACGGGCCACACCGCGGCCAGGATGGCGGCTCGCATAGTCGCCCGCCTCGGGTCCGCCGCCGTGATCTCGCGCCGGATGGCGTCGAGGGTTGCAGGGCCGCCGGCCGCGTGCGCCTCGCGGAGCTTGCGGGTGAGGGCGTTCCGAAAAGCGAGGACAGCCGGGGCGTCGTCACCGCGGCGCTCGATGCTCTCCACCAGGGCGAGGATGCTGGCGGTGGTCATGCTGACGGCCCTCCGATCCCGGCCCATGCAGTCTCCAGCGCCATGGCCCGCCAGTCGGCATGCGTCGGGTCCATCTCAGCGATTTCGACAGACAGGGCGACGAAATCCTCGTCCGGGCTCGTAGCGTGCAGGGCGTGACCGATCCGGCGCAATTCAGCGCGGCAGGCGGTGCCGATCGGATCCGCAGCGAGGCCGGCCACGTCGAGGGCGTCGGTGGCGCCGGGCTTGCCCGGATCCATGTACGGGCGGCCGCGGAATGCGGCGAGCCTCGCGGCAAACCGCTCGCGATCGTCCCTTACGATGACACGCAGCAGAGCGTCGGCGGCGGCCTCGAGGCTATCGTCGCTCGCACTGTGCACACTCTGCTCGCTCACGAGCGCGCGAGGCCGTCATGGCTTTGTCCTCCCGATAGGGCCAAGCATCAGATCAGCCAGAGCGCATCCGCAGCACATCAACGACCGTCGCTTCTACATGCGGAGCTGCCGCAGAGCAGCATCTGGACCGAACCTTGCGCAATACCGCATGATCACGTCGCCGACGCGGAACCGAACGCCATGGACTCCTCTGCAAACAAGATCAACCTCCCCTCTGTTCTAACTGATATAATGCAGCCGTGGATTGACGTCGTCGAGATTGCAGCTGCTGGAATGGGCTTGAATGTGATGAAAGTCGCGGCTGAGGTAGTTATGAGCCTACAGCGACTAATCGTAGTAACGCAAGATCTTGAAAACCTTATCGCAGAGGCGCGTCTCGCCTCCGACAATCTGGGTATCAGCTTAAACCAGGATGGAACTGATCACTCTAAGCCTAGGATCGAAGCCATGCAGGGGCTGGACGCCTTGATCATGCAGTTGCGCGAAGCAAAGCTGAACGATCAAGCCAAGGGCTTGGCCTAGACCATAGCTGGTCGGGCGGAACGCGGGCTCATCTAGCTCGTTACCGGCCCGGCTTTGGAGGAAATTGACGTGAAGCACATCATCGCTGGAGGACTGATCGCAGCCGGACTGCTCGCCATCCCGAGCATACCGGCAGTCGCTCAGAGCATCGACATTGGACCGGGCGGCGTGCGGGTCGACCCACGCTCTTCGCGGGAGCGCGAGATCGATGCGGAGCGCCGAGAGAACCGTCGTGAGGAGTTCCGTGAGGAACGCCGAGACGCGATCCGTCGCGAGGAGCGTCGACGTGATCTTGACGATGATGTCCCACGCCCGCGCGACCGGTACTGAAGAACGGTAGACAGGTTGTGATCGGCGGGGAGTGAGCCCCGCCGTTTCTCTGTTTGAGGTCAGGCACGGCCGCCTCAGCCATTCGGTCCTGGCAGAAGATCCGCCCACGCTGCGCACAGGATCGCGGTTCGGGCATCGGCGCGCTCAGGGTCAGCCGCTGCCACCGCATCCACCAGCGCCACCAAAGCAGCATGCCCGCCGGCTGCATCCGCCTCCATACCGGCGCGGAACAGCGCGGACCGGAAGGCGAGGGCGGCCGGTGCCCCCGGGTCGTGACGCTCAATGCCTTGGATCAGGGTGAGGATGCTGGCAGGGGTCGGTGGATCGGGAAGAGCAGCAATCATAGGCGTATCTCCGGCTGGCTTACCTTGAACGGCACGCACAACAGCCCGGCCAGTTCGCGGGCGGCCTCCTCGCCAAAGATAGCCGCAGTTTCAGCTACCAGTTCAAGCCGCACAGGCTCGCTCATGCTCCAGTCGTCGTCGGGATAGTGGTCGGGGCCGGGGCGGCGGGGGTCAGGCTTGCGGCGAGTCATGCGGCATCGTCCTGCATGCTGGTGATCAGGCGGCGCAGCCCGACTTCGCCCACCCGCTGATGATCGGGATCCCGAGAGCCGAGCTGCCCGAGCATGTACGTGGCGAACCGGCGGTCGTGCAGCGTCACGGCGTCGATGTCATCGGCGAGGATACCGCGATGCTCGGCCACACCGCGGCCGGCGCGGATGACGTGAGCCGGGAAGGTCTCGCCGATCGCGCGGACGGCGCCGGGGAAGGGGATGGGCTCTGGCATAACGGCTCCTCAGGCTGCGTCGTCAGGGGTGTGCTGGTGGAAGTTCGGCCAAGGGCGCGGGCGGCTTCTGCGCGCCGTGAGCATCATCACCTTGTCTCGGCGGCAGATGCGAGCGGCGATGCGCTCGGCATCGGCCTGCGCTGGCATGAACCTGCGGTCGATGATGTCGCCGGCCTCTAGCCGCTCAATGCACCAGCGGCCGTCGAGGCGGGCGACACGCATACCGGAACGCCTTTCTTGGGGTCGGACCCAAGGAAGAGGACGCGGGCGGGGCTGGGGGAACGGGATGACGTTGGACACGGCAATCTCCTTTCAGGCGGCACGGGCGAGGGCGGCGTAGGACGCCAGGATCTGGCGGCGGTCTGTAGCGGCGAGGGCGTCGAGGGCACGGCAGGCGGGCTCCAGCGCGGCCGGATCGGCTTCTGCCTGGGCGAGGAGCCGGCAGAGGTTCGCACCGCGCGGTCCGATCAGGAGCCGGGCGGTCTGGCGCAGGGCGCGAAGACGGGCGCGTTGCTCGGCAGGATCGAGGCCAGCGGCGAACGGCCCCCAACGGTCTGCAGGCGCCATCATCGGAGCCACCACGGCAGAAAATGACCGCGCCACGGTTTCCAGGTTTTAGAAACCACCCGTTTATCCGTGAACGCGCGCACGTACACGTATAAGGAGGATGGGGAAGTTTCTGAAATTCTGGAAACCTGAAACCTCATCGGTCGCCCCCGTGGCGGGCATGTTCGGCCGGCGAATTCAGACGGATACCGCGGTAGCCCTTGGTCCTGATGGCCTTGATCTGCACTGGCTCGGGGAAGCCGCGTCGACGCATCGACTCCTTGAAGGTCTTGCCCGTGCCGGGCATCTCTCCCGCCGCTTTGGCGTAGTCGGTCCAGGCGTTGAACAGCACGACCTTCGCCTCGAACTTGTTGACGTTGTCGCGCTCCACATCGCACTGCTCGTCGAGGAACTGCCCGAAGACATCCTGATCCGCGAAGTAGTCCTGCGTCGCGGCTACCACGGAAGCTGGCTTGCAGAGTCCGTTCTGCTGCCAGTCGAGACACCCGTCGATCATCCACCGCAGGATCCCCGGCCACTCGGCGCGAAGCTGTTCCTCTAAGGTCGGATCGGGATGGGTCGGCTTGCGGGTGAACGGCAGGATCAGGAAGCGGCGCCGGATGGCGTCATCGAGGTTCGTGATGGCCGGGGCGTAGTTGCCGAGCACCGTCAGTTTGAACTGCGGCCTGAACTCGAAGCTGTTCTGCCGCATGAACCGGGCGCGGATCGTCTCGCCGCCCGTCAGTGACTTAACCCGAGCCTCGGCCCACCGCTTGCCGGCCTCGGTCTCGGAGGCGGATACCATGCGGGCGCCAGCCAGCGCGGCCAGCTCCTCGGGATGCCGCTCGTGGGGCGACGCGGTGAAGGTCTCCAGCCCCGCGACCTTGGCGTAATCGCCCATGACGCCGCCGACGATGTTGGCGAACACGGATTTCCCGTTGCCGCCCGGTCCGTACAGGAAGGCGAGAGACTGCTCCTGCGTTGAGCCGGTGAGGTTGTAGCCAGCCCACTGCTGCAGGAAGCGCATCAGTTCCTCGTCGCCGCCGGTCGCCTCCTCCAAGAACAGCACCCAGCGCGGGCAGTCGGCGCGGCTGGCTGGCGTCACCGCCGTATTCTTAGTGATGAGGTCTTCGGGTTCGGGTGGACGGATAGCGCCGGTTCGTAGGTCCACCGTCCCTGCCGGAGTACCGAGAACGAACAGGTCGCGGTCCCAGTCGTCGGTGACGACGGCAACCCCCTGGTCGCGGCTGGCGTGTTCCTCAACGCCCTTTGCGAATGCCGCACGGCCTGCGCCCCGCTTGGTGCCTGCGGACTCGTCGAGGGACATCTCGCGGGCCAGATCCCGCGCCCAAGCGAAGGCCCTGCGAGTCTTGTCCTGTTGCCACCGCTGGCCGTCGTAGATGAACCACGACCCGACGGAGTGGTCGTATCGAACCCGCGCACCGTGGCGGCGAATGAATTCGACAGCGACCCGATCCTCCGACAGGATCTCGCCAGCGAGCGCAGCGGCGGCGGCCGCCACGGTCGGGTCGCCCGGCCGGTTGGAATTCGGTTTGAAGGTCTCGCGCCGGAGATCATCGGCGTGCTGATCGTGCTCGCTCAGGCTCATGCTGAGGCGCCTCCCATCACGGCATCGTTGAGGTCTTTGGCTCCCGTGGGGGGCCAGATGATTTCGACGGTCCGTCCAGTAGTGCTCCAGCGGGCGCCGACGGCCTCGACGGCCTTGCGGCTGGCCCCGGCATCGTTCTCGCCGATCACGACGAGGCGCTGGACGTTTGGCAGCACTGGCAGGCGACCGATGGCGCCCGAGGTCCCGAGCGCCCAGATCGGGGCGAGGCCGTAATGCTCGCGGGCGGCGAGGGCGGTCTCGATGCCCTCGGCGACGTGCAGGGTCTCGGTGACGGCCGACATGGGGTCGAGCATCACCGCGGCGCCCTCGGCGGTGCCGAGCATCTTGCGCCCGAGCTTCGTGCCGTCCAGCGTCAAGGCAGTCCTGTGAACCCCGATCACCCGACCCGTGGCGATGCAGGTCAACGGCGCCACCTGCGCGTGCGCGGTGTCCTGCTCCCAGGGGCAGTCCGGGTGGTAGAACAGGGCCGCGCCCGCGATCTCGGCCGGCAGCGTCAGGCGCCGCCGGTTCAGGTGCCGCTCGACCGGCGTTCCGATCGGATCCTGGCCGGCGCTGCAGATGGCCCTGGCCTGGGCCTGACGGCGAGCGGCTGCGGCACGGGCCCGAGCCTCGGATCGGCGCCGGGCTTCGGTCAGACGCCGGATTTCCTCTGGATCGGCCCGACGTGCCGTGCGCCAGTAGTCGTGCCCAGCCCCGAAGCCGGACGCGATGTAGTCGTTGCAGGTCGGCCAGGGGTCGCCCGCGAAGCTGTGGGTCATCACCCCGAGGGGCGAAGTCTCGCACAGCCAGACGGCGAGGCTGCGGTCTTCGTGGCTATGGCCGGGGCCGGGGATGTAGGCGCGGTGTCCGCGGACCTCACCCCCGAACCGGGCCGTCACCTGATGCAGGTCGGTGACGATCATGCGGTGCGCAGCTCCTCGTCGAGCCGATCGGTCAGTGCGGCGAGCCAATCACCCTGTCGGATCGACAAGTTGCCGTGCAGCTTCGCGATATCGGCGAGGAACGTCCGCTCGCGGGCGCTGAAGCTCCACGGGCGGCTCTGGCAGAAGCGGACGCGCTTGCGGTGCTCGACTTCCTGCTTCGGCGTGTAGGCGCGTTTCCAGGCGTAGGCGCCGAACGGGCGGGGCCGTGCGCCAGCGCCCGGTTCTTGTCGGCGCCGACAACTTTCAACGTGTACATTGTCCACGTTAGTTTTGCCGGCCGGGATCGCGGCGGCGAGAGCGTGCCAGTCGAGGCCGGCGGCCTGTAGCTTCCGGCCGATGCCCCGGCAGGCGCCGAGGGCTTCGTGATCGTTCTCGGCCCCGCAGAGGGGCAGGAGAGCGCGGACGCTCTCAGGGATCGGGCGAGGCGTCATCGCGCCACCTGCCAGCTATCGACGGCAGGGAAAGCGAGACCGGCGATCACTGCCGCGAGCGCGGGGCTACGAACGCGGTTGAGGACGGCATGCAGCCGCAGGTCCTCGACGGGTAGCTCGGGCTGGCGGGTAGGAACGGATTTGCGCCGCGGACGGGCAATGGGTTTCGTGATGGTCGTTGGTGTCACGGTTGGCTCCTCTGAGTAGGGAGCCGGTCCGAAAACCCTTGGCGATAGACACCAGATCGCATAGATACAGCGTTGCTGAAGTGCTGTTATGCGATCTGACGCCGGTCCTGGTTCTCGGGGCCGGCGTTTTCGTTAGGCGGCTTGTCGAGGCTCCATTCCGAGGAGCTTCCGAGCCGCATCGTTCGGGATCACGAGTCTGCGCAGGCCGATGCGCCGCGCCTCGATCTCTCCTCGCTGGATCATGTCGTAGATAAGCGAGGGGCTTACCCCTAGCTCCTTCGCGAGAGGGCGTGCCTTCGTGGGCAACCCTGCCTCGACTTCCCGGCGGACGCTCATGTCATGCCCTCCACGTCTTCGGATGCAAGACGTTAACAAGGGCTACCATCTAGACAGGCTGGACGCAAGCGTCGTATTGGATGCGAAGACGTAACCGGTAGGAGCGACGCCGTGGGCAAAAAGTCTGAGCCGGTCGAAACCCCTCGGAAGGGGGTTAACACCCGCATCACCGATGATCTGCGCTTGAGGCTGGAGCGCTCTGCCGCGCACAGCAATCGAACGGTTGGGAGCGACATCGAGCACAGGCTAGAAGCGTCGTTCAAACTGGATTTTGTGAATGAACGCGGTCTTGGCGCGCTTCTTCAGAATGATGCCGCCCTAGATTTCCTGTCCAATGTTGGGGCCGTATTGGACCAAGTGCTTGGGGTAAGCCGAGACAGGAATTTTTCTGAAATTGAGACTCGAAAAGCGATGCGGGCTGCAATGGCGGTGCTTGTCTCAAATCATCTTTGGATGGGGGAGGAAACTCCGTCTGATCCCATCGACCAAGGCGACCGTATCAAGCCGAGTGAACTGCCGCCCGGAAGGCTTGGCCGGCGACTGGCTGTCGATCACATGATCTGGGATGCCACTTGGCACGATCGCGCTGTAGTTGACGACACGCTTGATGGGCGTGTTTCGAACCGGTGGACGGGGGATGGTTCAGCGATTGAATTAGGTGAGCCGCCGAAGCCGAAGCAGCCGCCTCGCAATCTCATCGACCTCTCGCTAGAAGAGATCGAGGCTGATCCTCGGTTTGAGAAACCCGAGAATTTGCACCGCTACAAATCTATCGGCTGACCCCTGCGGGAGATATTTTAAGACACAGCGGACGCCTCGGGCGCAGCCGACAAATAGACTTGTGACACATCGCGACTACCCGTGTTCTACTCCTCGGATGTTTAATTCCGGGGAGTTTCGACGTGCGCGCGGCCCACGATGAGTTCCTAACTCTCCGTCTCCCGGCCGCCATGCGTCGGGATCTTAACGCCGCCGCGCAGGCTGGCGGTGTCCGCTTGTCGGTCGCGACCCGCACGGCCCTCGCGGTAGGCCTCGCCGCGATCCGCACGAGTGATCAGCCCGACCCGCCGCCTCCGGCTGCCCCTGGCGCTCGCACGCATCTGCCGGTGGCAGCGTGATGACCGGCCACGGCGATCAGCCGGAGGCTCTTGAGCCTGATCTGACTGCCTCGTCCCCCGTCGAGGAGCAGCCAGCCGACGACGAGTTCGCGCCCTCTTCTTGGGCGAGGGCAGCGAGGCATGGTCGAACGTGCGGCAGGCTGCTGTTTCGCGGCTGCTGCGGCCGGACGGTCGGGACCTGTCGCCCGTCCAAGAGGCTGACCGGATCCGTGCGTTCGTCCAGGGCGACGGCGCCAAGTTTGCTGAGCACCTGTTCGACGGCGAGGAGCGCGCGCGGCTGATGCGGTACGGGGCGGCCCTGCGCTCGACGGTCTTGCCGAACGGGCTGGCGTCGCCGGATAGTGGGCGCCGCGCGACGGTGGCTCATCTGCTGAACGGGATCCTCGGGGCCGTGGCCTTCAAGGCTACCGGCTCGACGGCCGCAGCCGCAGCGCCGTTCACGGGCAAGATCGGGCATGAGGGCTATCATCGGCGGCCCTGGTGCCTTCATGGCCTCGCGGTCGTTCTCCGGCGGCGCACCTCGGGCTGTGGCCCCGCTCCCGGCCCCTGCCCTCGCCCCGCTCGGCGTTGGCGTTGGGTTGGCTGTCGGGCAGCGGTAGGTGTCAGGCCGCGAAGGTGGCGGCGATCATTCCTGCCGTGAGCATGAGAGAACACCCTATGGGGAACAGGCGCTCTCGCAGCGGCTGACCGCGGGTGAACACGAAACGCCACAACAGCCCGTAGACGATCACGGCACCAAACGCCTCTGCGCAAGCCGCAATCGCAAACAGATCAAACCCGTTTCGGGGCGGATAGTCAGCGCGGTAATAGACGAATGCCGCTGCTGTCAGTCCATAGGTGTGCAGTCCCGCGGTGTGGTGGCATCAGTTTAGCTGAGGTCGCTTCATACCGGGAGGCGTTATGGGACAGGTTCTTCACGGCTGCGCCACGACCACGCACGCGGTCAGAGCAGCGCTACAGCGATCGAAAGCTCCGCTCAAAGAGCTTGCCGCACAGCATGGATTGAACCCCAAGACGGTCTCGAAGTGGCGCAAGCGTGCCTTCGTGCATGACGCGGTGATGGTGATCGTCCCCCTTTGAAGTGGTCCGCCCTGAAGTATGGCTTTTGCGCCGACAGAGGACGGAATCGATGGCCCAACGACCCAAGCCCGAGGAGATCGTGAGCAAGCTGCGTCAGGTCGACGTGCTGGTCTCACAAGGAC
>NZ_JAKSYD010000197.1 GCF_022829605.1 Methylobacterium sp. E-065 | reverse complement strand
GTCCCGGCGAGCGCTGCACCGGCTCGGCCACGCGCCTCTGAATGTATTGGGGGCAGTTGCCGAAGCTCTGGGCGACGGCAATCGTCATCCCATCCCCGACGCGCCGCACGATGCGGCCGTTGGCCCGGTTGCGCCGACGCGTCGCGAAATCGAGGCCGAGCAGGCCGGCCTCGGCGCCCGGCACGAGCCTTTGGGAACAACCGATCTCGATTGGGGAAATCAGAAGTCGCGCTGGACGCGGAACCGGACCTGCGAGACCGAGTCCTGCGTGGCGGTACGGACCGCGAAGGTGCCGTTGTTGATGCCGGCGATGTTGGCGTAAGCGGTCGGGCTCTTGTCGAGATCGATCGCCCGGCCGTTCTTCAGGCCGATCTGGGTGTAGAAGGCCTCGACGCCGATGTCGAGATCCTTGACCGGCGACCAGATGATGCTGCCACCCGCCACGAACTGGTAGGTGTCGCGCAGCGCCTGGCTCAGGTTGTAGAACCGGGTGCCGGGCACGCCGACGGCGTTCGAGCCGAACGGGTTGCTGCCAGCGAGACCGCTCACGAGGTTGTAGATCGCGCCCTGGGCGAGGCGCGCGCCCTGCGAGAAGCTCTGCTCGCCGTAGGAGCCGAAGAAGGCCGAGCGCCACTCCGGCGTCCAGTAGTGCAGGTACGAGGCGACCGCCGTGAAGCTGGTCGAGGTCTGCAGCTGGCCGGTGAACGGGTTGACCGTCGCGTCAGCGAAGTACTGGGCGAACTTCTGGCCCTGGATGGTCGTGGTGCTCTGCGTG
>NZ_JAKSYD010000195.1 GCF_022829605.1 Methylobacterium sp. E-065 | reverse complement strand
CCCGGCAGACCCAATCCATGGCTGCTATGCGGTCGGTGAACAGCACTCATGCACCGTCTAGGGCCATCTCGTCCCCGTCGATCCGCAGGACGGGGAGCTGGCCGGTGGTGAACCTCGATGCGAGCGCGGGCGGCATCGGGCCCGAGCACGCTAGCCGACGGCGACGCTCAATAGCCACGGATCGCTCAGGAGCTCGCTGGAGTCGCTTGGCTGGTAACAGCGTCATGCGGCCGAGCGGGATGCCCACGGGCACCACGGCCTCGCGGATCGCAGCTCTGCGAGTGTGCAGCGCCTCAGCGAGCCCCTGGGCCTCCGAGTCGGTGACTGTCTCGGCGGCGTGGGCCTGCCAGATGGTGCGCGACAGGCTGTCGAGCTGCGCGAGCGTGCGCGCCCCCTCGATCGCCGACCGCATGGTGGCGTGAAACATCGATCCCGGTCCCTTACGGGCCGCGGCTAGGGTCCAGGCAAAGCCTTCCCGTTGACGGAAACGGGTTCCGTCTTGACACCCCGGGGGGTCTCATGGCTTGTGAGGGGTATTCAGACCGGCCTCACAGGCCCTCGGTTTTTCAGCAGCCTCTTCCTTGCCGGGAAGGGGCTGTTGGCTTTTCAGGGTCTCAGATCCGCAGCGGTTGCTCTCCTGAATTGCCGGCTTTCGACTCGCCGAGGCGGCCCAGCCGGAAAGGCCCATGTCGGCCGGGCGGCAC
>NZ_JAKSYD010000193.1 GCF_022829605.1 Methylobacterium sp. E-065 | reverse complement strand
TCGCGCAATGCAGGCGGGAGCACACGTTACTCTCCGCCACCAGAGCCCACGGGTTCGGAAACCGGCCGGTGATCCCAACACCGTGCGCCTGATCAGTCAGGAAGTCCAATGGAGCGTAGATAGCTTCACTCCCGAAACTGGACGGCCTTACTGCTACGCCGACGCCTCGATCCTGCGCGTGCGAGCCTTGATCAAGCGCTCCTCGTCCGTCCGCATCCGCATTGCGGCGGCAGCCTTCTCGACGATCCCCCGCGCGGCCGCTTCGTCCAGGCCGCCCCCACGTGCGAACCCGTCGAGGCGGCGCATCAAGTGCTGGACCGTGGCACGCTCGTGTGGCTTCGGGATCGTCGCTCATCCTCAAACCAGAAAGCCCATGACGATGGCGGTCTTTACCATCATGCGGCGCAGACCCGGCGTGGCGGCCTCCTCTGCCAGAAGCCTCTTGGCCTGAGGATGCATCTCGATCGCCTTGGCCACGTCGATGGTGTGGCCGGATTTGAACGCGAAGGGCTTGGCCGCTTCGTCTGCGAGGTAGGCGGCGCTGGCCGCCTCAATCTCGCTGTCCGGCACTTCGGACTTTCAGCGCATGTCGCCGACGCTGGGGATCTCGTTGGCCATGGCGGGGAGGTAAGGCGGACGAACCGAAGCGTCGAGCATCCGCCAGGCTGGGAACCGAAATTGCAGCGCCGTTAGTGTTCGCGGAGGGTGAATTTCTCGGCAGGAACGGCGAGGCTCGCACCCCGCCGCCAGTCCCGAAAATCTAAATCGACTACGGTTCGAGCCGTCCATCTAGCGGTGAAACTACAGTCCCAAAAACTGGCTGGCTGACCCCAAGAACGTCATCACCAGCCCGCAGGCGAACACCCCTATCATCGCGTAAGAGAAGACCTTCAGGATCATAGTGGGCAGTCCTTCCGATCGGTGTCAGGGTTCGGTGGTGAGACGGCCGAAATCCGTTTGGTGCGGACTGGAAACCGAACGGTCGCACGCCGGCCGAGCGCTGATGTTGCGCTGCAAACGTTGACTGAGCAAGTGCAGCAACGACCCGACGTCAGCGCGCTTTCCACGCTGGATGACGGACCGTCCTCATCATCGCCGGACCGATGGAGTTTCAGGACGGCGAACAGGAGTTTTGATGCGTCGTCATGCGGCTGTCGCATCCGCGATGGTAGCGCCGCCGCTCATGGCGGACCTCCCAGACCCTATGCCGTCACTCAGCCCGTGCGGCGTCGCCGTAACGGGCTTTTCTATGTCCCCACATCAAGCTGGCAGGATGTGGAGCATTCCCCCGATCACGCCGAGCGCTTCGGCACTGATCAGCGCCACTACGATGTAGAGCCTCATCCAACTTGCGTCGGCCGCCGGTGAGGGCGGCCTGTTATCGGGATCATCGAACCAATCTGTCACGCGGCTCCTGGGGTCAGACGGGGTGGGAGCGCGTCTGCTAAGTCCGCGCCACGACAACGAGATGACCTTGGCCGTCCTCTCCGACGCGTTCAGTGCCCCAGCCGCCACTCCTGCCGAACATCCTTGTGCCCCGCGGCATAAGCGGTGCGTTTCGCAAACGATGACCGAGGCGATATCGGTGAGGCCGCATGGCAAAGCTTGGTGTTCGATGCTTGACCGACCCATCATCAGCCTCGCCGTATGGCTCTCGAAGCCAGTCGGCTTCCTAGCGACCTGTTTTACGGTCGCGGCCGGCCTCGGATCTGGCGCCCTCCTCAGCTTCAACGATCACTGGGCTCTCGTCTTCAACCTGTTCCTGTCCATCGCCGCCATGCTTCTGGCAGGCGTCATCCTGGTGGCCGGGGCACGGGATACCGCGGCGATCCAGATTAAGCTCGATGAGCTCATTCGTGCTGTAGCCGATACGGACGAACGCCTGATCGGGATCGAGGATCTCAGTGCCGAGGAGTTGGCACTTCTCAGGAAGGACAAGCTACCGTTGCCGCTACCTTCAAGGAGCGCCGGGCAGCCGTGATCGCGTCGTCGTACTGCATAGCCTAAGGGTGGCGCGCAGATGGATGGAGGCTGACAATGGCCAAGGATGAGAAGAGCACGTTTCCCGGCTCCTTGCGGGACCACCAGGACGCGGTGAAGGCTGAGGCTGAGAAGGTCAGCACCAAGATCGACGGGGCTTTCGGGAAGCTGGCCAAAAAGATGCGTGAGCGTGCGGAGAAGGCGAAGGCAAAAATGGGGCGCGCGCGGAAGCCCGAGAAGCGGGCTGTCATGCAGCAGCGCTTCGAACTTTATGCGGACGCGGCGACCCACCTTGAGGAACGCTTGCCTCAGCGCGAGGAGTAAGCGGATCTAACCCCATCCGCCGCTTCCCCGAATAAGCGGCGCTGTCGTCGCGATCACCAGCCAATCCTCATCGCGGGTTCGGCAGTGGCGAGCATGTCACCACTCTGCCGCCAGTCCTCAGCCGACCGGCCGGTGATCTTGGCGACGTAAGCTCTGGTCTCCTGTGGAAGCGATGAGCGCCCGGCGAGCCAGTTCCTCACACGCTGCGGGCCCGCGTTGTAGGCCGCCGCTGCCATGCCCAGACTGCCGAAGGCCGCACGCTGTTCGCGCAGGAACTCCGCTGCTTTGGGTATCGCTTCGAAAGGATCGAACGGATCGGTCAAGCCGCGCTCAGCCGCAGTCGCGGGCATGAACTGAGCGACGCCCTGCGCCCCCGCACGGCTAACGGCGCGGTGATCGAGCCCGCTTTCCTGTTGGAGGAGTCGCAGGAAGAAATCGAACGGTAGGCCGCTGGCATCGGCTGTGTGCTCGATGAACTGCCTCAAGCGCTGTTTGTCGCCGTAGAAGGCGTTCAGCCAAGTGTCTTGGAGTGTCCCGACAAACTGAGGGGTCGCTGTCGACGCGCTCGCAGCCATCATGTTCGTTCGGACGAGATTGGCCATGGCGCCATCGGTCGACATGATCGCGATGATGCGGCTCGCACGCGGCGTGGGCGCCGGAATAGCGGCGACTGGAGCAACCACCCCAAGTTCAGGTTGCGAAGGAAGAACCGCCAGCGCGGCTCCGAGACAGACTGCAGCCATAAAGACAGCGGATCTGCTGCCGCTCGTAACTAGCGAACGCACACGCCTGCGGACGGCGCTGCGATAGGTCCGCGCCCAGAACTCACGCTCACCGATCGGCGATAGATTTTGCATCCTTGCGAGCGCTGTCCCAGCTGTAGTCGGGAGGGTCATCCCGAAAACAGGCTAATTTAGGAGCAGATTACCACAGTTTGCGGGGTCCTGGTCAGCGCCTGCTTCGAGCCAAGGGCCTGCCCTGTTGATTGCGGTGAAGCGATGGATCACCCCACGCAAACCTTTCGCCCGCGCAGACATCCGTTCCCCGTTTACGCTCATCCCTCGACCGGGAAGCCCATGACGATGGCGGTCTTCACCATCGTGCGGCGTAGGCCCGGCTTGGTCGCCCCGTCGGCCAGGAGCCTCTTGGCCTGCGGGTGCATCTTGATCGCCTTAGCCACGTCGATGGTGTGGCCGGACTTGAGGGCGAACGGCTGTGCGCTCTCGTCCGCAAGGTAGGTGGCCGTTGCAGCTTCGATCTCGTCGACAGACACCTCGGACTTGCGACGGAGGTCGGCGACCCTGGGGATCTCTTTGGCCATGGTGGGGAGGTCTGGCGGGGCCCCTGTCCCGTCCGGCCTGGCATAACATGTTCCCACCGGCTCATAATTGGATCGGGCTGCGGGGGCGAGCTGATTGCGTCTATCTCACTACCCAAGCGCGACGGACCAATTCTGCCTCAAAGCGAGCGGGATCGATGCGGGTGATGATGACCCCATGCTCAGGGCTGCCGTCGAAGCTGGCGAAATAGAAGCGGCCAGCCGCGTCCCAAGCATCGAACCCGGTATGGACGTGCAAGTGGTCCAGAACCGGATCGAGTTCGGCCATCGTACATAGGCGCTGCGTTCGGCCGCTCGCGAAATCGAATTGGTATAATGTCGTATCTTCGCTCGGCTGTGACGACGTACTGGTGCCGATATAAGCACGCTTTCCGTCAGCGCTCGGAGCAAAAAGCCAGAACTTAACGCCGCCCCAGCCCGCCTTCTTACCTGTTTCTACTTGGCCCAGGTATGTCCACGTATGCGCGTCCTGATCGAAACGGTAGACGTGACCGCGATCATCTCCAAACACGCACCGATTGCCCCCCTCCATGCACTGGCCCGTCTCAAGGGCCATGCCTTCCTTCAGCTGCCAATCCTTCTCCTCACCGAAACCAGTCTCTGGGTCATAAAAGTGCACGTGGTCGTGCACTGCGGGCTCGTCCCCGTTGCTGGCCGTGAAGTAGAGGCGACCGCGCGCGGCCACCCACATCACCCGCCCCGTATAGACGTAGGGCTGCTTGTATGAGGCTGGCCGACCGAGATCCTGGGTGTGCCCGCTGGCGACGTCATAGCGGTAGATCGCCCCTGTGGGCACACCCGCGCCGTAGATGACATTATGGACCGGGTCGGAGGCGAGGGTGACGAGATTGCCGTGGGGCACGGCAGTCCCACCGGGCTCGGAGGCGCTTAGGTCCGTGAAGCTGTCGTGGGTCGGGTCGTAGGCATACCAGTGAAAGCCGCGCCGATCGAGGTAGCTCGCGTCGAGGTCGGACCGATCCATGGTCGCGACGTAGATCTTGCCGTTGTGCCAGAGCGGCCGGGTATGAAACTTCTGTGCGGTCTCACCGGGCAGCCAGTTGTGGGCGGCCTCCGAGGCGGACCGGGCGTCGCCGACGTAACGCAGCGTGTCAGTCCGCGCATCGATCCGGTAGAGACCGGCGTTCGTCTTGTGATCCATGCCGCCGATGTAGATGTCGCCATCGGGCGCCGAGCCCGTCGTGTGCCAACTTTGGGTCGGATGCAGACCGTTTGGCGTGTCCGGTAGCCGCCAGTTCCATATGCCGTCGAGCGCTCCGGCCCAGCCCTTCTCGACCTTCACTGGCAAAGGGTTCTGCTGGTCAGCAGACCGACCTATGGCAGGCATGGCAAAGATTGCGAGCACCATGCTGAGGCGGACGAGCTGACGCATCATGGTCTCCGCTCATAAGAAGCGCAGCGCACATTACTTGCTACGCTTCCGATATGTGACGGAAGGCCAACAGCCGCCCGCATGGCCCGTTCCTGCCGGTCTGCCTAGCGTTGTGGCGCGTCGGCCCAAGCTGGCACTGGATCCGCGACGTAGGCCGGGCCGGCCACAGCTCCGAACCCTCGAAACTGTCGCTCCTATTGCGAGAACGGCATCAAGCGGTGCCGGGCGGCCATATCAACACGGCTCGCCCGGCCTCGCGTGCTCGCTGGCTATCGGCGACCGTGGATGACCAGGGCGAGTAGGTATGATCGTCCCCCTTTGAAGTGGTCCGCCCTGAAGTATGGCTTTTGCGCCGACAGAGGACGGAATCGATGGCCCAACGACCCAAGCCCGAGGAGATCGTGAGCAAGCTGCGTCAGGTCGACGTGCTGGTCTCACAAGGACAG
>NZ_JAKSYD010000186.1 GCF_022829605.1 Methylobacterium sp. E-065 | reverse complement strand
ACTCGACCAACTACGCCTTCACGTCGGACCTCACCTTCACCGCGCAGCCCGACGAGGTGGCGCGCTTCTATGCGGCGTCGTGGAAGTGACGGTGATGGCCGCCGCTGCGCGACCGGCCCCCTCTCCCGTGCGGGAGAGGGTCCGCCTTTTCCCTTCCCCCTTGCGGGGAGGGGTCAGGGGTGGGGGTGGTTCAGAAGGAAACGCGGCGTTCGATCCTGCGCCCCCCTTACCTCCAACCCCTCCCCGTCAAGCGGAGGAGAGACCCAAGCCGCCACCGATCGGT
>NZ_JAKSYD010000185.1 GCF_022829605.1 Methylobacterium sp. E-065 | reverse complement strand
GCACGCCAAGTTCAAGGCCGAGGCGTACATCCTGACCAAGGAAGAGGGTGGCCGTCACACGCCGTTCTTCACGAACTACCGGCCGCAGTTCTACTTCCGCACGACGGACGTGACCGGGATCTGCACGCTGCCCGAGGGCATCGAGATGGTGATGCCGGGCGACAACGTGACCATGGACGTGGTGCTGATCGTGCCGGTGGCCATGGAAGAGAAGCTGCGCTTCGCCATCCGCGAGGGCGGCCGCACCGTCGGTGCCGGCGTCGTCGCCGCCATCAACGACTAAGGCTGCGCGAGCGCGTCGCGACAAAAACTTAGGACCCTGCCCGATCGCAGTACGATCGGGCAGGGCTCGACGGACCGGTGCACCGCGCGCCGGGCCACAAGCATCCCGCCGTCTCGCACGCGGGCGTCGACCCAGATCGATGTGACTTACGCCGGCCTTCGTCTTGACGGAGCGCCGGCGTTGCTTTGTCCTTTCTCCGCCTGGTCTTGGGGAGACTCGGATGTCGGTCGGTTCCATTCTTCGGCCTGGGTGTTTCGCGGCCCTGATCTGTGTGGGAGCGGCGGTTCTGACCGGCGCGGCCTGGGGTGATGCGTTGACCGATGGGCGCTTTCGTGCGGAGGTAGCCGCACTGATCCGTGACCTCCGGCCAGGGGTGAAGGTCCTCCTCGAGGCGGATCCGGCGCAGCTCAGCGTCGGCACGAAGACGATCGATCTGACGAACCTGTATCAGCGCGTCGACGGCCTCTCCGAACCCGGGCGCCGGCATGAGGTCGCGGAATTCCTCGCCGTCGCTTTGGCGAAGGCCGCCCCCGCGCCGGATACGGGCGACTTCGCGACGATCCGGTCGCGCCTGCGGCCGCAACTCGTACCGGACGAGATCCTCCAGCAATACACGATGCTCGCGCATCGTCGGTTTTCCGAGACGCTGCACGTGGTCTACGTGCTCGACGAGCCGAATCGCTATCAGTACGTGACCCGCGAGATGCTTGCGGGCTGGCAGATCGATCCTGCACAGGTGGAGACGACGGCCGTCGCGAACTTGGCAGCCACGTCGAAGGATGCGCCGTTCGAACTGGTGCTCGGGGACGGTGCGCCCCTGTTTGCCATGGCCAATCCGGGCGACGACTTCGCCATCGCGCGGCTGCTCGTACCGCCTTATCTCAACGAGATCCGGAGCGCCCTCAAGACAGACAGCATCACGCTGGCCGGACCGACCCGCAACCTGCTCCTCGCATGGCCGTCCGGCAGCCCGGCGCGGCGCGCGTTGGCCGCGGAGGCCACGCGTTACCTGCGCACGGGCCCGTACGGCCGCAGCGACGAACTGTTCCGCTTCGATGGCCGCCACCTCCGGCCCCTGAACACGATGGAGCGGGCCGATCACGGCCGGTGATTTGCGGCGGCCGCTGGCCGAACCCCTTGCAAGCCGAGCCGCGATGAGGCATTGGGCGGTGCGCTAGGAGTGTAGCTCAACTGGTCAGAGCGCCGGTCTCCAAAACCGGAGGTTGCGGGTTCGAGTCCCTCCACTCCTGCCAGACATCCTGCCCGATCCCACGCAGCGGCCCGGTCGACAAGCCGGCGGAGTTGCGTTAGAGCGGGCGAAATCCGAGATCTGAAGCGACCGTCGGTGCGGGCCCATCCGGGTCCTCGGCGCCGTCATTCGTGTTCCCGGAGCGGTCTCTGCCCGGGGCCGAACACGCACAGACACTGGCGCCATGGCATCGAACGAAGCGACCAAGAAGGTGGACCTGGTGCGCGGCGCGGCCCGCGGCCCCGCGAACCCGCCGCCGGCCCGTCCGACGACGCCAGTTCGTGCGCCGCAGAAGCGCGCTACGCCGGGCGAGTTCTTCGCCCAGGTTCGCGACGAGGCTCGCAAGGTCACGTGGCCGTCCCGCCGGGAAACCACCATCACGACCATCATGGTGTTCGTGATGGTGGTGGTCGCAAGCCTGTTCTTCACGGTGGTGGATCAGGCCCTGCGCTTCGTCGTCGGCCTGATCCTCGGCCTCTGAGACCGGGCACCATCGGACGAGGGAGACCTCGCAGACGTATCGGAGTTGAACGGAACCGTGTCGAAGCGCTGGTACATCGTCCACGCCTACTCGAACTTCGAGAACAAGGTCGCGCAGTCCATCAAGGACCAGGCGGCCCAGCGCGGGCTGTCCGAGCTGTTCGACGAGGTGATGGTCCCGATCGAGAAGGTCGTGGAGGTGCGCCGCGGCCGGAAGGTCGATGCCGAGCGCAAGTTCTTCCCCGGCTACGTGCTGGTGAAGTGCGACCTCACCGACGAGGTCTACCACCTGATCAAGAACACCCCGAAGGTCACGGGCTTCCTGGGCGCCGACAAGTCGAAGCCGGTTCCGATCCCCGACTCCGAGGCCGAGCGGATCAAGGGGCAGGTCGCCGAGGGCGTCGACCGGCCGAAGCCCTCCGTGTCGTTCGAGATCGGAGAGACCGTCCGGGTCGCCGATGGCCCGTTCGCCAGCTTCAACGGCACCGTCGAGGAGATCGACGAGGCTCGCTCTCGCCTCAAGGTGGCCGTGTCGATCTTCGGCCGCGCCACGCCGGTGGAGCTCGAATACGCCCAGGTCGAGAAGGCCTGAGCCTCCCGGTTTCGGCGGCCCTCCGGCCGCCCGCCTTTCCCGGTCGTCGCTGAACGGCAGCCGAGAAGCCGCCGCACCTCGCTAGGGATGCGGCACCATCCGCGGGAGATCCGCCCGGCCTCGCCTCCGGGATCCACGGCTCGCACCGCGACCTGCAACCGTCCGACCCGCCGCGCTTCAGGCTGCGTGGGGGCGGATTATCATTGGGAGCAGTCCCATGGCGAAGAAGATCACGGGTTACGTGAAGCTTCAGGTCCCGGCCGGCGCAGCGAACCCGTCGCCGCCGATCGGCCCCGCGCTCGGTCAGCGCGGCCTCAACATCATGGAATTCTGCAAGGCCTTCAACGCGAAGACCGCGCAGATGGAGAAGGGCACCCCGATTCCGGTGATCATCACCGCGTATCAGGATCGCTCCTTCACCTTCGAGATGAAGCAGCCCCCGGTCACCTTCTTCCTGAAGAAGGCCGTCGGCCTGAAGATCGGCAAGAAGCCGGCCTCCGGCTCCAAGACCCCGGGCAAGGGCCCGACCGTCGGCAAGATCTCCGAGGCGCAGCTCCGCGAGATCGCCGAGAAGAAGATGCCCGACCTCAACTGCGACTCGATCGAGTCGGCCGTTGCCATGATCCGCGGCTCTGCCCGGGCCATGGGCCTTGAAGTCACGGCCTGAGGGAGGACATCATGGCTAAGGAAGGCAAGCGCATCCGCGCCGCCCGCGAGGGCATCGAAGTCACCAAGCTCTATCCCCTCGACGAGGCGATCAAGCTGGTGAAGGAGCGGGCGACCGCGAAGTTCGACGAGACCGTCGAGGTCTCCATGAACCTCGGCGTCGATCCCCGTCACGCCGACCAGATGGTCCGCGGCGTCTGCAACCTGCCGAACGGCTCCGGCCGGACGGTGCGCGTTGCGGTCTTCGCCCGGGGCGCCAAGGCGGACGACGCCAAGGCCGCCGGTGCCGACATCGTCGGCGCCGAGGATCTCCTGGAGATCGTGCAGAGCGGCAAGATCGAGTTCGATCGCTGCATCGCCACCCCGGACATGATGCCGCTGGTCGGTCGTCTCGGTAAGGTGCTGGGCCCGCGCGGCCTGATGCCGAACCCGAAGGTCGGCACCGTCACCATGGACGTGAAGAGCGCCGTCGCCGGTGCCAAGGGAGGCTCGGTCGAGTTCCGCGTCGAGAAGGCCGGCATCGTCCATGCCGGCGTCGGCAAGGTCTCGTTCGACGCCGACAAGCTCGTCGAGAACATCAAGGCGTTCGCGGACGCGGTCGCCAAGGCCAAGCCCGCGGGTGCCAAGGGCACCTACGTCCAGCGCATCGCCGTCACCTCGACGATGGGCCCGGGCGTGAAGGTCGAGCCGAACACCGTGCTCACCGCCTGACACCAGGCGAATCGTCCACGCTACGGAGCGCCCGGCCGGAACGGCCGGGCGTTTTTTCGTTGTCGATGCCCCCTCACGTCATTCTCAACCACGAAGGGGGGCGCCAAGCCGCACGGCTGTGCTAGATAAGCCGCCATGCGATGCACCCTGACGGTTTCCTCCAAGCGACGCATCCTGTGCGTCTTCCCGGCTTACACCCCGTCCTTCGGGACGTTCTCCCACGCCTACCCGCTGATGGGCGGGGTCAAGGCGTTCATGCCGCCGCAAGGCCTGCTGCTGATCGCGGCCTATATGCCGGAGGCTTGGGAATGCCGGTTCATCGATGAGAATATCCGCCGCGCGGGCCCGGCCGATTTCGCCTGGGCCGATGCGGTGTTCGTCTCCGGCATGCACATCCAGGAGCCGCAGATCCACGACATCCGCGACCGCGCCCGCGTGGCCGGCAAGGTCACGGCGCTCGGCGGCCCCTCGGTCTCGGGCGCCCCGGAGAAGTACCGCGACTTCGACTATCTCCATATCGGCGAGATCGGCGACGCCACCGACCAGCTCATCGCGCGCCTCGACGTCGACCTGACGCCGCCCCCCGCCCAGGTGGTGCTGGAGACCAAGGACCGGCTCGCCCTCTCGGATTTCCCGGCCCCGGCCTACGAGGCGGCGCCGCTGAAGCGCTACCTGATCGGCTCGCTGCAATTCTCCTCGGGCTGCCCGTATCGCTGCGAGTTCTGCGACATCCCGCAGCTCTACGGCCGCCAGCCGCGCCTGAAGAGCCCGGAGCAGATGTGCGCCGAGCTCGACGCGATCATCAGCCAGCCGGGCCATCCGGCGGTGGTCTACTTCGTGGACGACAACTTCATCGCCAACCGCAAGGCGACCCGCGAGATGCTGCCGCACCTCGTGGCGTGGCAGAAGAAGAACGATTACCCGCTGCAGTTCGCCTGCGAGGCGACGCTGAACATGGCCAAGCAGCCCGAGATCCTCGAGCTGATGCGGCAGGCGAACTTCATGACCGTGTTCGTCGGGATCGAGACCCCGGAGACGGAGGCGCTCAAGGGGATCGACAAGACCCACAACGCCGCCGTGCCGATGTACGAGGCGATCGAGACGCTCAATTCCTACGGGTTGGAGGTGACCTCCGGCATCATCCTGGGGCTCGATTCCGACAGCGACGAATCCGAGCAGAACCTGATCGACTTCATCGATCGCTCGGCGATTCCCGTGCTGACCATCAACCTGCTTCAGGCCCTGCCCAAAACGCCGCTCTGGGATCGGCTGCAGCGAGAGGGCCGGCTCCTGCACGATGCCAGCCTGGAATCGAACGTCCTGTTCAAGCGCCCCCACGATTCCGTGGTCAGCAGCTGGCGCCGGGCGATCGCGCACGCCTACGAGCCCGAAAAAATCTTCGAGCGGTTCAAGCATCAGTGCGCGGTGACCTACCCGAACCGAATCAAGACGCCGACCGCCGGCAAGCTGACCTTCACCAACCTGCGCCGCGGTCTGATCCTCGGCTTCAACATCATCACGCGGGTCGGGATGTTTTCGGATTACCGCAAGCCGTTCTGGAGCGCGGCGGGCTATGCCTTGAAGCGCGGTCAGATCGAGGCGGTGTTCAATATGGGCTTCGTGGCCCACCACCTGATCCGCTTCACCCGCGAGGCCCTGCGCGGCGAGCACAACGCGTCGTTCTATGCCGCCAAGGCCGCTGAGGCGAAGGAGGCCCGCGATCGGAGCTGGTGGGAATCGGCAAGGCGGAAGCTGGCGCCGGAGCGGGAGGCGGCGTAGCCCGAGCGCGCGTCGAGTGATGCAATCGCAGCAGGGCTCCTCGACAAGCCCTTGCCTGCGGCGGAAAAGTCGCGCTTCGGCTCTTGGCAGGCGGCTTGCTAGGCTCTATACACCGCGCTTCACGCATTTATCCTCACGGAAGGAAACGGCCGATTGGCCGGTTTCCGCTCGAAATGTTGCCTGGGCAACCGGGTGGCACTGGCCGGCAGGATCCAGAGGGCACCACGCCCCGCGGAGCCTCGTCCGGCCATGTCCTGTCCGAGACTGCAGGCGCCGGTTCGCCGGCTTAATCCCCCAGCCTGCACAGACGGGGAAGACCGAATTCGAAACGCCTCGCCACGGCTCAGGCCGCGGAGGGGTATCGGTTTGAACCAACTCACCCGAAGCGACCCCTCAGGGGCACGTGCGGGGACAGGGCCGCGAAGCGTCGTTCGGACGTTCCCGGTCTTTCGAAGGCCGAGACCACGTCCGGGCGGCATGTGCAACCGGCGGGCCCGATTTTCGGGTTCCGCCAACCGGAGAGAGCCCAGTGGACCGGACAGCAAAAGCTGACCTCGTCTCGACGCTCAACGGCGTGTTCAATCAGAGCGCCGTCGTCGTCGTGGCCCACTACAAGGGCCTCACGGTCGCCGACATGCAGAAGCTGCGTTCGCAGATGAAGCAGGCCGGCGCCACCGTGAAGGTCGCCAAGAACAGCCTCGCCGGCATCGCACTCGATGGTACGGACGTCGCATCCATCAAGCCGCTCCTGAAGGGCCCGACCCTGCTCGCCTATTCTGGCGATCCGGTCGCAGCCGCCAAGGTCGCGGTGGATTTCGCCAAGACGAACGACAAGCTCGTGATTCTCGGCGGCGCCATGGGCGCGACAACCCTGAACCCGGACGGCGTGAAGGCCCTCGCCTCGCTCCCGTCCCTCGACGAACTGCGCGCCAAGATCGTGGGCCTCGTACAGGCGCCCGCGACCAAGATCGCCCAGGTCGTCAATGCGCCGGCGGCCAAGCTCGCCCGCGTGTTCGGGGCCTATGCCACCAAGGACGAGGCCGCCTGAGGGCCTTCAAAAACCCTTCGTTCGAACCGATATCTGAGAGGAATTCACAATGGCTGATCTTGCCAAGCTCGTCGACGACCTGTCCTCGCTGACCGTTCTCGAGGCTGCCGACCTGGCCAAGATGCTCGAAGAGAAGTGGGGCGTCTCGGCCGCCGCTGCCGTCGCCGTGGCTGCTGGCCCGGCCGCCGGTGGTGGCGCCGCTGCCGTCGAGGAGCAGACCGAGTTCACGGTCGTTCTCACCGCCGCTGGCGACAAGAAGATCGAGGTCATCAAGGAGGTCCGCGCGATCACCGGCCTCGGCCTCAAGGAAGCCAAGGACCTGGTCGAGGGCGCGCCCAAGCCGGTCAAGGAAGCCGTCACCAAGGACGAGGCCGAGAAGCTCAAGGCCCAGCTCGAGAAGGCTGGCGCCAAGGTCGAGCTCAAGTAAGGCGACGATGGGCCGGTCCCGGCCCATCACCTCACGGAGGTCCGTTCCAGGCCTGTCGTGACCGAAGCCCGCGGGCGCTGCGCCCGCGGGCTTTAGGCCGCTTCGGCGGATGGTCCCGGAAGGGACCGAGAACGAGATTCGGTTCGGTGGCGCGGCTCGGCGGGGCGCGCGTCACGGCCCGGTGCGGGAGGTCCCTTCGCGGGAACGCTTCCCCGGGCGCGAGGCACGCGGGTAGGAGCGAGGTCACATGGCCAACACGCTGGTCGGTCGCAAGCGCATTCGGAAGTTCTTCGGCAAGATCAAGGAAGTTGCCGAGATGCCGAACCTCATCGAGGTTCAGAAGGCGTCCTACGACCAGTTCCTGATGGTCGACGAGCCCGAAGGCGGGCGCGGCGACGAGGGGCTGCAGAGCGTGTTCAAGTCGGTGTTCCCGATCTCCGACTTCGCCGCCACGGCCCTCTTGGAATTCGTCCGCTACACCTTCGAGCAGCCGAAATACGACGTCGACGAGTGCCGTCAGCGCGGCATCACCTTTGCGGCGCCGCTGAAGGTGACGCTCCGCCTGATCGTGTTCGATGTCGATCCCGACACCCAGGCCAAGTCGGTCAAGGACATCAAGGAGCAGGACGTCTACATGGGCGACATGCCCCTGATGACGGAGAACGGCACCTTCATCGTCAACGGCACCGAGCGCGTCATCGTCTCGCAGATGCATCGCTCGCCGGGCGTGTTCTTCGACCACGACAAGGGCAAGACCCACTCGTCGGGCAAGCTCCTGTTCGCCGCCCGCATCATCCCGTATCGGGGCTCCTGGCTCGACGTCGAGTTCGACGCCAAGGACATCGTGCATGTCCGCATCGACCGGAAGCGCAAGCTGCCGGCGACGTCGCTGCTCTACGCCCTCGGCCTGGACGGCGAGGAGATCCTGTCGACCTTCTACAACCGCGTCGTCTACGACCGGGATGGTGCCGAGTGGCGCGTGCCGTTCGATGCCGAGCGCATGAAGGGCATGAAGGCGACCATCGACCTGATCGACGCCGATTCCGGCGAGGTCGTGCTCGAGGCCGGCAAGAAGCTCAACGCCCGCAACGCCCGTCAGATCACCGACAAGGGCACCAAGTTCCTGAAGGCGACCGACGAGGATCTCGTCGGGCAGTACATCGCCGAGGATCTGGTCAACGCGCAGACCGGCGAAATATGGGCCGAGGCCGGCGAGGAGATCTCCGAGAAGCTCCTGAAGAGCCTCGAGGATGTCGGCACCACCGAGCTGCCGGTGCTCGACATCGACCACGTCAATGTCGGTCCCTACATCCGCAACACCCTGGCGGTGGACAAGAATTCCGGCCGCGAGGGCGCGCTGTTCGACATCTACCGGGTCATGCGCCCGGGCGAGCCGCCGACCCTCGATACCGCCGAGGCGATGTTCCACTCGCTGTTCTTCGATTCCGAGCGTTACGACCTCTCGGCAGTCGGCCGCGTGAAGATGAACATGCGGCTCGACCTCGACGCCGCCGACACGGTCCGCACCCTCCGCAAGGAGGACATGCTGGCCGTGGTCAAGGCGCTGGTCGAGCTGCGCGACGGCAAGGGTGAAGTCGACGACATCGACCACCTCGGCAACCGCCGCGTCCGCTCGGTCGGCGAGCTGATGGAGAACCAGTACCGCCTGGGCCTCCTGCGCATGGAGCGCGCCATCCGCGAGCGCATGAGCCAGGTCGATATCGACACGGTCATGCCGCAGGATCTGATCAACGCGAAGCCCGCGGCCGCGGCCGTGCGCGAGTTCTTCGGCTCGTCGCAGCTGTCGCAGTTCATGGATCAGACCAATCCGCTGTCCGAGGTGACGCACAAGCGCCGCCTCTCGGCGCTTGGCCCGGGCGGTCTGACCCGCGAGCGCGCCGGCTTCGAGGTGCGCGACGTGCACCCGACCCACTATGGCCGGATCTGCCCGATCGAGACGCCGGAAGGCCCGAACATCGGCCTGATCAACTCCCTGGCGACCTTCGCCCGGGTCAACAAGTACGGCTTCATCGAGACCCCGTTCCGCCGCGTCCGCGACGGCGTGGTCACCAACGAGGTCGCCTACCTGTCGGCCATGGAGGAGGCGAAGTACTACGTCGCCCAGGCCAACGCCCAGATGGACGAGAACAAGAAGCTGACGGAGGACCTCGTGGTTTGCCGCCGGGCCGGCGACGTGATCGTCGTGGGGCCCGAGCGCGTCGACCTCATGGACGTCTCGCCCAAGCAGCTCGTCTCGGTCGCCGCGGCACTGATCCCGTTCCTCGAGAACGACGACGCCAACCGCGCGCTGATGGGCTCGAACATGCAGCGGCAGGCCGTGCCGCTGGTCCGCGCCGACGCCCCGTTCGTGGGCACCGGCATGGAGGCGGTGGTCGCCCGGGATTCCGGCGCTGCCATCGCGGCGCGCCGGGCCGGCATCATCGATCAGGTCGATGCCACCCGTATCGTCATCCGCGCCACGGAAGAGGCCGATGCCAACAAGCCGGGCGTCGACATCTACCGCCTGCAGAAGTTCCAGCGCTCCAACCAGTCGACCTGCATCACGCAGAAGCCGCTGGTCCGCGTCGGCGAGTTCGTGAAGAAGGGCGAGATCATCGCCGACGGTCCTTCGACCGAGTTCGGTGAGCTGGCGCTCGGCCGGAACGTGCTCGTCGCGTTCATGCCGTGGAACGGCTACAACTTCGAGGACTCGATCCTGCTCTCGGAGCGGATCGTGAAGGATGACGTGTTCACCTCGATCCACATCGAGGAGTTCGAGGTGATGGCCCGCGACACCAAGCTCGGGCCGGAGGAAATCACCCGCGACATCCCGAACGTCTCCGAGGAAGCGCTCAAGAACCTCGACGAGGCCGGCATCGTCTATATCGGTGCCGAGGTGAATGCCGGCGACATCCTCGTCGGCAAGATCACCCCGAAGGGCGAGAGCCCGATGACGCCGGAGGAGAAGCTGCTCCGCGCCATCTTCGGCGAGAAGGCCTCGGACGTGCGCGACACCTCGCTGCGGGTGCCGCCGGGCGTCACCGGCACGATCGTCGAGGTCCGGGTGTTCAACCGCCACGGCGTCGACAAGGACGAGCGCGCTCAGGCGATCGAGCGCGAGGAGATCGAGCGGCTCGCGAAGGACCGCGACGACGAGCAGGCGATCCTCGACCGCAACACCTACGCCCGTCTGGCGGATGTGCTGATCGGTCAGGCGCCGGTGGCCGGCCCGAAGGGCTTCAAGAAGGACACCACGCTCACCCGCGAGCTGATCAACGACTACCCGCGCTCGCAATGGTGGCAGTTCGCCGTCATCGAAGACCGTCTCATGACCGAGATGGAGGCGATGCAGAAGCAGTACGACGAGTCGAAGAAGCGCCTCGAGCAGCGCTTCCTCGACAAGGTCGAGAAGCTGCAGCGCGGTGACGAGCTGCCTCCGGGCGTCATGAAGATGGTCAAGGTCTTCGTGGCGGTGAAGCGCAAGATCCAGCCGGGCGACAAGATGGCCGGCCGTCACGGCAACAAGGGTGTCGTGTCGCGGATCGTGCCGATCGAGGACATGCCGTTCCTTGAGGACGGGACCCATGCCGACATCGTGCTCAACCCGCTGGGCGTGCCCTCGCGCATGAACGTCGGTCAGATCCTGGAGACCCATCTGGGCTGGGCAGCTGCGGGCCTGGGTCGCAAGGTATCCAAGGCGGTGGATGCCTATCTGAAGTCGCACGACATCGCGCCGCTGCGTCAGGAGATGGAGGCGATCTACTCCCCGGGTGAGCTCGACGGCCTGACGGACGAGGAGCTGGCCGAGGCCGGCAACAATGTCCGCCGCGGCGTGCCGATGGCGACCCCGGTGTTCAACGGCGCCAAGGAAGCCGACATCGAGCAGATGCTGGAGATGGCCGGGCTCGATCGCTCGGCGCAGTCGACGCTCTATGACGGGCGGACCGGCGAGTCCTTCGACCGCAAGGTGACGATGGGCTACATCTACATGCTGAAGCTACACCACCTGGTGGACGACAAGATCCACGCCCGGTCGATCGGCCCGTACTCGCTCGTTACCCAGCAGCCGCTGGGCGGCAAGGCGCAGTTCGGCGGTCAGCGCTTCGGCGAGATGGAGGTCTGGGCGCTGGAAGCCTACGGCGCGGCCTACACGCTGCAGGAGATGCTCACGGTGAAGTCGGACGACGTGGCCGGCCGCACCAAGGTCTACGAGGCGATCGTCCGCGGCGACGACACGTTCGAGGCCGGCATCCCCGAATCGTTCAACGTGCTCGTCAAGGAGATGCGCTCGCTCGGCCTCAACGTCGAGCTGACGTCCTCGAAGAAGGCCGCGAACGACCAGCTCGAGCCGCCGGCCGACGCGGCCGAGTAAGCCAGTCGCAAAAACCTCCCGTGGCGGTGGAGATCACCGCCGCCACGGTCGAGCAGGGAGGGGAGGGGCCTTCCGGGTTTGACGACGGTGAGCAGCGCCCGTGCGGGGTGCGGCGCCGGACCTTTTTCAGGACACGACGGCCCGGCGCGGGGCCCTCGGCGTCAACAAGGAGCGGATCATGAACCAAGAGGTCATGAACCTTTTCAACCAGCAGGCCACACCGGTCAGCTTCGACCAGATCAAGATCTCGATTTCGTCCCCGGAGAAGATCCTCTCCTGGTCGTACGGCGAGATCAAGAAGCCCGAGACGATCAACTACCGGACCTTCAAGCCCGAGCGCGACGGCCTGTTCTGCGCGCGCATCTTCGGGCCGATCAAGGATTACGAGTGCTTGTGCGGCAAGTACAAGCGCATGAAGTACAAGGGCGTCATCTGCGAGAAGTGCGGCGTCGAAGTCACCCTGGCGCGCGTCCGGCGTGACCGCATGGGCCATATCGAGCTGGCCGCCCCGGTCGCGCATATCTGGTTCCTGAAGTCGCTGCCGAGCCGCATCGGCCTGCTGCTCGACATGGCGCTCAAGGACCTTGAGCGGATCCTGTACTTCGAGTCCTACTGCGTCATCGAGCCCGGCCTCACCCCCCTGAAGGAGCGTCAGCTCCTGTCGGAGGAGGAGTACCTGCGCGCCCAGGAGGAGTACGGCGAGGACACCTTCACCGCCATGATCGGCGCCGAGGCCATCCGGCGCATCCTGCAGGAGCTCGACCTCGACAAGATCGCCAACGATCTGCGTGAGGAGATTGCGGTCACGACTTCGGAGCTGAAGCCCAAGAAGCTCCTGAAGCGTCTCAAGATCATCGAGGCCTTCCAGATGTCCGGCAACAAGCCGGAATGGATGATCCTCACGGTTGTGCCTGTGATCCCGCCGGACCTGCGCCCGCTGGTCCCGCTGGATGGCGGCCGCTTCGCGACCTCCGATCTGAACGACTTGTATCGCCGCGTCATCAACCGCAACAACCGGCTGAAGCGGCTGATCGAGCTGCGCGCCCCCGACATCATCATCCGCAACGAGAAGCGGATGCTGCAGGAAGCGGTGGACGCGCTGTTCGACAACGGCCGTCGCGGCCGCGTCATCACGGGTGCCAACAAGCGCCCGCTGAAGTCGCTCGCCGACATGCTGAAGGGCAAGCAGGGCCGGTTCCGTCAGAACCTGCTCGGCAAGCGCGTCGATTACTCGGGCCGTTCGGTCATCGTGGTCGGTCCGGAGCTGAAGCTGCACCAGTGCGGCCTGCCCAAGAAGATGGCGCTGGAGCTGTTCAAGCCGTTCATCTACGCGCGCCTCGACGCCAAGGGCTTTTCCGCCACGGTGAAGCAGGCGAAGAAGCTCGTTGAAAAAGAAAAGCCGGAGGTCTGGGACATCCTCGATGAGGTGATCCGCGAGCACCCGGTGATGCTGAACCGCGCACCGACGCTCCACCGTCTGGGCATCCAGGCGTTCGAGCCGAAGCTGATCGAGGGCAAGGCGATCCAGCTGCACCCGCTGGTCTGCGCCGCGTTCAACGCCGACTTCGACGGCGACCAGATGGCCGTGCACGTCCCGCTGTCGCTCGAGGCGCAGCTGGAAGCCCGCGTCCTGATGATGTCGACCAACAACATCCTGCACCCGGCCAACGGTCAGCCGATCATCGTGCCGTCGCAGGATATCGTGCTCGGCCTCTACTACCTGTCGATCGTGGCCGAGGGCCTGCCGGGCGCGTTCCAGGCGGACAACCCCAAGAACCCGATGCAGGGCGTCTATGGCGACATGGGCGAACTCGAGCACGCGCTCGCCGCCAAGGCCGTGTCGCTGCACACCAAGATCAAGTGGCGCTGGACCGGCATCGGTCCGGACAACCAGCCGCTGACCAAGACCTACGAGACCACCCCGGGCCGGGTGATCCTGTCCGGCGCCCTGCCGAAGCACGCCAAGGTGCCCTTCGACGTCGTCAACAAGCTGATGACCAAGAAGGAGATCTCGGCGATGATCGACACCGTCTACCGCCACTGCGGTCAGAAGGAGTCGGTGATCTTCTGTGATCGGATCATGGCGCTCGGCTTCAACCACGCGTTCAAGGCCGGCATCTCGTTCGGCAAGGACGACATGGTCGTGCCGGACAACAAGTGGTCGATCGTCGACACCACCCGCGCGCTCGTGAAGGATTACGAGCAGCAGTACAACGACGGCCTGATCACCCAGGGCGAGAAGTACAACAAGGTCGTCGATGCCTGGGCCAAGTGCTCGGACAAGCTGGCGGCTGAGATGATGGGCCGGATCTCCGCCGTCCAGAAGGACGAGAACGGAGCCGACAAGCAGATCAACTCGATCTACATGATGAGCCACTCGGGTGCCCGTGGCTCGCCCGCCCAGATGAAGCAGCTCGCGGCGATGCGCGGCCTCATGGCCAAGCCGTCGGGCGAGATCATCGAGACTCCGATCATCTCGAACTTCAAGGAAGGCCTGGACGTTCTGGAGTACTTCAACTCCACGCACGGTGCCCGTAAGGGCCTGGCCGACACCGCTCTGAAGACCGCCAATTCCGGCTACCTGACCCGCCGCCTCGTCGACGTGGCCCAGGACGCCGTGATCCGCGAGGTCGATTGCGGCACGACCAACGGCATCAAGATGCGCGCCATCGTGGATGCCGGTCAGGTCGTGGCGACGCTCGCCACCCGTATCCTGGGCCGCGCCACGGCCGAGGATCTGGTGGCCGCGGACGGCACGGTGATCGTCAAGACCGGCGAGACCATCGAGGAGCGGCACCTGCCGGCGATCAACGCCGCCGGCATCCAGGAGGTGAAGATCCGCTCGGTGCTGGTCTGCGCCACCCGGAGTGGCGTCTGCGCCACCTGCTACGGGCGCGATCTGGCCCGCGGCACGCCCGTCAACATGGGCGAGGCCGTCGGCGTCATCGCGGCGCAGTCGATCGGCGAGCCGGGCACGCAGCTCACGATGCGGACCTTCCACATCGGTGGTGCGGCCCAGATCGCCGACTCGTCGTTCATCGAGTCGAGCTTCGAGGGCACGATCAAGATCCGCAACCGCGCGATCGCCAAGAACTCCGATGGCGATCTGATCGCCACCGGTCGTAACGTGGCAGTCGTGATCATCGGGTCGGACGGGGTCGAGCGGGCGGTTCACCGCCTGCAATACGGCGCCAAGCTCCGGGTCGACGAGGGCGACAAGATCAAGCGCGGGCAGCGGATCGCCGAGTGGGATCCCTACACCCGTCCGATCCTCACCGAGGTCGATGGTCTCGTGGCCTACGAGGATCTGGTCGACGGCCAGTCCATGACCGAGACCACCGACGAGTCGACCGGCATCGCCAAGCGCGTCGTCGTCGACTGGCGCGGGTCTGCCCGGACGTCGGACCTGAAGCCCGCGATGGTCGTCGTCGACAAGGAAGGCAAGGCGCTCAAGCTGCCCCGCGGCTCGGATGCCCGCTACTTCCTGCCGGTCGATGCCATCATCGGCTTCGATCCGGGTTCGAAGGTGAATGCCGGCGACATCCTGGCCCGCGTCTCGACCGACTCGGCCAAGACCCGCGACATCACCGGCGGTCTGCCGCGGGTGGCGGAGCTGTTCGAGGCACGGCGCCCGAAGGACGCGGCGATCATCGCCGAGAAGTCGGGCACCATCGCGTTCGGCCGCGACTACAAGAACAAGCGTCGGCTCACGCTGACGCCGCATGACGGCTCGGAGGCGGTCGAGTACCTGATCCCGAAGGGCAAGCACATCCACCTGCAGGACGGGGACGTGGTCGAGCTCGGCGATTACATCGTCGATGGAAACCCGGCCCCGCACGACATCCTGGCGATCAAGGGCGTGGAGGAACTCGCGGCCTACCTCGTCAACGAGATCCAGGAGGTCTACCGGCTGCAGGGCGTGTCGATCAACGACAAGCACATCGAGGTGATCGTTCGGCAGATGCTGCAGAAGGTCGAAGTGACCGATGGCGGCGATTCCGACATCCTCTCGGGCGACCAGATCGACCGCACGGAGCTGACCGAGTTCAACGACAAGCTGCTCGCCGAGGGCAAGAAGCCGATCCAGGGCGTTCCGGTCCTGCTCGGCATCACCAAGGCGTCACTGCAGACGAAGTCGTTCATCTCGGCGGCCTCGTTCCAGGAGACGACCCGGGTGCTCACCGAGGCCGCGGTCAACGGCAAGGTCGACCATCTGGAAGGCCTGAAGGAGAACGTGATCGTCGGCTCGCTCATCCCGGCCGGCACGGGTTCGATGGTGGCGGATATCCGCGCCATCGCCCGCCGCCGCGACGCGATGATCCTGCAGCAGAAGCAGTTCGAGAGCGGCGCGATCCCGGTCGAGGAGCGTATGCCCGCCGCCGAGTGAGGCGACGCGCAGCATCGAGACGAGACAGGGCGGCCTTCGGGCCGCCCTTTTTCATGGTCGCGTCCGAACGGGACGGCGCCCGTGACGCGCGCTTAACCCAGCCTCAACCATACCGGGCGATAAATCCCGGGCGGCCGCAGAAACACCCCGGAGACGGGGAGGATCGGGCCCTTCGGGTTCTCTGAGTACGGGTCTGGCGTCGTGGGTACGAGACGAGGACGACGGGAATCGAGCCTGCGCTGGCTCTCGGCCGCGATGACCCCCTGGATGGTCGGGCTCGGCCTGCTGGTGTCGTTCACCGCCGATGCCGGCACGGAGAACGCCATCGGATCGAGCCGCCTCGGCCTTATCGATGCCGACACGGTCCCGCCCCTGCCGCCCGGCACGATGCTGATCGGCTCCGCCCTGCGCAGCCTCGGCGACGAGGCGCCCCGGGCGGTGTTCAAGGCCGGCGCCCACGTCTTTCCGGTGGTGCAGCGGGCGGGCAAGGGCAACCCGGCCCAGCGGCCGGCCGAGAGCTTCGCCCGCCGTGCCGTGAACCTCCGCGAGACCGGCGCCGCCCTGGTGTTCGGCGACGTCACAGGCAGCGTCAGCGGCGTGCTCACGCAAGGGGCCGCAATCTGGGACCCCGAATCCGAACCGGATGCCGCCTTCCTGCCGGTGCCCGATCTCGGCCTGACCACGGGCGCCGGCAGCGCCGCCTCCACGGGCGCGGGGACGGCCGACCTGACCGAGGACGGCGATCCCGCGCGCTTCGACGGCTCGACCCCGCCGGTGCCCCGCGCCGTCGCCCTCTCGTCCACCACCCCGGCACCCGCCGACGCGATCCCCGTCGAGGTCGCGGTCGCCAGCCTCGCGCTGCCCGATTTCGCGATCCGCACCGAACGCCCCGACAGTGCCCAGCCCGTGCCCGAGGATGCCCGCCGGCGCTACGCCGACCTGATCGACCCGGAATCCCTCGACAAGGAGCAGCGCTGCCTGTCGGAAGCCGTCTATTTCGAGGCCCGCAGCGAGCCCGAGGCCGGGCAGGCCGCCGTCGCCCAGGTGGTGCTGAACCGCGTGAAGAGCGGCCTCTATCCCGCGAGCGTCTGCGGCGTCGTCTACCAGAACCGGCACCACTACATGGGCTGCCAGTTCTCCTTCGCCTGCGAGGGGAAGTCGCTCCGCATCACCGATGCCGGCGCGTGGGAATCCGCCACCCGCATCGCCCGTTCGGTGATCGAGGGCCGGACCTATCTGGCTGAGGTCGGCGCCGCCACCCATTACCACGCCGACTACGTGCGGCCGGGCTGGGCGCGTCGGCTGCGAAAGATGGACGTGATCGGCCGGCACATCTTCTATCAGCTCAAGGCCGGCCAGACCTGATCGGGCCCGGTCTGGACTTCATAAGAGATCCTGACGCGGATCCGAGCAATTCTACCTAGGTAAGCGACGGGTAAGCAGTCGAAACCAAGGGTTAATTTTACCTTCGTTCCCGATAATGCTTGCGCGCCAGGCAACGAGTCTGGCCTCTGGTACGTCGAGACGGGCGCCCTTTCGCGGCGCTGTCCAGCGTATTGCGTACCAGAGGAATTCCATGACCGCGCCGGTCGCCAGCACCCTCGTCCTCGCCGCCCTCGGCGGTCTGCTCCTCGCCGCGCCCGCCCAGGCCGGCGGCTGCTACGGCAGCGCCTGCTACCGCCACGTGGTCATGCCGCCGGTCTACGACACGGTGCAGGAGACCGTGCTGGTGCGCCCGTCGCGCACCGTCTACCGCACCGTCCCGCCGGTTTACGATACCGTGTCCGAGCAGGTGCTGGTCGCGCCGGGCGGCCGGTTCTGGCAGACGAGCCGCGGCCCCGGCGGCGAGCTGGTCGGCTGCTGGATCACCACGCCGCCGCGTTTCGCCATGCGCACCCGGACCGTGGTGGTGCGCCCGGCCCAGGCGATCCCCGAGACGATCCCGCCGGAATATGCCAGCGTGAGCCGGCGCGTCCGTGTGGCGCCCGCCCGGGCCGGATGGGTTCCGGTCGGCGGCGGCTATGGCGGCTACGCACCGGCCTCCTATGGCGGTCCGCTGATCGGCTCGATCCCGGATGCCGTGGGCATGACCGGCGCCAGCTCGTCGGATCTCGGCGTCGCCCTCGGCTTTACCTACGGCAGTCAGTACGAAGGGTACTGACGCCCACCTTGCCGCCTTGATTCCGGGCGTCCCGGCGACACCTCACCGCCAACGACGGGAGGTGACGATGGGGACGTTCAAGGCTTGGGTGGTCGACAAGGGCGAGGCCGGACAGAGCCTCGCGTTCCGGGATTTCGACGAAGCCGACCTGATGGACGGTGACGTCACCGTCCGGGTGACGCACTCGACCCTGAACTACAAGGACGGCCTCGCGCTCACCGGCACCTCGCCGGTGGTGCGCCGCTTCCCGATGATCCCCGGCATCGACTTCTCCGGGATCGTCGAGCGCTCGGATCATCCCGAGTACAAGCCGGGCGATCCGGTGGTGCTTACCGGCTGGGGCGTCGGCGAGACGCATCTCGGCGCCTATGCGCAGCGCGCCCGGGTGAAGGGTGACTGGCTTGTTCCGCTGCCCCAGGGGCTGAGCCCCGAGCAGGCCATGGCGATCGGCACCGCCGGCTACACCGCGATGCTGTGCTGCATGGCGCTCGACGCCCACGGGGTGACGCCCGCCCACGGCCCGGTGATCGTCACCGGCGCCTCGGGTGGCGTCGGCTCGGTGGCGGTGGCTTTGCTCGCGCGGGCGGGCTGGCACGTGATCGCCTCCACAGGGCGCGACGGCGAAACCGATTACCTGAAGGGCCTCGGCGCGGCCGAGATCCTCGACCGGGCGGAGCTGTCGAAGCCCGGCAAGCCGCTCGGCAAGGAGCGTTGGGCGGCCGGGATCGATGCGGTCGGTTCGACCACGCTCGCCAACGTGTTGGCGCAGACCAAGTCCGACGGTGCCGTCGCGGCGTGTGGTCTGGCGCAGGGCATGGACCTGCCGACCTCGGTGGCGCCGTTCATCCTGCGCGGCGTCTCGCTGCTGGGCATCAACAGCGTCACGACTCCACAGCCGAAGCGCCGCGAGGCCTGGGCGCGGCTCGCCCGCGACCTCGATCTAGCCAAGCTCGCTACCATGACCAGCACGGTCCGTCTGGAGGAGGTCGGTCGGCTCGGCGAGGAGATTTTAGCCGGCAAGGTTCGGGGGCGGATTGTGGTGGAGGTGGGCTAGAGCCGCGCCCGCTTGCGCCGAACCGGTGTTCGATGCGGCGGGCAGCGCTTTGCGTCCGGAGTGGTGGAACCGGAGCCGTACCAGCCCTGTTTCATTCTTTATGAGCGTTGCATTCATCAAAGAGCCCGAGGGCGGGGAAGCGTTCGAGAATCTGCCGGATCGGCCGATCTCGCCGCACACCAACTTCGTCACCCCGGAGGGCCTGGCCCAGATCGAGGCCGAGGTCGCGCGCCTCGAAAAGGAGGTCGCTTCCCTGGATCCCAACGATAAGGCTGAGGATTCCAGGATCGGGCGTGACCTGCGCTATTGGGCGGCCCGCAAGAACACCGCCCAGCTCGTGGAGCCGAAGGCCGGCGACACGGTGCAGTTCGGCTCGACCGTCACGGTGCTGCGCGAGGACGAGTCCGGCAAGGAGACCCGCCAGACCTTCCGGATCGTCGGTGAGGACGAGGCTGATCCGCACAAGGGTTCGATCTCCTACGTGGCGCCGCTGGCCCGCGCGATCACCAGCAAGACGGTGGGCGACGTGGTTGAGGTGAACGGCCACGATGTCGAGGTGCTTGAGATCCGCTGAACCCGGTTACGGCTGCTCCTGCGAGCCTTCGCACGGCAAACCCTCGAAGCGCGACCGCAGGGGCAGGATCGCTTCTGCGATGTGCTCCATGAAGACCCGGACTCTGGCCGCGTGGCGCAGGTCCGGATGGGTGAGCACCCAGAGATCGACCCCCAGTTCCGGATGCGGCCCCGACAGGCGCCGCAGCGCAGGGTTGGCATCGGCCGAGAAGCACGGCAGGGGACCGATTCCAAGTCCCGCCGCGACGGCGGCCTCGAGCCCCGTCACCGTGTTGATCCGCAGCCTGACACGATCCGCCGGTGCCTGGGCGCCGACGAACCGCGCGAACGTGCCGCCGGCCACGGTCAGATCCGGACTGACCCAGGCCTCATCCGTGAGATCGCGATATTCCCGGTCGGCCCGGCCGTAGATGGCCCACGCCACCGCGGCGAGGCGGCGTCCGACCAGGGTCTCGCTCGGATCGCGGCTCGCCCGGATCGCCACATCGGCATCCCGGCGTGACAGGTTGAGCGCCGCCTCGGCCAGGATCAGCTCGATCCGGATCTCGGGATAGCGGGTGGCGAAGTCCGCCAGGATCGGCATGAGCAGTTCCATGGCAAGGCTCGTCGGCGCCGTCACGCGGAGCTCACCGGCGGGGGTCTCGCTTCGGCCGGCCGCCCTGCGCTCGAACCGGGTCACGTCGGCCTCGATCCGGTTCGCGGCCTCGACCATGGCTTGGCCGCAGGGGGTCGGGACGTAGCCGGTCCGCAGGCGCTCGAACAGCCGCGCCCCGAGCTTCGTCTCCAGCGCGGTGAGTCGCCGGAAGGCGGTCGAGTGGTTGATTCCGAGCTGCGCTGCCGCCGCCGTCAGGCCGCCCTGCGCGGCGACGGCCTTCACGAAACGGAATTCGTCCCACTCCAGCGGCATGCCGGCTCCTTGCATCTGCGCAAGACAGGTTTTGCGCAGCAGGGCATTTTTGCAAGGCGCGAAACGCGCGATGGAGGCGGCATCGCGCCGTCCGTCGATTTGGGCGGCCGTGCGAAACGCGACCCGGAGATCCCGACATGGCCAAGGTGCTGGTGCTGTACTACTCGACCTACGGACACGTGGAGCAGATGGCCTACGCCGTCGCCGAGGGCGCCCGGGAGGCCGGGGCCGACGTGGTGGTGAAGCGCGTTCCGGAACTGGTGCCGGAGGAGGTCGCCCGACAGAGCCACTTCAAGCTCGATCAGGCGGCCCCCGTCGCCACCGTCGATGAGCTGTCCGACTACGACGCGATCATCTTCGGCACGCCGACCCGCTACGGCAACATGGCCTCGCAGATGAAGCAGTTCATCGACCAGACCGGTGGGCTCTGGATGAAGGGTGCGCTGGTCGGCAAGGTCGGCTCGGTCTTCACCTCGACAGCGTCTCAGCATGGCGGCCAGGAGACGACCCTGACGAGCTTCCACACGGTGCTGTTCCACCACGGCATGGTGGTGGTCGGATTGCCCTACAGCTTCCAGGGGCAGGGCGGGGTCGAGGCGGTGAAGGGCGGCACGCCCTACGGCGCCAGCACGATCGCGGATGGCGACGGCTCGCGTCAGCCGAGCGGCGTGGAGCTGGAGGGCGCCCGCTTCCAGGGCCGCCACGTCGCCGGGATCGCCGCCAAGCTGGCCTGAGGATTCTGGCCAAGAAAAAAGGCTCGGATTGCTCCGAGCCTGAAAGGAAAAAGGCCATTGGGGGCTGAGAAGGCCTTCGTGATCAATAAACGGGCGACGAAGGGGTCTGTTCCGCGGCTGGCGAAAAAAATCGCACGCTGCCTCAACGGGGTGCGGCGGCCCGGGCCAGCCGGTCGCGGATCGCCTCGCCCAGACCCTCGGACGGGATCGGCGCCACCGCGATGGTCGCCGCCCCCGACGCGTCGAGCTCCCGCAGGGCGCCGAACAGGCGGGCGGCGGCTTCTTCGGCATCGCCCGCCGGGCTGAGGTTGAGCGCGGCGCAGGCCAGTTCATAGCCATCGGGGTGGTGCGCGCCGAACAGCAGCACCGCCTCCCCCGGCGCGATGCGTGTCGCGTCGAGGCGGACCCGCGCCCGGGGGGCGTAGTGCGAGGCCAGCATGCCGGGTCCCGCCGGCCGGTCGGCATCGGCTGCCTCAGGGCTCGCCGGATCGTGGCCCAGAACCGCGCGGAGCGCCGCCCGGGTGATCCCGCCGGGCCGCAGCAGACGCGGCGGTCCGCCGAGACAGGCCACCACGGTCGATTCGACCCCCACCGGGGTGTCGCCGCCATCGAGTACGGCGGCGATGCGGCCCGCGAGATCGTCGAGGACGTGGGAGGCCCGTGTCGGGCTGACCCGGCCCGAGCGGTTGGCCGAAGGCGCGGCCACCGGCCGGTCGACCGCGGACAGGAGCGCCCGCGCCAGCGGATGCGCGGGCACCCGCAGGGCGACGCTCGGCAGACCGGCGCGGGCGAGGTCGCAGACGCGCGTCCCCGGATGGGCCGGCACCACCAGGGTCAGGGGCCCCGGCCAGAAGGCGTCCGCCAAACGGCGCGCCGGACCATCGAGCACGCCCTCCGCCACGGCCGAGTCGGTATCCGGCAGATGCGCGATCAGCGGGTTGAAACGGGGCCGCTCCTTGGCGGCGAAGATCCGCGCCACGGCGGCGGGATCGGTCGCGTCCGCCCCGAGCCCGTAGACCGTCTCGGTCGGGAAGGCCACGAGGGCGCCGGCCCGCAAAAGCGCGGCGGCCTCGGCGAGGCCGGCCGCGTCAGGATCGAGCCGCGGGGTCGCGGCCGGGACCGTTGACCCGGGATCGTTCATGGGGGAAGCCGTCTCAGAGACACGGGCGGTGCGCACGCCTATCCTCGGGCCGCCGTAGCCCCGGGATGCGGGCGCGGTCAAACCCGCGCCGCATCAAACGTGCGGGCCGCCGCCGAGGGAGGATCGTCATGAGTTACCGCGCCCCGGTCCCCGAGATGCTGTTCACGCTCCGGCACGTGGCCGGGCTCGACGCGGTCGATCCCGAGGATGCCGAGGCGATCCTCTCCGAGGCCGGGCGCATCGCCGCCGGCGTGCTCGCGCCGTTGAACCGGGTCGGCGACCGGCACGGCACCCCGTTTGCGGACGGGCGGGTCACCACCCCGCCGGGCTGGCGGGAGGCCTACCGCACCTTCACGGAGGGTGGCTGGAACGGTCTCTCGGCCGAGGCCGACCATGGCGGCCAGGGCCTGCCGAAGCTGATCGAGGCCGCCTGCACCGAGATGTGGAACGGCGCCAACCTCGCCTTCGGCCTCTGCCCGCTCCTGACGCAGGGCGGCATCGAGGCGCTGGCCGCCCACGGCTCCGAAGACCTGAAGGCGCGCTACCTCGCGAAGCTGGTCTCGGGCGAATGGCCCGCCACCATGAACCTGACCGAGCCACAGGCGGGCTCCGACCTCGCGCTGCTGCGGAGCCGGGCGGTGCCGGCCGGCGACGGCACCTACCGGATCACGGGATCCAAGATCTACATCACCTACGGCGAGCACGATCTCGCCGACAACATCGTCCACCTCGTCCTGGCCCGGCTGCCCGATGCGCCGGCCGGTACGCGGGGCATCTCGCTGTTCCTCGTCCCGAAAGTGCTGCCGGACGGGACCCGCAACGACCTGCGCTGCTCCGGCATCGAGCACAAGCTCGGCATCCACGCCTCGCCGACCTGCTCCATGGCGTTCGGCGACCACGGCGGCGCCACCGGCTGGCTGATCGGCCAGGAGAACAAGGGGCTGGCCTGCATGTTCACGATGATGAACGCGGCCCGCCTCAATGTCGGCCTCCAGGGAGTCGGCGTCGCCGAGGCCGCGACCCAGCGGGCGCTCGCCTACGCGCAGGAGCGCCGCCAGGGCCGGGCCATCGGCGCCGCCGAGGCGACCAGCCCGATCGCCGCCCATCCCGACGTGCAGCGCATGCTGCTCACCATGAAGGCCTACACGGCCGCCGCCCGGGGGATCTGCTACCTCACCGCCGCCGCGCTCGACGCCGCGCAGGGGCCGGAGGGGCAACCCGCCCTGGATCGCGCCTCGCTGCTGACCCCGGTGGCCAAGGCCTTCGCCACCGATCTCGCCAACGAGGTGACCTCGCTCGGCGTGCAGGTCCATGGCGGCATGGGCTTCGTGGAGGAGACCGGGGCGGCGCAGCTGATGCGCGATGCGCGCATCCTCGGCATCTACGAGGGCACCAACGGCATCCAGGCGATCGACCTCACCGCCCGCAAGCTGCCCCTGAACGGCGGCGCGACGGTGCGGTCGCAGATCGCCTGGATGCGCCGGGCGGCCGAGGGCCTGCTCAAGGCGGGCGACCCGGCCTTAGGCCACATGGCGGCGCGGCTGCGGGACGGGATCGGCAGCCTCGACCGGGCGACCAGCCACCAGCTCGCAGCTTTGGCGTCCAACCGGCCGGAGGCGGCGCTCGCGGGCGCGACCCCGTACCTGCGCCTGTTCGGTCTGGTGCTCGGCGGCGCCTGCCTCGCCCGGAGCGCGCTGGCGGCGGGCGCTGCCCTGAAGGCTGGCGAGACCGACCCGGCCCATGCGGGGCGCGTCGCGCTCGCGCGCTTCTACGCCGAGAACCTTCTGGTGGCCGCGTCCGGGCTGGAGCAGAGCGTGGTCGAAGGCGGCGCCTTTACGGACGCGGCCGGGCTGGCGCTGGCGGTTTAGGGAGCGGATCATGGCTGAGACCGTCGCAATCACCGATCTCCCGGGCGGCGTCCGCCTGATCACCCTGAACCGCCCGGAGAAGAAGAACGCGCTCACGGGTGCGATGTACGACGCGATGCGCGCGGCGCTGGCCGCGGCCGATGCGTCGGATGCGATTGGCGCCGTGGTCTTTGCCGGGCAGCCCGGCATGTTCAGCGCCGGCAACGATCTCGCCGACTTCATGGGCCATGCCGAGGACGGGTTCAGCAACTCGCCGGCTCTGGCCTTCATTCGCCAGCTCGCCCGCACGCGCACCCCGATGGTGGCGGCGGTGGACGGGATCGCGGTGGGGATCGGCGCGACGCTCTGTCTGCATTGCGACCTTGTCTATGCCAGTCCCGCGGCGCGGCTGCGCATGCCCTTCGTGGAGCTCGGCCTCGTGCCGGAGGCGGCATCGAGCTACCTGCTGCCTCTGCGGGTCGGCCGGCTCCGGGCCACCGAATTGCTGCTCCTGTCCCGGCCGCTGGAGGCCGACGAGGCGCAGGCCCTCGGCCTCGTCAACGCGGTGCTGCCGGCCGACATGCTGTTGGAGCAGGCGGTCGCCCAGGCGACCAAGCTGGCCGCCCTGCCGCGTGGGGCGCTCGCCGCTTCCCGGGCGCTGATCCGGGGCGATCAGGCCCAGATCGAAGCGGCCGTGGAGGCGGAGGCCAGGGCGTTCGATGCGCAGTTGCGCTCGCCCGAATCCCAGGAGCGTCTCGCCGCCTTCCTGTCGCGGTCGAAGCCCGCGACCTCGGCGTGAGCACGCCCGATCTGTCTCAAAAGATCTGTCTGGTTGCAGGTGCGTCGCGGGGCGTCGGCCGGGGGCTCGCCCGGGCGCTCGGCGAGGCGGGGGCAACCGTGATCGTCACGGCCCGTTCCAGCGAAACCGGCGCGCGCACCGAGATGCGGTCGGAATCGATCGAGGATACCGCCCGCATGGTCGATGAGGCCGGTGGGCGCGGCCATCACTACCTGTGCGACCATCGCTCCGAGCGCGCCACCGATGCGATGATGCACTGGGCGCTCCGCCGCTTCGGGCGGATCGACGTGGCGGCCTGCAGCGTCTGGGGCGGCAACGAGGGTTACGACGGGGAGCGCTATCCGGACGGCGCAGGCTGGGGCACGCCGTTCTGGCGCCGCTCCGCCGAGCCCTATCTCGGCTTCCTCGAAGTCGGTCCTTTGCCGGCTCTCCTTCTCGCCCGAGCCGTGGCCCCCGCCATGGTGGCGGCGCGCTCCGGCCTGATCGCGTTGGTCTCCTTCGGGACCGAGGATTACCTCGGCGATATCTTCTATGATTCGGCCAAGGCCGCCACCAACCGGCTGGCCCTGGCCTTCGCGCGGGAGCTGGCGCCGCATGGCGTCACGGCGCTCGGCCTCTCGCCGGGCTTCGTCGCCACCGAGCGGGCGCGCGACCTCGGGCAGGACGCCCACGCCACGGAAGGTCCGCTCTATGCCGGCCGGGCGCTTGCCGCACTCGCCGCCGACCCCGACATCGCGCAGCGAGCGGGCGCGGTGCTGCATGCGGGCGACCTCGCCCGGATCTACGGCTTCACCGACGCGGACGGCACGCAGCCGGAGCGCTTCCGGATCGAACCCTGATCAGTTGTGCACCGGGTGTGTAGCCGAAAGGGCACGCGCCCGAACACGATGATGGAATCCACCGCCTCGGCGCACCGCGGTGGAGCATTCGCTGCTCGTAGAGGCGCGTCCTTTGCAACTCGGCGATCCGGATTGTTGCGGCAGCGAAAAACGGCCTCAATTCGCCCGCAAGTGAGGATGGCGCCTGTGCCTGCCCCGATTCCTCCCGGGGCCCGGCCGCGCGCATGAACGAGGGAAACCGGCATGTCGGAAGCGAACACAGCCCCGCGCGTGCTGATGGTGTTCCCGAAGTTCTACGAAAACTCCATGTGGAATTTCAAAGAGGCGATGGAGATCCAGGGCGCCCGCGCTCCGGCGCCGCCGCTCGGCCTGATCACGCTGGCCGCGATGCTGCCGCCGGCCTGGCAGGTGACGTTGGTCAATCGCAACTGCGAAGACCTGACGGACGACCAGATCCGCGCGGCCGACCTCGTGATGACCGGCGGCATGCTGCCCCAGGAGCCGGACTGCCTCGTCGTCATCGACAAGTGCGTGGCTTTGGGTACCCCGGTCTGCGTCGGCGGCCCCGCGCCGACCTCGACCCCGGAGGTCTACGACAAGGCGGATTTCCTCGTGCTGGGCGAGGCCGAGGGCATCCTCGACAAGTTCGTGGCCGCCTGGGAGTCGGGTGAGCGCCGTGGCCGGCTCACGGCGGAGAAGTTCAAGGCCGACGTCACCAAGAGCCCGATCCCGCGCTTCGACCTGCTGACCTTCAGCCATTATCTCTACATCGGCGTCCAGTTCTCGCGAGGTTGCCCGTTCACCTGCGAGTTCTGCGACATCATCGAGCTGTACGGCCGCGCCCCGCGCACCAAGACCACGCCGCAGATGCTGGCCGAGCTCGACCGGCTCTACAGCCTCGGCCACCGGGGCCATGTCGACTTCGTCGACGACAACCTGATCGGCAACAAGAAGGCGATCAAGCTGTTCCTGCCGCACCTGATCCAGTGGCAGGCGGATCACGGCTACCCGTTCAAGTTCTCCACCGAGGCCTCGCTCAACCTCGCGGATGACGACGAACTGCTCGGGATGATGCGGGACGCGAACTTCTTCGCCCTGTTCACCGGGATCGAGACTCCCGACGAGGCGACCCTGATCCAGACCCAGAAGAAGCAGAACACCAAGCGCTCGATCGCCGACAGCGTCCACAAGCTGTACGAGAACGGGATGTTCGTCACCGCCGGCTTCATCGTCGGCTTCGACACCGAGCAGGACAGCATCTCCAAGGCGATGTCGCTCTGCATCAGCCAGACCGGCATCCCGATCGCCATGGTGGGCCTGCTCTACGCGCTGCCGAACACGCAGCTCTCGCGGCGCCTGCGCAAGGAGGGCCGGCTCTACGAGAATTTCGCCCACACCACCGCCGACCAGGGCGATCAGTGCACGCAGGGACTCAACTTCGTCACCCTGCGCCCGCAGCGCGACGTGCTGGCCGATTACCGGGACGTCCTGCGGGAGGTCTACGACCCGAAGAACTTCTTCGACCGGGTGCGCGTCGTGGCGCGGCAGGTCAAGCGGCCGAAATTCGCGGCCCAGAAACTCAACTGGCGCCACGTCGTCCACGATCTCTACTCGCTGCTGCGGGTGTGCTGGCGGATGACCGTGCGCCGGCCGGAACTCGCCAAGCATTTCTGGAGCGTGTTCCTGGACACGGCTCGCCATAACCCGGCCGCCCTGGAGGCGGTGGTCACCAACATGGTGATCTACCTGCACGTCTATCCGTTCTCGCGCTACGTCATCCGCGAGATCAACGGCCGGATCACCGAGCTCGACGCCGGCCGCTGGGTGCAGCCGCCGGTGCTGGCTCCGGAAGCCGAAAGCTGCGGTAAGGCCGCACCGGTGGGCAAGGTGGTGGTCAAGGCCGAGGTGAAGCACCTCGCCGCGGTGGCGTGACGGGGATCGGCTCGGGTGGCATCCCGCGCCGCCCTTGCGGCCGATCCGCGTGAACCTTAGCTGACGTCGCGCGAGGCCACGTCCTCCCCTCGTTCAGCGGGGCACAAGCCCGGGACGGCCCGGCCCTTTCAGGAGGGCCGCCATGGCCTGGATCTATCTCGTCACTGCGGGCATCCTCGAAGTCGTCTGGGCCTTCGCGATGAAGCAATCGGACGGCTTCACGCGCCTCGGGCCGACTGCGATCACGGCCGTCGCGATGGCCGCGAGCGTCGGCTTCCTGGCGCTCGCCATGCGCACGCTACCGCTTGGAACCGCCTACACGATCTGGACCGGCATCGGCGCCGTCGGCGCGTTCCTCGTCGGCATCGCCGTACTTGGCGAGGAGGCGGGCGCTGTACGGATGCTGGCGGCCGGCCTGATCGGTTCCGGGCTCGTGCTGATGAAGCTGTCGAGCCCGGGCTAGCGCGGTCTCCGCCGAAGCGGCCACCGGTTCGGCGTCAGAGAGCGCGTCGAAACGAAGGCCCTAGCCCCTCATCCCGAAAGGGAGCCCCCGGCTTTCGGGATGATGCACAATGCCGAGCGGGAAGCCTCAGGCGGCCCGCACGGTCGTCAGGAAGGTGTCGATCTCCCGGCGCAGCTCGGTGGATTGCTCGGACAGGCTTGCCGCCGAGGTGAGCATGCGGGTGGCGGCCGTGCCGGTCTCGTCGGCGGCCTGTGCCACCGCGTCGATCGTGCCGGTGACCGCGCCCGTGCCGAGGGCCGCCTCCGCGACGTTGCGGGCGATCTCCCGGGTCGCCGCCCCCTGCTCCTCCACGGCGGCCGCGATCGAGGTCGCCACGCCGTCGATCTCGCGGATCCGCGCCGCGATGCCGTCAATCGCGTTGACGGTCTGACCGGTCGCGCCCTGAATGCGGCCGACCTGCCCGGCGATCTCTCCCGTGGCCTTGGCGGTCTGCTCGGCGAGTTGCTTCACCTCGGCGGCCACCACCGCGAAACCCTTGCCGGCCGCGCCGGCCCGGGCCGCCTCGATCGTGGCATTCAACGCCAGCAGATTGGTCTGCCCGGCGATGTCGGTGATGAGCCGCACCACGTCGCCGATCCGACCCGCCGCCGCACTCAACTCCTGCACGAGGTTGGCCGTCTGACCGGCCTGGACCACCGCGCCCCGGGCGAGGTCGGCGGAGCCGTCCACCTGGCGGCTGATCTCTTGGACCGAGGCGCCGAGCTCCTCGGCGGCGGCCGCCACGGTGCCGACATGCTGGGCCGCCTCCTGCGCGGCGCCCGCCACCGTCGCCGACCGCTCGGCCGTGTGCGTGGCCGTGCGCGACATCGTCTCGGCATCGGCGCGCAGACCGCGTGCGGCATCCGAGACCCGCGCGAGCACGCCGCCGACCGCGGCCTCGAAGGTGTCCGCCATGGCGTGGACGGCGTGGCGGCGCTGGGTCTCGGCATCCTGGCGGGCGAGGGCGGTGTCACGCTCCAGTGCCCGGCTGCGGATGAGGTTGTCCTTGAACACCTGGACGGCGGCCGCCATCGCGCCGATCTCGTCGCGGCGGCCCGTATCGGGAACCGCCACGGTCTCGTCACCCTCGGCCAGCCGACCCATCGCACCGGTCATGCGCGCGATCGGCCGGGCGATTCCGAAGATCGCGAACAGCAATGCGGCGGCGGCGACCGCGAGGCCGACCACGGTGGCCACCACGGCGACGAGCTTGGCGCGGGTCGCTTCCCGGGCGGTCTCGGC
>NZ_JAKSYD010000173.1 GCF_022829605.1 Methylobacterium sp. E-065 | reverse complement strand
GGCGGCGAGTTGCAGGCCCTTGAGCGCCACCTCGTCGTAGTACGAGGATAGCGAGCGTTCCTTCAGCATCGCCTCCGCGACGTCGCGGACCTCGTCCGGGTCACCGGCCAGCATGCGCTGGTAGAAGTTCTCCACCGGCGGGAGGGGCGGCCGGTCCCCCAGCAGAACGTCGAAGACCTCCAGGCTGTCGACATGGCGGCCGAGCACGACGAGGCAGACGGTGAACGGGGTCGCCAGGATCAGGCCGATGGGCCCCCACAGGAAGCCCCAGAACAGGGTCGAGACGATCACCGCGAAGGGTGAGAGCCCGGTGGAGTGGCCGTAGAGCAGCGGCTCGATCACCTGTCCAAAGATCGGCTCAGCGATCAGGAACAACGCCGCGGTCGCGATGACCATCGACCAGCCGGGGTCGACCGCTGCCGCCAAGGCCACGGGCAGGATGCCGGAGGCGACGGCGCCGATGTAGGGGACGAAGCGCATGATGGCCGAGAACACGCCCCACAGGAGCGGGTTGGGCACGCCGATAAGCCAGAGGCCGACCCCGACGATGACCCCGAAGGCGGCGTTCATGCCGAGCTGGGCGAGGAAGTAGGTGCCGAGCCGACCAGCCGCGTCGTCCATGGCCACGGTGGTGCGGTGCAGGTCGCTCGATCCGAACAGGCGGATCATGCGGTTGCGCAGGTCCTCGCGCTGCAGGAGCAGGAACACGACCACGACGAGGACGATGCCGACGTCGGTCAGCGGCGACACGATGGGGCCGAGCACCTTCTGGGCCAGCGCCAGGGGCGAGGGCTCGGGCTCCTCGACCCGCACGAGTTGCGCCTTGGGCGTCTCGCCTGCCGGTCCGGTCGCGGCGGTGGTGCCGGCGGCGTCGGCCTTCTGGGTGACGTCGTGGACCTGATGGTTGAACTTCTGCAGGACGCGGTTGGCCTCGCCGAGCCAGCCCTGCTGCAGGCCCGATACCTTCCTCTGCACGGTGGCTTGGTACTGGGGCAGGTTGCCGGCGAGCCCCGCGACCTGGGTGCCGATGAGCGCACCGATGCCGCCGACGACACCGAGGGCGAGCAGGACCGCGACGATGACGGAGGGCACCCGCCCGAGCTTCGCCTTCCGCAGCAGGTTGACGACCGGCCCGAGGACGAAGCTGAGAAGCACCGCCAGCACGAGGGGGATGAACACCTCTCGCCCGAAATAGAGCGCCGCGACGAGGACGACGCCGACCGCGAGGGTCAGGAGGCCGCGCAGGCCCGGGACGAGGGGCGGCGGCACCTGGGCCGGCTGACGCGGGGCGACGGCATCGTTGGCTGGCATGCGGCGTGGGCTCCTCGGCGCGTCGCCGTCATCCGGCGGCATTCGGCTTCGTCCAGGGAACGCGACGGGCGTCGCGCGCGGGAGTTCAGGTCTTCACGCTCCGATTCCCGGTCGATGCGCCGGGCGCCGGGGCGCGTCGTCACCGTTCCGAAGCGGCGTTGGACCGGTTGGAGCACGCGGCTAGCGACGTCCACGGACAACGCATGACACCAGATAAAGAAACCCCGCCCGGCTGCGGCCGGGCGGGGTCAGGCACGTGTCGGCGGTTTAGGCCGACGGGCCGATCAGTCGATGACCTCGACGATGCGGCGGCTGCGGTCCACCAGCACCGGCTGCTTGTTCACGACGGTGTAGCGGTAGCCGGGCCGCGCCCGGTACTCGGCGGGCATGTCGTAGTAGGTGACGCCGTCGTCCGGCAGCACGGTGCCGACCTGGACAGGCCCGCCCCAGCTGTACGAGCTCACGCCGCGCTCGCGGACGTAGCTACGGAAGCGGGGACGGTCGTCGACACCGAGGATGCCGCCCACCGTACCGGTGGCCGCGCCGACCGCGCCGCCGACAATGCCGCCGACCGGGCCCGCTGCATCGGCGCCGACCGCAGCGCCCTCGGCCGCGCCGCGTAGGGTGCCCTGCGCCTGTGCGGCCACGGGCAAGGCCAGAACGCCGGCCGTGGCAAGGGCAAGAAGCAGTTTGTTCGTCATGAGGATGTCTCCTGAAGTGTCAGACGAAGGAGCGAGGCGGCGTCTCAGTTGCATCCTTCCTTGTGGATCGTCTTGGAGTTGCCCATGCCGTCCTCCTTGTGGACGGTCTTCGAGCCGCAATCGACGGTGCCGGTGGTGACCTCACGCTTCTCGACGACGGTGTCGCGGTGGTCGACGACGGCGGGGCCGTCGCGGCGGATGACGGTGGTCTCCTCGGCCATCGCGGGGGCGGCAAGGCCAACGAACGCGGCGGCGACGAAGCCGATGATGACTGCCTGGCGCATGAAGATCTCCGTTCGCTTCGGGTGGTCGGATCGAATGACCGCAGCAACGGCTCACGGCGAATTACGGTTCCATGCCAATTTTGCGCAGTATCGTGCCCTAGAAATCATTTACTTCGACGGGTAGTCCGCGATTAAATTGACGTCGATACATAAACTCAAAGTTTGCGACCGAGATTTGAGCGGATTTGCCTCCTGCCGTTTGCGGTATGCACCGTCGTCCGTTCCACTGTAGTCCGCATCCCGCACCCAAGGGCGTTCCCATTCATGGGCAGTGGACCGGATCGGTACGCCTGTTTGCGTCCACCTTGATCGCGCGAGCCGCATGAATTTCAGGTCCGGATCGGTTTCCTGGGAACGTTCGTTTCCAGGCTTTCCATCGGGGCATCCCGCTCGGTCACCGGCTCCACCGAGGCCAAGCCGCCGAAGTCCCCGCTTGCACTGAATTTCGCCGAAGACGTCCCAGAGAAGTCCGGCCATGACGCTCGCGGTCAGGGGGTGTCACGGCCAGGACGGCAAGTCAGCCACGCGGCGGACGAATGCCGAGCGCGCGGATGATGCCGTAGGTCACCGCCGCCGAAGCCAGCGACAGCCCGGCGACGAAGGCAAATCCGTGTGGATCGTCCGCGAAGGGAAGCCCTTTCACGTTCATGCCGAACATTCCGGTGATGAAGGTCGGCGGCAGGAACAGGGCTGAGAGGACCGAGAGGACGTACAGCTGCCGGTTGCTCTCCTCCGCCACGCGCGCGCCGACCTCATCCTGCAGCAGCCGGGCACGCTCGCCCATCGCGCTCACGTCACGGTCCAGGGCGTCAAGCCGCTGGGCAAGGCGTGCCGCGGCGTCGACGGCCGGTCCGTGCAGGTGCCGGGCCGCGTCATCGTCCTCCAACCGATGGAACACCGCGGAGAGGCCGAGCAACTGCCGATGGAGCCGCACCGCGGCTCTCCGGATCGGCCCGAGGCGCCGACGCTCATCGCGCACGCGCCCATCGATGACGTGGTCCTCGATGCCGTCGAGTTCACCGGCGAGCCGCTGGCCGGTCTCGGACATGGACGCGACCACGTAGCCCACCATCGTCTCCAGCAGCAGCACGGGGGACGGTATCGGACGACCCTTCTCGGCGCTCTCCCGTGCGGCGCCCGGGCTTTCGACCAGCCCCGTCCGTCCACTCACCAGGGAGCGGGGGCCCAAGATGAAGTGCAGGCGTCCGGCGGCGTCCGGCTTGGCTCCGGGACGGGCGAGGTCGGCTACCACGCCGCCGATATGGCCGCCCTCGACGGTGACGCGTTGGTGTTCGTCAGGCCGGAAGACGGCCTCGAAGAGCGCGGGCGGGCCGACGTGCCCAGCGTCGAGCAAGGGCGTGAGGTTGGCGGCCTTCAGGTCGAAGTGCAGCCATACGAATCCTTCGCCGAAGGCGTCGAGGTCCGGGAGTGGCTCGCCTGGCACGATGGGGTGGCCGCACCCCCTCGCGTCGAAGCTCATCGCCCAGAGCAAGCCGGGAAGCGGGGGATTGGGGGGCACGGTGGTCATGGTCCGACTCGGGAGGGACGGGCCGGTTCAGTCGGTCGACCCGGCCACGACGGCCGGACTGCCAGCCAACTGGTGGGAGGGACGGGCCAACGGCGACTTCCGTGGGGCTTCAACCGGATCAACGCCCGCTGCCACGCTTCCGTTGCCGGACAGTTGGCGACGTGTCCCGTGTCGCACGGGGTGGTCCCTCACCAGCCAGGCGTTTCGATGCCTCGGAGCCTAACGGCTGCGTTTACCCCTCTGCCTGCCGTCTGCTTGGTCTGTCGTACCGGCGACCTGTCCGACCCGGCGCGGCAGCTCGCGCATGAGGGACGTCCGCCGGAAGGGCGTCATTTTCCGCCACGCGCGAGCCTCGGGGATCGTGCGCCCGCAGCCCAGGCACCACCCCGTCCGGCCGTCGAATTGGCAGACCGAGATGCAGGGGTCGTCCTTCTTCATGGTACAGCCTTGCCACGCCGTCGAGCACATTCCGCTCGACATAACATAGGGTACCCCCCTATATATCACTAAGGACGCAAAGCCGACCCATGGCTCACACGATCAAGGACAAGACCAAGCTGCTGGCGCGGGTGCGCCGGATCAAGGGACAGGCGGAAGCCGTCGAGCGGGCCCTGGAAGCCGAGCTCGGCTGCAGCGACGTCCTGATGCTGGTCGCCTCGATGCGCGGGGCCATCAACGGCCTGACCGCCGAGCTGATGGAAGACCACATTCGCCATCACGTCGTGAACCCGGACGCCGAGCCGGACGCGGAGCGCGCCAGGGGCGCCGCCGAGCTGATCGAAGTGGTGCGGACCTACCTGAAGTGACGAGACCTCATGACCTCCTTGTCTGACCTGCTGCGGCAGGGCACCGCGCACGCCTGGCTGTTCGTGCCGAGTGCGATCCTCCTCGGCGCCCTGCACGGCCTGGAACCCGGTCATTCGAAGACGATGATGGCGGCCTTCATCATCGCCGTGCGCGGGACGGTCACGCAGGCAGTCCTGCTCGGTCTGGCGGCCACGCTCTCCCACACGGCGGTCGTTTGGATCATCGCGCTGGGCGGACAGTACCTCGGACGGGAATGGGGTGGCGAGGACCCCGAGCCGTACCTCCAGCTCGCCTCCGCGGTCCTCATCGTCGGCATCGCGGTCTGGATGGCGTGGCGCACTTGGCGGGAGCAGCACGAAGGCCATCATCACCATCACGAAGAGGCGAAGCACGTCGCGACCTCCGACGGGCTGCTAACCCTGGAGGTGTTCGAGGACGGTGCGCCGCCGCGCTGGCGGGTGCGGGCCGAGGGGGGCGAGTTGCCGCCAACCGGCGATCTCCTCGTCGAGACGGTCCGTCCCGATGGCGGCCGGCAGACATTCGCCTTCGCGAACGGAGGCGACTTCCTCGAGAGCCTGGAGACGATTCCCGAGCCGCACGCCTTCACGGCGCGGCTGGTCCTAAAGGGACCGTCCGGGGGCGAAATCCACGAGATCGCGTTCGAGGAGCACGACCACGGGCACATGAACCTGGGCGACGAGGATGACGCCCACGCCCGGGCCCATGCCGAGGACATCCGCCGCCGCTTCGCGGGCCGGCAGGTGACGACCGGTCAGATCGTCCTGTTCGGCCTGACGGGAGGCCTGATCCCGTGCCCGGCGGCCATCACGGTCCTGCTGCTGTGCATCCAGCTCAAGCAGTTCAGCCTCGGCTTCGCGCTGGTGGTCTGCTTCAGCATCGGCCTTGCGCTGACGATGGTCTCGGCTGGCGTCCTGGCAGCACTCAGCGTCAAGCACGTCGCCTCGCGCTGGTCTGGGTTCGGCGCCTTCGCCCGGAGGGCGCCGTACGCCTCCGCCGCGCTGATCGTCCTCGTTGGCCTCTATACCGGCTGGCTCGGCTTGGAGGGCATCCGACAGGGTCATCAAGACCATGCCGCCGCATCGACCGCGGCCTACCCGACCTAACGGGGGATCTTCCGCCCTTGACCTTCTAACCGGGGAAATCCCCATCTCATTGGGACGCCATCGAGAGGTGAGCGCCATGGTCCGCTTCAAGGTCGAGAAGATGGGGTGCGGCAGCTGCGCCAAGTTCGACACCCGTGCGGTCCAGGGTGTGGAGCCCACCACCGGCGTCGAGGTCGATCCTGGCGCGAAGCTGGTGAGCGTGTCCGGTGTCACGGGACCGGCCGACCGGATAGCCCGGGCCATCGCCGAGGCTGGCTACTCTGCCGAGCCCGCCTGAGGCCCGGCGCAATCAAACCGCGTCCGTGCCGTTCCTCGAACCGCCGGACGGACTTCCGTATCGGCCCGAAATTTGGCATCCTGGATTCCGTGACGTTCTGGCTCGCCCTCCGGCGACTGTTGCCGCTTCTGGCGGTCTTCAGCCTTGCCCTGACGCCGGTGACCGCCCCGGCGGCCACCGCGCGCATGCATGCGTCGATGGCGGGCCATCACACGGTGATCATGGCCAGCCACGGCATGACCCAAGGGCACATGCACCACGCCGCCGTGGACGGCGACGAGACCACGTCCGTCGGCATGGCTGACATGGGCATGGACGACATGCCGTGCTGCCCCAAATCGGAGGCCACCAAGCCGGACTGCCCCAAGGGCTGCCCGCTGATGGCCTTGTGCCTGGCAAGCGTGGCCTCGCTGCTGCCGACCCCATTGCCGGTCCCAGTGCCTGTCGCGAGCCGCATGAGCGTGAGCTGGCAGAACCTTGATGCCTTCGCCAGCGTGCACGGGACCCCGTTACCCGAGCCTCCCCGAGCCTGAACCCGATGCCGCCGGCGCTCGCGCCGGCACGGTGACGCGCGCCCGCGCACCGCCATCCATCGCGTTCAGGAGAGATTACCCGTGACCAAGAACCCCTTCGCGCGCGCCGTGTCGGCCGCGCTGCTTGGCGCCTGCCTGTCGGCATCGGTGCTGACCGTGCCCGCCCTGGCAGGCATCAAGGACTACCAGTTCCAGCTCGTCCACCAGGAGGCGAAGGTCGGCGAGGCCGTCGTCGCCGTGCGCCTCGTCGACAAGCGCAGCGGCAAGCCTGTGCCGGACGCCGTGATCTTCGCCACGCGTCTCGACATGGCCCCCGACAGCATGGACGAGATGGTCACCAAGGTGGAGCAGGTGCCCTCGACGGAGCCGGGCGTGTACCGCTTCAAGGCCAAGCTCTCGATGGCCGGTGGCTGGCGCCTGTCGCTCGGGGCCAAGGTCCAAGGCGAGACCGGCACGGTCGAGGGCAAGCTGGTCTTCCAGGCCGTCAAATGAGCCGGTCCGCATGGCTCGCCGGAACCCTCGTCGCGCTCGCGGCGGGGGGCGTCGGCTACGTCGCGGGGCATGGGGAGAACCCCATAACGGCCCTCGTGGAACGGGCCCGTTCCGAAGTCGTCCCGTCGCTGGCCGAGCGCGCTCGGTCGCGGTTGGCCGACTGGCCGACCGCCAGCACGGGCCAGGCGGTCGCGCCTACTACGGCAAAGGCGACCGGGCCGGTGGTCTACTATCAGGATCCAGACGGGAAGCCGGTCTACTCGGCATCCCAGATGGTCACCGAGGACGGGCGCGAGTTCCGGACTGTCCGGGCGAGCGAGGATGTCCGCTTCGACGACCCCGACGAGGGCGAGGCCATGCCCGCCGACGTGGCCGTCCACGACATGTCCAGGCACGGCATGGCGCAGGACGAGGGCGCCAAGCCCGCAGGCGGCGACCGGCGCGTTCTCTACTACCGCAACCCGATGGGCTTGCCGGACACCTCGCCGCTGCCGAAGAAGGACTCGATGGGGATGGACTACATCCCCGTCTACGCGGGCGAGGATGAGAGCGGGAACGTCGTGACCGTCTCGCCCGGCAAGATCCAGCGCACCGGCGTCCGGACCGAGGTGGCGGAACAGCGGGTGGTGGCCCAGCCGGTGCGTGTGCCGGGCACCGTCACCCTCGACGAGCGCCGCGTCACCGTCGTGGCGACCCGCTCGGACGCCTACGTCGACCACGTCGAGAACGTCACCACCGGCGACCGGGTCCGCAAGGGCCAGCCCTTGGTCCACGTCTACTCGCCCGAGATCAACGCGGCGGCCGCCCAGCTGATCGCCAACCCGGGCTTCGACGGGGCGCGCCGCCGGCTGCAGAACCTGAACGTCTCCGAGGCCGTCATCGACGAGATGGAGCGCACCCGGAAGGTGCCGATGGCCATCACGTGGGCTGCGCCGCGGGACGGCCTCATCCTGCAGCGGACCGCCGTCGAGGGCATGAAGGCCGCAGCCGGCGACACCCTGTTCCGGATTGGCGACATCTCGACGATGTGGGTGCTGGCCGACGTGCCTGAGCGCGACCTCGCCGGGGTGCGCGTGGGGCAGCCTGTGACCGTGCGCCTGCGCTCGGCCCCGGGCCGGGCCTTCACCGGCAAGATTGCGGTGGTCTACCCTCAGGTGAACCCCGATACCCGGGCAACCCGGGTGCGGATTGAGCTGGCGAATTCGGACGGCCTGCTGCTGCCCGACATGTACGCCGATGTCGAGATCGCCACCGGCGACGCGAAGCCCGTGGTGGCGGTTCCGGACGACGCGGTCATCGATACGGGCGAGCGGCAGGTCGTGCTGCTCGATCGCGGCGAGGGCCGCTTCGAGCCGAGGGCCGTGAAGGTCGGCGTCCGCGGCAGGGGCTTCACCGAGATTCGCGACGGCGTCGCGGCCGGCGATCGGGTGGTGACAGCGGCGAACTTTCTGATCGACGCCGAGAGCAATCTGAGAGCAGCGCTTCAGTCCCTGGCCGCTCCGATGGACGACCGACAGGTGGCGAACGCGGGAGGTACGCCGTGATCGCGCGCCTCATCGACTGGTCCGCCCGCAACCTCGTCCTCGTATTGGTCGGGACGGTGTTCGCCGTCGCGGCCGGCATGCTGGCGCTCCGGACGCTGCCGCTCGATGCCATTCCCGACCTCTCGGACGTGCAGGCCATCGTGTACACCGAGTATCCCGGGCAGGCGCCCCAGGTCGTCGAGGACCAGGTTACCTACCCGCTCACCACCGCCATGCTGACGGTGCCGAAGGCGAAGGTGGTCCGCGGCTTCTCGTTCTTCGGCGTGTCGTTCGTCTACGTGATCTTCGAGGACGGCACCGACCCGTACTGGGGCCGATCCCGGGTGCTGGAGTACCTGAACGCGGCGGCGAGCCGCCTGCCGGTCGGCGTAACGCCGACGCTCGGACCCGACGCGACCGGCGTGGGCTGGGTCTACCAATACGTCGTGGTGGCCAAGGAGCGGACGCTCGCCGAGCTGCGCTCGATCCAGGATTGGGTGATCCGCTTCGGTGCCTCGCGCGCCGAAGGCGTGGCCGAGGTGGCCAGCGTCGGCGGCTTCGTGAAGCAGTACAACGTGGTGGTCGACCCGAACCGCCTGCGCGCCCAGGGCATCAGCCTCAACAAGCTTCGCGACACGATCCGGTCGAGCAACGCCGATGTCGGCGGCCGCACGGTCGAGCTCTCCGAGTTCGAGTTCATGGTGCGGGGCCGCGGCTACCTGCGGGGCGTCTCCGACATCGAGAACATCGTCCTGAAGACCGCGGGGGGCACGCCTCTGCAGGTGCGGGACGTCGCCCGGGTCGAGCTCGGGCCGGATGAGCGCCGCGGCATCACCGAGATGAACGGCGAGGGCGAGGTCGCCGGCGGCATCGTCCTGCAGCGCTTCGGCGCGAACGCCCTCAGCGTCATCGAAGGGGTCAAGGTGAAGCTCGCCGAGGTGGCCAGGAGCCTGCCGGCCGGCACCGAGATCCTGCCGGTCTACGACCGCTCCCAGCTCATCGACGCGGCGATCGATACCCTGCGTCACACGCTGGTCGAGGAGAGCATCGTGGTCTCCCTCGTCTGCATCGTCTTCCTGCTGCATGTGCGTAGCGCCCTGGTCGCCATCCTGATGCTGCCGGTCGGCATCCTGATGGCTTTTGCCGGCATGAAGGCGCTCGGGATCGGCGCCAACATCATGAGCCTGGGTGGCATCGCCATCGCGGTCGGCGCCATGATCGACGCCGCCATCGTGATGATCGAGAACGCGCACAAGCACTTGGAGCGGGCGCCGCCGGGGACACCGCGGGTCGAGATCCTGGTCGAGGCGGCGTCCGAAGTCGGGCCGTCGCTGTTCTTCTCGCTCCTCGTCATCACGGTGAGCTTCCTGCCGATCTTTACCCTGGAGAGCCAGGAAGGCCGGTTGTTCGGTCCGCTCGCCTACACTAAGACCTTCGCCATGGCGTCCGCCGCGCTCCTGTCGGTGACGCTCGTTCCGGCGCTGATGGTGCTGTTCGTGCGCGGGCGGATCATCCCGGAGCATCGCAACCCGCTCAATCGCCTGCTCATCTGGCTGTACAGACCGCTCATCGCGGGCGTGTTGCGGGCGCGGGTTGTCACCATCCTGCTCGCCGTCGGAGTGCTGGCGGCGACCGTCTGGCCGGCCCAGCAACTCGGTTCCGAGTTCATGCCCGACCTCGACGAGGGCAGCCTGCTCTACATGCCGACGACCCTGCCGGGGATCTCGGTGACGAAGGCGGGCGAACTCCTCGCGACCCAGGACCGGATCATCAAGAGCTTCACGGAGGTCGCCTCGGTCTACGGCAAGGCGGGCCGTGCCAACACGGCGACCGACCCCGCGCCGATGGAAATGTTCGAGAGCGTCATCGCCCTGAAACCGAAGGCGGAGTGGCGCCCAGGCGTGACCCTCGCCAGCCTCAAGGGGGAGATGGACGCGGCCCTCCAGTTCCCGGGCGTCTCGAACGCCTGGACGCAGCCGATCCGCGCACGCATCGACATGCTCTCGACAGGCATCCGCACGCCGGTCGGCATCAAGGTGCTCGGGACCGAGCTCAAGCAGATGGAAGCCGTCGCCCGGCAGGTCGAGGCGGTCGTCCGGGCCGTGCCGGGCACGTCGAGCGCCTATGCCGAGCGGGTGATCGGCGGCTACTTCCTCGACATCACCCCCGACCGCGAGGCGCTCGGGCGCTACGGCCTGATGGTCGGAGACGTGCAGGACGTCGTGGCGACGGCGCTCGGCGGACAGGCCGTGACGAATACCGTCGAGGGCCGCGAGCGCTACACGGTGAACGTGCGCTACCCGCGCGCCTTCCGATCGGACCCGCGGGCCATTGCCGACGAAGTGCAGGTGCCGCTGCCGGTCGGTGGGACGGTGCCCCTGCGCGAGGTGGCCAAGGTCGAGCTGACCCGAGGGCCTACCTCGATCCGCACCGAGAACGGGCAACTCGCGGTCTTCATCTTCGTCGACATCGCCGGCCGCGACCTCGGCGGCTACGTGACCGAGGCGCGAAAGGCCGTGGCCGACGAGGTCAAGCTGCCGCAGGGTACGACCCTGCAATGGAGCGGGCAGTACGAATATCTGGAACGCGCCGAGGCGCGACTGCGAATCGTGGTGCCGCTGACGCTGCTCGTCGTGTTCCTGCTTCTCTACCTGAACTTCCGGCGCCTGACCGAGACGCTCATCGTGATGCTGTCGCTGCCCTTCGCCCTGGTCGGCGGGGTGTGGCTCCTCTGGTTCATGGGCTTCAACATGTCGGTGGCGGTGGCGGTGGGCTTCATTGCGCTCGCCGGCGTTGCCGCCGAGACCGGCGTGATCATGCTGGTCTACCTCGACCACGCTTGGGACGAGGAGCAGGCCCGGGGCGTACGCGAGGGGCGGCCTCTGACGCGGGCGGACCTGCGACGCGCCATCATGGTCGGCGCGGTCGAGCGGGTGCGACCCAAGATGATGACGGTCGTCGCCATCATGGCTGGGCTCGTCCCGATCCTCTGGAGCACCGGGTCAGGCTCGGAGGTCATGCAACGCATCGCCGTGCCGATGATCGGCGGCATGGTCTCCTCCACCGCGCTGACCCTCGTTGTGATCCCCGCCGTCTATGCGCTCGTGAAGGGGTGGACGCTGCCGCCTGGCCACCGATACCGCGCCGAACCCAACGAGGAGGCGACACGCCACCGGGCTTCTGCCGAGTAGCGACACCGTCCCCGACCTGCATTGAAGGAGCTGTCCATGTCGTCACCAGCCCGAAAGGCCGTCCTCCATTGGATGGTCATTCCGAACACACCTGTCCTTACGGACTGAAGGCCAAGGATCTCCTCGAACGCCGGTGCTGCGAGGTCGAGGATCACCGGATGACCGACCGCTTCAAATCCGAGCATCACGTCAAGTCGACGCCGCAGACCTTCGTCGACGGCGAGCGCGTCGGCGGCCCGACGACCTCCAGCGCCATTTCGGCAAGGCGGCAAACGGTCCAAACGCCATGACGTACAGGCCCGTGCCCGCGGTGTTCTCGATGACCGCGCTGATGGCCCTGGCAGCGAGCTACGCCGCTTACGATGCGCACCGCCGAATGGTTCATCGCCTTCAGCATGTGCGTGCTCGCCCTCCTCAAGCTCCAGGACGTCGAGACCTTCTCGTCAATGTTCCTCGGCTACGACCTCCTGGCTGCGTGCGGGGTGCGCTACGCCTATCTGGAAGTCGGCGCCGGCGTCCTTATGGTAGCGGGTGCCCTGGATTGGCTGTCCATCCCGGTGGCTCCGTTCATCGATGGAATTGGGGCGGTCTCGGTGTTCAAGGCAGTCTACGTCGACGCGCGCAAGATCAAGGGCGCCTGCGTCGGCGAGTCGAGGAAGGTGCCGCTCGGCTTCGTCTCGTTCGCCGAGAACGTGATGATGGTCGCCATCGCCGTTTGAATGCTGGCGGCGCACCATTGAGCGTGATCTTCGCCGCTCTGTGCTGGCCATACCTTTTACGATGCGCCGCAGTTGGAAGCGCGTCCTTCCCGTTGGACGCCACCCGGATGCGCTCTCGCATCGCTCAAAGCCTCAGGCTGCCGCCCCCGGCATCTCGTCCCGCCGGCTCGTGTGACGCGGCGAGCGCATTTCGAACTTGGTCGACCATTCGCGCTTCGACGCGAGCCCTCCGGCAGCCGGGACGACCGCCCCGCGCCCGAAGCACCGGTTGCAGGCATCCAGCTCCGCAATCAGCGCGGAGCCCTCCTGCTCGCGATCGATCTGGCGGAGCCTGGGCAATCGGTCCGCTGCGATGCGGGGCGCGGCAGGAGGTTGGTCGTGACCAAGCCGACGTCCGAATAGCGGTAGCCGTCCCGCCCGATCTTGCGGAGATCATGTAGGGCGGCCTTCACTAGCACCTGAGTGCCATTGCTGGCCTCAGCCAGCCCGAGCAAATCCTTGCGGTCCTGCTTGGCGTTCGCGGCTATGTCCGGTTCTGTTGATGAGCGGTCGGCGCGGCTAACGCGGCAGCACCTTCGCCTCTTGCAGGCTGCGAATGGCACTCACCAGAGCGGCGACGCTATCAACGCTCTCTCCAAACCCGGCGCGTCGGATCTTGCCCATGTCGGAGACAAGATCGAAGTCGCTATGGAACACGAAGTCGCCGAAGCTCCATCCGACTGCGCTCTCGTAAGGAAGGTCGCTCAAGCCCTGCTCGACAACCAGCCGCTCCCAGACCGGTTTCTTGTCGGCCATGTGCATGGCCAGACGCATCGGAACCGGTGGTCCGAGCGGCAGCTCGAACGCGACGGCGAGCTTCTCCCAGACGCGTCGCCACCGGAACGGCTCGTGCACGTAGTTGAACGCCTCACCGCGCGCGGCGTCGGACGTCGCGGCCCAGAGGCTCGCACGGCCAAGGGCGCGGGAGTCGGTCACCTGGGCAAACACCCCCTCGTAGACGTGCGCCGGCCCCGGAAAGCGGAACGCCGCTCCTTCAACCCTGCAAAGGGCGGCGTAGGCGCCGATCACCATGGCGATGTTCATGGCGTTTCCGGCGGCGTCGCCAACCACCACGTCCGGTCGCAGAATCGACCAAGCCGCGCCGCCGCGATCGGCCCGGGCCCGCAGCTCGTCCTCCTGAGTGAAGTAAAAGTTCGGCCCGATGTGGCGCGGGTTATCGTCCTCGTAGAAGGGCGCCGGAACCGGTCCGAGATGAACACCGTAGACCTTCGCGCCCTGATACAGCACCACCCGCTTCAGCGGCGCGCCGACAGCCTCCAGCCCATCGAGCAGGTTGCGCAGCATCCCGCCATTCACGCGGTCCTCGTCTGCGAGGCTCGGCTGTGGCGCGAGGGCTGCGTAGAACAGGTGCGTGGTATCGCGAGCCTGGACGAGGGCGGCTCGGGTCGCTTCACGATCTGTAAGGTCCGTCGCGATGGCCTCGTGCGACGGGTGCGGCCGGCGTGACAGAGCTCGCATGCGCCAACCGCCTGCGGCCGCGAACTCCTGCATCAGTCCTTTGCCGATGATGCCATTCGCACCCGCGATCAGGGCTGTTCGGGTTTCTGCCATCATCGCCTGCAGGTGTCAGGAGGATTACAGCGCTCGATCGCGCCACTTGGTCTGGGTGCTTCGTGGCCGACATGCGGGAAACCCACCGGAGCCGGATCCGTTCGGCGCCTCAGGCCCCTGCGCGCCGCACACCGCCGGCAGCGGCGCAGCCATCGCTTCGAGAGCTTGCCGTGTAAGCTCGATACCGACCGGGGGCGGCGGAGATAATCGTCGGCTCTCCCACCTGCATCCCCGAACGATGGCCGGCGTCCGCGACACTTTGAGTAGCCGGGACGTCGGCGGAAACCGAGGCCGCCCGCATGGATTGTATCCCGTGCCGGCATTCCGAACACTCTGCGCCTTGGGGATAAGGCCTGGGTCGGAAATGCGTCCAGGAGTCGTTGCGAGTGTCGCGTACAGGGGATGACGGTCCGATCGAGATCGACCTCAGGCTGCTTCGGGCCGCCGTCGAGGCCACCGGAGAGGCCATCCTCATCACCACCGCCGACCTCGATGAGCCCGGGCCGGTCATCATCTACGCCAACCCGGCCTTCACCAGGCTGTCCGGGTACGACGCGGCGGAGGTCGTCGGTCGCAGCCCGCGCTTCCTGCAGGGCGAGGGCACCGACCGGACGGCGCTGGACAGGGCCCGCGCCTCGCTGGAGGCCGGCGAGGCCTTCCAGGGCGAGGCGCTGAACTACCGGAAGGACGGCACGAGCTACCGGGTGGAATGGCTGATCACCCCCGTCCGCGACGCGGATGGGCGCATCACCAACTGGGTCTCGGCGCAGCGGGACATCACCGAGCGCAGCGCGTTCGAGGACCGCCAGGCGCTGATGGTGCGCGAGCTCCATCACCGGGTGAAGAATACTCTGGCCACGGTCCAGGCGGTGCTCAACGCGACGATGCGCTCGTCGGTCACGATGGCCGAGTTCTCCAAGGCCTTCAGCGGACGCATCGTGTCGCTGGCGCGGACCCACGCGCTGATCACCGAGGACGAGGCGCAGGTAGCCCGGTTCGACGGCCTGCTCCGGGCCGAGCTCGATCCCTACCGTGAGGGAGACCGGATCAGCCTCGAAGGGCCGCCCCTCATGCTGCCGTCGGAGGTCGCCGTGCCGGTCAGCATGGCCCTGCACGAGCTGACGACCAATGCGCTGCGTCACGGGGCGCTCGCCCATCCGGGCGGACGGGTCGTGGTGACCTGGACGGTCGAGGATAGCCCTGCCGGTCCGTGGCTCGCCTGGACCTGGAACGAGCACGACGGGCCGCCCCCGACGCTGCCCACCCGCGAAGGGTTCGGGACGCGTCTCCTGAACAAGATCCTGACGGCCCAGGTCGCGGCCGAGGTCGACGTCGCCTTCGATGACGATGGCCTGCGGATACACGTCAGGCTGCCACTGGGCCGGCGGTAGATCCCGCGCCGGCACGGTTCACATCTGGCGGCAGGCCGCATGCCCGCGCCGGTGTCACGGCGGGGTTCTCAGGCCCGCTTGGATCGTGCGCTCGGAACGTTCATGCTCGACCAGGCGGACGGACGTCCCGGAGTTGGGTCCGGAAGATCGTCCCGCCACGCGAAACTTCATCGCACTCAGACGCTTGCCCGTTTGATGGACCGTAGCCACAAGATCACCGAGGAAGCCGAACGCCTCCGGGCCCTGGACCGGTATCGCCTGCTCGACACCCCGCGCGAGCAGGATTTCGACGAGATCGCGGAGGCCGCCGCCGAACTGTGCGAGATGCCGATCGCGGTGGTGAACCTCGTCGGGGACGGGCGCCAGTTCTTCAAGGCCGAGCTCGGCCTCGGCGTCCGGGAGACGCCCCTGGAGAACGCGTTCTGCCGGCAGGCCCTACTGCAGGATGATTTCCTCTGCGTGCCGGATGCAATTCTAGACCCGCGGTTCGACGGCAATCCCCTGGTTCATGGCGGGTCCGGGCTGCGCTTCTACGCCGGCGCCCTGCTGAGGCCCCCCGAGGGGCACCCGGTCGGCACCGTCTGCGTGCTCGACACCCGGCCGCACGCGCTCACCGAACGCCAGCGCAAGGGTCTGATGCGGCTTGCCCGGCAGACGATGGCCCAGATGGAGTTGCGCCGCTCCCTCCGCGAGCACGCGAGCCAGCGCCTGCTCCACGAGCGCATCCTCGACAGCGCCACCGATTACGCCATCGTCGCCACGGACCCGCAGGGTCACGTCACCCGCTGGAATGCAGGTGCCGAACGCATCTTGGGCTGGACCGAGGCTGAGATGCTCGGCCGGAGTGCCGAGGCGTTCTTCACCCCGGAGGACCGGGCTGACGGACGGCTCCAAACCGAGATGCGGCTCGCCATCGAATGCGGCAGCGCGCCGGACGAGCGCTGGCACCAACGGAAGGACGGCACCCGGTTCTGGGCATCGGGCGAAAAGACGCCCCTGCGGACCGACGACGGCGAGACCATTGGATTCCTCAAGATCCTACGGGACCGCACCGGGCAGCGCGAGGCCGGCGCAGCCCTGCAAGCCAGCGAGAGGCGTTACCGGTCGCTGGTCGAGGTCAGCCCGCAGGTGGTCTGGTTCGGCGACGCGGACGGCAATGTCACGTACTGCAACGCCTATTGGTACGACTACACCGGCCTGCCACCGGGCGAAGTCGGCGAGGCGAGTTGGATGAGGGCGATCCATCCAGAGTACCGGGAGCCGACGAGGGCCGCGTGGATCGCGGCAGCGCGCTTTGGGCAAGCCTACGAAATCGAGTTTCCCTTGCGCCGCGCCGATGGACAGTACCGCTGGTTCCTGTCGCGGGCACGTCCCGTGCAGGACGAGGCCGGCATCCTGACGAGCTGGGTGGGTACCAGCCTCGACATCCATGAGCGCAAGGTCGCCGAGGAGCGTTTCCAGACGCTGAGCGAGTTGGCGCCGGCCGTCATCTGGTTCGGCGACCCGGACGGGAGCCTGAGCTACCTGAATGACCGTTGGTACGCCTACACGGGGCAGACCCCGGAGCAGGCGCTCCCCCTCGGTTGGATCGACGTCGTTCATCCCGACGACTTGCGCGGACTGATGCACGCCTGGGAGCACGCCCGAACCCACGGAACCCTGTACGACACCGAAGCCCGCCTGCGCCGCCATGACGGCGAGTATCGCTGGTTCCTGATCCGTGCCGAGCCGATGCGCGACGCGGCTGGGCGGGTCGTCGGCTGGCTCGGCAGCGACAGCGACATCCACGACCGGCGCCGGGCCGAGGACGACCTGCGCGAGGCGCGCGAGCAACTGCGCTTGGCGGTCGAGTCGACCGGGACCGGCATCTTCGACTACGACCTCGTCGCCGACAGTCTCGTCTGGGACGGGCGTACCCGGGCACTGTTCGGGCTGACGCCCGACGCACTGGTGAGTTACGAAACCTTCCTGGCCGCCGTGCATCCGCACGACCGCGAATGGGTCGATGGGGAGGTTCGGACCGCCATCGACCCCACCGGCCCAGGCACCTACGACATCGCCTTTCGCGTTGTCGGCCTTCAGGATGGCGTCGAGCGCTGGGTGGCGGCCAAGGGCCGGGCCTTCGTCGAGGATGGCCGCACGGTTCGGTTCATCGGCACCACGCGCGACGTCACCGAGAGTCGACGCGCCGAGCAGGCCCTGCGTGAGGCCGAGGAACGCTACAGGCTGGCCGCCCAGGCCACCAACGACGCGATCTGGGATTGGGATTTCGCCACGAATCATATCCGCTGGAACGAGGCGCTCCACACGGCGCACGGACATCCGCCGGAGGCGGTCGATCCGGCCGGCGATTGGTGGATCGCCCAGATCCATCCCGACGACCGCGCCCGCGTCAACCGTTCGATCCACGCGGTCATCGACGGGACCGGGACGGCCTGGAGCGACGAGTACCGCTTCCGTCGGGCGGACGGCACCTATGCGGACATCCTGGACCGCGGCTACGTGCTGCGCGACGCGGCCGGCAAGGCCCTCAGGATGATCGGTGCCATGCTCGACATCAGCGCGCGCAGGCGGGCCGAGGAACACCAGCGACTGCTCGCGGGCGAGTTGCAGCACCGGGTGAAGAACACTCTGGCGATGGTCCAGGCCATTGCGGCCCAGACGTTCCGGAACGTCACCGGCGCGGAGGCTGCGCGGGAGGCATTCACCGCGCGCCTGATCTCGCTCGGGCGGGCGCATGATGTTCTGACCCAATCCAGTTGGACGGAGGCCCCCATCGCCGAGGTCGTCGACGGAGCGCTCTCGGTCCACCGCGGCGAGGCGGCCTCCCGTATCCGCGCCAGCGGCCCGAACGTGCCCGTGGCGGCGAAGCCGGCCCTCGCACTGGCGCTCGCCCTGCACGAGCTCGCCACCAACGCAGCCAAGTACGGGGCGCTCTCGAACGATGTCGGGACGGTCGACCTGCGCTGGCACGTCGTACTCGAGGATGGATTGCCTCGGTTCGTCCTGACCTGGTCGGAGCAGGGCGGCCCGCCGATCCTGGCGCAGCCGACCCGGCGCGGGTTCGGCTCGCGCTTGATCGAGCGCAGCTTCGCGGCCGAGGTCGGTGGCGACGTGGGGCTGACCTACGCGCCGACCGGGCTGACGTGCCGCCTGGAGGCCTCGCTCGCCGCGATGCAGGAGTCTTCAGGAGACGAGGCAGCGGCGTAAAGGCCGTGTGGGCTGTCCCGGTCCCCGGGGCCGCCATGTCAGGCTCGGGCGGTTCAACCGCTATCGGACCCGAGCTGTAGTCCGGGCGCTGATTGCCCGGCGGGGGTCGCGGCGACCGTGCGTTCAAACTCGCCGTCCCGCAACGGCTGCAGCACGAGGACGTCGGCCCCGTCCGCTCCGGCCTAGGCCAGCGCGGCAGGGTCCGCGAAGCCGGTCACGAACAGGACTGGCATGGCCCGCCAGCGCTTGTGGGTTTCCGCCGCCTCGACGCCGTTCATGCGGGGCATGGCGAAGTCGAGCACGACGTGGTCGACGCATGGGTCAGCCTCAAGAGCGGCCAGCCCCTGCAGGCCTGAGGATGCCTCGCGTCCATCGTACGCGGCTTCCGCGAGTTTGGTCGCGGTGACCTCGCAGACCCCGGCGCCTTCGTCCACTACGAAGAGTGTTGGGCGGCTCCCAGGCGGATGCGTCAGAGAGCAATCGACGGGTTTAGAGCCGTTCCCGTGGACGTTGCGACGGAGTGGCGGTTGCGGCGTCGAGTGGTGGAGGAGCCAGCGTTGCCCTCACGCTTGTCTGCAGATCTGCGCGAGCGCGTCGTGGCGGCTTTGGCCGAGGCCGCTTCCCTTCACCGAGCAGCGGCCCGGTTCGGTGTGCGCTTTTGGGGATGACCAATGACGGGTCAAATGGTTGGAATGGGCGCCAAGCCGCTGACCGGGTTTGGCCGAAGGCGGAACAGCGGCTTCCAAGCATGTTCGCTGCGAAAGCGAAACTCAGGCCCATTCGTGAATAGACAAGCCATCGATGGAGCGCACCAAGTTATACAGCATCCTCGGCTGAGAGAAGGACGGAGGATGCTTGTTCAGATGATCAAGCCGAGGTTCGGATCGTATCTCCGCGAGCCCGATCTACATCGGGCATGCAGAAAAACTTCTCCTCGATCGCTGCTAGGCGAGACGGTACGATCTCGGTTCTGGTGCCCGTCCATGAGCAAACTCGGATGCACCTGGGCACGGGTAACGCGCCCTTCGAAGGCCGAAATAAGGCCCAAGACCTGGGGATCGTCGTTTATGGTCCCATGTGGTACCGCGGCGACTGCTTCCAGTTGAGTGGGGCAACACGGCGCGTCCATGGCCTGCGATGCTATTGATTTCAGACCGACCAATTCGAAATAAGTAGGCTCGTACCCGTAGCCCAGCCGCTGCTTCAGTTCAGGTGTCCTCTGGGTGTCGTCAGGCGCGCCAGCTGGTTCACCGCTTTGGCTCGTTTCGGTGCCTGCCTGGCGGCGGAGACAAGCTGTGGGGTTGACCGAACTTAGATGTGTCCGGTCCTCCGCGCCCGGCGATCATGCGTCACGACCCGATCGGCAGAATGGACACGTGTGCGGACACTACCTTCCATCCGAGACCGGGCAAGCGCATCCAGGTCTGGCTCTGACGCCCGATGCCGGGCTTACCGCGCGGCTTGAACTCCAGATTGACGGTGGCGAAGTCGCTCCCGACCGTCAGGATTTCCAGCCGGATCCGTGCTTCCTTGGCGCCGCCCGGCGGCGGATCAGCCGCAACGCGGGCAGCGTGGATTTCGTCGAATCCGTAGCAGTTCTCGGCCAGCGCATAGCGGATCGTGTGTGGACTGTCCCAGAAGGTCGCGTCTAGGACGGCGACATCCTTCTCGACGAGCGCCTGCTCGTAGCGCTCGAACAGAGCTGCGATCTCCGCCACTATCTCCGGGCGGTTCACCGTCACGTCCATTCAACCCTCCAGAGCGACCGCCAGGCGGATCAGGTCGAGATCGGTGCCGCGCGCACCGATGATCGACAGGCCAACCGGCGCGCCATCGACGTGGGCGCCCGGCAGATTGACCTGCGGGACGCCGGTGAGCCCGCCGTGGCTCGTCAGGCAGGCGATGCGCTCGCGCAGCGGATGCAGCGCGCCGAGCGGCAGCCCGCGCAGGGGCGCCGGGAACGGCGTGGTCGGGAGGCACAGGATCGTGCCCGGGGGCAGGAGCCGCGCGAGGCGGGCCCTTGCCTCGATCCGCATCAGGCTCGCGGCGCTGCGCTCGGCATCGGTCATCATCGAGCCCTGGATCAGCGAGCGAGCAACCGAGAAGGCCATGCGTGGATTGCAGGCATCGAGCCAGGGCTCGAAAGTCTGCCACGCCTCGCTGCTCTGCAGTACCCGCTGCGCCCGCTGCCAGACGGACAGGCCCTGCGGCGCAAGCGTCACGTCGCGCCGGTTGCCGATCAGGGCGGCCAAGCGGTCGATCTGCGGAGCCAGCGCCTCCTGCACGGCGGCGTCGGCGAAGCCGAGTGCGTCGGCGGCCACGAGCAGCGTGTGCGGCAGGCGGTCCGGCATCCCTTGGCCGAGCAGCACCGCGCCGGCCCGCGCGAAGGTGCGCGCGTCCCGGGCGAACCAGCCACAGGTATCCGAACTCGGCGCCTGCACGCAGATCCCGGAAAAGTCGATGCGGCCGTGCGTCGGCCGGATGCCGTAGAGGCCGCAGAAGCTCGCCGGCACACGCACGGAGCCGCCGGTATCGGTGCCCAGGGCGAAATCGCAGGCCCCTGAGGCCACCGCGGAGGCCGAGCCGCTGGACGAGCCGCCCGGCACCCGGTCCGGCATCGCGGGATTGAGCGGCGTGCCGTCGTGGGCGTTCTCGCCGAGGATCCCCAGCGAGACCTCGTCGGTGACCGTCTTGCCGACGATTGAGGCGCCCGCATCGAGCAGCGTCTGCACCACCCCGGCATGGCGGGTCGGCGTCGGGTAGACCCGCGGCCAGTCCGGGTTGCCACCCCCCGTGGGGGCGTCGGCGACGTCGATCAGATCCTTGACGGCGAAGGTGAGGCCGGCGAGCGGCCCCGTCGCGGATCCGGCGACGCGCATGCGCGGCCCAGGCAGGAACGGGTCCGTCGAGAGAGGCTGCGCGGTCGTCATGCGGGGATCGGTTCCTGCCATTGGGCGCCGGGCACGGCGGCGAACAGCGCCTTCGTGTAGGGGTGCTTCGGCGCGTAGAAGATCTCGGACGTCGGCGCGACCTCGACCACCTGACCAGCGCGCATCACCGCGATCCGGTCGCAGACCTGCAGCGCGACCCGGAGATCGTGGGTCACGAACAGCATGCTGAGATGCAGCCGCGCCTTGATGTCGGCGAGCAGCGCCAGGACCTGCGCCTGCACCGAGACATCCAGGGCCGAGACCGGCTCGTCGGCCACGAGGATCTCGGGCTTCATGGCGAGGGCCCGGGCGATGCCGATCCGCTGACGCTGGCCGCCGCTGAACTCGTGCGGGAAGCGCTGCGCCCCCGCGGGGTCGAGGCCGACCAGCGCCAGCATCTCACACGCCTGGACACGCGCGATTCCGGGTTCGGTGCCGTGGATGATCGGCCCCTCGGCGACGATGTCGACCACGCGCTGGCGCGGGTCGAGGGAGCCATAGGGGTCCTGGAACACCATCTGCACGCGCCGGCGGTGCGGACGCATCTGGCGGCGGCTCAGGTCGGCGACGCTGTGCCCGGCGAGGAGGATCTCGCCGCCATCGACGGGCATCAGCCGGGTGATCGCCCGCGCCAGCGTGCTCTTGCCCGAGCCGCTCTCGCCGACGACGCCTAGGGTCTCGCCCCGCCGCAGCGTGACGTCCACGCCGTCGAGGGCCCGGGTGACGCGGCCGCCGAACAGGCCCCGGGCGCCGTAGGTCTTCTCGACCCGCTTGGCCTCCACCACCAGGGGTGCGGTGCTGACGGCACGGCGCGGCGGCGGCGCGAGCTTCGGCACGGCGGCGATGAGCGCGCGCGTGTAGGCATGCTTTGGCGCCCGGAGCACCGAAGCCGCGGGCCCCTGCTCGACCAAAACGCCCTTCTGCAACACCGCGACTGTGTCGGCGATGTCGGCCACGACGCCGAAATCGTGCGTGATGAACAGGACGCTGGTGCCGTGCTCGCGCTGCAGGTCGCGGATCAGGTGGAGGATCTGCGCCTGCGTGGTGACGTCGAGCGCCGTGGTCGGCTCGTCAGCGATAAGCAGCCGCGGATTCACCGCCCGCGCCATGGCGATCATTGCTCGCTGCCGCTGACCGCCCGAGAGCTGATGCGGGTACGAGCGCAGGAGCTGCGCCGGGTCCGGGAGGTGGACGCTCTGGAGAAGCGCGAGGATGCGCGTCCGGCGGTCTGCGTGTCCGAGCGTCGTGTGGATCCGCAGGACCTCGTCGATCTGCCGTCCGATCGTGTGGAGCGGGTTCAGAGCCGTCATGGGCTCCTGGAAGATCATCGCGATGCGCGCCCCCCGGACGCGCCGCATCTGACGCGGGGTGATCGCGGCGAGATCCGCGCCCTCGAATAGGATGCGCCCGCCCGACACGCGCACACGCGGCCCCGGGAGCAGCCCGAGGATCGCGCGCGCCACCATCGACTTGCCCGATCCGCTCTCGCCGATCAGGCAGGTGACCGCGCCGGGCCGCTGGACGAGGTCGAGGTCGGAGACGGCATTCGGCCGGTCCGCGCCGGGCGGCAGCGTGATCGTCAGCTTCTCGATCTCGAGGACGGCGTCGCTCATCGCTCACGGAGCCTCGGGTTTAGGACCTCGTTCAGGCCGTCCCCAACGAGGTTGATGGCGAGGACGGTCAGCAGGATCGCCAGCCCGGGGAACGTGCAGATCCACCAGGCCGACCGGAGGACCGCGCGGCCCGAGCTGATGATCAGACCCCAGCTCATGACGTTGGGATCGCCGAGGCCGAGGAAGGCGAGCCCCGCCTCAATGAGGATCGCCGTGCCGATCAGGAGTGTCCCGACCGCGATGATGGCCGCGGTGCAGTTCGGCAGCATGTGGCGGAAGACGATGCGAGCGTCACCCGCCCCCAGGCCGTCGCAGGCCAGCACGAATTCGCGGCTGCCGAGCGCCACGAACTCGCCCCGGACGAGCCGGGCAATGCCGGGCCAGGAGACGGCCACGATGGCCACGACCTCGCTGAACAGCGACGGAGACAGGATCGCCACGATCAGGATTGCCAGCACGAAGGCGGGGATCGTCTGGAAGAACTCCGTGATCCGCATCAGCGCGACCTCGACGCTGCCCCGGTAGTAGCCGGCCAGCCCGCCGATCAGCGTCCCGAACAGGATCGCCGCCCCGGTCGCGCTGAGGCCGATGATCAGAGAGGTGCGGGCGCCGTACGCGATCTCGGCGCCCACGTCCCGGCCCAGCGTGTCGGTGCCGAGCAGAAACGGGCCGCCCGGCGGCTGGAGGGCGGGGCCCACGAGCCGGAACGGATCGCCCGGATAGAGCAGCGGCGTGAGCGCCACGAGGGCGACCAGCCCGAGGAGCACCGCCGCGCCCGCCAGCGCGAGGCGGTTGCGCGCGAACCGCGCCAAGCCCGTGCGCATCGCTAGAGCTCCAACCGCGGATCGAGGCAGACATAGACGAGGTCGACCGCGAGGTTGATCACGACCACGAGGCAGGCCGAGACGAAGAAGATGCCGAGGAGCAGGTTGAGGTCGCGCGACTGGAGCGCGTTGAAGGCCAGCGTGCCGACCCCGGGCCAGCCGAAGACCGTCTCGACCACGATGGAGCCGCCGATCAGGTTGCCGGCCTGAACGCCCGCTATGGTGACCACCGGGAGCAGCGCGTTGCGCAGGACGTGCCCCGTCATCACCCGCGCCTCAGTCTGGCCCTTGGCGCGGGCGGTGGTGACGTAGTCCATGCCAACCTGCTCCAGCACGGAGGCGCGCATCACCCGCGCGTAGACCGCGAGGTAGAACAGCGCGAGCGCGACGGCCGGCATGACGAGGTGGCGGCCGACATCCCAGACCTCGTCCCAGCCCTCGTTGTCGGCGCCGACCGTGTCGTAGCCGCTGGTGGGCAGCCAGCCGAGGCGGATCGCGAAGACGACGATCATCATCAGCCCGAGCCAGAAGCCCGGAGTCGCGTAGGCCACGAGGCTGACCAGGGAGATGACCGCGTCGCGCCATGAATTGCGCCCGGTCGCCGCCACGAGGCCCAGCAGCGTGCCGATCAGCAACGCGGCGGCGAATGCAGTCAGCATCAGCAGCCCGGTCGGCCAGAGCCGGTCGACGATCAGGCTTCCCACCGGGCTGTCATTGCGGAACGAGTAGCCGAGATCGAGGTGGAGCATGTTCAGCAGGTAGACGCCGAACTGCGTGGCAAGCGGCTGGTCGAGGCCGAACTTGTGGCGCAGCTGCTCCATGTATTCAGGGCTCGCCGCGCCGCTCTCGCCCGCCAGCACTGAGGCCGCGTCGCCGGGGGCGAGGTGGATCAGGAAGAAGTTGAGCACGACGATGCCGAGCACCACCGGGATCGCCAGCAGCAGCCGGTAACCGAGGAAACGCGCGAGTCGCACGGGACTACTTGTCCATCCAGGCCCGTTCGAAGGCTTGCTGGGTTCCAAGGGGGCCGGTCGTGTGGTCCTTGAGGCGTCGGTTGGAGACGCTGACGTACTGCACGTCGATGAGCCAGATCATCGGGCTGTCCTCCGCCAGGACCTGCTGGACCTTCTTGTAGAGCGCGGCGCGCTTCTCCGCGTCCAGCTCGCGCGCGCCCTCGCCGAGCATGCGGTCGACCTCGGGATTCGAATAGAAGGTGTCGTTGACGAAGGTCACGCCCTTGCGGATCTGGCTGGTGAGGAACTGCTTGTTCAGCCCATAGACCGGGTCGACGCCTTGGCTGAGGAACGGCTCGTTCAGGTCGTAATCGTAGTTGGTGTAGACGCGCCTCAGCCAGGTCGCGGTGTCCTCCGAGCGCAGCGTCACGGCGATGCCCACGCCGGCCAGCGCCTGCTTCAGGTACTCGGCCTGCCGCAGCCACTGCTCACCGAAGGAATTGACCTCCAGATGCAGGGCGAAGCGGGTCCCGTCCGCGCCGCGCGGGGCGCCGGCCTCGTCCAGCAGCTTGTTGGCGATGTCCAGTCGGTCCGGCACGTCGTACTGGCGCACATCGTCGGTGTAGAGGCCGGCGGTCTTGAACTTGCGGCTGAGCGGTCCGGTGGCGGGCAAGCCGTAGCCGAACATCACGTCCTTGAGGATGACCTTGCGGTCGATGGCGTAGGCGATCGCCTGGCGCACTTCTTTCTTCTGGAGCTGCGGGTGACGGCCGTTCAGCTCAAGGACGCTCTGGGCCGGCGTCATCTCGTAGCCTTTGGTCGTCAGATCGAGGATCGGGTTGGTCTTCATCCGCGCCAGGTCAGCGTAGTTCACCGCGCTGTACCCGGCGAAATGCGCCTCCCCTGCCTCCATGGCGGCCGAGCGGGTAGCGGCGTCCGGAATGAATCGGGCGACGATCCGGTTGAGATACGGCAGGCCGGGCTTCCAGTACGTCTCGTTGCGATCGAGGCGGACGAACTGACCGCGCTCCCAGCTCGTGAACTTGAACGGGCCGGTCCCGATCGGCTTGTTGGCGCTCGGGTTCTGGAGGACGTCCGTGCCCTCGAAGACCGAGCGGCACAGGATCGGCAGGTCGCGCCCGGAGAGCGCCTTCATGAGGTAGGGCGCCGGATTGGCGAGCCGCAGGATTGCGGTCATCGGGTCCGGCGTATCGACAGCGACCAGCTCCGCAAGCATGACCGGCGCGATCGGATTGTACTTCTTCAAGATCTCCATGAAGGAATACTGCACGTCGGCGCTGGTGAACGGCTTGCCGTTGTGAAAGGTCACGCCGTCCTGAAGCTTGAACGTGATCGTCTTGCCGTCGGGTTCGACCTCCCACGACTTCGCGAGGTTCGGCTGTGGGTTCTGGTCCCAGTCGTAGGTGCACAGCCCCTCGTAGACCTGCGTGGCGATCGGCGGGATGTTGCCCGCCGATACCGCGTAATGGGCCAGGGTCGAGGGCTCGGGATGGACGATCATGACCATCGTGCCCCCGCGCTTCGGCTCGGCGGCGCGCGCGCCGCTCGCGGCGGCCGCGAGGCCGAGAGGAAGCGCCAGAACCGTGCGGCGGGAAAGATTGGTCACGTCGGACGTGCGAGACAAGCCAGAAGACTCCTGAAGCGTCCAGCCCTTTCGCAACACCCGTGCCATGCAGATGCGACGTAGATGGATCGATTACGCCGCAAGAGTGAGAGTATTATTTCGCGCAACAGTCGCTTGCGCTGAAAGATCAGGCACATAATCGTGCCGACTTTGCCCGATACGGGCGTCTTGATGGCCTGCTCGACCGATCAGTGGCAGGCCGGCACAGCGCCATCACGACAGCTTCACGACGATCAGGCGGCGCGCATCGGAATGCGAGACGGGCGCATGCCTAGGAACCGGGGAAACGCCATCGCCACGCCTTCACGACGATCAAGTCCTCTCCTCACGCATCCGCCGCGCAAGGTTCTCGCCGATCATCACGCAGGTAAAGTGCAGGTTGGCCCGGCAATCGCTCGGCATGATCGAGGCATCGCAAACCCGCAGCCCGTCGAGTCCTCGGACCTTGAGATCGGGATCGACGACACCGGATGCGTCCTGCCAGCCGGTCATGCGGCATGTGCCGGCCGCGTGCTGGATGTCCCCGGCCTCGGCGAGCATCAGCGCATCGAGTTCGTCGTCCGGGAGGCGCGCGGCGTCGCCGATCGCGAGCGGGCTCTCGCCGAACCGGATCGCCGTCGCGAGACCGGCCAGGGCCGGGTTCTCCGACAGGCCTGCAAGGCGGCGCACCGCGTCGCGCATCCGCAGGCGATCGCGCGGGTCATCGAGCATGTTCTCGTCGATGACCGGGTTGGCTTCTGGATCGGCCGCGGTGAGGTGCAGCGTCCCGCGCGAGAACACGTCGTAGAGGCCGACGCCGATCGCGCCCTGCGGCGTCGGTGCCGGCCCGGTCAGCGTCCGGTGGTTGTAGGCGACGAAGATCATGTCGCGCTCCCCGCCGCCCGCGAGGCCGCTCGAATAGGTGACGCAACAATTGGTGTGGCGCGCATCCGGACCAAGGGCCCGGTGTTCCGGCTTGAGATCGATGGTCGCCCGCAGGATCGGGTGGTCCATGAAGTTGCGGCCGACCGCGTCGTGCGCTTGTCGGACGGGGATGCCAAGGGCGCGGAGCGGCTCGGCCGGTCCGATCCCGGAACGCATCAGGATGGCCGGGGAGTGGACGGCGCCGGCGCACAGAACGATCTCACGGCCCTGGATGTCGGTCCAGGGCTCCGCACCGAAGCGCACGCGCAGGCCGACCGCCCGTCGTCCCTCGAACAGGACGCGGTCGACCAGGGCCTCGCAGCGGATCTCGAGATTTGGCCGGTCGCGCGCCGGTTCCAGATAGCCGTCATTGGTGGTGACGCGGTGACCGTCGCGGCTGTTGATCGGGTTGCATGAGACGCCCTCGCCCGTCGGCGCATTGAGGTCCGCTTTCCAGGGATGGCCAGCCGCGAGCGCAGCCGTGCGGAGCCCCAGATCCACCGCGCCCCAGGCCTCTCGCTTCGCGCGGTAGACCGGGAGCGGACCGCCGCGCCGGCAGCCATCCTCCACGCCGAAATCGGCATCGTCCTCGATCCGGTCGAAGAGGGGCAGCACAGCCGCGGCCGACCAGCCGGTGCAGCCCTGCTCCGCCCAGGCGTCGAAGGCCGCGGGCACGCCGCGGATCGCGATCTGCGCGTTGACCGTCGAACTGCCGCCAAGCGCGCGACCGCGCCAATAGAAGCGGGGCTCCTGCACACGGGTCCGCCGGCTCATCAGTCCCGGCCACTGCCAGTCCGCTTGATGGCCCGGGTCATACATGAACGGGATGATGTTGGCCGAGCGCAGCGCCGGCGGCGCATCGGCGGAGCGCCACTCGCGACCGGCTTCCAGCAGGAGCACCCGGCGGCGCGGATCCTCCGAGAGGCGGGCCGCCAGAGCCGCTCCGGCGGAGCCGGCACCGACCACGACGACATCGTACGGGGCTGTGCTCATGGCTTCGCGACGTTCCAGAAGAGCGGGATGGCGGAGGGGATCAGACCGGTGAGTGAGGTCCGGTAGGCCGCGGGCTGCGCGAACTGGCCGAACGGGACGACCAGCCCCTCGCCGTAGACGATCGCCTGGATCTCGCCCGCGATGGTGCGCCGCGTGTCCAGATCAGGCTCGCGGGCGAAACGATCGAACAGGGCGACCATGCGCGGGTCGCACATGAACCCGGAACTCGCAGCGTCCTTGCAGTTGAAGTTGATCGCGGAGTTCGTCAGCGGCGAGCTGAGATCGAGCCCGAGTGCATGGATGCCGAAAACGCTCCAGCCGACCTTCTTGGTGCGCCGGGCGAGCAGAGCAGCCCAATCCATGACCTGCAGATCCACGGTGAAGCCGGCCTGCTTCAGCCGGTCGGCCAGGATGGTCGAGGACACGCGCGCCGCCTCGAGATCGTTGGCCACCATCACGGTCACCGGCTCGCCCTTGTAGGCGGTCGCCTTCAGGGCAGCCCCGGCCGCCGCTACAGAGGGGTCGTGCAGGAGCGCCGTCCCCACATGGGTCTCATAGGGCGAGCCGCAGATGAAGAAGGCGTCGCAGGTCTGCGAGAAGCGCGGATCAAGGCCGAACCCGTCCAGAACCTCGCGCTGATCGACGAGCCGCAGCAGGACACGCCGGATCGCCGGATCGTCAAAGGGCTTGGACGCCGTGTTGATGCGATAGTGGCCCGTGAACCTGTGCGGCCCGGTGAAGTTCATCACCGCCAAGTTTTTGTTGGCCTCGATCTGACCGATCAGATCGAAGGGCGCGTATTGCATGTAGTCGATCTCGCCCGCGCCGAGGGCGCCCGTCGCCGTCGCCCCGTCGGGGATGACGCGGATATCGAGGGCGTCGACCTTCACGACCTTGCCGCCGGCCAGGAAGTCGGCTGGCTCGGGACGCGGTCGATAATCGGGGTTCCGGCGCAGCAGCATGTGGTCGCCGGGGATGTGCGCGGCGCGGTCGTACACGAACGGACCGGATCCCACGACCTCAGCGAGCTGCGTCGTCGGGGGCGTCGCGGCGAGCCGCGCCGGCATGATGAAGGGCGCGGGGCTCGACGTCGTGCCGAGCGTGTCGAGGACAAGGCCGTAGGGCTCCCGGAGCGTGAGCACGAAGGTCCCGTCGTCCACGGCCTCGAGGCCGGCGGTCACGTCCATGAGCCGGCCGCCCAGCGCGCTGCGGGCTGCCCAGCGCCGCAGCGCGGCGACGCAGTCGGCGGCCCGGACCGGCGCGCCGTCGTGGAAGCGCAACCCGTCGCGCAGGGTGAAGCGCCAGGTTAGACGGTCATCCGACACCGACCACGTGTCGACCATCTGCGGCCGGAACACGCCGGTCGCGTCCGGCGCGAACAGCGTGTCGTAGACCATGTAGCCGAAGGTCCGCGTGATGTAGGCCGTGGTGAAGTAGGGGTCGAGGGTGACGATCTCGGCCTCCAGCACCGCCTTCACCGTCGTTTCCGCGCGGCCGGAGATCGGCGCAAGCAGCGCCGCGGCCGCGAGCAGTCCGGAAAACCAGAATCGTCTCATTTCGCATTCACCCTTTGCCCGGCCCCGTTAGGCAAACGGGATACCAAACGGGACACCAAGCCGATCGCACGCGCCTGGGGCTAGAGCCGAGACACCGGCATGGATGCTGCAAAGCCCATGCGTCTCCGAGGCGCTCAAACGGTCCAGGGAAACGAATGGCCTCCGCAAGTGGACGGGTTCTCACAGGTGCCGAGGTGAAGGTGCTGTCGCAGCGTTCGGATCGGCGCGGTGCCATCCGCCTCGGCGCGCATCTCCTGATGCTGGCCGGGGCCGGCTGGCTGGTCTGGCAATCGGGGCCCTGAACGCTGCTGCCCGCCATGCTGTTGCTGGGCATCGCGCAATCGGCCCTGTTCGCGCCCATCTCCGAGACCGTCCACCTGACCGCTTTCCGCTCGCGTAGGGCCAATGCAATCGTCGGCTGGCTGGTGGCCTGTCCGTCGCTGCTGAATTGGCACTTCTATACGGCCTTCCATCTCGCTCACCATGGCCACACCCAGGATCCCGAGCGGGATCCGGAACTCGCACTGATGCCGCCCTCCACCCTGGACGCCTATGTCTGGCGCGTGCTGGCGCCGCCCTACTGGCGAACCCGCCTACAGGTGGCCTCAGCCGGCCTGCGCGGCGATCTATCCGCCTACCCGTTCGTCACCGATCGCGCCGCGCCCCGCATCATCCGCTCGATCCGGTCGATGTGTGCGTTCCTGCTCGCCGGGGCAGCGCTCGCCGTGGTTCTGGTCGGCTGGTGGGCGCCCCTGATCTTCTGGATCGGGCCGCAGCTCCTCGGGCAGCCGTTCCTTCGGCTCTACCTCCTCACGAAGCACACGCTCTGCACGATAAACGACAACGGCCTGACCAATACGCGCGCGACCTTGACCAACGGCCTCATGCGGCTCCTGATTTGGAACATGCCCTTCCAAACCGAGCACCATCTTTACCCGTCGATCCCGTTCCATCGCCTTCCGGACGCCCATACCGCGTTGCGCGCGCGGCTCGGCGTGCTGCAGCGGGGCTACGGCCGCTGGCATGTCGGCTTCGTGCGGACGCTGCGCCCGTGAGCGGCTGGACGACGGCCACCGGAACCTTCGAACTCGGCGACCTGACGCTTCAGTCGGGGGCGGTGCTACCGGGCGCGCAGTTGCGCTGGAAGACTCACGGCACCCTGTCACCCGGGCGCGACAATGTCGTGCTCTACCCGACGAGCTACGGGGCCCAGCATCCGGACCTCGAATGGTTGATCGGCCCCGACGGGGTGCTGGATCCCGGCCGCTGGTTCATTGTCATCCCCGACATGTTCGGCAACGGGCTGTCGTCGAGCCCGTCGAACACATCCGACTGGCCCGGCCTCGTCACAGCCTGGGACAACGTGCACGCCCAGCGCCGTCTGCTCGCCGAGGTGTGGGGGATCGAGCGCCTACATGCCGTCTACGGTTGGTCCATGGGGGCGCAGCAGGCCTATCATTGGGCAGCCCTGTTCCCCGACCACGTCACCCCGCGCGGTGATCAACTGCGGCAGCGCCCGCACCGCCACCCACAACCGCGTGTTCCTGAAGGGTCTCATGGCGGTGCTGGAGGCGGCGCCGGAGCATTGCGGCGGGGGCCGCTTCTCGGCCGAGCCGGACGCCGCCCTCCGGGCCTTCGGGCGCATCTATGCGGGCTGGGCGCTCAGCCAGGACTTCTATCGGGCCGACCTCCACCGCACCGCGCTCGGCGCGCCGGACCTCGGAACCTTCCTGCGCACCGACTGGGAGGAGCGCTTCGCCAAACGCCCTGCGGCCGATCTCTACGCGCAGCTCTGCACCTGGGAGGCGGGCGACATCAGCCGTGATCCGCGCTACGGCGGCGACCTCGCCCAAGCGCTCAACGCGATCGCGGCCCGGCTGCTGCTGATGCCGGGCGAGACGGATCTCTACTTCCGCGTCGCCGACAACGCCGCCGAACTGCCGCACCTGCGCGATGCCGTCCTGCAGCCGATCCCGAGCATCTGGGGCCACCGCGCCGGCAATCCGTCATCCAACCCGGCCGATGCCGCCTACCTCCGCGACACCGTGCGGGCTTTTCTGGCCTCAGCCGAGGCGAGCGCGGCTTGACCACCGGGCCCATCCTCCATCGCGGGGAAAGCGGACCTGGGTGCGCGTGTTAGACGGTCGAGCGCACCGCGCGTCGCGCGATCGTACAGAGGATCTCATGGACTACAGGCAATTCGGACGCTCCGGCCTCACCGTGCCGGTGCTGAGCTTCGGCACCGGTACGTTCGGGGGGACGAACGAGTTCTTCCAGCGCTGGGGGCAGACGGACGTATCCGAGGCGACCCACATGGTCGATCTGTGTCTCGATTCCGGCGTCAGCTTCTTCGACACGGCCGATATCTATTCGGCGGGGGCCTCGGAGGAGATCCTGGGTCAGGCCCTCAAGGGGAAGCGCCAGCGGGCGCTGATCTCGACCAAAGCGACGTTCCGCTTCAACGACGAGCCGAACAAGGTCGGGTCCTCGCGCTATCACCTGATCCGCGCCTGCGAGGCCAGCCTGAAGCGGCTCGGCACCGACCATATCGACGTCTACTTCATGCACGGCTTCGACGCGCTCACGCCTGTCGAGGAAACGCTGCAGGCCCTCGACGATCTCACCCGCTCGGGCAAGATCGGCTATATCGGCGCCTCGAACTTCTCGGGCTGGCAGCTCATGAAGGCGCTCGCGACCTCGGAGCGCTACGGGCTCGCCCGCTACGTCGCCTATCAGGGCTACTATTCTCTCATCGGCCGGCACTACGAGTGGGAGCTGATGCCGCTCGGGATCGATCAGGGCGTCGGTCTGATGGTTTGGAGCCCGCTTGGATGGGGCCGTCTCACCGGCAAGATCCGCCGCGGTCAGCCGAACCAGAGCGGCCGCATCGCGGCCGGTGGCGCTGAGGGCGGGCCGCCGGTCTCCGATGAGTATCTCTTTGGTGTCGTGGATGCCCTCGACGCCGTGGCGGGCGAGACCGGCAAGACCGTTGCGCAGGTGGCGCTCAACTGGCTCCTGACCCGTCCGACCGTCTGCAATATCGTGGTCGGCGCACGCACGGAGGAGCAGCTGAAGCAGAACCTCGGCGCCCTCGGCTGGACGCTGGCGCCCGAGCAGGTTGCGCGCCTCGACGCGGCGAGCCAGGAGACACCAATCTATCCTTACTGGCACCAGAAGGGTTTCGACGAGCGCAACCCGAAGCCGACGACGTGGTAGGGGTGCGCTGACAGCGTCCGCGCGCGTCGCATCGATCGGGGTCCACTTCAGCGGGGCGTGCCGGCAGATGGCGCTGTCAGCCGCCCTCGGGCGGTACCGGGGGATAAAGCAGCGCGTCGCCATCACCCGGATGCTCGCTAACGAGGCTGAAGTGGTACTGATGGACGAGAGACCGTCGGGCTCTCGACGCCATGACGCGCGAGCGCCTGCAAGACGAACTGCTCCATCTCTCGTCCTGCACCGGGCTGACGATCCTGTTCGTCACCTTCAGCTATCGATGAGGCGATCTTCCTGACCGGCCGCAACGTGATGATCTCGCCCGGCCACGGCCGGATCGAGGCGATCCATCCGGTCGACCTGCCACGGCGACGCGACGTGGCGAGCTCGACCTTTAGCGACTTGCGCCAGATGCTACCGGCCCAACTCCACGGTCACCACGCATCGCGGGCGGCCGCCTGTTGGGCACAGCCACCGGCAATCCCCGCCGACTCGACCAGAAGACTTCCTCTACGCCCTGCCGCGAGGCCTGACGCAGCGTCCCGGACTGCTCCGGATGGCCGGTGACGACAGGGCGCGATCAAGAGGGAGGTCTGGGCCCTGGCGCCGGCTGCCTTCGGGTCCTTCGTGGCCGCCATCCCAGAACCGCCTGCGATTGGCATTCTGCGACTCGCCGACGGAACTGCACCGAAGGGTTTCCTGGTAGGGGCGGCGGCCGTCGCCGCGGTGGTCGACATCACGCGGTGCGGCGGCTGGCGCCGCTACATAGCCAGCCGTGCCGCGACATCACTGATTTGGCGATGCCGAAAATCCATGACTGCGGGGATTGACGATATACGTTTCTGAAGCGTCCGGTTACGAGGCGTTGTCACGGTGAGCGTGATGACCGCATTGGACGCGAAGCTGAATGTCCGGTCTTGCACGCGGCGGAAATCCCGAGTGGCGTAGTCTGGCCGAAAACTGCCGTTCCGCTTTCTGTATTTAAAGGTAGAAAAGCAGACGCGTAGCGCGACACAGTACCGTCACGTTGCTCCGTTGAATTCAGGAAGAGCGGCGACCCGAAGACATTTTTTGAGAAACGATTACAGTTTGCCCCTTGCAGCTGCACGGAATTCGCAAGAATTGTGATTTTCTGACGGATTTCCTCCCTCTCGACGAAAGCGTCCAGCCCAACGACCAAGACGAGCCACGCACAAACGCCTGGTCCGGGCACGCGGGCATCACGGGCCTACAGCATGGGCAGCCGACGCGGCCGCGGCCCGAGCGGGAACGCCGTATCGAGTCGGGCGAGTTCGGCATCCGTCAGCGAAAGCGCGCCCGCGCCCGCGTTATCGGCGGCGTGCTCGGGGCTGGACGCTTTGGGGATCGCGAAAGTGGACGGCCGCCGCACCAGGAACCTGAGCGCGACTTGGCGTGCGGTCGCGTCGTGGTTCGCTGCGATGTTCTCCAATAGGTGGCCACCCGGTGTGAGCGGGCTGGGAAAGCTGCCATGACCGAAGGGGCTGTAGGCGACGACGGCGACGCCGTGCGCCTCGCACCAGGGCTGCACGGCGTGCTCGATCGCGCGCTCCTCCAGATGGTAGAGCACTTGGTTGCAGGCCATCCGGCCCTCCCCCCCGGCTTTCCAGGCGGCATCGAGGTCGGGCACGTCGAAGTTGCTCACCCCCCAGGACAGGATCTTGCCCTGCTCGCGAAGCCGCTCGAAGGCGGCGAAGGTGTCTACGAGCGGGTGCGAGCCAGGCCAATGCAGGAGGTAGCAGTCCAGCCGGTCGGTGCGCAGGCGCGCGAGCGAGCGAGCGCAGGCCGCTAAGGTCCCGGCAAGCGAGGCGTTGCTCGGCAGGACCTTGGAGACGAGAAAGACTTCGTCGCGGCGCCCGGTGATCGCCTCACCGACCACGGCCTCGGCGTCGCCGTACATCTCAGCGGTGTCGACATGAGTCATACCGAGATCGAGACCACGGCGCAGGGCAGCGACAGCGGTGGGCCGGTGCGCGTCGTCGATGTACCAAGTTCCCTGACCGATCGCGGCAACCTCGCGCGGCACTGGCCCAAACGGGCGCTGCTCCATTGGCGAATTCTCCCTGTGAAGAGCCCATGCCCCCGGCAGCGCCGGTTGGGTCCGCAGATCATACTCGGCCGCCGCGGGGCGATCGCCACCGAGTGCCGGCGGACCGCCTGATCACCGCCGGCGCGAAGGCCGGGATGCGCCGCTGCAGCGAAGCACCACTGCGGGGGCCGCGTCTACGGTGCGAATACTGCGCGCACGCAGCCATCCGTCTTGTGCTTGAACATGTCGTAGCCGCGCGGTCCGTCCTCGAGGCTGAAGCGGTGGGTGGCGAGGTAGGCCGGGTTGAGCTCTCCCTTCGCGGCATGCGCGAGCAGCCGGTCCATGTAGGCCTGGCCATGCTGCTGGGCGGTGCGCACGGTCATCCCCTTGTTCATGATGACGCCCATCGGGAACTTGTCGATCATCCCGTAGACGCCGAGGACCGACAGCGTGCCGCCCTTGCGGCAGGCCATGATGGCCTCGCGGAGCGCCTGGCCGCGGTCGGTCTCCAGGCGCAGCGCCTGCTTTACGCGGTCGTAAGCGTATTGGGACCCGGTGCCGTGCGCCTCCATGCCGACGGCGTCGATGCAGGCATCCGGCCCGCGCCCGCCCGTCATCTCCTTCAAGGCTTCCAGGACGCTGTGTACTTGCGTGTAGTCGAGCGTCTCGGAGCCGGCGTGTTCCCGTGCCATCTTGAGCCGCTCGGGAAAGCGGTCGATGGCGATCACCCGCTCAGCACCCATCAGCCGCGCGCTCTGCTGGGCCATCAGGCCCACACCACCGCAGCCCCAGACCGCAACCGTGTCGCCCGGCCTGATGCCGCAGAAATCGGCGCCCATGTAGCCTGTCGGCGCTGCATCGGAGAGGAACAAAGCCGTCTCGTCCGCGACGCCCTCGGGCACCTTGAAGCAGTCCACGTCGGCATGAGGCACGCGGATGTACTCGGCGTGGGATCCCGCATAACCCCCGAAGGCGTGCGTATACCCGTAGATGCCGGCGGTCGGGTATCCAAGGAGAGGCTCCTGCAATTCCGGCTTCGGGTGCGTGCAGTCGCAGAGCGAGAAAAGTTTTTCTTGGCAATACCAGCATTCGCCGCAGGCGATGAACGAGGGGACGACAACCCGATCGCCCTTCTTCACCCGCCGCACCTTCGGCCCGACCTCGACGACTTCGCCCATAAACTCGTGGCCGATGACGTCACCGGCCTTCATGGTCGGGATGTAGCCGTCGATGAAGTGCAGGTCGGAACCGCAGGTGGTCGATAACTTGACCTTCAAGATGGCATCGTGAGGGTTGACGATCTCGGGATCCTTGACGGTTCCGACACGCAAGTCGTTGACGCCATTCCAATACAACGCGCGCATGGCCTAAGCTCCTCAGCGGGGATCGCGCCGGGCTGCCGGCTGACGATCGGTGGTGGGGATCTCGCCAGTCAGGACGAGGCTCTTGAAGGCGTGCAGCGCTTTCGACGCCATCTCTTTCGGTACGACGCCCTTGAAGAAGCGCGCCGCCACGTCGCCGAGCATGCCCCCGGGCGGATCGAAGCGGATGCGCAGCGTGGCGACCGTGCCGCGATCGCCCGACGCTGGGCGGAAGCGAATTTCACACTCGGTAACGAGGCCGCCGTCACCGTCAGCGTTCGCACGGATGAGTTCGCCGGGCCGCTCTTCGGTGATCTGCATGATCCAGGTATGGCTTTGGCCGAGTGGTCCGTCGGCGCGCCACTCGCTTCGCCCCTCTCCGCTCGGGCGGATCTCAGCCAGAAATGCCACTATGCGCGGGAGGGTCTCTGGATCCCGCCAGATCCGATAGAGTACATCCGCAGGGCGCTCGATGGTGATGGAGTATTCGACCTCGGGCTCATCGCTCAAGCCGTTCGCAGGGTCGGTCTCGCGCGCGGGCCTTCGTTTCGGCGAATCAAGCCGTTGCGCGCCGAGGACGGCGAGAGCGGCTACTCCCGCTGCACCGGCGAGGGCCCATCCGACGCTGCCGAAGCCGGGCCCAGAATACTCGCGCGAGCCGGCCGAAGCGCGATAAGTCTCCCTGTGGTCGCCTAGTCTGCCGTTGCCGGATCGATCAGCCATGGGTCACTCCCTTGGTCAGAGTGCTGCGACGGGCGGACTCGTGTCAGGGTCCGGTGGCGTAGGGGACGCGGAGCGAGCGGCTCCAAACCGGTCCCACCATGTCTCGACCCCTGCTCTTGGAAGACAAACGTCGGCTGCGGCGCCCTGGTTTGATACGGGATTTCCCTAAGGATAATCTCGTTGGTTGCGCGAGCCGGCAAGCTTCGGCGATCCACCGAGGTTGTTCTGCCAAGCCCCCATGCGTCGTGCGCCGATCGCGTGGGAATCGTGCTCTTCAGGAATGGCTGTTGCACCGCCGGCAACGATCAGGCGTGTTCTTGAGGCAAAGCTTCGAGCGGTGGCCCGGCCGGCATCTCCCTTAGGATGCATCCAGGTGCCACGCTTGCTGACCGGCACCATCTGCCGGGTTTGCCACGCGCCCGAGCAAGAGGCTTGGCGGGTGGCGGGGATCTGGGCCCTCCCGGTCACGCCGCGCCCCATCGGGTTTTGTCCAGGGAAGCGATCCACGGACGAGCGCGCGGAGGGTAGTTCCTGCGCCGCTTGATCTCCCCTCGGCGCAGCGGCGTTTGCTGTCGTACGGGAGAGCACTCACCGAGAGGGCGATGTGATGGACCAACCGACGCCCAAGGAACCGGTCAGGATCGCCCGATCCGGCGCGGGACGGCCGGGCTTCGTCACGGTGAAGGGTGCCCGGGAGCACAACCTGCGCGACGTCGACGTGGAGTTGCCCCGCGATGCCCTCGTGGTGTTCACGGGCGTCTCCGGCTCCGGCAAGTCCTCGCTGGCCTTTGGTACGCTCTATGCGGAGGCCCAGCGTCGTTACTTCGAGTCGGTCGCCCCCTACGCGCGGCGCTTGATCGACCAAGTCGGCGTGCCCGACGTCGACGCCATCGAGGGACTTCCCCCTGCGGTCGCCCTCCAGCAGCAGCGCGGCACACCGAGCGCCCGGTCCTCGGTCGGCAGCGTCACCACCCTGTCGAGCCTGGTGCGGATGATGTACTCGCGCGCCGGCAGCTATCCGCTGGGCCAGCCGATGCTCTACGCCGAGGACTTCTCGCCCAACACACCCCAGGGCGCCTGCCCGTCCTGCGGTGGGCTCGGGCGGATCTACCGGGCCACGGAAGCCTCCATGGTGCCGGACCCTTCGCTGACGATCCGCGAGCGCGCCGTCGCGGCCTGGCCGCAAGCCTGGGGCGGACAGAACCTGCGGGATATCCTGGTGAGCCGGGGGGTCGATGTCGATACGCCCTGGAAGGACCTGCCGCGGGCGCTCCGGGACTGGATCCTGTTCACGGACGACCAGCCGCAGGAGCCGGTCTATGCCGGCCTCTCCCCGGAGCAGACGCGGCGCGCCCGCCAGCGCCGCCTGGAGCCGAGCTATAGGGGCACCTTCACGAGCGCCCGCCGCCACGTGCTGGGGACCTTCACCAAGTCGCAGAGCGCGCTCATGCGCCGACGGGCGGCGCGCTACCTCGTCAGCGAGGACTGCCCCGCCTGCCAGGGCAAGCGCCTGAAGCCCGAGGCGCTCTCGGTCACCTTCGCCGGGCTCGATATCGGGGACCTGTCCCGCATGCCGCTCGCCGACCTCGCCGCGGTGATGCGGCCGGTCGCCGAGGACCGGCTGCGCGATGACGACACCGCCGCCGACCCCGGGACGCTCGATCGCGAAGCCGGCCGGCGGGATCGGGCTCGGCGCGCCGCCTCCGGGGGATCGGCCCATGCCGGTGCGCCGGACGTGCGCGCGACGCCGAACCTCTCGATCGAGAAGCGGCTCGCCGCCCAGCGCCTCGCCACCGATCTCATCGAACGGATCGGGACGCTCACGGAGCTGGGCCTCGGCTACCTGTCGCTGGACCGGGTGACCACGACCCTGTCGTCGGGCGAGTTGCAGCGCCTGCGCCTCGCCACCCAGCTCCGCTCGCAGCTCTTCGGCGTCGCCTACGTGCTCGATGAGCCCACCGCGGGCCTGCACCCCGCCGACGGCGATGCCCTGCACGACGCGCTGGCCGGGCTGCTCGCCTCGGGCAATTCGCTGTTCGTCGTCGAGCACGACATCGGCACGATGCGCCGCGCCGACTGGCTGGTCGATGTCGGCCCGGCGGCGGGCGAGCACGGGGGCACCGTGCTGTACAGCGGCCCGCCGGAGGGGCTGCGCGCGGTGGAGGCGTCGCGCACGCGCCTGCACCTGTTCGGACTCGCCGAGCCGCCGCGGCGCCCGCGGCGCGAGCCCTCGGGATGGCTGCGCCTGGAGGGGATCGTCCGCAACAACCTGCGCGGCGTCTCGGTCTCGGTTCCGCTCGGATGTCTCACCGCGGTTACGGGCATCTCGGGCTCCGGCAAGTCGAGCCTCGTCAGCCAGGCCCTGCTGGACCTCGTGGGCGACCGTCTCGGCAGGCCGATCGAAACCGACGACGAGCCGGAGGATCCCCTCGACGAGGCGCCTGGTCCGACGGAGGGGCGCATCGTCGGCGGCCTGGAGGGGGTCCGGCGTCTGGTCCAAGTCGATCAGAAGCCGATCGGGCGCACGCCCCGCTCGAACCTCGCGACCTATACCGGCCTGTTCGACGGCGTCCGCAAGCTGTTCGCCGCCACGCCCGAGGCACGCCGACGCCGCTACGACGCCGGCCGCTTTTCCTTCAACGTCGCGAAGGGCCGATGCCCGGCCTGCGAGGGCGAGGGTTTCGTCAGCGTCGAACTCCTGTTCATGCCGAGCGTCTACGCCCCCTGCCCGACCTGCCACGGATCTCGCTACGCGCCAGAGACGTTGGCGGTGGCCTGGAACGGGCTGACCATTGCGGACGTGCTCGGGTTGACCGTCGAGCGCGCCTGCGAGGCCTTCGCGGACGAGCCCTCCGTGCTGCGACCGCTCCTCGTGCTGCGGGATCTCGGCCTCGGCTACCTGCGCCTGGGCCAGCCGGCGACCGAGCTCTCCGGTGGGGAAGCCCAGCGCATCAAGCTCGCGACCGAATTGCAGAGGGGGCAGCGCGGGGGCACGCTCTACGTCCTCGATGAGCCGACGACCGGGTTGCACCCAACCGACGTGGATCGCCTCATGCTCCAGCTCAACGGCTTGGTCGATGCGGGCAACACGGTCGTGATGGTCGAGCACGACATGCGCGTCGTCGCGGGGGCCGATCACGTCATTGATGTGGGGCCCGGCGCCGGAAACCTGGGTGGCACCGTCGTGTCGGCCGGCCGTCCCGAGTTCGTGGCCCGGGTGCGGGCGAGCCGCACGGCACCCTATCTGCGGGAGGAGCTTGAGGCCCACGGCAATGGGGGCTGGCAACCCTGACATCGCTGATGGACCATCGACCCGGATTCTCCGCTCGATCAGCAGCGGAAGACGGTGACGGCAGCCAGAACGACAGACCCAGACCAGCCCCGGAGACCGACGATGAAGATCCTGATGGTGCTGACCTCACACGACCGGCTCGGCGACACCGGCCGCAAGACCGGCTTCTGGCTGGAGGAGCTCGCCGCGCCCTACTACGTGTTCAAGGATGCCGGTGCGGAGGTGGTCCTCGCCTCGCCGAAGGGCGGGCGTCCGCCGCTCGATCCCAAGAGCAGCGAGCCGGACTTCCAGACCGACCTGACCCGGCGCTTCGAGGCGGACCCTGAGGCCGACGCTGCCCTGTCGAACACGGGCCGGCTCGACGGCGTCGCCCACGCGGGCTTCGACGCGGTGTTCTATCCCGGCGGGCATGGCCCCCTCTGGGACCTCGCCGAGGACCCCGCCTCGATCCGGCTGCTCGAGACGACGCTCGGGGCCGGCAAGCCCGTGGCCCTCGTCTGCCACGCCCCCGGCGTGCTGCGTCATGCCAAGGCGCCCGACGGCACGCCGCTCGTCGCCGGCAAGGCCGTCACCGGCTTCACGAATACCGAAGAGGAGGCCGTAGGTCTGACCGCGGTGGTCCCCTTCCTGGTCGAGGACGAGCTCAAGCGGAAGGGTGGCCTGTTCTCCAAGGCCGGCGACTGGCAGCCCTACGTGGTCGGGGACGGGTTGCTGATCACCGGCCAGAACCCGGCTTCGTCCGGACCGGCGGCCGAGCGCCTCAAAGCGTATCTCGACGATCGATGATCGGCCGGAGCGATCAACCTGTGAGGCGCTGTGGTAGCCTTTCGTGAATCGCAGCGGGCTCCACTTGCGGGCTGCTGCATGAAGCATCGATCTCCGGCCCAGGCGGGCGCAGAGATGGGAGACACTCGGGCGAACGCACGCGGTCGCCCGAGTGTCTCCCGCTGCTTGCGCCAGTCAGCGAGGGCGCGCGTGACCCGCGGCAGCCGCTGGCTACACGGCGTTGCCGCAGCGACCCGGACGTGTTCGGCTCACGCGGACCGAACGTCCCTGCGCGCACCGGCGAATAGCGTGATCACCGCCCGGTTGAACGCCGGGATGTCATCGGGCTTACGGCTGGTGACCAAGTTGCCGTCCACGACCGCCTGTTCATCCACCCAATCGGCTCCTGCATTCCGGAGATCGGTTTGGAGCGACGGCCAGGAGGTCAGGCGCCGCCCGCGCGCGGCGCCCGCCTCGATGATGGTCCAGGGGCCATGACAGATCGATGCGACGGGTTTGCCTTCGTCGAAGAAGCTTTTCGCGAACGCCACGGCTTCGGGGATCGCTCGCAGCGTATCGGGGTTGATCACGCCGCCCGGTAGCAGCAGCGCGTCGTACTCATCTGGGCGAGCCTTGTTCAGGGGAACGTCCACCGGGAATTGATCGCCCCACTCGGTGAACTTCCAGGCCTTCACCGCGCCGTCCTTCGGCGACACGATCCGGGTCTCGGCACCGGCTTGGTCGAGCGCCTTGCGCGGCTCGGTCATCTCGACCTGCTCGAAACCATCCGTGATCAGGATTGCGACCTTCAGGCCGTTGAGGGTGTCGGAAGCCATGATTGTTCCTCGGTGAGATTGGGATTGTGCGCGCTGGGTGCAGCCTCGTGCGGGCCCCGTTACGGACCGCCGGGCCGGACTGGCCCGTGCGCCGTGAAGACCCGTCCGCCCGCGGAGAGAGCGCCGGGAAGGCGCGCGCGGCGGATGCAGCAGCCGCAGCCGGCTGGATGGGCCTTGGAGGCCCGGGGCGCGTGGGTCGCACGCGCCTCGGTAGCCGCGCATGTGAAGCGGCCACCTGCGCTGCCGCCGATAATGGCGGGTGCGCTCAGGAACGTCCGTGCGGCCCCAGCGCTGCATTCCGGGCAGGCACAGGGGTCCCGGAACTGCGCCATCGGCTGGATGGCCTTGAACGACCCGCAGGCGTCGCACGCGTAGTCGTAGAGCGGCATATGGCGTCCTCACGCTCCAAGCCCGTCTGACAGCGGGTGGAAAGGCCGGGCGAGCGGCTGCCCGCCCGGCTTGATAAGTCGGCTTGGCCGGTTACGCGGCGGGCTTGAGGATCACCTTGGTCCAGCCCTCGTCGCGCGCGTCGAAGTGCCGGTAGGCGTTCGGTGCGTCTCCCAGCGGAAGCTCGTGCGAGACGATGAAGGACGGCTTCGCGCGGCCGGTCGAGATCAGGTCGCGCAGCTGCCGGTTATAGGCCTTCACGTTGCACTGGCCGACGCCGATCGTCTGACCCTTGAACCAGAAGAGGCCGTGGTCGAACACGATCTCGCCCTGCTTGTAGAGTGGGTCCTGCGGGGCCGGATCCTGTGGGGTGAAGACGCCGACCACGCCGATGCCGCCGGTGAATTTCACCGATTTGACCAAGTCGTTCATGGTCATGTTGGGGTGCTCGTGCCCCTGCGGATCATGCGCCTGGTAGCCGACGCACTCGCAGCCACGGTCGGCCCCGATGCCGTTGGTCAATTCCAGCACCTGGTCCACCGGGGAGCCCTTCGAGTCGTCGATGGGCAGGGCGCCGATCGAACCCGCAAGGCGCAGCCGGTCGGGATGGCGATCGACGACCATCACCATGCAGGCGCCCTTGATCATCGCCGCATGGGCCGCCATCAGGCCGACCGGGCCGGCCCCGTAGATGACGATCGACTCGCCGGGACGCAGGCCTGCGAGTTCGGTGGCGTGCCAGCCGGTCGGGAAGATGTCGGCCAGCATCACGTACTCGTTCTGCCGCTCCTCGGCATCCGGCGGCAGCTTCAGGCAATTGTAGTCGCCGTAGGGAACGCGCAGCAGGTCGGCCTGGCCGCCCCGATACGGCCCCATATCGGCGAAGCCGTACGCGGCGCCGGCCATGTTCGGCACGACGCTGCGATCGGCCGTCGTCAGGCAGAACGCGCTCAAGCCGCGCTCGCAGTTCTTGCAGAAGCCGCAGCCGATGTTGAAGGGGATGGCGACCCAGTCCCCGACCTTCACCCGATCGACGGCTTTGCCGATTTCGGCCACCTGGCCGAGGTTCTCGTGCCCGAATACGCCCCCGCGCGGGAAATCGGTCCGGCCCTCGTACATGTGCAGGTCGGAGCCGCAGATGTTGGTGCTCGTGATCCGCACCAGCACGTCGGTCGGCCGCTCGATCCGCGCGTCGGGCACGTCCTGCACGGCGACATCGCGTGGGCCATTATAGACGACAGCTCGCATCGCGCTCTCCTGACCTGGGACTGTTTGCCAGGCGAAAGGAGTACATGCTGACGGCCGTCACACTATCCGGTCGATGCCTACGGTGTTCTCCGGGGGCGATCTGTGCCTCCCTCAATGGGGGACCCGAGCACGAACGGGCGAAGCGGGTCGGATCGAGGATGCCCGGCCGGTCGAGCGGCAAATTCCGACGTCAGCGCCGGGCTTCGCGCTAGTGGCCGTCGCGATCAGCAGGCCGCACGCCGGCGGCCGTCGCGATGAGCACCGCCTCGGGCAGCGTGCGGGTACCGAGCGTTTCCATGACCCGGGCGCGATGGATCTCCACCGTACGCGGGCTCAGGCCCAGCGTCCGGGCGATGGTCTTGTTGGTGCCGCCAGCGAGCAGCCCCTCCAGCACCTCGCGCTCGCGCGTGGAAAGCCCTGCAATCCGGCTCCGGGCTTCATCGCCCCCGCGCGCCCGATCGGCCTCGGCGTGGAACTCCGCGAGCGCCGTTCTCACCGCGAACAGCAAGCCTCCGGCGTCCACGGAGCTTCAAGGTAGTCGACCGCTCCCGCCTTCATGACGCGGACCCCGAAGCCGACATCGCCGCCGCTCGCACCGATTGCCACGACGGGCAGATGCGCGCGTGCCGCCTTCAACGCGCTCAGGAGAGCGAGGCCGCTGGCATCGCCCAGGCTGAAAACGACGCAGCCCGCTATCAGTGAACCCGCCATCTCGAGGAAGGCCTGACCGCTCCCGAAAGCCTGCACCTCGTACCCGGCGGCCTGCAGCGTGCCGACGAGCCCATGCCGGGCGTCATCCTGGGGCGCGACCACATAGGCGCGCAGGCCCGTGTCGACGGTGACGTCCTGCGCGATCCCACCCGCTGACCGGATCCGTCCGTCGAGGCCTGGGATCGGGAAGAAGGTGTCGCGGATGCGGCGCACCGCTTGGTCGGAGGCACGCTGGATCCGGTACTCCAGCACGAGTGTCTCGCCACTGCCGACGCGCTCGATCGCTTGCGCGGCGGCGTCGCGATCCTCGGGGTGAACGCTCGCCAGCCAGCGCGCGAGATCCGGCATATCTTCGGGACGCATACCCCAGATCTGCGCGAAAGCCGGGCTGAGGTAGTCAAGCTTTCCGCTCGCCAGATCGGCGAGCCAGAGCAGGTTGGCCGAATGCGCGGCGAAGCGTCGGAAGCGCTCCTCGCTCTCCCGCAGGGCCGCCTCGACCTGATGGCGTTCGGTGACGTCGAGGGAGACCGCAAGGCCACCCACGATGGCTCCCGTCCCATCGCGAAGGGCGCTGACGACGTTGCGCACCCACACGGTCGTACCGTCCGGCTGGAGGTAGCGCTTCTCGATCGTGAAGGATGTGCCTTCCGCCATGGCGCGCCGGTAGAGGGGTTCGTTGGATGTCCAGTCGTCCGGGTGGGTCAGCTGTTGCACGGTGCGGCCGAGCAGATCATCGCGCGGGCGCCCCAGGATCTCGCAATAGCGATCATTCACGAAGCTCATCCGATGGGCGATATCGACGATGACGATGCCGGCCTCGGCTTGCTCGGCGACAGCCCGGAAACGCTCCTCGCTCGCGCGCATTGCCACGTCCGCAACGCGCCGTTCGATCAGGTTTGCGGCGTGCCTGTGCTGCGCGATGATGATCGCCGCGGTCTGGGTCAGGGCGGCGGCGAATTCGCGATCGCGGGGCGTGGCCTCACGCGGCGCGCGGACGTACACGGCGAAGGTGCCGACGATCCGACCCGCTGCGGTTTCTGCCGGGAACGACCAGACGGCCCGGAAACCGTGCTGTTCGGCCAACCAGAGCCATGGCTGCCAGCGTGGCTCCTTCTGCACGTCGACGGTGATGACCGGCTGGCCGGTGAAGACAGCCAGACCGCACGCGAGCGAGTCCGGCCCGATCTTGATGCCGCTCACGGCCACGGCATAGGGCTCGGGCATGCCGATGACGTGCTGCAGCCCGGTGCCGCCCGGATTGGTCAGGTAGAAGGCGGAGCGAAGGCCGCTACCGGATTGGGAGCAGGCCGTGGCAACGAGGATGCCCAGGCACTCGGCCAGCGGCGCGCCGTTGATGGCAGCGTGAAAGGCTTCCCTTTGGGCCGAAAGCCATGCCGTATGCTCGACCAGACTGCCGAATACGTGGGCGCCGTCCGGCACTCGCAACAGGGTATCCGATATGTGAGCCATGGTCATCCGAGGCATAGCGAGCGGACAGCGGCGTGTTCCGAACGCCGGCGCGAATTGGATACGCGGACGCTCTACCTGAGATGGTATTTCTTAATCCCCCTTACGAAGAGCGAATATAACTTAAGACAGAAACGTCTTGGCATCCTCGGTGACCTGGCGCTGCGCGTCGCTACAGCAGGCCGGAACCGAGTTGACGACCTGCGTCACGGACTGACCGAGCTTCAAACGTCCCGGGCCACCGGACCCTGACGCATATCAGCGGGATCCGAGCGCCTGATCGACCATCGAGCGCTCTGGATGTTCAATGATTCTGTCCGACGCTGCGGCGATGCACGCTGGGCAATACGCCGTAGGCGGCTTTGAACCGGCGGCCGAAATGGGTCATGTCCGAGAACCCCCAGCCATAGGCGATCTCGCTGACCGTCCGGCCGCCTTGCAGGGGATCTTCCAGGGCCCGCCGACAGCGCGCGAGGCGCCGCGTCTGGATGAGCTGCACGATCGACGTGTTTTCGTCGGCCAGCACCGCATTGGCGTATCGCACGCTGACCCCGGCCGCGCTGGCGACCGAGCCGGCGTCGAGGGTCCGGTCAGACAAGCGGGCTTCGATCACGGCCCGCAGTTCCACGCGGACAAGCGAGCGGGACGGCGATGCGCGTGACCTGTCCTGCCCCATCGTCCGCCCGACGGACAGGGTGATCAGATCGAGCAGGTGCGCTTCAAGAAGCGCTTCGGCGGCTGAGCTCAAACCGTCCGTGTGATACGGCAGCATCCCCAAGCTCGCTGACAGCAGACTGTTCTCGGCCGAGCTCGGTTGGATCGCCCGGGCCGTCATCTCCCGCATCTTCCCGAGGCGGGCTTCCATGAGCTGCCGCGGAACCTTCAAGACGAGGACGTCCGAGGCTTCGGAAAACCGTCCCTCGTAGGGCAGCGCCGGGTCGATCAAGGTGATGTCCCCCGTCCCCAGCACGACGTGGCGGCCGTCCTGCTCGAGGGCGATCTGCCCGCCGGATTGGCGACAGACGAACAGCTCGTCGGTGTTGGCGTGCGCCATGTGACGGCGCGTGTGGGTGACCGACATGTCCGAGTTCTGGAACGAGACAAGTCCGATGGCGCCGACCGTGCCGGCGCGGAGCTCAGCGCGAAACGTATTCCGGCATCCCGGGATGGATTCGTGATCAACGACACCCTTTCGGGCAACATCGTGCCAGAACGCGAAACGGTCCCGCGGGTGGACGTGATCCGTGGAGAATACGGTCTTCACATGGCCCTCGCATGTCCGCATGGCCGACAATGAGCGCCGACCCAGCCGATTAGAAGTTGCACTAACATGATTTATTGTGCCTCGGTGATTGAAGGCAACCGGCGGCACCAGTTTGGGCTTGAAGAGATCGTCTGACATGCTTCTGCTTCAACGCAGACGGCGGGACCACCACCCGGGGCAAGGCGTGCAAGGCGCGCCGCGTTTTAGTGTGCGATCGACGCCAGGATTTTGCGGACGGCATCGATCCGAACAAAGGCTCAATTTCTGAAGCTGCGAGGGCCGATGGTGGGGATCGCGCCTGAATCGCGACGCACTCCGTGATGCCGGTGGAGGATCGCGGCGAAAAGCCAAGCTGTCAGTATCCGCTCCAGATTGTCGATTTCAGAGTTTGGTTCGAGCGATTACCACTTGCCGTATCAAATCAAATTTAGAGTGTTCCTGCATAATCATTGTAGTTTCTGATCGAAATTCATCGGCCGTTCAAGTTAATCATCACAATATTGAAATCAATATAACCACTACTAGAAAATCGATCGAGGGATTGGGATTCATGGCGCAAATCAATACCAGTCGTCCCGTCAGCACTTTGGACGTGGCCGGCACTATCGTTTCGGCTTATGTTGCCAACAATTCCTTGACTATGTCCGAGCTTCCGAGCCTCATCGGCTCTATCCATGCGGCGTTGAACGGTCTTGCGAACGGAGCGGCAGAGGACACGCCGATCAGGACCAGCACCAAGGCGACACCCGCGCAGATCCGCAAGTCGGTCACGCCGGGTGCGCTGATCAGTTTTATCGACGGCAAAGGCTACAAGAAGCTGAAGCGGCACCTGACTGGTCACGGGCTCGACCCACGCAGTTACCGTGCGCGCTATGGCCTGCCTGTCGACTACCCAATGGTCGCGGTGAATTACGCCGAGAAACGCTCCGCCCTTGCCAAGGCCATCGGCTTGGGAGAGCCGCGCTAGGCTCTCTGGGCGGCGTCGGCGGCCAGCGGGCGCCGCAAACTGCACTGAACTGCAGCCTCGGAAGAGCCGACAGATTATGCGCACTCGGCCGATCCGACCCTTGCCGAGCCCCCTAAATTTGCTCGCCCGATTAGGCAGAGCCATAAATGCCCCGCTACTTCTTCCACATCGATGGATCGCGTCACTACGTCGATACAGACGGAGTTGATCTTGAGGATCTAGGGGCCGCCAGGATGGAGGCCTTAAGGATCATTCGCGAGTTGATGATCGATAACGTCATGGATGACCTTTGGTCCGGCGGTGAATGCGTCATGATGGTTACCGATGCAGCCGCGCGGAATCTGTTCAGCATTCGGCTCTCAACGGCTCAGCGGACCGGTGCTGGTTGCGATTGAGATTTTCCGCCGTCATTCAACTGTGTCCGTCTGCAGACCTGCCCGCGATCGGCGCGCGCGATGCTGCATAACCGATATTTCAATCACTGGCGCAGCTCACGGAACAATCAGCGCCCGCGCGATCGAAGACGGGAAAGCAATTCATTTTCAGGCTCGAGAAGCGCTTTGCCGAGGATGCCATCGCGGCCGACCCGGGCAAGCTTATCTGATATGAGTCGAGATCATCGCCATCGATTGGCCAACCAAAGCTCGCACGTGTTCGATTGAGAGATCCGCCTTCTAACCTATTTGATTTTTTGCCTCCACAACAGATCCAACGATGTGGCAAGCGATGATGGCCAAAGATCTGGGCCGTGCGCCGACATGCTGCTACGACGCGAGTCTGGGAGGTCGACAACGTGGAGGCCGGAGATTTTCTCACGGGTGGCGGTCAGGTTGCCATCCGCATCCGCGAGCATGACTGGAGGTCGACGCCGCTCGGTCCGATCGAAACATGGCCCCAAGCGCTCCGGTACACACTGAGCGGCATGCTCAACTCGGCCTTTCCGACCTACCTTGCCTGGGGGCCGGACCTGATCAGCTTCTACAACGACGCCTACCGGCCGATCCTCGGCATCAAGCCCGAGGCGTTGGGGCGTCCCTTCCCCGAGGTGTGGGAGGAGTCGTGGGAGCAGGTCGGACCTGTGACGGAGCGGGCGCTGCGGGGTGAAGCCAGTTATTTGCAGGACTACAGCGTTACAGTGGATCGCCATGGCACGCGGGAGCAGAGCGTCTGGACGTTCGCCTATTCGCCGGTGCGGGACGCAGGCGGCAGCGTGCAGGGTGTGCTCTGTCACGTCCATGAAACCACCGCCCGGATTCAAACGGAGCAGCGTCTCCGGTCCGCCATGCGGGAGATTGAGACGCAACAGACGCGCTTCGATACTCTGATCGAGCATCTCCGGTTCGGGGCTGGGCTGTTTGACATCGAAGCGCGAGCCCTGCTCACCAATCCGCTCCTTCGAGAATATCTCCCCGGCGGCAGGCTCCCCTCCCTCGATCCGGAGGTGCAGCCGCACTGGACCGGCTTCGACCCGGAGAGCGGGGTCTTGAGCCCGCACGATTATCCGTTCGCACGGGCGATGCGGGGCGAGCTTACGCAGAACGTGAGCTTTCTGCATCGGACAAGGGAGGGCAACGAGTGCTGGATGCGGATCAGCGGCATTCCGGTCCACGGCGGCGATGGCCGAATTCGGCAAGTCATCGTGGTGGTGCAGAACGTCGATCGGGAAAAGCGCGCAGAGGCGGCCCTGCGCGCGGGCGAGGCCCGGTTCCGGCGCTTCGCCGAGCATTCGGCCAACGTTCTCTGGCTCGCCGATCTGGAGACCGGGCGGCTCGATTACCTCAGCCCGGCCTTTGCACAGGTCTGGGGCATGCCTGGAAAGGACATGCCAAATATTGCAGCCTGGCTCGCGAGCGTCCACCCGGAGGACCGCGACGCCGCGGCTCAGGCGTTGGAGAGGGTCCGCGACGGTGAGACGCTGGTTCTCGAGTACCGGATCCTGCGCGCTTCGGACCATACCGTGCGCCGGATCCGCGATACCCTTTTCCCGGTCCCGGCGGAGGACGGGCATATTCGATCGGCCGGTGGGATCGCGCAGGATATCACCGTCGTGAACAGCCTGCGCGCCTACGTGGTTGCGGGTAGGGATGCCGCCCGGCAGGACCGCGTCGCCGCCCTTCAAGCCGGCGGTTACGCTGTTCAGGCCTTCGCGAACAATCAGGCCCTCCTCAAGATAGCGGGCTCCCTGATGCCAGGCTGCGTCGTGCTCGAACTGGAGGAGGCCGATGGCTTCGCGACGGCAAGCCAGCTGAAGGCCCATCGTGCGCACCTGCCTGTCGTGGCGATCGGGGCGAGCAAGGGCGATGTCGGCTTCGGCGTCCGCGCCATGAAGGCGGGGGCTATCGATTTCCTCGAAGCGCCCGGGACATCGGAGGCGCTGCTCCTGGCGGTGAGAACGGCTTTGGCCGGTATCCGCGTCGTCGCCGAGCGGTCGCGCGCGCGCGACGCATCTCGGGACCGGGTTGCAACCCTGTCGGGGCGCGAGCGCGCGGTGCTTGAGGGATTGCTCGCGGGCGGGACCAACAAGACCATCGCCCGGACGCTGGGCCTGAGTCCGCGCACGGTGGAGATCCACCGGGCTCGGGTCATGGAGACGCTCGGCGTCCATACCCTGCCCGAGGCTGTTCTCATCGCGTCAGCTGCCGGCGTGCGCCCCGCCGAACAGAATCGCGACACCGATGAGCACGGCGACCGTTAGAAGATACGCGGCTCCTGGCCTTGACATGGTGGTGAGCGGTGAAGCACCGCCCGGCTAACCGGGACTGGGGCGATGCTCCACCTGCGCCGCACTGGCATCCACGTCGGTGGAGAGCGCTTTTCAGAGGTACCCCGCCTCGAACTCGGCGAGTTCACGCAGTTGTCGCGGCGCGAGGATCTGCAGGCGATGCCCTTGCAGCGTGATCAAACCGTTGCGCCGCAAGGTTTGCAGCACGCGGTTCACATGGACGCTCGACAGGCCGAGCGTTTCGGCCAGATCCGTCTGCGTCAACGGCATATCGAACTGACCGGCCGCAACCTGCCCGATCGAGCCGAGGCGTTCCAGCAACTCGCACAGGAGATGGGCCATGCGCTCAGGGCCCGAGCGCATCCCGATATTGGCCATCCACTCGTGGGCCGTCGCCTCTTCGGCGAGCTTCGCCCGCTGCAACGCGAGCGCGACACCGGGATGCTCGCCGATCAGCTCAAGGTAGGCCGTGCGCGGGACCTTAGCGATCCGGCAGCGGGTCAGGGTCTCGATCGTGTGGTCGAGGGGGTAACCGTGGAGCGCGCCGCGGTCGCAGAGATCTCCGGGGATGAGATAGGCGAGGATCTGGCGCCGGCCCGACGCGCGACGCTTGTACCGGCTGACGAACCCGGCAAAGACCACGAGGGCATGGTCGGCCACGCCGTCCTGCTCCACGAGGACGGTGTGCCGCTCGACCGGCCGGACATAGCGGGCCAAGCCGACGAGCGCCGCCCGATCCGGTTCCGTCAGCGGGGCGAAGCCGTCGAGCTTGCGGATCAACGCAGAGATGGGGTCGACTCCCTCCGGCGCCGTCCGCCGCCGCGGACGTACACGTCCGGATACGGTTGGATCCATCACGGCGATCGGGACGACTGTCTCCATTGGGCTTGCTCCAAGACGGGGGCTCTATCCATCGGTCTTGACGCGCGGCGCGTGCATCCGTCCCGTCCCTTAGGACACCTCCGGTCCACGCCCTTCGACGTCCGTGCTCCGATAGGCCATCGCCGGGGCAAGCCGGGCGATGTGCGGCCACCACTGCGTGCGCAGGTCGATATAGGCCTGTACGGCCGCCTCTTCTTGGGCGACCGCAATGCCCGCCTCGGCAAGCCGGGACATGCCCCTCCCCCAATGGGCACGCCAGCGCTGTCGCTCGCGCGGATCAACGGCCTTCGTGACAGGCGGATCACCCGGCAGGAAAGTCGTTTCGAGGGTGACGACCAGCATCTGGGCCACCCGCCAGAGCGCCTCGACCGCCGCGGCTTCCTTCAACCATGCCGTATCCTCGCCGGCGAGCGTGCTGCGGATCAGCGACACGGTGTCGAGGGTGAGGTAAGCTTGCGCCGACACGGAATAATAAGGCTTCTGGAACCGGAAGTAGAACAGCACCGGGTAGAAATGGTGGGTCTCCTTCATTGCGGCCATCGCGTCGGCAAGCGCGACCAAGTGACTGTAGCCGCCGCTGAACTGCCCGCGAGGTCCGAGCCGCGCCAGCAACTCACCGGCGTCGGAGGTTTCCGCCGCGAGGATATGGAGTTGTAGCCCGAGCGCGTTGCGCTACCGAAGGGCGCCGTAGACCTGCATGACGTAGGTCAGGACCAGCGAGGTCACCGACATCCCGATCAGCGAATTCACCAAGTAGACGAGTCGGTAGGCGTCGGTCGTAGGCTTGAAATCGCTCGCCCCGACGATCGCCATGCTGCTGCCCCCCGCATAGAGCGCAGTGAAGACACCCGTAGGCGTGGGGCCGTTGCCCGCCTGCACGCCTATCCCAAGCCCAGGGTGGATGATGAGCCCAGCGCCGAGCGTCAGGCCTACGGCCCAGAGCAGGACGTAGAGGAGGAGGATGACCGGTCCGCAGAAGGACAACACCGCTCCGCGATGCGTCCCGGCCGCATCGGCAGCGCGGCGAAAGACCATCCAGGTGAGATGCGCGGCACGCTCGGCGATCAGGCCGGTTCCGATGCGCGCGTAAAGAACAGTGAGGAAGACGTCGAGAAGAACGATCCCCATTACGAGGACGCCCAACGCGCGTTCGAGGACGGCTACCATGATCAGCCTGTCGCGAGATCCCGTGCGCCGCAGGCGTCACTATCGTCGCGAACCGGCCGCTGCCGCCACCGTTTCCTGCGATACGTCCTTAGGGCAAACCCGATCGGAACGAGGCAGGCGGCCGAGCCTCCGGGTCCGGCCTCGGTGCTGCCAGAGACCGCCCCCCTGGCTCAGGGGCCGGCCGATAGTGCTTCTCGACGGCGCTCCAGAAGGCGCGCTTCAGGTCCGGGCACCGTTGGTCGAGGACCGCCTCGATCGCGGCGGCGGCTTCGAGCGCGCAAGCCTCGCCTTCTGCATCCGAAAAGACATCGGTCATCGCGTCCCTCCGGACCGGCGGCCAGCTGGCGCGACCTTGAGGCACAGCAGTAATCTTCGACGCTTCCCAGAACGATCCGGGCATTCCCGTAGGTTCGACGCGATTTCGATTGAACACTGCAGTAAATCATCTCGCTGCCTGAGAAATTCGCTCAGACCGGAGGCTTCCTACGGGTTCATCCGGAGGAAACTGGCGCAGGACGGCCCGGTTCGACCCTACGTCCATACCAGGAGGTCTTCATGGCACTGAAGCATGTCTTTCTCGTCAGCACGATGATCGCAACCTTGGCCGGCGGTTACGCGCAGGCTCAGCAATCGGCCGTCAGCAACCAACGCATCACCCAGGACCAGGCAGATGGGCAGGGCACACAGATTTACGTCAGCTCGGCGGGCGTCCGGCAGATCCAGCAGGCCTTGACGCAGAAGGGCTACAGCACCGGTACGGTCGACGGGCGGTGGAACCCGCAGACCGCGGCAGCGGCGCGCAGCTTCCAGCAGGCTCAGAACATGGAGCCGACCGGCACGCTCACCATACCGCTCGCTTACGGTCTTGGTCTCGAGCAGGACATCGTCCTCGGCAATCGCGACCGGCAGGGCGGCGGCCAAGGCGGCGATCAGGGGACCAAGCAAGCCGACAACCAGCGCATCGTCGTCGAGCGCGCGGACAGCCGCGGAACGCCCCTCTATGTCAGCCCGGCCGGCATCCGGCAGATCCAGCAGGCGCTGAACCAGCAGGGCTGGAACACGGGGCAGGTGGACGGACGCTGGGGGCCCGCGACCGTTCAGGCGGCGCGCAGCTATCAGCAGGCGCATGCGCTCGAGCCGACGGGACGGCTTGAGGTCGGCCTCGTGGCCGCGCTCGGCCTGACGGATTCGATCTTCTCGGCCGGGCACGGCACAGGCCCGCAGGCCGCCAACGCGGCACGGCCGCAGCCGACCCAGGCGGCCGGCCCGGGCGGCGATCGGCAGGTCGACAACCAGCGCATCGCCGTGGAGCGCACGGACAGCCCCGGCGAGCCGATCTGGATGAATGCCGACGGCGTGCGCCAGATCCAGCAGGTGCTGAACCAGCGGGGCTATGCCGCCGGCCACCTTGACGGCAACTGGAACAACGACACCACGATCGCGGCGACGCATTTCCAGCAGGCGCAGGGCCTGGAGCCCACCGGCACGCTGACCACGAACCTGCTCGCCACGGTCGGCATGTCGCGCTGGGAGCAGGGCGAGTTCATGGGCGGCATGACGGCGCGTGCGAACACGCCGGGCAATCCGAACCCGCAGACGACCGGGTCCTTCAATGATTCGGGCGGCTCCACATCAGATAGCGGCTCCGCCAAGTCCGAGGCCTCCGCCAGACAAGGCAGCGGCGACGCGCCCGCAGCATCAGGCACGCGCTGACCCAAGCCTTGAGCGGCGGGTTCACGTCCTGCCGCCTCGGCAGCCCGCTCGGCGACGGTGTCGGGCGGGCTGATCACGGGTCTGGAGGCTTATTGCTGGCGCATCCGTCTCTAAGCGCTACGGCAGTCCTCGCGCCCGCGATGCGCTCCAAGCGGCCTCGGCCCGGCCTTCGTGGCTTCCGGGCTTGGAAACCAGACAGGCATCGTCTGTCCGGGCGGGCAGGTCCGTTCATCCGGATGGAGGCGATCGCTCACGTCACGTCGTCGTCTCGCCATCGCCCGCGTCTTACTCCGTGTGATCGTTTCCGGTGGGTCGGCTGCACCGTGAGAGGAGCCGCATGCACAGCCCGTCCAAGCCCGTCGACGATCCGATGATGCACAAGCTGGTCGCGCTGGTGCAGGAGCGGCTGCCGAACTCGGCTCACCGAGGCCGTCTTATCCTGTTGGAGCAGCTCCGCGCCCTCGAGCGAGAGGCGCTGGAGCACGGTGCGGATACAGGCACCCTGCGCTCGATCCGTGCCACCCAGGCCTTCGTCCGGGGATGCGATCCGCTGCCGGATTTCTGAGGATGCTCGTGACCGGTTTGCTGCCGGCCCACCTGCGAGCGCCGCGCGTCCTTCGCAGGATGATCCAGGTCTTTCCGCCCGTCTGACGCGGGGCCGAGCCGCCCGCACGGGCGGTCCTCCAGCGCGAGCCCTCTGCTCACGCCGGAGGTTTCCTAGGGGATTGTCCGCGGGAACGTGGCCGCCCCCGCCCCGGTTCGCCCCGTTGCAATACCGACCACCATCCCCGCGAGAGACCAGCCCGGATAGGCCGTACCGCCCGGATCCGGCTCTCGCACCTCATCCGATGGGAGAAGACGGCGATGCGAGCCTTGGTTTGGCACGGGAAGGAAGACATCCGCTGCGACACCGTCAGCGATCCGGAGATTGAGGACGGGCGCGACGCCATCATCAAAGTCACGAGCTGCGCGATCTGCGGCTCCGACCTGCACCTGTTCCACAACTTCATCCCCGCCATGCTGCCGGGCGACGTCATGGGCCATGAGACCATGGGCGAAGTCGTCGAGGCCGGGCGCGGACTCAACGGCAAGGTGAAGAAGGGCGACCGCGTGGTGGTGCCGTTCACCATCGTCTGCGGCGAGTGCGACCAGTGCAAGCGCGGCTACTTTTCCGTCTGTCAGCGGAGCAACCGCAAGAAGCACCTCGCCGACAAGGTTTTTGGCCACACCACCGCGGGCCTGTTCGGCTACACGCATCTCACGGGCGGCTATCCGGGCGGCCAGGCCGAATACCTGCGCGTGCCGTTCGCCGACACGACGGTCCAGAAGGTGCCCGAGGGCATCCCCGACGAGAAGCTGCTGTTCCTCTCGGACATCTTCCCGACCGGTTGGCAGGCGGCGGTGCAGGCCGACATCCAGCCCACCGACACCGTGGCGATCTGGGGCTGCGGGCCGGTCGGCCAGATGTCGATCCGTTCGGCCATCCTCCTCGGCGCCGAGCAGGTGGTCGCCATCGACTGCCTGCCGGAGCGTCTGGAGATGGCCGAGGCGGCCGGCGCCATCACGATCAACTTCGAAACGGAGAACGTCGTCGAGCGGCTCAACGAGCTGACCGGCGGCGAGGGTCCCGAGAAATGCATCGACTGCATCGGCATGGAGAGCCACGTCAGCCCCACCATGCCCGACACGGTCTACGACCGGGCCAAGCAGATCCTTCTCGCCGAGAGCGACCGGCCGCACGTGCTGCGGGAGATGATCTACGTCTGCCGACCGGGCGGCCTGATCTCGATCCCGGGCGTCTATGGCGGCCTCGTCGACAAGATCCCAATGGGCGCGGCCATGAACAAGGGCCTCACGTTCCGCATGGGGCAAACTCACGTCCAGCGCTGGACTGCCGATCTCTTGCGCCGGATCGAGGAGGAGCAGATCGATCCCTCGTTCGTCATCACGCACGAGGCTCCGCTCGACAAGGGACCCGAGATGTACCGGACGTTCCGGGACAAGCAGGACAGCTGCATCAAGGTCGTTCTCAAACCCTGACATTGCGAGAGCAAGACTATGACAAACATCTCAAGCATTGCGAGCCTCTCGAACATCACGCGGTCCGAGGGAGATCCGAAGGTCCTGCGCTCCGGGCCGAGTTCGCGCGGCGTGCCGGACAGCCTCGCGAAGGGGCTCGGCTGGTTTAGCCTCGGCCTGGGTCTCACGGAACTTCTGGCGCCCCGAAGCATCACCCGGGCGCTCGGCATGGAGGGCAAGGAGGCGCTGGTGCGCGTCTACGGCGCCCGTGAGATCGGCAGCGGCATCCTCTCGCTGTCGGTCGACAAGAACCTCGGCCTGTGGAGCCGGGTGGCCGGGGACGGCCTCGACATTGCGACCGTGCTGACGGCGCTGCGAGAGGACAATCCGAAGCGCGGCAATGCCGTCGTGGCCCTGGCGCTGCTGATCGGCATCACGGCGGTCGACCTGATGGACGCTCAGGCCAGCACGGCGCGGCACAGCCGCAGTGTGGGACGGAAGCGCTCCTATCGGGATCGCAGCGGCTTCCCGCGCGGCGTCCAGGCATCCCGCGGCGCGGCCCGGGACTTCAAGACGCCGCCCGACCTGCGACATGCCCCGCCGCTCGCATCGGTGTCGAAGCGGACATCCGCCGCTTGAGGCACGCCTCTTCAAGTCAGCAGCTCGCATAGCCTGGGCGGCCGACCGCACCGCGCGTGCGGAATTCCAAGCCGCCCAGGTCAGCCCCGATCAATTCGACATCCGTTGTGCTGACTTCGGACGGGGCGTCGTTGGCGCAGTACCCGCCGACTTCCGCTATGCGGTCAGCCGTAGCGGAACTCCGAGTTGGGTCAGCCGTACGCGCTTATAGGGTAGCCCAGCTTGGTATGGATTTAAGGGCGTAACTGGAAACGCCTCGGTGTCTGGTTTCGAGAACCTGCCCTTCAGGACTCAATGACCGGAACTGGCGCCAAGCGGACCACCCGGTGCTGCGCGCGACGGCAATCCGGAGTGACGTAGTCTGACCGAAATCAGCAAATCCGATTTAGATAAAAAATATTGATGAAGCATATTACTGATCTTGCAGGTGACTTTCGCCGCTTGGATCCAGGAGAAGCTGCTGATCCGCCACGCCGCTACCGACGGCCAGAAGCAAGCAGTCGAGCACGATGGGAGACGTCGTCGTCTCCAACCAGCGCGGACACAGGATCGTTATACGGGACAAGTCCGGGCATATGCCGCAACAGCACAGCGCGGCACGCGGAGGCCGATGATCGTTGAGTTCCCGTCTCCGAGATACCGCCGCTCGACGTCATCCCAACCCTCCCGGAAGCGTTCAAGCCACGCGGCGCCGTGGAGATCCGCTCTTTGGTCGGTGAATGTCTTCTCCATGGCGATACACGTGCTTGAGCATCAGCCCGAGCTGACGCGCACATGAAACAATGATACAGTCCCCTTGCGTTTTGCTTATCATTTGACTGCGAATCTAGAATTTATAGTGCGACTTGTAAGCTGCTCACGCGATTCATTGAGCCATGGATGGTTGTGTCTGCAAATAAATATAGAGTAAAATTCGGGGCCTATGATTGAGTTGGGGCGATTTATTCCGCAATGTGGCCGTCTATATGGATGCGATGACTGCTTGTAGCCAAATGTATTTTTTCAATGCCTGCCTTCAATGATGAATCCGTTGAGCTGATCGGTATGACGGTGGGACGGCCAAGCTGAACTGCTTTGGGAGGTCCAGCATTTGGGCCCATGGCTTTCGGCCGCCCGTTGCCATTTGCGATTCAAGGTCATTAGCCTAATATAAACGGGTCTTATAATAGCCTAACTCCAATGATTTGGCTACTTAAACGTATTGGCAGAAAGATCTGGCATGCCTGGCAGTAACGTGAACCTTGTTATAGCCGGGGACAGCATCGGAGCTGGGAGCATCAGCGGTGCGGACCCATGGAAGAACCTTGATCTGAGCGGAACGTACACAGTCAAGAACCATTCCTTCGCCGGAGCATATGTAGGTCAGCAGGCTGGGCTGAACGAGAGCGCTGTACTGAAGGACTTTGATCCAAGCTCCGGCACCAATTGGTTGGTTGTCCAGGCCGGAACCAACGACTTGGCGCAGGGTGCAACGGCTTCTGTCTTGTACACCGGAGTGGCAAAACTGGTCCAAGACGGACATGCGCAGGGCTTCAAGGTTGCCGTTGCCACCGTGCTTCCGCGGAGCGACGCTGTGTTTGCTTGGTCGAGCGCTGACGAAAGTGCTCGGCTTGCGTACAACGACACGGTGAGGGCAAACGCCGCTGGCGCTGACGCGATCGCCGACATTGCGGCGAGCCCGATCATGGGCAGTGCTACCGCGCCTGCTAATGCGGCTCTTTACCTCGACGGGCTGCATCCGACCGCAGCGGCGGTCCAGGCCTATCTTGAGCCGATCTATGCCGCTGTCTTCTCGTCCGGTTCCTCGTCGGCTCCCGTATCTCAGCCGAGCGAAAATCCCGCACCGGTCATTACCACGCCCCCCAATACCACGCCTGCCGCTGGGACCACGCCCGGAGCTGACGTCGGCTCGGGCGGTCATGCCCTAGTGGTCCATGTCTCTGGTGACCACTACCAGGGCGATCCGCAATTCCAGGTCTATGTGGATGGCAAGGCGGTGGGCGGCACGCAGACCGTCTCGGCCGTGCACGGCCAGAACCAGTGGCAGGACATCGCGCTGAAGGGCGATTTCAGCCCGAGCAGCCCGCACGCGGTAGAAGTGCGCTTCCTCAACGATGCGTACGACGGCAGCGGGCATTTCAGCGAGGGCCATGACCGCAACCTCTATGTCAGCACCGTCAGCCTGGATGGGCACAGCTTCGGGACCTCGGAGGCCAACCCGGCCGTCCTCCTGCAAAACGGCGGCGTCACCATCGCCACGACCGCTACGTCAAACAGCACCGGCACTCCTGACACGAGCGCTGCAGTTGGCGCGGGCAGCACGGCACCCGCTATGAGCGCCACGACGATCGGCACGGGGGCGAGCCACCTGGTGCTGAAGGTCAGCCAGGACGCCTACAACGGTGACGCGCAGTACGTCGTCTCCGTGGATGGCCATCAGGTTGGTGGCGTCCAGACAGCTCATGCCTCACACGCAGCGGGTCAGTCGGACACTTTGACGGTGAAGGGTGACTTTGGTTCGGGCGATCACGCGGTCAGCGTCAGCTTCCTCAACGACTTCTACGGGGGCTCAGCGGATACCGATCGCAACCTATACGTCGACGGCGCCAGCTACGACGGCATGACCGTGGCCCACAGCGGCCTGACCCTGCTCAGCACCGGATCGCAGCAGTTTACCGTCCCGGGAATGAGCGCGGGCACAGGCTCCGGTGCGCCCGGAGCCGGTGCGGCCGCTGCCGCGCCAACTGCCCCGACTGTCGCGCTCACGCACGACACCGGAACAGGTGGGACTCACGTCTCCAGCGATGGCTTGGTGACCTATGCGCCGGCCGTGAGCGGCGATACGCTGCACTACAAGCTCGACAGCGGCGCGGTCACCACGACGGCTCCGGTCCTGGCCACCGACGGCAGCGCCAACGGTTCGCACACGGTCACCGCCTACGAGACCGATGCGGCCGGTCACACGTCGGCCGACGCCAGCTTGGTCTTCTCCCTCGAGGCGCATCATGACAACAACGGCTTCCACACGGCGTGAGGGCTGTACAGGTAACGCTCGGCGCTCTCCGTTGCGCTGAATGAACGCGGCAGAGGACGAGATTCGGATTGGCGACGCTGGTTGAGCGTCAAGACGGTGCTCGATGCTGTCCCGGTCCGGATCTAGATGTGGTGCCGGCTGTAAGGTTTGTGCGGCGAAAATACCTTCGCAAAATTGCGAACTGGCGTCGATCGACAGATTATAGTCTGCTCGATTGACATATTTGTTCCAACATTTTGGTGAATGATGCTCGTTGCGCTGGTTCGGTGGAGCCTTGATTGCTATCGGCACGGAGCATGCTAGGTCCCCGTCTCGCCGGGGCAGGCCTGGGTCGAGGGGGCGAACGCATGCGCCAGGTCGGACAATCGGGCGAGCTGGCGACCGTGCTCCGGCGGAGCGCCGGTGCCTTCATCG
>NZ_JAKSYD010000149.1 GCF_022829605.1 Methylobacterium sp. E-065 | reverse complement strand
GGGGGCATTTCCTCCCCCCGCCGGGCAAACTGCCGCCCGGTCTCACGCCCGCATCCGAGGCACGCCCCGTACCGGTCCGCCGCCCGGGGCGATGGCGGCTGAGAGCCACCGACGCGGGCACCGCCCCGTCCCCGGACCCGCCCAGTCAGCCACCGGGCGGGCCCCCGAAGGACGCCCCGGGATCGCTCCTAGGCCGCCGTGGACAGGTGGCGGCTAATGAGCACAAAATAGGAACATTGTCAAGAACGATGAGCCGAGGCGGGTCCTCCCTCCCCCGCAGAGGGGGGAGGGCGCGTGGCGGTTCGGTACTGCGAAGTGTGAACATCGTAGCCCGCAAGGAGGAGGGGAAACGCGATTCGATTTCGGAGCGTTAAGCTTAGGCTGAGAGGTCTAAATCCCTGCACTCATCTCGGCAGATGCGCGATCAGGATCCCCGCCAGCGTCAACGCGACGATCCCCAGAACCAACGACAGCAACCGCCAGAACATCAGCGGATCCCGCTCCAGCAGGGCGGGCCGGCGGGCGTCGGTGAAGGCCGGCTTCGGATAGCGCAGGTCGTGGATCAATTCCGATACGGTCTGATAGCGCTTGAACGGATCCGGATGCACAGCCTTCCGCAGCGCGCCGTCGACCCAAGCCGGGAGCAGCGGCCGCACGGTGAGCGCCGAGGCATAGCGCAGCCTGCGCTGGGCCGCCGGGCTGCGGGCCCGCGGCACGGCATCGCCGTAAGGCAGCCGCCCGGTCAGCATCTGATAGGCAATGACGCCCACCGAGAACACGTCGGAGGCCGCGATGGACGGCGCGCCGAGAAAGCATTCCGGCGCCGTGTACTGCACCGTCCCGAGGATTTCGGTGGGGTCGATCCGCGGATCGCCCTCGACGACGCCGGCGACCTGGGTGGCGCCGAAATCGATCACCTGCACGATCCCGCTTGAGTCGATCAGGACGTTGTCGGGCCGGAGGTCCTGGTGGACCATCTCCTTCCGGTGGAAAGCCTGCACGCCCTTCGCGAGTTGCTCCACGAGGCCGCGCACGGTCTCCAACTCGGGGGCGGCGTGGTCGCGCATCCACTGGGTCAGCGTCTGGCCCTCGACGTAGCGCATCACCGTGTAGAGGTGGCTGCGCCGCCGCGCCGGCGGCTGGGCCTTGAGCACGTGTGGGTTGTCGATCCGCCGGGCGATCCACTCCTCCAGGGCGAAGCGTTTGCGCTGGGCCGGATCTTCACGCAAATCGAGGGACAGCACCTTCAGGGCGACCCGCCCCCCGGTCTCGCCGTCCTCCGCGAGATAGACGCGGCTGCGCGGGCCGGAATGGAGAATCCGCAGGAGGCGGTAGCCGTCGAATTCGGCCGGCGGATCGAGCAGCGGCGCCGGATCGAGCCCCTCAACGTCGCCGAGGAGGTCGGCAGCCTCGCCCTCCGGCACGGCCTCGACCCGGACGATCTGGATCGTGAGGTTGTCCGGGCTGCCGGCCGCCAGTGCCGCCTCGACGATGGTGCGGGCCGCCGCATCGAGATCGTCCGCCGCCAAGATCGCGGCCACGACCTCCCGCGGCCGGACATGCTCGTGGACGCCATCCGTCGTGAGCACGAAGATGTCGCCGGCCTCGACGGCGAGCGTCTGGTAATCGATCTCCGCCCGGCCGGTCACGCCGAGGGCCCGGCCGAGATAGGATTCTGCAGCCGAGACCACCACGCGGTGATCCTCGGTGAGCTGTTCGAGGGACCGGCCCGAGACCCGCCAGATCCGGGCGTCGCCGACATGGAAGAGGTGGGCGGTCCGCCCCTTCAGGATCAGCGCGTCGAAGGTGGTGACGTAGCCGCGGTCGGCATCGTTGGGATCGAGGCCCCGCCGGGTCTGGGCGTAGAGCCAGGAATCGGCCGCCGCGATCACCCGCTGCGCGGCATGCTTCACCGACCACGTGTCGGGCGTGGCGTAATAGTCGCTGAGGACGCTCTTGACTGCGGTCTCGCTCGCCGCCGCGCCGGCCGCGCTGCTGCTGATCCCGTCGGCGAGCGCCACCGCGATGCCCTTCAGGCCGAGTGCGGGCTGCGCTGGCACGAGGGCGCCGTGGAAATCCTGGTTCTCGGCTTTTTGGCCGGCGGCACTGTGCTGGCCGATCGTGACCGTGAGGCCGCGGGCGGGTTCGGCGCTCAAGCGGCTGCCGCCGCGCTGTCGCCCCGGCCCCGATAGGACAGGGCCTCGGCAAGATGCAGCCGACGCACCTGCGCTTCGCCGTCGAGGTCGGCCAGCGTCCGGGCGACGCGCAGCGTGCGATGGAAGCCGCGGGCCGAGAGACGCATGCTCTCGGCGGCCTGCCGAATCAGTGCCGTCCCATCGGCGTCTGGGCTCGCGACCTGTTCGATCAGGTTCGCGGGACAGGTGGCGTTGGTGGTGGCCGCCGGCAGCCCGCGCTCGCCGAAGCGCGCCGTCTGGAGGGCGCGGGCCGCGGCGACGCGGGCGGCCGCTTCACGGGACCCTTCCGCAGGCGGAGGCAGGATCAGGTCGGCCGCGGTGACCGCCGGTACCTCGATGCGCAGGTCGATCCGGTCGAGGAGGGGCCCGGAAATCCGCGCTTGATATTGCGCCATGCAGCGATCGTTCGGGCCACGCCGGCAGGCGTAGCCCGGCTCCAGGCCCTGGCCGCAGCGGCACGGGTTCATCGCAGCGACCAGCTGGAAGCGGGCCGGATACGTCACCCGGTGATTGGCCCGGGCGATCATGACCTCGCCGGTTTCCATGGGCTGGCGCAGGCTGTCGAGCGCCTGGGGGTTGAACTCGGGCAATTCGTCGAGGAACAGCACCCCGCCATGGGCCAGCGACACCTCCCCCGGCTTTGCTCCGAGCCCGCCGCCGACCAGAGCCGCCATGGAGGCGGAATGGTGCGGCTGCCGGAAGGGCCGGCGGTTCGAGAGGGCGCCGTCCTTCAACGCGCCCGCGACCGACTGGATCATCGAGATGTCGAGCAACTCGCGCGGCCCGAGCGGCGGCAGGATCGAGGGCAGGCGGGCGGCCAGCATCGACTTGCCCGAGCCCGGCGGCCCGTTCATCAGCAGGTTGTGTCCCCCCGCCGCGGCGATCTCCAGGGCGCGCTTGGCGCCCTCCTGGCCCTTGATGTCGGCGAGATCCGGCAGTGGGCCTGCCTGACCCGCCACCGAGGGTTCCGGCCAGGCCATGACCTGGCTGCCCTTGAAATGGTTGGCGAGCTGGATCAGCGAGCGCGGGGCCAGCACGTCGAGATCGCCCCCGGCCCAGGCGGCTTCCGGCCCGGTCGAGGCCGGGCAGATCAGACCAAGACCCCGTGCCGCCGCCGCGATGGCCGCCGGGAGCACGCCGTTCACCGCCGTGATGCTGCCGTCCAGCGCGAGTTCGCCGAGCACGCAATAGCCGCCGAGCGCGTCCGCCGGGATCGCGCCGATCGCCGCCATCACGCCGAGCGCGATCGGCAGGTCGTAATGCGAGCCTTCCTTCGGCAGGTCGGCTGGGGCGAGGTTGACGGTGATGCGCTTGGCCGGCAGCGCGAGTCCGGAGGCGATCAGCGCGCCGCGCACCCGCTCGCGGGATTCGCCCACCGCCTTGTCGGGCAGGCCGACCACGTTGAACACCACCGAGCCCGGGATGATCTGGACCTGCACGTCCACCGCCCGCGCCTCGATGCCCTCGAAGGCCACGGTGGCGACGCGGGTGACCATAGGTGACGAATCCTCGACGCACGGAATGGCCTAGCTGTGCGGGAGAATCGCAGGGCGCTCAAGAGGATGCTCGGCCGAGCGGAACAGGACTGCCGCATTCCTGTTCAAAGTCGACACGCAATCGGATGGAGAACGCCCATGCATCGCGCCACGCCCTTTCTCGCCCTCGCGCTTCTGGCCGGCCTCGGCATCGCTGCCCGGGCCGACGAAAAGCTGGCGCCCGATCAGCAGGCCAAGGTCGAGGCCATGCTGAAGCAGGAGGGCTTCACCAAGTGGGACGAGATCGAACTCGACGACGGTATGATCGAGGTCGACGACGCCATCGATGCCAACGGCAAGAAGTTCGACCTGAAGCTCGATCCGAAGACGCTCGCCATCGTGAAGCGCAAGGCCGAGTAGGCAGCGCTTGCGTTCGGGGCACGGCCCGGCCATATAGCCGGCGGGGGGTTGGCGAGGGACGTTTCACTCGCCAACCGGGTCAGGTCCGGAAGGAAGCAGCCCTAACGAGACCGAGCGGGTCTTCGTCCAGCCTCCCACCTCATTCTCGCGCGGCAGCCCGATCCCGACCGGCATGGACGCTTCGACCGGCACGCCTGACGACGAGCCGGGCCTGCCCGGGTTTGCAGCGCCCGCCGCTGCAGCGACGCCCTACCGGGTCCTCGCGCGCAAATACCGCCCTACCCATTTCGGCGACCTGATCGGCCAGGAGGCGATGGTCCGCACCCTCGCCAACGGGTTCGCGGCCAACCGCATCCCGCAGGCCTGGATGCTGACCGGCGTGCGCGGGGTCGGCAAGACCACCACGGCCCGCATCCTCGCCCGCGGCCTCAACTACGCCCTCGCTGGCCAGCCCGAGACCGGCCCGACCGTGGCGATGCCGCAACTCGGCCTGCACTGCGCGGCCATCATGGAATCCCGGCACATGGACGTGCTGGAGATGGATGCCGCGTCGCATACCGGCATCGACGACGTACGCGCGATCATCGACGGCATCCGCTACGGACCAGTCTCGGCGCGCTACAAGGTCTACATCGTCGACGAGGTCCACATGCTCTCCGAGAAGGCGTTCAACGCCTTCCTGAAGACGCTGGAGGAGCCGCCGCCCCACGCGAAATTCGTGTTCGCAACCACGGAGATCCGCAAGGTCCCGGTGACGATCCTGTCCCGCTGCCAACGGTTCGACCTGCGCCGGGTCGAGGCGCCGGTCCTGCACGCGCATCTCGCCAAGGTCTGCGCGGCCGAGAAGGTCGAGGCGGAGGACGAGGCGTTGGGCGCGATCGTGCGCGCCGCGGAAGGATCGGTGCGCGATGCGCTCTCGCTCCTCGATCAGGCCATCGCGCACGGCGCCGGGGCCGTCACCGCGCAGAGCGTGCGCGACATGCTGGGGCTCGCCGACCGCGCGCGGATCCTCGACCTGTTCGAGGCGGTGATGCGCGGCTCCGTGCCGGCGGCCTTTGCGGAGTTGCGGGCGCAGTACGATTCCGGCGCCGACCCCTCGGTGGTGCTCTCGGACCTCGCGGCCTTTACGCATCTCGTCACCCGGCTGAAGGTGGTGCCCGAAACCGCCCAGGACCCGACGCTCAGCGAGACCGAACGCGTCCGGGGCGGCCAGTTCGCCGAGAAGCTCTCGATTCGCGCCCTGTCGCGGGCGTGGCAGATCCTGCTCAAGGCGATCCCCGAAGTGCAGGCCGCGCCGCGCCCCCTGGCGGCGGCCGAGATGGCGATCGTGCGCCTCGCCTACGCGGCCGACCTCCCGACTCCGGACGAGGCCCTGCGCCAGCTCAAGGCCGAGGCCGCCGCAGCGCCCGCTGACGAGCCGCCGGCGCTGGCGCGCCCGGCGCTGCCGCCGATCCCGGACCTGCGCGGGGGCGGCTCAGCGGCACTGGCGGCCGCGCCCCGGACGATGTTGGCGGAACCGATCCTTGAGGCTGCTCCGGTGGCGATGGCCGCCCCCGTCGCGCCACCCGCCCCCGTCGCGCCGCCGACACCGCGGCTCGGCCGGTTCGAGGATCTGATCGCGCTGGCGGATGCCAATCGCGATATCCTGCTGCGAACGGCGCTTGAGCGGGATGTCCATCTGGTGCGCTTCGAGGAGGGGCGGATCGAGTTCCGCCTCGCTCAAGGGGGGCGGGCGAGCCTCGCCACCGACCTCGCGGCCGCGATCGAGCGCTGGATCGGGCGGCGTTGGATCGTCGCGCTCTCGAAAGAGGCGGGCGAACCGACCCGCGATGCGGCGGCCCGGGCCGTGGTCGAGACGCGCCGGGAGAACGCCGCGGCCGATCCGTTCGTGCGCGAGGTGCTGACGCGCTTTCCCGGCGCCGAGATCGTCGACGTGCGCGACACCGCCGCTGCGGCTTTGCCCACCCCCGAGCAGGAGATCCTCGGCGAGAGCGACGCCGCCCGGGTGGATGAGCTCGGGGACGACGAAAGCTGAGGCTCCGGCCGGCCATAGCTGGCGGGCCGGCCGGCTCGTACCCAGATCAGACGACGACAGAACGGGGAGAGATCCGCATGCGTGACCTGATGGGCATCATGAAGCAGGCCCAGGCCATGCAGGAGAAGATGGCCAACCTGCAGGCCGAGATGGATCAGATCGAAGTCGCCGGCGCCTCTGGCGGTGGCTCGGTGCGGGTCACCATGACGGCCAAGGGCCAGATGAAGGGGATCACGATCGATCCGTCCCTGATGGTTCCGGACGAGCGCGAGATCCTGGAGGATCTGGTGGTGGCGGCCTGCAACGATGCCCGCGGCAAGGCGGAAGCGACGATGCAGGAGCACATGGCCGAGCTGACAAAGGGGCTGCCCCTGCCGCCCGGGATGAAGCTGCCGTTCTGAGCGGAGCCTGTTCGGCCGATAAACTGCGTCTTCGACGCCGCGTCTCCCTCCCCGGAGAGCCTACGATATTCACACATCTCCGGTGGATGCCACCGCTGGCGTGAGGGCGCGACCAGCCCCCTCTCCCTCCAGGAGAGGGGGCCCGCGCCTTATTCGAGAGCCCCAAGGGCCGATCGGGATTTGTGAATCCGGTAGCCCGCGCGGGAAAGTGGACCTGTCGCGCTAGCCGTCGAGTTCGGGGTACCGCCGGAAAATGCCGTCCTCGCTGAACGGGATTCGGCGCTCGCTCGCCAGATAGGCGGCGATCCGCGGGCGCCGCGCCACGGTGTCGTGCAGCCGTTCCACACAGGGCGCAGCTTGTAGCGCCGCCGACGTCCCCTTCGGGAAGGCGTAGGTTAGCCCATCGACGAGCTGGAACAGCGACAGGTCGGCGTAGGTCAGATCCGCGCCGACCAAGTGCGCACCGCCATTGGCGGACAGAACACGCTCGAAATAGCCGAAAAACTTCGGCATCCGGGTCGTCCGGAACCCGGCCGCCCGGCGCAGAGCCTCGGGCTTCTGATCGGTGTAATAGAGATCGACGCCGAGCGGATGGTGGGTGTCGTGCACCTCGTCCACGGCGTCCGCGATGGTGAGCTGAAGCTGGTGCGTCCAGATCCGGTCCCGCTCGCCGTTGCCCGCCAGACCGAGGCGCTGGCCGAGATGCAGCAGGATCGCGGCCGTCTGCCCGATCACGCGATCACCGTCGCGCAGGAAGGGCGGCGCGAAGGGCGGGCGCGGGTTCGCAGGGTCCGACAGGCGATCCAGCATCGGACCGATTCCACCGGCATCGTCGTCCTGGCGGGCGACGTCGACATAGTCGGCGCCAGCTTCTTCCAGGGCGAGGCGGACGAACTCGCCGCGCCCCTGGATCATCGGCCAGTAGTGAAGCTCGTAGGGCATCGCCAACTCGCTTCTGACCTGAGAGATGCCGGCTCAGTTGCCCGCAGCACTGTCCTCGGCGGTCTTATCGACCGGCGGCTCGGCGCTGGCGACGGCCTTGTGGAGCAGCATCGGCTGGAGACGCTCGGCGAGCTGCTGGTCGAGATGCTTGACGTAGGCGCTCTTGAAGTAGCGTTCGCCGGTCTTCGCTCCGTAGAGCCGGTCATGCGCCTGGATCATCGCGGCGACCTCCGGGCGGCAGAGAAAGCCCGTGATGCCCACGGCCTCGTACCAGCGGCCGGCACGCGCCTCGGCGGTGGCCTTGGGGTTCGACAGGACCGTGTCGGCGAAGCAGACCGTCGCGGCCTGCCGTAGCGGAGCCAGCGTCTTCTCGGCCTCGGCTTGGTTCACCGTCGGTGCGGCCGGGTGTCGATGCGGGCGCGCCTGCGCCGTCGAAACGAGCGCGAGGAGGGTGAGGGACGCGAGGATCGAAGTTTTCATGCGGCGGCCTCGTCGGGGATCCGAACCGCGTTCAGCATTCCCTCATGATTGCGTCGGGAACGCGGCTGGCTCGGCACTTGGGCGGCCGCATTTCAGGCTGGATCTCGATCGTTCCATGACAGGATGTCGCAGCCTAAGCGGCGGCGCTCGGCGCTTCGATGGCCGCGGCATTCGGGTGTGCCAGCCTTGAACCCGTACCGGCCGAGCCGCCTGCGCATCGTGGTGGGAATGGTACCCGGATCAGGCCGTCCGCGAGGGCGGCTTCATGGCCGCGCGTAAAGCTCCATTCAGCACGGTAAGCAGGTCGCACCCGGCATGCAGGAAGGTCTGCACGCCCGCCTGCTTCAGCGGCTCGGCCAGGTCGGCCGGCTTTCCCGCGAGGTAGATCACGCCCGCGCCAGCCCGCGCCAGGGCCTCCGCGGTTTCGACGGCGCGCTCGGCATAGATCGCGTCGGTCGAGCAGATGCAGGCGAGCGAGGCTCCGGATTCCCGGAACGCCGCCGCTGCGGATTCGGCATCGGGGAAGCCGTCATTCGACAGGGCTTCGATGCCGCCGGCCGCGAAGGCGTTGGCCGCGAAGGTCGCCCGGGCGTTGAACGCCGCCACCGAACCGAGGTTGGCCAGGAACACGGCCGGCCGGCGGCCGGCCGTGGCGTGATAGGCATCGGAGGCGTCGCGCAGGGCCTCGTAGGGCTCCGCGAGGCGCTGGGACGGCAGGGCATCGCAGGCGACCGCCGAACCGGGCCCAAAATTGGACCCGAGGGGCGGCGCGACCTTCGGCACGTCGAGCACCGTGACCGGCTTCTCGGCGAGGTTCGGAAATTCGCTGGCGCCGGTGAGCGCTTCCCGGCGGGTCGCCACGGCTTTCGTGCGCGTCTCGCGGATCGCTTCGATCCGCCGCTGCAGCTTGCCGACGCTGAGGGAGGCGACGATGCCGCCCTCGGTCTCGATCGCCTGGAACGCCGCCCAGGCGGCCTCGGCGATCTCCGCTGTCAACGCCTCGAACCCACCGGCGCCCGCCGCAGGATCGATGACGCGGGCGAGGTGTGATTCCTCGAGCAACACGATCTGGCTGTTGCGACCCACGCGCCGGGCGAAGGCATCCGGCAGCCCGAGCGCCTGCGTGTAGGGCAGGACCGCCACGCTGTCGGCGCCGCCCATCCCTGCCGAGGCCGCCGCCATCCCGGTGCGCAGGATATTCACGAACGGGTCGCGCTTGGTCATCATCCGCCACGCGGTCTCGGCGTGGAGACGCAGCGGCTTCGGCTCGAGCCCGCAGGCCTGCTCGACCCGCGCCCAGAGGCGCCGCAACGCGCGGAACTTCGCTACCGTGACGAACTCGTCGGCATCAGCCGCCAGCAGGAATGCGATGCGCGATCGGGCCGTGTCGAGGTCGTGTCCGGCGGCTTCGAGGGCGCGGAGATACGTCACCGCGGTGGCGAGCACGGCCCCCAGCTCCGCCGCCTCGCCGGCCCCGGCCTCATGATACGGGCGCCCGTCGGCCAGGAAGGCCCGTCCCCGGAAACCCGCCGTCTCCAGCTCTGCCGCGATCCCGGCCAGCCGCGGAGCGATCTCGCTCCAGACGGCGCCCAGGCTGCCGGACGCTGCCAGCACGCCGACGGGATCGATCCCGAGATCGACATCGTAGGTCGCCAGATCCTCGCCGCGCCGCTCGGCCAGCGCCTTGACGAGGTGGGCCGCTTCGAGCCCCCGGCTGCCGGCATCTACGCGCAGGTTGATCAAGGGCAGCATCACGCCCGTCAGCGCGGCGTCGAGGTCCTCGACGCTCGCAACCGTCACTCCATAGCCGCGTGCGCTGGGGGCACCCGCGAAGGCCATGACGAGCGCGTCCGCGCCGCCTTCGAGATCGGTCAGCGCCTGGGCGTTGGCGGTTGCGATATCCGGATGATCCATCCGCTGGGCGATCCGCCACGGACCAGGCTCGCGCACCGGTTGGGCGATCGGCGCGGCCGAGCTGTAGAGCGGCTCGATCCGGAGCCCATCTGCCGTCCGGGAGACCAGCCGTTGCTCGAAATCGGCGCCCTTCAGGACGCCTTCGACGAGGCCGAGCCAGCGCGCCCGGTCAGCGGGCTCGAAGAGTTCGGCGAGCGGTCTGTCTTCCATCGGATCGTCCCAGAACGCGACGTCTCGAGCGCCGCTTTCATGGGATTGCCTCGCATGCCGCCTCGCCGGTGGCAATCGCCCGAAGGTTGAGGAAAGCTTGAGCCCCGCGTGAGCCAGTTTTGACGCAATTGGATTCCGGTTGTCCGCCCTGGTCGAACGGCCGGCCGCATCAACCGAAAATGATCAGGCCCGCAAAACCGAGTGCGCCAACGATGATCCGCCACCACGCGAACAGCCAGAAGCCGTGCCGGGAGACGTAATCGAGCAGCAGCCGCACCACGAGCAGCGCCGAGATGAACGAGACGACGAAGCCGATCGCGATCAGGCCGACATCGTCACTCGACAGATATTTGTAATTGTCCAGCAGGTCCTTGGCGAACGCGCCCGCCATGGTGGGCATGGCGAGGTAGAACGAGAACTCGGTGGCCGAACGCTTGTCGGCCCCCATCAGCATCGCCCCCACGATGGTGGCGCCGGAGCGCGACACACCGGGGATCATCGCCAGACACTGGAAGATGCCGATCTTCAGGTCCATCGGCAGCGAGAAGTCGTAAACGTCGGTCTTGCGGACCTTCAGGTCGGTGTCGTCGATGACGAGCAGCACGAGGCCGCCCGCCACCAGGGTCGCGCAGACGATCCAGGGGTTGAACAGATACGCCTTGATCACCTTCGAGAAGAGGCCGCCGATGATCGCGGCCGGCAGGAACGCCACCAGGATGCCCAGCACGAAGCGGCGGGCCTTGGGATCGTTCGGCAGCGCGGTGGCGATGCCCAGCAGGCGGCGGAAATAGACCAGCAGGATCGCCAGGATCGCGCCGAGCTGGATCAGCACCTCGAAGGTGTTGTTGGGCGAGTGGAACCCGATGAAATGGCCCACCAGCAGCTGGTGCCCGGTGGAGGAGACCGGAATGAACTCGGTCGCGCCCTCAACCAGCGCGAGCAGCACTGCCTTGCCGATGCTTACCGGATCCATCGTCACGTCCTGTGCCGCGGGCGCGCGCCGGCCCGTGCCGGGCACGCCGCGTTGCCTGTAGGGTTGGCCGGAGGGTTCGCCTATCAGGATTGACGGGCGGTTACCGATACCGGCTGCGCGTGTTAAGGGCTCGGCAACGGTCGGGCAATAACGCTCGGTCCGAAGTCCTGCGCGCCGAAGACCTGCGCTTCAGGACCCTCGCCGAGCGCGGGACCGACCGCGCTGCCCGACCGAACGTCCCAAACGGCCTCGATGGCGACCCTCTACCACTTCCCCTTCTGCGCGAATTCCCGGTTCATCCGTCTCGTGCTCGCCGAGATGGGCATGGAGCCGACTCTGTTCGAGGAACGGCCCTGGGAGCGCCGGGATGATTTCCTGCTGATCAATCCGGCGGGCGTCACGCCCGTGCTGCTGGAGCAGAACGGCCTCGTGGTGCCCGGCGCGGGCGTGATCGCCGAATACCTCGACGAGACCCGCGGGCTCGGCCTGACCGGACGTCGCCTGTTGCCGGACGATACGGTGGACCGGGTCGAGGTGCGGCGGCTGCTCGACTGGTTCCTAGTGAAGTTCGAATCGGAGGTGACGGGTTACCTCGTCAACGAGAAGATCTCGAAGCGTTTCATGGCGTCGAACCAGGGCGGTGGTCCGCCCGACATGAACGCGATCCGGGCCGCACGGGCCAATGTTCGCTATCATCTCAAATACATCGGCTACCTGATCGCACGCCGCCGCTGGATCGCGGGCGACAACCTGACCTATGCCGACCTCGCGGCGGCTGCCCACCTCTCCTGCGTCGATTATCTCGGCGACGTGCCCTGGGACGAGGACGAGATGGCCCGGAACTGGTACGCCCGGGTGAAGTCGCGGCCCTCGTTCCGGGGCCTGCTCGCCGACCGGGTCACCGGCATGCCGCCCGCCGCCCACTACGCGGATCTGGATTTCTGAGCCCCAGACGGACTTATATCGGCGCCGACCTGCGCCGCCTCGTCGAGACCCGGGCTCGGTCGCTGGGCTTCTGCGGCCTGCGCGTGACCCGGCCCGATCGCCTGCCGGATATGCCCGATCGCCTCGCGACCTGGCTCGCCGAGGGCGCCCACGGCACCATGGACTGGATGGCCGAGCGGGCCGACCAGCGCGCCCGTCCGACCGGTCTATGGCCGGGCCTGCGCAGCATCCTGATCCTGGCCATGAGCTACCGGCCCGAGCACGATCCGCTGGCGCTCGTGGCGCAAACAGAGCGCGGCGCGGTCGCCGCTTATGCCCAACGGCGGGATTATCACGAAGTTTTGAAGGGCAAGCTCAAAGAACTCGGCGGCTATCTGTCCGCCAAAGGTGATGTCCGGGTGAAGGTCTTCTGCGACACCGCACCGGTCATGGAGAAGACGCTGGCCGAGGCCGCCGGGCTCGGCTGGCAGGGTAAGCACACGGTGCTGATCTCCCGCGAGCACGGCAACTGGCTCCTCCTCGGGGCGATCTACACGAGCGCTGAGTTCGAACCCGACGCGCCCGGCCGCGACCATTGCGGCTCCTGCCGCGCCTGTCTCGACATCTGCCCGACGGATGCGTTCCCCGCGCCCTACCGCCTCGATGCCCGGCGCTGCATCTCGTACCTGACCATCGAGCATGCCGAGCCGATCCCCGCGGCGCTCCGCCCGGCCATTGGCAATCGGGTGTTCGGCTGCGACGATTGTCTCGCGGTCTGCCCGTGGAACAAGTTCGCCCGCACGGCCGCCGAGACCCGTCTTGCCGCTCGGACCGATCTCGCCGCGCCGCGGCTTGCGGATCTCGCGGGCCTCGACGACGCGGCTTTCCGGAGCCTGTTCGCCGGCACACCGGTCAAGCGGACCGGTCGCGACCGCTTTCTGCGCAACGTGATGATCGCGATCGGCAATTCCGGGTCGCCCGAGCTTGCCGAGATGGCGGTCGCACGGCTGACCGATGCGTCGCCGCTGGTGCGCGGCATGGCGGTCTGGGCCTGCGGGCAGTTGCTGGAGCCCGATACCGTCCGGACTCTGCATCGGCAGCACGGGGCCGGCGAGACCGATCTCCATGTTCGCGATGAATGGCGGGCCGCATCGGCTTGACGGGAGGCAGCCCCGGCGAGACATCCGGCGCATGAATCTCTTCGTCTTCGGCCTGGGCTTCACCGGCGGCCGCTTCGCCGAGCGTGCGCGCGACCGGTTCGACACCGTGCGCGCCACCGTCACCGAACCCGCAGCGGCCGAGCGCCTCGCGGCGGAGACCGGTTTCGCCATGCGCGCCTTCGGACCCCGGGCCGACGATCCGTGCATCGCCGCCGATCTCGCCGAGACCGACGTGCTCCTCGTCTCGGCGCCCCCCGGCGAGCAGGGCGACCCCGTGCTCAACCGCTACGAAGCGGCGATCAAGGCGAGCCGGATCGGCTGGATCGGCTACCTGTCGACCATCGGGGTCTACGGCGACAAGCAGGGCGCCTGGATCGACGAAGCCACGCCCGCAGATCCCCGCAGCACCCGCTCGAAGGTCCGGCTCGACGCCGAAGCGGCGTGGCTGGCGCTCGGTGCCGCCACCGGCAAGGCGGTGCAGATCTTCCGCCTGTCGGGCATCTACGGGCCGGGGCGCAACCCGATCGTTAAGCTGCGCGAGGGGCGGTCCCAGCGGATCGTGAAGGCCGGGCAGGTCTTCAATCGCATCCATGTCGACGACATCGCCACGACGCTGCTGGCCTCGATCGACCGGCCCCGGGCCGGGGCGATCTACAACGTCACCGATGATGAGCCGACCGCGCCCCAGACGGTCACCGAGCATGCCGCCGCCCTGACCGGGCTGCCGCTGCCCCCGGCGATCGATTTCGAGACCGCCGACCTCTCCCCGATGGCGCGGAGCTTCTACGGCGAGAACAAGCGCGTGCGGAACCGGCTGATCCGCGCGGAACTCGGCGTCGATCTCGCCTATCCGACCTACCGCGAGGGTCTTGCGGCGCTGAAGGATCAGTCCTGATCAGGCTTCGAGGTGGCGCGGCCGGATGAGGCGGCGGAGCAGCCCGCCGCGCGGACCGGCCAGCATCGAGGCGAGGTAGAGCGCTCCGGCAGCCAGCACGATGGCCGGACCGCTCGGCAGGTCGTATTGATACGACAGGCTGAGCCCTGAAACGCTCGCCAAGGCGGCGATCAGCATCGAGACCGGGATGAGGCCGCCCAGATCGCGGGCCCAGAACCGGGCCGCCACCGCCGGGAGCAGCATCAACCCGACCGCCAGCAGGGTCCCCAGAGCCTGGAAACCGCCGACGAGGTTGATCACCACCAGGGCCAGGAAGGCGAGATGGACCGGGCCGCCACTGCGGCTCACCGTGCGCAGAAACAGCGGATCGACGCATTCCATCACCAGCGGCCGATAGATCACCGCGAGTGCCACCAGGGTCAGGGTGCTGATGCCGCCGAGCAGCCACAGGGCGGCATCGTCCAGCGCGAGGACCGAGCCGAACAGGAAATGCATCAGGTCGATCTGCGAGCCGCGCAGCGAGACCAGCAGCACGCCGCCCGCCAGGGAGATCAGGTAGAAGGCCGCGAGGTTGGCATCCTCCCGCACCGTCGTGGCGCGGGTAACGGCGCCCGCGAGCAGCGCCACCGCGAGGCCTGCGACGAGGCCGCCGAGGGTCATCGCCGGCAGCGACAGCCCCGCGACCAGGAAGCCGGCGGCGGCGCCCGGCAGGATGGCGTGGCTCATGGCGTCGCTCATCAGGCTCATGCGGCGCAGCGTCAGGAACACGCCCACGGGCGGCGCCGAGACGGACAGCGCTAGGCAGCCCGCCAGCGCCCGGCGCATGAAGCCGAATTCCACGAACGGCGCGACGAGGGACCCGAACGGATCGATCACGCGGCGTCCTCGTGGTGATGATGGCCGTGTGCGCCGTGATCATGCGTACTGTGGTCGTGTGCAGCTTCGGCCCGCGGCCCGGCGCAGATCGGAGCGCCCTCGTCCCACGCCTCGGAGAGGTTGCGGGCGCGGGCGAGGTTCTCCGATGTCAGCACCCGGGCCGTCGGCCCCCAAGCGATGGGCTCGCGGGCCAGGAGCAGCGTCGCCGGGAAATGCGCGCGCACCTGCGCGAGGTCGTGCAGCGCCGCGACGATCGTGCGGCCCTCCGCGTGCCAGGTTCGGATCAGCACCAGCAGATCGTCCACGGTCCGGTTGTCGATCCCGGTGAACGGCTCGTCGAGGAGGATCACGGAGCAATCCTGGAGGATCAGCCGGGCGAACAGGGCCCGGCGGAACTGCCCACCCGAGAGCGTGCCGATCGGCCGTGCCTCGAACCCGGCGAGGCCGACCGCCGCGAGCGCGGCCTCGACAGCGCCCCGCTGCCGGATGAGGCTTCGCCACGCACCGGCCCGCCGCCAGAGGCCCATCCCGGCCAGGTCCAGCACGCTCAGCGGGAAGCTGCGGTCGATCTCGTCGGCCTGCGGCATGTAGGCGACGGCCTCGCTGCGCTCGATGCGCCCGTCGAGGCAGGGGATCTCTCCGGCCATGCCCTTGAGCAGCGTCGACTTGCCGGCCCCGTTCCGCCCGACCAGGGCCAGCAGATCGCCGGCGCGCACGGTCCCGTCGAGATGGTGGATGGCCGGATGCCGATCGTAGCCGAGGGTCAGGCCGACGAGGCGAATGGGATCCTGGATTTGCGACCCGGAACTCATGTCGCCAGCGCCCAGGCGATCGTCAGCCAGACCAGAGCGGAGAGACTGCCGGCGAGCGCCAGGCGCGGGCCGATCCCGCTCTGGAACAGGGACCGCCGGGCCGCGCGTCTGATACGGGAACTGGTGGGCAAGGCGTCCTCGTCGCGCGCGGGCCGGCGCGGGGCGGGTGCGCGGAATGTGCGGGAGACTGGTGCGGTCCGGTCTGGCGGTGATACACTGTAACAAACCCGCGGGACAACCTGCGGATCTGTGATGGGAGCCATCATGCACCGCCACGAGGGGCACGACGCATGTCGGTCCGACGCCCCCGACATGCTCGCCCGGGCGGAGGCCCTCTGCCGCGAACGTGGGCTGCAGTTCACGCCGCTGCGCCGCGACGTGCTGGAAGCGGTGGCCGAGTCCGACAAGGCGCAGGGCGCCTACGACATCGCCGAGCGCCTCAGCGCACCGGGCAAGCGCGTGGCGCCGGTCTCGGTCTATCGCGCCCTCGATTTCCTGATGGAGCAGGGGCTGGTCCATCGGATCGCCAGCCGCAACGCCTTCATCCCCTGCGCGCACGGCCACGCCCCCGGGGAGGGGGTCATCTTCCTGATCTGCCGCAGCTGCGGCGCGGTCGACGAGACGTCCTCGGCGGATGTGGAAGGCGGCCTCGAGCGGACGCTGGAGCGGGCCGGCTTCACCCCGACCCACAGTATCCTGGAGGTCGAGGGCGATTGCGGCGCCTGCCGGGAGCGGGAGCGCACGCCCTGACCGTGCCTCCGGCGTTCTAGAACGCGTTCCGGTAGGCCCGGCGCGAAATCAGCGTCTGGATCATGATCTGGATGTCGAACCAGATCGACCAGTTGTCGATGTAGTGGAGATCGCAGGCGACGCGGCGCTCCATGTCGAGATCGGTCAGCGTCTCGCCGCGGAAGCCGTTGACCTGCGCCCAGCCGGTGATCCCCGGCCGGACATTGTGGCGGCGGGCGTAGAGGGCGATCCGCCGCTCGAAGCTCCGGTCATGCGCGAGCGCGTGGGGGCGCGGCCCGACCAGCGACATCTCTCCCAGCAGGACGTTGAGGAGCTGGGGCAACTCGTCGAGATTGGTCCGGCGCAGGATCGCGCCGGTCCGGGTGATCCGGCTGTCGTTGCGCGTGGCCTGCCGGAACACGGCGCCCGTCTCCGTCCGCATCGAGCGGAACTTGAACACGCCGAAGGGCTGCTGATTGAAGCCGTAGCGCTTCTGGCGGAAGAAGACCGGCCCGGGGCTGTCGACCTTGATCGCCAGCGCGATCACGGCGAGCAACGGCGAGAGCGCGACCAGGGCGATCGTCGCCACCGTGAGGTCGAGCGCCCGCTTCAGCACGATCTCGCCGAGGTTGAGCGGCCGGCGGCCGATATTGATGCCGGAGACGCCGCCGACCCGGGCGACCTGCAGGTCGGGGAAGCGGTCGAGCATCGCTCCGGGCCGCAGGTGCAGAGCCGAGGGCACCCGCAGGAAGGCATCGATGCAGCGCTCGACTTCGGCGTTGTCGGTCCACGGCACGAGGACGAACACGTCGTCCGGCCGCAGGAAGCGCACCACCGAGACGGCGAGGTCGAGATCCTCCTGCAACTGATCGTGCCGGGCTGCATTGTCCGCACCCGAATCGACGCGGCGCAGGTAGCTCGTGCCGACGATCCGCAGGCCGAGCTGGTCGATCGCGTTGCTGGCGTAGAAGCGGGTGATGTCCTCCTCGTAGCCGACGAGATGAACGCGGCTGACCGAGGCCGAGCTGGCCGTCAGGCGCTGACGCACGAGGCGCGTCACTGCCACGCGGCTCAGGATCAGGACCGGCAGCCCGACGAAGAAGGATCCGAACGAGACGAGGCGCGAATACTCTCCTGTGGTCTTGGTCATGAACCCGACGACCAGCACGGCGGCCCAGGCCACCAGCCACAGGGAGGCCACCCGCTGGACGAACGGCTTCTGCGCGATCACGGTGTCGAGGCTGTACTCCGCACGCAGGGCATTCGTGGCCACGACGATCAGGCCGAGGAGTGCGGCGAGTTGCAGGCCGCGGATGCTGCCGGCGCCGAATTTTCCCTCCTGGTAGGCGATCTCGTAGGTGGCCTCCATGAACAGGGTGACCGCCAGGATGGCCGCGAAATCAGTGGCGGCGAGGGCCGACGATAGAGCGGCCCGCGCTGCCGCCCGCCCGCGGCGGGGCAGCAGGCCGGACCAGACGCTGCGACGGCGCTCGGCCGGGCTCGGCAGGGGCTGGAACGCTTCCGGGATCCGTTGATGAAACATCTGGCGCGCCACGTCCCGTCATGATCGGACTTTGTGCCAGTCTGAAACGAACGCGCGTTCCAGTGCCGGCCTGTGCCGGTGGCGGAGCAAGCGGCAGGCCGCGTGCGTGAACAACCTAGCCCTACGACGATGGCCGACCTAGTCCGCATCCTATGAAGCGGTAATGAACGATGAACTGAAATCCGGTATTCACCTCACCGGAGTCTTAAAAAATTTGTTTCTGGACTATGCCTGCGGCCGGCATCACAATTCCGGCACGTTACTTTAGCAAGGGCGCACAACCGAAGGAGATGGCGAACAGCCGTCCGGCCTGATCTTGGGACGCGGCCGCAATAGTGCCGCGTCGGCTAACACATGTGCTTCCTATCGCCGTGCAGTCGTCCGGCCGTGCCGCCGACACATAGGGCGTGGACCGGCCGCCGCAGCGGCGGCCGGTGTCGTGGAGGCGGCCCGTCTCGTTCGGTCAGACGGCGTCCGCGTGTTGCGGGGTGGTGCTGCTCGATCCGCCCACCTTCTGGATCGCCTCGAAGCCTTCGAACTGCGGATGGCCCAAATAGAGCGGCTTGGTCGAGGGGACGCGGCCATGAGCCTTCCGGAACTGCTCCGAACGGGTCCAGGCCTCGAAATCGTCCCGCGATCGCCAGATCGTGTGCGATGCGTAGAGGACGTGGTCCTCATGCTCCGGCCCACGCAGGAGATGAAATTCGACGAAGCCGGCCATCTCACCGAGATGGCTGTCGCGTCCAAGCCAGACGGCCTCGAAATCCGCAGTCGCGTCCTTGACGACCTTGAAGCGGTTCATCGCGATGAACATGTCATTCTCCTCTGCCTGCAGAGTCTACTAGGGTTTCGGCGGCTTTAGCGAGCCCCGGCGCGGCTACAGGGCGCACCCGAGAAACGCTCCAGAGATAACCGCGGGCATTTGAGCAACAATGTTGCAAAGTTGTGTGTACTTAAACTAGAAGATGTAAACTAAGACTTGCGAAGCCTGATAACTTGGTGTCTTACTGCGGCGCGGCTGGTAAGTGCCGCAGAACGGCTGTTCGCGCTCTGCGCAGTTCACGCCGTACGAACGAATTCTACGGTCTTGGAAGGTGGGTCGGACGGTGAAGCGGCGCGACGGCGAGGCGAACACAGCGCATCCGGAGCAGGACGCAGACGCCTCCGGCGAGAAGGAAACGGCCAGTCCGCCGATGCCGAAGCAGACCACGGATGTCGATCGTCTGGTCGGTGTCCGGATAACGGCTCTGCGGAAAGCGCGGGGCATGAGCCAGACCGCCCTGGGCAACGCAGTGGGCGTGACCTTCCAGCAAGTGCAGAAATACGAGAAGGGGCAGAACCGGGTCGGTGCCGGGCGGCTCCGCGAGATCGCACGCCTGCTCGACGTCCCGGTCTCGGCCTTCTTCGAGGAGAGCGAGCCGCGCGCCAACGCGCAGGAAGACGTGTTCGGTTTTCTGAGTGGTCAGGGCGCCATCGAATTGCTGCGGGCCTATGCGCAGATCGACGACGAGCAGATGCGCCGCGATGTCCTGGCGCTGGTTCGCAGCGCTGCGCGACTCGCGCAGGTTCGCGAGACCGCACCGCCGCGTGATCCAGCCTAAACGGCTGACTGGACTACGATCTTCGGCGGCGAGGAAGACTCACTCCGAATCTCCGGCGACGAAGTGGAAGAAGCTCCCGCTCACGGGGCCGATCCGATGCCCCGCGAATCCGAGATCGGATCCCTCTGCGTCGGTGACACGGGCCAGGGCGTCCGGTTCCGCAGCGGCCGGCGAGAGCTCGCTGGCATAGTGGAATTCATGGCCGATCAGGCGTGCGCCGCGCTGGCCGAGCAGGCTATCCCCGCACAGATGCGCCACCCGGTAGCCGAGATGCAGCTTGCGGCGCCGGTACGAGGTGTCCACCGGCAGGAGGCCGGCCATGGTGTGCGTGACGCCTTCGGCATCCTCGAGGGTACGTCCGAGGACCATGTAGCCGCCGCACTCGCCATGGACCGGGCGGCTGAGCGCGAAGGCGCGCAGTCCATCCAGGAACCGGCTGGCGCTCGCGAGTCGGCCGGCATGCAACTCAGGGTAGCCGCCCGGTAGCCAGCAGACGTCACATGCGTCCGGCGGTGGCTCGTCCGCGAGCGGCGAGAACGGGACCAGTTCCGCCCCCGCCATGCGCCAACCGGCTTCAAGATGCGGGTAGAGGAAGCTGAACGCCGCATCCCGGGCCACCGCGATCCGCTGGCCCGGCGGCGGGGGCAGGGCGCCCCCGGTTTCCGGTACATCGCCGCCGGCCGCCGCGACGATGGCGTCGAGGTCGATGCCCGCCACCGCGAGTTCGGCGAGCCGGTCGAGGCGCGCCTGGAGATCGGCGGTCTCGCCGGCCTGAACGAGGCCGAGATGCCGCTCGGGCAGGACGAGTTGCGCGTCGCGCATGAGTGCGCCGAGCACCGGGAGTCCGGCGCGTTCCATGCCGGCCTCGACGAGCCGGCGATGGCGGGCACTCGCGACCTTGTTCAGGATCACCCCGGCGATCGTGACCCGCGGGTCGTAGAGCCGGCAGCCCAGGGCGACCGCGGCGGCCGATTGGGCCGCCCCGGAGACATCCACCACCAACACCACGGGCCAGCCGTAGCGGGCGGCGATATCGGCATTGGCGCCGGTCCGGTTTTCAGCCGCACGGACCCCGTCGAACAGGCCCATGGATCCTTCGGCGATTACGATGTCGGCATCCGTGACCGTGTCGCGGGCCAGGGCGTCGAGCAGGGGCGGCGCCATGGCGAAGCTGTCGAGATTGAAGCTCGGTCGCCCCGTGGCCGCCTGATGGAAGGCCGGATCGATGTAGTCAGGGCCGCATTTGGCGGCGCGCACCCGCAAGCCCCGCTGGGACAGGGCCCGCATCAGCGCGAGGGTCACGGTCGTCTTGCCGGAACTCGATCGTGGCGCCGCGATGAGGAGGCCGCGGGCGCTCATGTCCGCCCTCCGACCGTGCCGCCGGGCCGGTAGCGCCGGTCGTAATCGGTGGCGTAGAGCGCGCTCTCGCGGAAATGCTCGGCGGCGAGCGCCGGCCCGACGAGGATCAGCGCCGTGCGTTCGAGGCCGGCTTGCGCCACCAGGGCCGGCAGGGTGGCGAGATCGGCCGTCAACACCCGCTCGTCCGGCCAGGAGGCGCGAAACACCGCCGCGGCCGGGCAGGACGGCCCGTAGAACGGGATCAACTCGGACGCCACCCGCTCGACCACGTGGATCGAGAGGTGGATCGCCAATGTGGCCCCGGTCGCCGCGAAGGCCGCCAGGGTCTCGCGCTCGGGCATGGCGCTCGCCCGGCCGGACGTGCGGGTCAGGACCACTGATTGCGCCAGCCCGGGCACGGTCAGCTCCCGCCGCAGCACGGCCGCCGCCGCCGCGAAGGCCGGGACGCCGGGCGTCACCGTGTAGGGGATGCTGAGCCCGTCGAGCCGGCGCATCTGCTCGGCCAGCGCACTCCAGATCGACAGGTCGCCCGAATGCAGTCGCGCCACGTCGTGGCCGTCTGCATGGGCCGCGGCGATCTCCGCCATGATGGCGTCGAGGTCGAGGGGCGCGGTGTCGACGATCCGGGCGCCAGCCGGGCACCATCCGAGGATCTCGGGCGCCACCAGGGAGCCTGCGTAGAGGCAGACCGGGCAGGACGCGACGCGGTCGCGACCCCGGACCGTGATGAGGTCGGCCGCGCCTGGGCCGGCGCCGATGAAGTGGACGGTCATGCTGTGGGCATCGTGGTCTGGCCGACGGCGAGCGCGCAGGTGGCGCCGCCGCTTGCGATCCGGGGAAGGGCGAGGCGGCTGCCCGGTCCGGCCACCGCGAGGGCGGCGGCCTCGGCGACGGAACCGACGCCGCGCAGGCGCTCGATCCGCGCCGAGCGGGTGACGAGTTCGGCGTCGCGGGCCGCCAGCGCGTCCGCGGCGACCGGGCGCGGCGACAGGCCGAACTGCGCCGCCGCGCCGGCAATCGCCGGCTCGACCGCCCGGTCGGCCACGGTCGCGATGGCCGTCAGGTCGCCCCGTCCGACGCCGATCTGGCCGAGCGCCTGGGTGATCAGCGCCGCGATCTCGTCGGCTCCTGTGCCGCGCCGAAAGCCGATCCCGGCAACGAGGCGTTCGGTCATGGCTTGGTCCAGGCCCATTGGGTCACCGGCATGGCCGGCCGCCAGCCGTGCATTCCACCCACGGGACTGGCCCGGTCGACGGAGAAGCGCCGCAGGCTGCCGCCCTGGGCCGCGAAGGCCGCGAGCAAGGCCGCTTCGCCTTCCAGCGTCACCGCGTTGGCGACGCAGCGTCCGCCCGGCCTGAGGGCCGCCAGGGCCGCCGGCAGGACGCCGGGCTCCGACACGCCGCCGCCGATGAAGATCGCATCCGGCTCGGGTAGCCCGACCAGCGCATCCGGCGCGGCACCGGTAACCACGGTGAGGTCCGGCGTGCCAAGGGTCTCGGAATTCCGCCGGATCCGCGCGGCCCGATCCGGCTGGGCCTCAATGGCGGTGGCGTGCAGGCTCGGATGGCGCAGCATCCATTCGATCGCGATCGAGCCGGCGCCAGCCCCGATATCCCATAGGTGCAGTCCCGGATGGGGCCGCAGAGCCGCGAGCGTCAGCGCCCGGACCTCGGCCTTGGTGAGTTGCCCATCATTCTCGAACAGCGTGTCGTCGAGGCCGGGCGCGAGGGGCAGCGCGCGGCCGTCACCCGCCACGGTGATCGCGACGGTGTTGAGCGGATCGATGGCGCCGATATCGAAGCCCTCGGCGCGCGCCGCTTGGATCCGCTCGCGCGGGCCGCCCATCGCCTCCAGCACCGTCAGGGTGGACGCGCCGAAACCGCGCTCGGTCAGCAAAACCGCCAGAGCCGCCGGTGTCGAGCCGTCCCACGACAGGACAAGCAGCCGGGCCCCCGGCTGGAGATGCGGCACGATCCGGGCCAGCGCGCGACCGTGGAGGGTGACGAGGCCGCATTCGGCCAGCGGCCAGCCGAGGCGCGCGCAGGCAAGGCTGAACGCCGAGGGTTGCGGGAAGGTGCGGATCTCGGCTGGTGGGATCAGCCGGGCGATCTCGGCGCCGATGCCGTAATGGAAGGGATCGCCGGTCGCGAGGATGCAGGTGGGCTCGCCCCGTCGGGCGAGGATGTCCGGATAGGCTTCGTGGATCGGGCTCGGCCAGGGACGCGTCTCGGCCGCCAGGGGGCCGGCCAGCGCAAAATGGCGGCGGCCGCCGTAGACAACGCGAGCGGCATCGAGCGCAGCCGCCGCTGCGGGCGCGAGGCCGGACCGCCCGTCCTCGCCGATACCGACGATCGACAGCCAGCAACCGGCCGCGGACCGGCTCGACAGGGCTTCACCGCTCATGGACAAGGCGCCCATGACGGAGGGTGTGATGCGGATCCTGATCCTCGGCGGGACCGGGGAGGCGAGCGGCCTGGTGCGCGCGCTGGCCGGGCGGGACGACCTGTCCGTGGTGCTCTCGCTGGCCGGCCGGACCGCCGCTCCGAAGCCAGAGCCCGTCCCGACGCGGAGCGGCGGGTTCGGGGGCGCCGAGGGCCTCGCGCGCTACCTGCGGTCGGAAAGAATCGACCGCCTGATCGATGCGACACACCCCTTCGCCGCCCGGATCTCGGCCAACGCCGCCCGCGCGGCTGCCCTGGCGGGCGTCCCGTTGCTGGCGATCCGCCGTCCGGCCTGGAAGTTGGCACCCGGCGATCGCTGGATTGAGGTCGAGAATGTGCCGGCCGCCGCTGCGGCGCTTGGCGTCGAGCCCCGGCGCGTATTCCTGACGGTCGGCCGACAGGAGGCCGGCGCCTTTGCGGCGACCCCGCAGCACGCCTACTGGGTGCGCACGGTCGAGCCCCTCGGCGACGCGCTGCCGGTGCCCCGTCTCACGGCGATCGAGGCCCGCGGCCCCTTCGACCCGGATTCGGAGGCCGCGCTGATGCGGGCGGCCGGCATCGAGATCCTGGTCAGCAAGAATTCCGGTGGGGGGGCGACCTACGGCAAGATCGCAGCGGCGCGCGCCCTTGCGATCCCCGTGGTCATGGTCCGCAGGCCGGACAAGCCCGATGTCACGAGCGTGGCAGACGTCGCCGGAGCGCTCCGCTGGCTGGGCATCGACGCTCACGCCGCCTCGACCTTGCGCGAGGTGTAGACGAAGGGCGGACGGCCGGTCCGCGGGATCAGCCGCGTGGTCGAGGCGCCGAGGATCACCATCGTCGCCATGTCGGCCGGTGCCTCCGGCGCGTCGGCCAGCGTCGTCACCCGGATCGCCTCGTCGGGCCGGCTGATCGCGCGGGCGAACATTACGGGCGTCCCGGGCGCGCGGATACCGGCGGCGATCTCCAGGGCGGCGCCGAGCTGCCAGGGCCGGGCGGTCGAGATCGGGTTGTAGAGGGCCACGACCAGATCGGCACGCAGCACCGCGTCCAGCCGCGCCGTCACCACCGGCCAGGGCTTCAAGTTATCCGAAAGCGACAGGGCGCAGAAATCGCCGCCGAGTGGCGCGCCGAGCCGGGCCGCGGCTGCCAGCATCGCGGTGATCCCGGGCTCGACCGTGATGGCCAAGTCGCGCCATCCGGGCTCGCCGTGCTCCACCGCCTCGAACACCGCCGCCGCCATGGCGAAGACGCCGGGATCGCCACCGGAGACGACCGCGACCCGCCGTCCGGCGGCCGCGAGCTCCAGCGCGTGGCGCGCCCGGTCGACCTCGACACGGTTGTCGCTGGCATGCCGCGTCAGGCCCGGCCGCTCGGGGATGCGGGCAACGTACGGGTAGTAGCCGATAAGGTCTTCGGCCGCGTCCAGCGCCCGGCGGGCGGATTCGGTCAGCAGGCTCTCGTCGCCCGGGCCGAGACCGATGACCGTCAGTGTTCCGCCTGCACCCGGATTCAACGCGCGTCCGCCTCTGAGGTCAGCAATCGTGCAGAAAATCCCTGCACACCCAGCCGTTTAATGGCCGCCCTGTCGAATGACACGAAGGTCTCGCCGCCGAGGCGACGCCCTTCGAACGCGATGACACCGTCCGCGAAATCACCGCCTGCTTCCAACATCGTCAAGCCGGCTTCGATGGCTGGCCGGTCGGCCACGACGGTGCGGGTCGCGATCAAGTTTCGGATCGCCGCGGTGATCTCCCCGCGGGGCATGCCGTATCGGCTCCGGAGCACCCAAACCAATTCGCAAAGGGCTTTAACACTGATCGCGACCGGGGCGGCACATTCCAGTGCTTGAAAGGCCGCCAGCCCCTGGACAGGGTCGTCATTGACGATCAGTCGCACCAAGACATTGGTGTCGGGCGTGACCCTCACGACCTGACGAGTCCGGAAGTTCCGGCTTCTGCTCCTGCTTCCGCTATAGCGTCGCCAATCTCATCGATCGAGCAACGGGCACCATTACCTTCGCCTGAAAGTATTCCGTACACCTGACGCCAGGAGTGCTCAGGCTGGTCGGCCATCAGTTCCGCCCGACCGTCGGGCAGGAGTTCGAGCCTGATCCTGCCGCCCGGCTGAATACCGAGATGCTTGAGGATATCTTCTTGGAGCGTCACACGGCCCCGGGCCGTCGCCGTCAACGTCGTCATGAGCCGTCCCCGTCAGCCCAACGTAATGGGGCGGAGCGTGACCAACAAGCATCCGGCGCATCGGTCACGGCCGACGCCCCTCGCCGGGGAGCAGCACCATCGAGAAGTACGGGGCAGCATCGTCAGCCTTGTCGGCCAGCATGACGACGCGCTCGCCCGCCATCGTGCCGCGCTCGACATAAACTGCACGCGCAAGGAGCCCGGCTTCGGCCAAAGCCGCACGCACCTTGGGCAGGTGGCGGCCGAGCTTCATCACCACGGCGGCGTCGGTGCCGCGCAGCCGCTCCGTGAGGATATCGAGCGACAGGGTCGCGGGCAAAACGGTCAGGACGTCGTCGCCCCAGGTGATCGGCGTCCCGGCCCGGGTCCAGCAGCCCGACATGCCGGTGACGCCCGGAATCACCTCGACGGGGAAGCGGTCCTTCAGGCGGCGCCACAGGTGCATGAACGAGCCGTAGAAGAACGGATCGCCCTCCGAGAGGATCGCCACGTCGCGCCCGGCGCCGAGATGATCGGCGAGCCGTCCCGCTGCGTCGTCGTAGAAGCCGGCGAGCGCCGCCACGTAGTCCGGGTGCTCGGGATGGATCTCGGTGGTGTAGGGATAGGCGAGCGCCAGTTCGCGGTCCGGATCGCGCAGGATCGCATCCGCAATCGTGCGGGCGTTGCCGCGCTTGCCCCGCTTGCAGAAGTGGACGAGCACCGGCGCCCGCATCAGGATGCGCTGCGCCTTGACGGTCAGCAGGTCGGGATCGCCCGGACCCATCCCGACCCCGTAGAGCGTGCCGGTCACCGCGGCAGCCGGCAGCGCCTCCGCGGGCTCGTCGAGCCGTTCGAACCCGTCCATCACTCGGCCTCGCTGGCGAGCGCGTTCACGGCGGCGGCCGTCATGGCGCTGCCGCCGCGCCGACCGTGGACGACCACGAACGGCACCCGGCCGTCCCGGGCCAGAGCGTCCTTCGATTCCGCGGCGCCGACGAAACCCACCGGGATGCCGATCACCGCGGCCGGCGGCGCCACACCCGCGTCGAGCAGTTCCAGCAGGCGGAACAGGGCGGTCGGCGCGTTCCCCACCGCCACCACGCTGCCCGGAAGGTGCTCGCGCCACAACTCCATGGCGGCGGCCGAGCGGGTGGTGCCGAGGTCCCGCGCGAGATCCAGCACGCGGGGATCGCCGAGCGTGCAGATCACCGGGTTGCCGGCCGGCAGGCGCGCCCGGGTGACGCCGTCGGCGACCATGCGAACGTCGCACAGGATCGGTGCCCCGGCTTGCAGCGCTGCGACACCGGCCTCGGCGAAATCGTCCGACATCTCCACATCGGCCGGGAGGTCGGTCATGCCGCAGGCGTGGATCATGCGCACCACGACGCGCTCGGCGGCCCCGGTCCAGCGGGCGAGATCGGCCTCGGCGCGGATCATCGCGAAGGAGCGCGCGTAGATGGCGCTGCCGTCGCGGATATAGTCGTAGCGGGAGGCGGGCTCTTGGCGGGAGGCAGGCTCCTGGGCCACCGGTTCCGACCCCGCCTGGCGCAGGGCATTCTGGCTCGCGCTCATGCCGGTCTTCCATCCCTCCCAGTGTTCGGCCGAGCCATATTGGGCGCGAACGCCGCGGCAAGGCCGACAGTCTTGGCCCTTCCTAACCGGTCCAGTACGGCCTCGATAGGGAGGTGTAGAGTCGGCTCATCGCCGGGTGCGCCGCCGATGACGATGCCATAGCGACCCTGTGTGCCCACCAGGGTCAGGTCGGCAGGGCCCGGCCGCGCGCAGCCCTTGGCGCAGCCGGAGACGTGCGCGGTCCATCCCTGTTGCGCGAGTGGGCGGAACATCTCGGCGACGCACGCCGCATCGGCCAGCGTCGGCGTCGAGCCGGAGGCGCAACCCGGGGCGCCCGTACAGGCATCGACACTGCGCCGGGGATCGTCGGGTGCGACGATGAACTCGGAGGCGAGCTCCGCCATGATTGCGGCCGCCGGTGCGTTGGCTGGAGCGAGCAGGACGAAGCCGCGCGCTGGCGAGAGACGGATCGCGTCCGCGCCGATGGTTTGCGCGGCGCTCACGACACGATCGAGAGAATCCGCCGTGCAGCGGCCAAAGGGCGCATCCAGAGCGAGGATCTGAAGATCGGGTCGGGTTCGGAGACCGGCGGCGGGCGCGAAGGGCACGACGCCCCGTCCTCGTGAAGGACAGGGCGACCCTGCCAACCCGGACGCGCGAAGGGTCGTGGCGAGCCTTGCACGTTCGTCATCCGAAAGATCGCGCATCCGACGCCGGCCGGTGCGCGCGAAGGCATTGAGCAGCGCGGTCAGGATCGCGGGTGCATTTTCGAGCACGCAGGTGAGAACGGTCTGCCAATCCGCGGCGGCAGCGATCGCGATCTCGACCCGCGCCCTATCGCGGGCGACGACGATACAATCGGCGTCCGGCAGGGTCGCATCCGGGCGCCCCTCGACCACGACCAGCGTCTTGGCCGGCAGCTCGGGAATGTTGAGCGCAGCCGCCTCGATCGCCCGGGCGAGCGCCGGCACGTCGATCAGCTCCGCAAGATCGTATCCAGCGAGGGGCTGGGAAAGCGTCAGGCGCTGCGGGCCGCCATCGGCGCGCCGGTCGCCGAGGCCGGCTTCGGTGAGCAGCCGGGCGAGCGGCGCGCGCGTCGTTTCGGTGACGCCGCGGATCTGAAGGTTGGCCCGGGCGGTGATGTCGAGATGGCCATTGCCGAAAAGCCGTGCGCCCTGCGCCACCGCGCGGGCTTGGTCCAGCGAGAGCATCCCCAGCGGCGGGTGGACCCGCGCCAGCAGCCCGTCACCCGTGGGCATCGGGCGGGCGAGTCCGGGGCACCAGCCCCTGCGGCCCGGTGCCTCGGGAAGAGCGCGGCGATGCGCGGGCGCGTTCACTCCGCGGCCTCGCACAGCAGCGCGTCGGCCGGCAGGGCGTTGCGCCGGCTGTGCCAGAGGCCGCGGTCACGGGCCTCGTCGAAGCGCTCCAGGATCGCCCGGGTCGCCGCCGGGTTGGCGTCGCGCAGCTGCTCGAACACCTCCGCGTTTGCGATCCAGGCGGCGTACAACCGGTCGAACCCGGCATCGCTGACGGCGTCGCTCGAAGCGGCGAGCACGAACACCGCGTCGAGCCCTTGCGCCAGTTCCTGCGCCCCCCTGTAGCCGTGGCGCAGCTGCGCCGCGATCCAGCGGGGATCGGCGAGGCGACCGCCGATCAGGCGCGCGGCATCCTCCCGAGCGGTGCGGGCCTTCGGGCGCTCCGGCACCGACACGTCGAGACTGTACAGCGCCGGGCGTGCATCCTGCAGCGCCGCCGCGGCCGCGAAGCCGCCCATGGCGTCGACCGCCGCATCGCCGTCGAACAGGTCGCGCTCGGCCGCGTCGAAGGCGTGCAGGTAGGCGTCGGCCGCTGCGACCCGCGCGGTGAAATCCGCGTCCGGCCCCTCGCGGTCGCCGTAGGCATGGGAGCTGGCCGCCAGATAGGCGCGGCCGAGATCGGCGCGAGTGTCCCAGGAGCCGTCGAGGGCGGTGGCGGCCGTGCCGGCTCCGTAGCGGCCGGGCGCCGCGCCGTAGACCCGGGCGGCCGTCTCGCCGCGTCTGCGGGCTGCTGCCAGAGGATTCTCGTCATCGGCCTCGTCCCGGTCGGCCACCGACCGGGCGGCGCGGTCGATCAACGCCAGCGTGTCCGGGAACGTGTCGCGGAACGCCCCGGAGATCCGCACCGTCACGTCGATGCGCGGCCGGTCGAGCATGGCCAACGGCAGCACCTCGAAGCCTGTGACGCGGGTGCTGGCATGGTCCCAGACGGGCCGGACACCCATCAGGGCGAGCGCGTGCGCCACATCCTCGCCGCCGGTGCGCAGGGTCGGCGAGGCCCAGAGATCCATCACGATCCGGGCCGGATAGGCCCCTTCGTCCTGAAGGTAGCGCGTCACCACCGCCTCGGCGCCCTTCGCCCCCAGGAGCGCGGCGGCGCGGCTCGGAATCGCGCGCGGATCCAGCGTGGCGAGGTTTCGCCCGGTGGGGAGCACGTCCGCGCGCCCGCGGGACGGGGAGCCGGACGGGCCCGGCTGGACGAACCGGCCGTCCAGGGCGGCGAGGAGTCCCGCCCGTTCGGCTGCCGCGCTCGTCACGACCGGGGCGAGGGCGTCGTCAGGGGCGCGGCCGAAGACGTGCAGCCCATCGCGGAAGCTCGTCTCGCCGAGATCGCACAGATGGGCGTCGAGCCGCGTCAGCGCCTCGTCCATCGGCGTGTCGGGGCCGATCCCGGCGCCGTCGAGCAGCCCGGCGCCCCCGGCCTCCTCCAGGATGGCGCTGGCGATCAGGGTCGCCCGGCGGGGATCGAGGACGCTGGCGGCGCTGTATTCTTCGACGAGCTCACGCAGCCGGGCCGCCTCGGGAGAAAGGTCGTGGCTGGCGACTTCGGGTGTCAGATGACCGAGTGCGACGCCGCCGAGCCGGCGCTTGAGCGGAGCGGCCTCACCGGGATCGTCCACGATGAACGGGTAGATCACCGGCAGGGCACCGACACAGAGCGCCGGGAAGCATTCCGGAGACAAGGCCACGGCCTTGCCGGGCAGCCATTCGGTCGTGCCGTGGGTGCCGAGCTGGACCAGCACGTCGAAGCGCTGCCGCAGGCCGAGGTGGAAGGCGAGGTAGGCGTGAGTCGGGACACGCTCGGGATCGTGGTAGCCGGCCTTGCGATCGGGATCGCGCCCGCGATCCGGCTGCAGAAACACTGTGAGGCCGCCGCTCTGCGGATCCGCGGCTCGGCGGGCATCCGCCATCCGGAACCGGAACGCGCCCTCCGTGCAGGCGGCATCGGTCTCGGGCTCGCCCCAGGCCTGGGTGATCGTGCCGCGGGTCGCGGCGGGCAGGCCGTCGAGCCACGCCCGGTAGGCGATCAGCGGCACACAGAAGTCCGCCGGCCCCTCGGTCAGCGTCGTCATCAGCGCGCCGGCTTCGGGCAAGGTACACCCGGCATAGCCGGAGGCGGCGAGGTCCGTGGCGATGGCCCGGGCGCTCTCCGGCGTATCCAGGCCGACCGCGAAACCGGCCCGGCCGCCCCGCGCCGGATAATCGGACAGGACCATCGCGATGCGCCGCGCGTCCCGAGGCCGGGCGGCGAGCCGCAGCCAGCCGGCGGCCCGGTCGGCGAGCGCCGCGATTCCGGGTGCGTAGGGCACGGCCCGGCGCTCGGCGAAGCCTTCGATCTCGGCCGCTTCTTCCTTGAACGAGATCGGGAAGCCCGAGAGCCGGCCGTCGAATTCCGGAAGCGCCACCTGCATGGCGAGATCAGCCGCACCGAGCCCCCGGGCCGAGGCCTCCCAGGCCGCCTGCGGCGACCCGACCGTGAAGGCCTGCAGCACCGGACAATCGGCGCCGTCGAGGACGAAGTCGGTCCCGTCCTCGCGCGCCGAGAAGGCGGTTGCCGCAATGACGAGATCGGGCCGGCGCGCCCGCACGGCCGCCGCGACTGCGGTTGCGGCCACGGGTTCCTTCAGGCTCGACACGGCCATCGGCAGCACGCCGATCCCGCGGGCGCGCAGGGCCGCAATCAGCGTGACGAACGGCGCGGTGTCACCGCCGAGGACGGCTGAGCGGTAGACGAGGAGCAGGGCGAGGGGTTCTGCCCGTGCGTCCGCGAGCGGGATCGCGGTTTCCGCCGCCGCCACGGCCTGAGCGAGGGGCGGCGTCGTACAGCCCGGGCACCACGCGAAGCCCCGGGGCAATGGTTGGGGCGGCTCGACCGGAAGGTCCGCGCCGATCCGGCTCGCGAGGAGCCGCAACATCTGGCGCAGGTTCTCGGGGCCGCCAGCGCGGAAATAGGCGTCAAGCCGGTCCGCCAGCGCAGGATCGGTCGAGGAGGCGGCAAGCCGGGGGTCGGGCCGGTCGTCGCCCGGCAGCACCGCCAGCACCACCCCATGCGCCCGCGCCGCCTCGGCGCAGCGCTCGACCCCGTAGCGCCAGTAATCGAGCCCCCCGAGGCAGCGGATCACCACGATCTTGGCGCGCGCCACGATGCGCTCCACGTAGAAATCGACCGAGAGCGGGTGCCGCAGCTTGGCCATCTTGGCGAGGCGCAGGCTCGGGAGGCCCGGCTCCACGGCATACGCCCGCGCGATCCCGGCGAGGTCGCTGTCGGTGAAGGACAGCACGACGAGATCGCCGGGCTCCTGCCCGAGATCCAACGCCGCCTCGCCCTCGTCGAGGGAGACGGCATCGATGCGCACGAGATGCATCGCCCGCGTCCCTAGGTGTTGACCGGACGGACGCGCGTGACGGGTCTCATCCCGCGAGCGCCGTCGCGACGGCGTCCCGATCGAAGCCCTTCAGGCCGATCACCACGAGCGCTCCATCGCGCGCCTCGCCCGACCGCCAGGGCCGATCGAAATGGTGGGCAACGCGCCGGCCGACACCCTGCACCACGAGGCGCATCGCCTTGCCCTCGACCTCGGCGAACCCCTTGATCCGCAGCACGCCAGCAGTCTCAGCCGCCTTCTCGACGCGGGTCGCGAGATCGGCCGCCGTCACCGCCGGGCGGATCGGCAGCGCTACGGTCTCGAAGTCGTCGTGATCATGGTCCTCACCCTCGCCGTGGTGGGACGGGCGGGCATCCAGATCCTCTTCGGCCGCCGCGCCGAGGCCCAGCAGAACCCGCGGATCGATGACGCCCTTCTCGGTCTCCACCACCTTCACGGCGCGCGGCAGATGCTCCTCGACCTCGGCCCGGACCCGGGCGCGGGTGTCGGCGTCGATCAGATCGACCTTGTTGAGCACCACGAGGTCGGCGCAGAGGAGCTGGTCCTCGAACACCTCCTCCAGCGGATTGTCGTGATCGACCGATTGGTCGGCGGCCCGCTGGGCGGCCAGCGCCGCGGGATCCTCCGCGAACATACCCGCGGCGACCGCCGGCCCGTCCACCACCGCCACCACGCCGTCCACCGTGACCCGCGAGCGGATCGCCGGCCATTGGAAGGCCTGGACCAGAGGCTTCGGCAGGGCGAGGCCCGAGGTCTCGATCAGGATGTGCTCCGGCGGCTCGGCACGGGCGAGCAGCGTCTCGAGGGCCGGCACGAAATCGTCCGCCACCGTGCAGCAGATGCAGCCGTTCGGCAGCTCGACGATGGAGTCTTCGGTGCAACCCTCGACGCCGCAGGCGGCCAGGAACGACTTGTCGAAGCCGACATCACCGAACTCGTTGACCAGGATCGCGAGGCGCCGGCCCTTCGCGTTCTCGATCACGTGGCGGACCAGCGTCGTCTTGCCGGCGCCGAGGAAGCCCGTGACGATGGTGCAGGGGATCTTGGCGACAATCGTCATTCGGCGGCCTCCAGGGTGCCGGCCGGAATCGGGCGCGGTGCAGGGAAGGGGGGGATCCGGGCGATCACGCCCTTCTTGAATTCGGTCGGTCGCTCGCGCCACGGCACGATGCCGTCGGGCGTCGCGGCGTAGGCGGCGAGCCCGGCGAGAATGATCTCGGCGGAGGCGGCCGGGTCCATGTCGCCGTACACGTAGGTCCAGCGGTCCGCCGCGGCGACCGCCACCGTGCAGGGGCGCTTGCAGACCGACAGGCACTCCACCGGCTCGACGCGCAGATCGACGGCACCCTCGGCCCGAACGCGCAGGGCGTCGAGGAGGCGGGCGCCGGCCCTGGGGCCCTCGGGGTCGTCACCGTCGCGGCGGCACGTCGTGCAGACGTAGAGGACGGTCTCAGCCATGGGCCGTGCCCCGCGCGGTCCCGCGGCCGAACACCAGCCAGGCCCGACTGAACCCGAGGCCCAGCAGCATCCAGAACACGAAGCTGATCGCCAGCGAGCGCGCGGCGAACTGCGCGGCCAGTGCCGCCGGCAGCGCTGACGCCCCTTCCGGCGCCTGCGGCGCGCCGACCGCGTGCGGCGCGATGATCAGGACGACCCCACCCAGGATGGCGATCAGCGATCGGCGCACGGCGATCAGGTAGAGGCCCATGGCGGTGGACGCGGCGGTCATGACCCACCACGCCTGCCGGACGGCCAGCGGTGCTGCCTCACTGCCCGGCAACTCCGGCGGCAGGCCGAGGCCGGGTGCCAGGGCGACGCTGGCGAAACCCGCCACCGCGAAGGCCAGTGCGACCGGCGGCGTCGGCTCCCGCCCGCAGGCGAGCATCACGGCACCGAGCAGGAGCGCGTAGCCGACGGCGCCCACCAGGGTCGCGAGTCCGGTGAAGGCCATGCGCGGCAGACCCGCGCCCGGTTGCCATTCCGGCGCCATGTCCGGCGCGGCATGATCGTGGCCGGCATGAGCGAGAACGATCGGCAGTGTGCGGGCGGCCTGATGACTGGGCTCGGCCTGCTCGTAGCGCTCGGCCGCCACGATCAGCGGCGAGGTCAGCGTGAGTTCGAGGCCCGTCACGACGACGGCCGCGAAGAAGCCGGCGGCCAACGCCGCCGACAGAAGCCGGATGATCATCCCTGCGACGATGGCGTCAGTGACAGGGGAAGTTCTGGGTATGCCGGAAGTCGTGAGCCGCGTTGTGGAACGCGATCGCCGGCGAAAAGCCGACCATGAACAGCAGGCCGAGGCCGAGGAAAGCCGCGAGCGCGACCGCCACGGGGCGCTCGGACGCGCGGGCACCGACGGTGACGGGGGCGAGGGTCGAGGTCGTCATGGGTCTGTCTCCAGCCGCCCCACCGGCGGCAACGCGGGATCCTGTCGTGACGGCAGGTCTCCTGGCTCGCAGCTCGACGCCCCTGCCGCCTTCCCGGATCGCTCCGGTGGCCCTCGGCAGGCGCTCGCCGCTCACAGTTGCGGGGGCAGCCGCGGAATCGGGGTTCGCACCCCTCACCGCATTCCCTTTTCACCCCGTCGCCGGGGCACCGTCACGCGGTCGTTGTAGACGCATGACAGCTCTCGCACAACGGAGGCGCGGCGGAATCATTTCCGCCGCCTCGCGAACGGTGGGGACTGGTCAGCGGGCCGGGGATCCCCACGGTCGCGGCGGCCGGGCTGGCCGTCCATAGCCACAACCGAGATGCGTGATCGTGATGAGAGTCCTGTGGCTGGTCCTTGCCCTTCTCGCGGCGTCATCCCTGCCGGCCCGGGCCGATGACACGGATGCCGCGCTCAAGGCGGGGAACCTCGTCCTGGAGCAGGGCAGCGCGATCACGCTTGTGGCGGAAGACCTGTATCTCTCGGAGCAGGAAGTCAGGGCCGATTACCGGTTCCGCAACCCGACCGGAACCGACATCGCGGCCATCGTGGCGTTCCCGATGCCCGACCTCGTCGGCGCGCCCGTGATGGCAGTTGCCATCCCCGATCCGGCCCAGGCCAACGTCCTCGCCTTCAACGCCACGGTCGATGGCCAGGCCGTTCCGTGGCAGCTCGACCAGCAGGCCTTCCTGATGCGCAACGGCCAGTCGGTCGAGATCACCACCGAGCTTCACCACCTGGGCCTCCCGCCCGTACCGACCGTTGCGGCGACAAAGGTCCCGCTGCGCCGGCTGTCGGAGCCGCGGCGACACGCCCTGATCGAAGCCGGCTTTCTCGATCGGCAGGTCCACAAGGACGGGACGATCTCGGACGTCCCGCTCTGGACGCTGAAATCGCGGTACTGGCGCCGGCAGATCTTTCCGGCAGGGCGCGATGTCGCCGTTCGGCAGAGCTTCACGCCGAGCCTCAGCGGGCAGTCCAGCCTTTCGTTCGGTTCGCCGGATCTGGGTTCGTCCCAGATGGCGCGTTACGCCGACCGGTTCTGCACGGATCCCGCCTTCGCGCGCTCGGCCCAGGCCCTGTATCGGCGGGCGAGCGCCGACGGCAGCCGGTCCTTCCAGGCGTACGAACGCTATCTCACCTATCTCTTCCCTGCCGGGACCGGAACGATCGGCACGTTCAAGCTGATCGTGGACAAAGGTGATCCGTCCACGATGGTCGCGTTCTGCGGCAGCGATCTCAAAAAGACGGGTCCGACGACCGTCGAGATGGTCGTGAAGGACTTTGTGCCGCGCCGCGATATCGATGTGCTCTTCCTGAAGAGCGCTCCGCGCGTATCGGCTTTGCCCCCTCTATAAGAATGTTCCGGCTCCGCGTTCGGCCCGGCTCCGGATCGTCCGGCTGCTGAAACGGCCCGTTGCGAGGCCGCTGACCGCTAGGGCGCGTCCTTCGTCTGCCCCGGTCTCGCATCTCCGTCGCGGGCCTTGAGGGCATCCGCGTAGAGCCGCGCCACATCCCGGTGGAACGCCGCCCGCGAATCGGCTCGCGTGTAGAACATGTGCCCCCCGGGATAGACCGCGAGGTCCAGGCGCCCGGCCGCGTAGGCGGGGGCCTGGGCGAGCAGGAGCTTCGAGGCGAAGTAGGGGGTCACGAGGTCCGTGAAGCCGTGCGCCACCAGGACCCGGAGCTGCCCGTCGAGCGCCAGGGCGCCCTTGAGATTAGAGAACACCTCCGGCGCCTGCCGTCCCGAGCCCCAGCTCCAGCCGTGATTCACGGCGTTGTTCAGGAGCTCGTAGCGCATGTTCGGCACGGGCCACTTGAGCGTGCGGGCGTAGAGGTCGAGCATCGCGCTGGTCAGCGGTGCCTGAATCGCAGTGAGCTGCGGATCGTCGAAGTTCGACTGCGTTGCGTCCGGATTCGGGTCCCATCCGGTGATCCCGGTGTCGTAGGCGCTGGCGACGCGACCCCCGGCCCGGTCGATCTCGCGCTGGACGCTCCGGGTGGACAGCCGCGCCGCCTGAGAACGCACGAGCGCGGCGTCGAGCCCGACCAGGCGCGCGACCGTCTCGGTCATCCGGGCGACCGCGCCTGCATCGGACGGACCTTTGAGCAGATCCGACAGATATGGGCCGGAGGCGTAGGCCTCGGCCTCCCCGAGCAGCGCCGGCGTCGGCACGGTGCCCTTCCGCTCCAGCGCACCGGCCGCGAGGGACGGCAGCTTGAGCACGTAGCCCCAGGGATTGGCCCGGGGCGCCTCCAGCCACGCGAAATCGAGCACCGGCGAGAGCAGCACCATTCCGGACAGGCCGACGCCGATATCCTCCTGAAGCTTTTCGGCGATCAGCGGACCCCGGAAGCCGCCGTAGCTCTCACCCACGTAGAATTTCGGGCTCGCCATGCGGTCGTTGACGCGCAGATAGCGGGCGATGACGGCCGACAGGGTCGCGGCGTCCGAATCGACCGACCAGTAGGCCTTGCCGTTGCCGTCCGCCGCGCGGCTGTAGCCGGTTCCGACCGGATCGATGAAGACGAGGTCGGTGAAGTCGAGCCACGTGCCGTCATTCGGGGTGAGCGCCACCGGCTGCGACGGGCTGATGCGGTCGCCGCCGGTCGGCAGTCGCCAGGGGCCGATCGCCCCGATGTTCAGATAGGCCGAGGCCGCACCGGGGCCGCCATTCACCGCGAAGGTGACCGGGCGCGGGCGCCCGGCCTCGGGCGCCATCGTGTAGGCCACGTAGGCGATCTCGGCCTGAAGCTTCCCCGATTCATCGACCAGCGGCAGGCTTCCGGCGGTGGCGGTGAAGGCGAGCGTCCGGCCATCGGGCAGCACCAGGCTGTGCTGCGTCGTCGAATCGGGCGGCAGGCGGCGTCCCTCGGGACCGCGGGGCGCCTGCCGGGCCTCCGGCTGGGGATGGCCATGCGGCGCCTCCTGGGCGCCGAGCGGCAGGGACGCGCTGAACGCCAGGGCGAGGCCGAGCGCGGCGCAGGCGAAACCTTTGTTGCGGATCACGGTCAGGCCTTCTTGTTCCAGCGACCCGAATCGTCCTGCTGCCAATAGGCGACCGTGTGGCCGGCCTCCTTGGCCTGCTTCCATTGCTCACGGGCACGCAACAGGGCGTCCTGATCGGTCCCGTCGAACAGGATGCAGATCCGTTCGTAGGAATCCGCATCCGGCGGCAGGTCGGCGCCTTCCACGAGGAAGCGGATCGAGGCCGTGTTGGGGTTCACGTCCCGCAGGGTCAGGATCACCGGCTGGCTCCCGGCATCGGGCTCGCGGTCGGTGCCGTGCGGCAGGAAGCTCTCGTCCGAATAGGTCCAGAGATGATCGTCGAGCGCCTGAAGGCGCTCCTCGGTGGCCGCCTGGATCGCAGCCTGCCAGCCCCGGTCGAGGGATCGCTCGACCAGGTTCGGCAGCACCTTCTCCAGCGGCTGGCGCTGCATGTGGTAGAACAGGATCTCTGTCACGGCTGCCGAGATATAGGGTCCCGCAGTCCGATGCGAGCAGCGGCGCGCCGCCGCGCCTTCAGACCAGGCGGCTCTGCTCGATCGCCGCGCCGACGAAGCCCTTGAACAGCGGGTGCGGCTCGAAGGGTCGCGACTTCAGCTCCGGGTGAAACTGCACGCCGATGAAGAACGGGTGCCCAATATGCTCCACCGTCTCGGGCAGAAGCCCATCCGGCGAGACGCCCGAGAAGCGCAGGCCCTGGGCCTCCAGCCGCTCGCGATAGGCCATGTTGACCTCGTAGCGGTGGCGGTGGCGCTCGGAGATGTCCGTGGTGCCGTAGATCTGGGCGATCTTCGATTCGGGATCGAGCTTCGCGTCGTAGGCGCCGAGCCGCATCGTGCCGCCGAGATCGCCGGCGGCCGCGCGCCGCTCCAGCTCGTTGCCGCGCAGCCACTCGGTCAGCAGGCCGACCACCGGCTCGGCGGTTTCGCCGAACTCGGTCGAGTTCGCCTCCGGTAGGCCGGCGAGGGCGCGCGCCGCCTCGATCACCGCCATCTGCATGCCGAAGCAGATGCCGAGATAGGGGATGCGCTTCTCCCGGGCGAAGCGGGCTGCGCGGATCTTGCCCTCGGCACCCCGCTGTCCGAACCCGCCCGGGACCAGGATACCGTTGAGGCCTTCGAGGAAGGGCGCGGGATCCTCGCGCTCGAACACCTCGGCCTCGATCCATTCGAGGTTGACCTTCACCCGGTGGCTGATGCCGCCATGGGTCAGCGCCTCGGTCAGCGACTTGTAGGCGTCCTTGAGCCCCGTGTACTTGCCCACGATGGCGATGGAGACCTCGCCCTCCGGGTTGCGCACCCGCTCGGCGATGGTCTTCCAGCGGCCGAGATCCGGCTCCTCGCCGTGCTCCAGGCCGAAATGGCCGAGCACCTCGCGGTCGAGACCGGCCTGCCGGTAGGAGAGCGGCACCTCGTAGATCGACGCGACGTCCCGGGCCTCGATCACCGCGGTCTCGCGAACATTGCAGAACAGGGCGAGCTTGCGCCGCTCGTCGACGGGGATGTCGCGGTCGCAGCGGCAGAGCAGGATATCGGGCTGGATGCCGATCGAGCGCAGCTCCTTCACGGAATGCTGCGTCGGCTTGGTCTTCAACTCGCCCGCGGACGGGATGTAGGGCAGCAGCGTCAGGTGGACGTAGCAGCAGTTGCCCCGGGGGAGTTGCTGACCGAGCTGGCGGATCGCCTCGAAGAACGGCAGCCCCTCGATATCGCCCACCGTGCCGCCGATCTCGACCAGCACGAAGTCGAACGCGTCGTTGCCTTCGAGGACGAAGTCCTTGATCGCGTTGGTGACGTGCGGGATCACCTGAATGGTCGCGCCGAGGTAGTCGCCCCGGCGCTCCTTGGCGATGATGTCCTGGTAGATCCGGCCGGTGGTGATGTTGTCGGCCCGGCTCGCCGGCACGCCGGTGAAGCGCTCGTAATGGCCGAGGTCGAGGTCCGTCTCGGCGCCGTCGTCGGTGACGAAGACCTCGCCGTGCTGGGTCGGGCTCATCGTGCCCGGATCGACGTTGAGATAGGGGTCGAGCTTGCGCATCCGAACCCGGTAGCCGCGGGCCTGAAGCACCGCCGCCAGGGCCGCCGAGGCCAGCCCCTTGCCCAGAGAGGAAACCACGCCGCCGGTGATGAAAACGTACCGCGTCATGGGCTTCGGTCCATAAAGAAGAGGCCGGCGTTTGCCAAACGCCGAATGCCCCGGCCCGTGTGGGAGCTGGGGATCGCTGGGCGCATTTGACGGCCCGGCACAGGCCGGACCGTCATGATTCGGGTTGGCTCCGGGTCAGCGCGACTGCGGCGCGTCCGGGACTCCCGGCTGGGCAGGAGCGGGTTGGGTAGGAGCGGGCTGGGCAGGAGCAGGCTGGGAGGGCTGGGCCGGCGCGGTGGCGGGGGCACGGTCCTGCTGCTGGCGCAGCGTGTCGAGCAGGTTGTCGGCGCCGGTCGGCTGCTTGGCGGGCTGACCCGCCTGCGGTGCGCCGGTGTCGAGGATCGATTTCGGCGCCTGCGCGCGGTGCGACATCACGGCTAGCAGCAGGCTGGTCGCGAAGAACAGCGCCGCCAGGATCGCGGTGGCACGCGTCAGGGCGTTGGCTTGGCCGCGGCCGGTCATGAAGCCCGCGACACCGCCGCCGCCCCCGCCGCCCAGCCCGAGGCCGCCCTCGGAGCGCTGCAGCAGCACGACGCCGATCAGCGCGAGCACGATGATGAGGTGGACGACGATCAGGACGGTCTGCATCGGTGTTCCGGAGGCGTGGTCTGGTCCGCGCGGCGGTCGCTGAGGGCCGGTCGCGGGGACCGCAGGGCGCGCGCAGGCGGCCGCTGCTCAGGACAACAGCCGCATATCTCGCTCGGCGCATACACCAATCGGGACCCGGCGCCAACTCGTTGATCGCGTGCGGATCGCGCGTTTCCCTCGCACCAACGTCTCGGCTGTGCTCTGATCCAGCGGGTAAGGACGGATCACCCAATCCCCGTCCCACGCCGGGAAGAACGCCATGCCGATGTCACGCCGCGCAGCGCTCGCCGCTGTCCTCGCCACGTCCGCGCTGATGGAGCCGGTATCCGCTGCCGAGCAGCCCCAAGACCAGAAGGCCGTGGTCGAGACGCAAGTGGATGCGCTCACGAAGGCCCTCCTCGCCGGCGACGGCGCTGCCCTCGACGCGCTGACCCATGACGGGCTCAGCTACGGTCATTCGAGCGGCGTCGTGCAGGACAAGGCGGCCTTCATCGCGCCGCTCGCCAGCAAGCGCGCCTCCTTCCCGAGCATCACCCTGTCGGACCGCTCGGTATCGGTGGTGGGCGACGATGCGATCGCCCGACATGTCTTCACCGGGGAATCGGTATCGGACGGCAAGACCTCCCCGGTCCATATCGGCGTGCTGCAGGTCTGGCACCGCGATGCCGGCCGCTGGCGCCTGCTCGCCCGTCAGGCCTTCAAGATCTGACGGGCGCGGCCCACAGCAGGGCGATCGCCAAGAGCCGTGCCCGATCGCGTTGCAATCGAGCACGGCTCAAATCCTTTGTTGTGACGCGCTCTCTTGCGCCGAACCGGTGTCCCCTTCGGCGGAGAGCGCTTCAGTACTTCGACGGGACGTGCATCTCGGCCGGGATCGGCGCGCGGATATAGTCGGCGTGCCGGACCCGTGCCGGCAGCTCCACCGCCGGATGTTCCACCGTGCCGTAGGGGATCTGCTCCAGCAGGTGGTGGATGCAGTTCAGCCGCGCGCGCTTCTTGTCCACCGCCTCCACGACCCACCAGGGCGCCTCGGGGATGTGCGTGCGCGTCAGCATTTCCTCCTTGGCGTGGGTGTAGTCCTCCCACCGGCGGCGGGATTCGACGTCCATCGGGGAGAGCTTCCACTGCTTCAGCGGGTCGGCGATGCGCATGTTGAAGCGCACGGCCTGCTCCTCGTCGGTGATCGAGAACCAGTATTTCAGCAGCACGATCCCGGAGCGCACGAGCATCCGCTCGAACTCGGGCACCGAGCGGAAAAACTCCTCGACATCCGCTTCGGTGCAGAAGCCCATCACCCGTTCCACGCCGGCCCGGTTGTACCAGGAGCGGTCGAACAGCACGATCTCGCCGCCGGCGGGCAGGTGGGCGATGTAGCGTTGGAAATACCACTGCGTGCGCTCGCGCTCGCTCGGCGCCGGCAGCGCGGCGACCCGGCAGACGCGCGGGTTCAGGCGCTGGGTGATCCGCTTGATCACGCCGCCCTTGCCGGCCGAATCGCGCCCCTCGAACAGCACGACCACGCGCAGCTTGTTGTGCTGCACCCAGTCCTGAAGCCGGACCAGCTCGTGCTGGAGGCGCAGGAGTTCCCGGAAATAGAATCGACGGTCCAGGCCGGATCCGGTCCCACCCTCGAGACTGTCGAGACGATCCTCCTCGAAGCCGAGTTCGATCTCCTCGTCGTAACTGTCGAGGATCTCCCGGCGGATCGCCTCCATCAAGGAGGCGTCGGTGAGGCTCTGATCGTCCGTCATGGTTCGAATCGCGGTGGTGGAAGACCGCGTTTCCTAAGCAGGATCGTATGACAGCCCCGAGAACGTTCTGACGGTGCGCGTCCGCGGGCTCACGCGTAGGCAGCGCAGATCCCCAGGAAATCCTCGGCGACAAGGCTGGCGCCGCCGACCAGCGCGCCATCGACATTGTCCACCGACAGCAGTTCGCGGGCGTTGCCGGGCTTCACGGAGCCGCCGTAAAGGATGCGGATCTTCTGCGCCTCGTCGCCGACCAGTTTGTCGAGCATCTCGCGCAGAGAGGCGTGGACCTCCGCGATGTCCCGCGGGGTCGGGGTCCGGCCGGAGCCGATCGCCCAGACCGGCTCGTAGGCGATCACCGTGTCGGCCGCCGTGGCGCCCTTCGGCAAGCCGATGGCGAGCTGGGCGCGGACGATGTCGAGGGCACGGCCCTGCTCGCGCTCCTCGATGGTCTCACCCACGCAGATGATTCCGCACAGGCCCGCCCGCCGGGCGCCGAGCGCCTTGGCGTGGACGCCGTCATCGGTCTCGTGGTGATAGGCGCGCCGCTCGGAATGGCCGACGATCACGTAGCGGGCGCCGAGATCGGCCAGCATCTCGGCCGAGATCGAGCCCGTGAAGGCGCCGCTCGGACGCGCGTGCAGATTTTGGCCGCCGATTGCGATGGGCGAGCCGGCTGCCGCCGCGACGCAGGCACTGATCAGCGTCGCGGGCGGGCAGATCAGCACGTCGATGCGGCCGGCCAGCTCCGGGGAGAGACCGCCGCGGATCGCTTCGACCACCTGGATCGACGCCCGCGTGCCGTTCATCTTCCAGTTGCCGGCGACCAGCGGTCTGCGCCCCGACTGCGTCATTCCTGTCCCGCCTCGCTATGCCGTTTGCAAGTTGTCGCGGCCTACCAGAGCGAGCTTGAGCGCGCAAACCGATGCGGATAGCCGAGCCTTTGCCTGTGGACGCGAATGGTCTATCGCGGTCGGCTTTCAGGACACGTGCCGTCCCGGCGACGGGGCGGCCGCCGAAGGTATCCGATCGCAATCATGCTTCAGGGCATCCGCAACGCCAGCCAGCATTGGCTCGGCAAGATCGTCTTGACGGTCATCTTCACCCTGCTGATCGCGGGCGTGGGCATCTTCGGCGTCGAGGAGTTCTTCCGCGGCGGCGCCAACAGCAACGTGGCCACGGTCGGCAGCACGCCGATCACCGCCGAGCAGGTGCGCCAAGCCTATCAGAACCAGATGCAGCGCTACCAGGTGCAGCTGAAGCGCGCGCTCACCCCCGATCAGGCGCGAATGCTCGGCCTCGACCGGCAGGTCATGGCGCAGCTGATCACCGAGGCCGCCCTCGATCAGAAGACGCATGATCTCGGCCTCGCGGTGCCGGATTCCGCGGTGATCCGGGCGATCCACGACGAGAAAAGCTTCCAGAACGCGCAAGGGCAGTTCGAGCCGCAGCTGTTCTACCAGACCCTACAGCGGGCCGGGTTGAACGAGGGGATGTTCGTGCGCGAGCAGCGCTCGGTGATCGCGCGCCTGCAGCTCGCCGAAGCCGTCTCGGCCGACCTGCACGTGCCGGTGGCGTTGCGCGAGGCCGTCCACCGCTACGCGACCGAGCGCCGCGCCGCGTCGTACCTGATGCTGACGCCCTCGACCGCCGGTCAGATCCCGGATCCGACCGACGAGGAGCTGAAGAGCTGGTACGAGGCCAACAAGTCGGGCTTCCGCGCGCCGGAATTCCGCACCGCCAACCTTCTGGTGGTCGATCCGGACGCGATGGCCAAACCCGATGCGATCAGCGAGGCCGATGCCCGCGCCGCCTACGCCCTGAACAAGGATCGTTTCGGCAGCCCTGAGAAGCGCACGATCCAGCAGATCGTCTTCCCCGACAGGATCGCCGCCGAGGCCGCCCGCAAGGCGATCGAGGACGGCTCCAAGACCTTTGAGGCCGTCGCCACGGAGCGCGGCACCGATGACAAGGACCTCGCCCTCGGGACGCTCAGCAAAGCCGAGCTGTTCGACACCGTGGTGGCCGATGCCGCCTTTGCGCTGCCGGAGGGCGGCGTCAGCCAGCCGGTCCAGGGTCGCTTCGGCACCGTGCTCCTGCGCGTGACCAAGATCGAGCCCGGGACCGTGAAGCCGTTCGAGGCGGTGGAAGGCGAGATCCGCAAGGGCCTTGCGCTCGCCCGCGCCCGCGACGCCATGGAGACGACCCGCGACGCGATCGAGGATCAGCGCGCCGGTGCCAAGCCGCTCACCGACATCGCGGCGGAGCGCGGCCTCAAGCTGATCGCCGTGAAGGCCGTGGATCCCAACGGCAAGGACCCCGAGGGGAAGAAGGTCGCCGACATCCCGGATGCCGACACCACGCTGCCGGCCCTGTTCCGCGCCGAGATCGGCGGCGACAACGAGCCCCTGCGGACCAAGGCCGGCGGCTACGTCTGGTACGACGTGACCAACATCGACCCCGCGCACGACAAGCCGCTCGATCAGGTGAAGGACGGCGTGAAGGCCGGCTGGACCGCCACCGAGATCGCCAAGCGCCTCCAGACCAAGGGGCGCGAGCTTGTGGAGAAGATCAACAAGGGCGAGTCCATGGAGGATGTCGCCAAGGACGTCGGCATCAACCTGCAGGAAGCGCAGGACCTGTCGCGCAACCAAGCCAAGGACATGCTGACGGCCGACGACGTCAACCTCGTCTTCGCGACGCCGGTGGGCAAGGCCGGGACTGCGGCGGCGAACGACTCACGCGCGGTGTTCAAGGTGACGTCCGCGACCGTGCCGGCCTTCGTGGCCGAAAGCCCAAGCGACAGGACGATCGCGCAGAACTTCCAGTCCGCGCTCGCCGACGACGTACTGTCCGAGTACATCACCGAGGTCCAGAAGAACGCCGGCGTGAAGGTCGACGCGACGGCCCTGCGCCGGGCCATCGGCGGCGAGTATTGAGGCGATGGCCGAAGCGTCTGACTACGCGGCCTTCGCGGAGCGCTACGAGGCCGGCCAGCCGAGCTTCGTCGCGCTGAGCCTCGTGGCCGATCTGGAAACGCCGGTGGCGGCCTTCCTCAAGCTGCGCGCGCGGCATGCGGGTCCGGCCTTCCTGCTGGAATCGGTCGAGGGCGGCGCCGTGCGTGGGCGCTACTCGATGATCGGCCTCGATCCGGATCTTGTCTGGCGCTGCCGGGATGGCGTGCCCGCGATCGCCCGCGGGGCCGACCTCACCCATTTTGAACCCGACGACCGGGCGCCGCTCGCGAGCCTGCGCGCCCTGATCGCCGAGAGCGCTATCGGCGACGAAGGCCAGGATCTGCCGCCCATGGCGGCGGGCCTGTTCGGCTATCTCGGCTACGACATGGTCCGCGCCATGGAGCGGCTGCCGGAGCCGAACCCCGATCCGCTGGGCGTGCCCGACGCGATCCTGGTCCGGCCGCGGGTGATGGTGGTGTTCGACTCAATCCGGGACATCATCACCGTGGTCTCGCCGGTGCGGCCCGCCGCCGGTATCGCCGCGCGATCGGCCTACGAGGATACGCTCCAGCGCCTCGACCGGGTTGCGGAAGCCCTCGAAGGACCGCTGCCGATCGAGGCCCGGGTGGACCTGTCCGCGGTCGCCCATCCCGAGCCGGTCTCGAACACGACGCCGGACGACTTCTCCGCCCGGGTGGCGCGGGCCAAGGAATACATCGTCGCGGGCGACGTGTTTCAGGTGGTGCTGTCGCAGCGCTTCTCGGCGCCGTTCACCCTGCCGGCCTTCAGCCTGTACCGCTCGCTCCGGCGCACCAACCCGGCGCCGTTCCTCTGCTATCTCGATTTCGAGACCTTCCAGATCGTCTGTTCCTCGCCGGAAATCCTGGTGCGGGTGCGCGAGGGCACCGTCACGGTGCGCCCGATCGCCGGAACCCGCCGCCGCGGCGCGACGCCGGCCGAGGATGCGGCCTTGGCCGAGGAGCTGCTCGCCGATCCCAAGGAGCGGGCCGAGCATCTGATGCTGCTCGACCTCGGCCGCAACGATGCCGGCCGGGTCTCGCGGATCGGCAGCGTCCGGGTGACGGATTCGTTCTTCATCGAGCGCTACAGCCAAGTGATGCACATCGTGTCGAACGTGGAGGGCGACCTCGACCCGCGCCACGACCCGCTCGACGCCCTGGCGGCGGGTTTCCCGGCCGGCACGGTCTCGGGTGCCCCGAAGGTGCGGGCCATGGAGATCATCGACGAGCTGGAGCACGAGAAGCGCGGGCCCTATGCCGGCTGCATCGGCTATTTCGGTGCGCGGGGCGAGATGGATACCTGCATCGTGCTCCGCACGGCGGTGGTGAAGGACGGGCGGATGCACGTCCAGGCCGGCGCCGGGATCGTGTACGATTCCGATCCTGCCTCCGAGCAGCAGGAATGCGTCAACAAGGCCAAAGCTTTGTTCCGGGCCGCCGAGGAGGCGGTGCGGTTCGCCGCTCAGGCGAAGCGCGGGCAATAAAGGGTGGCGCTTCGGACTCTCCAGGACAGAACCTCATCCTGAGGTGCCGAAGCGCAGCGGAGGCCTCGAAGGAGACCTCCAGTCCGCATCGCGATTCTTGGAGCCCTCCTTCGAGGCCCGCTGACGCGGGCACCTCAGGATGAGGTCTCTGGATGGGGAGGGCGAGCTGAGCATCACGCCCAGTTGACCGCCTCGCCCCGAGCGGTCACATCGCCTCCATGCCCGAGCGTGCCGCCGCGATGCCCAACGTCCTCGTTATCGACAACTACGATTCCTTTACGTGGAATCTCGTGCACCTGATCGGCCCGCTTTGCGGCGCGATCGACGTGGTGCGCAACGATGCGCTGACCGTCGCCGATATCCGCGCCAAGGCCCCGGACGCCATCGTGCTCTCGCCCGGCCCCTGCACGCCCAACGAGGCGGGGGTGTGCCTCGATGTGGTGCGGGACCTGTCGGACGAAATCCCGATCTTCGGCGTCTGCCTCGGCCTCCAGGCGATCGGCCAGGCCTTCGGCGGGGACGTAGTCCGGGCGCCGCTGCCGCTGCACGGCAAGGTCTCGACCATCCGGCATGGGGCCAGCGGCCTGTTCCGCGGCCTCAACGACAGTTTCGAGGCGACGCGCTACCACTCCCTGGTTGTCGACCGCGCCAGCTGCCCGGCGGCGCTGAAGGTGACTGCCGAGGCGGACGGTCTGATCATGGGGCTGGAGCATGCCGAGCGCCCGCTCCACGGCGTGCAGTTCCATCCGGAAAGTATCCGCTCGCAGCACGGCACCGAGATCGTGAAGAATTTTCTGGATCTCGCCGCCGCCTGGAACGCGGCGCGTGACAGGACCCGCTCCGACGTGCATTGACCCGCGGGAGGCCGGGGCGGCCCTCCGACAGAGCGCATGGACAGTTTCAGACCCCATCTCGCGAAGGTCGCCGGGGGCCTCGCCCTCGACCGCGCCGAGGCGCGGGCAGCCTTCGACGACCTGCTGTCGGGCGAGGTGACGCCGGTCCAGGCCGGCGCCTTCCTGACCGCCCTCAAGGTCCGCGGCGAGACCATCGCGGAGATCGTCGGCGCCGCAGAAGCGATGCGGGCGCGCATGACCCGCGTCGCGGCGCCTGAGGGCGCCATCGACGTTGTGGGCACCGGCGGCGACCATTCCGGCAGCGTGAACGTCTCGACGCTCGCCGCCATCCTGGTGGCCGCCTGCGGTGTGCCGGTCGCCAAGCACGGCAACCGTGCCGCGACCTCCCGCTCCGGCGCCGCCGACGTGCTGGCTGCGCTGGGCGTGAAGCTCGGGCTCGATGCCGAGGGCCAGGCCCGCTGCCTGGACGAGGCCGGCCTCTGCTTCCTGTTCGCGCAGACCCACCACCCGGCGATGCGGCACGTCGCGCCGGTGCGCTCGGAACTGCCGGTCCGGACAATCTTCAACCTGCTGGGTCCGTTGAGCAATCCGGCCGGGGTCGCCTACCAGCTGTTCGGCGTGGCCCAGGAGGCTTTGGCCGAGCCGCTGACCCGGGTGCTCGCGGAACTCGGCAGCCGCCGGGTCTGGACCGTTCACGGCTCGGACGGACTCGATGAGATCACCGTCACTGGTCCGACCCGGGTGGTCGCCCTGGACGAGGGCCGGATCTCCCGCTTCACCATCGATCCGCGAGAGCTCGGCCTGACGCTTCGCGCGCCCGAGGAATTGCGCGGCGGTGATCCCGAAGACAACGCCCGCGCGCTCGAAGCGGTGCTCGCCGGTGCGCGCAACGCCTACCGGGACATCGCGGCGCTCAATGCGGGCGCTGCACTCGTGGTCGCGGGCGCCGCACCGACCCTGGCGGACGGGCTCGCGCGGGCGCAGGATGCCGTCGAGTCCGGGGCGGCCCGGGAGACGCTCGCCCGGCTCGTCCGTGCCTCGAACGACCGCTCCCATGGACAGGAGGGCCGATGAGCTCGCTTACGCAAGAGCCGACCCACGAGACGGGCGCCGAGGCGCCGACCGAGCGGCCCAACGTGCTCGCCAAGATCGAGGCCTACAAGCGCCGGGAGATCGCGGAGGCGAAGTTGCGCGTGCCCCTGGCCAAGCTCGAGCGCAAGGTCGCACAGGCCGACCCGGTCCGCGGCTTCGCGGCGGCGATCCGTGCGCACCTGGCGGAGAATCGGCCGGCCCTCATCGCCGAGGTGAAGAAGGCCTCGCCCTCGAAGGGTCTGATCCGGGCCGATTTCGACCCCGCCACCCTGGCGGCCGCCTATGCGGCCGGCGGCGCGACCTGCCTGTCCGTGCTGACCGACGAACCCTCGTTCCAGGGGCGGCCGGACTATCTGACCGCGGCGCGCGCGGCCTGCGGGCTGCCGGCCCTGCGCAAGGATTTCATGTTCGAACCCTATCAGGTCTACGAGGCCCGGGCCTGGGGGGCGGACTGCATCCTCGTCATCATGGCCTGCCTCGATGACGACGAGGCCGTCGCGTTGGTCGAGACCGCGCATCTCCTCGAGATGGACGTTCTGGTCGAGATCCACGACGAGGCCGAGCTGGCCCGGGCAATCCCCCTGGGCACGGCGATGATCGGGGTGAACAACCGCAATCTCAAGACCTTCGAGGTCTCGTTCGAGACGGCGATCCGCCTCGGGGCCGGCATCCCCGCCGACCGGATCGCCGTGGCCGAGAGCGGCATCGGCGATCACGCCGACGTGGCCCGCCTCGGGAAGCACGGTCTCGGCGTCGTGCTGGTCGGCGAGAGCCTGATGCGGCAGGCCGACGTGACGGCCGCGACCCGCACGCTGCTGTTCGGGGACGGCAACGGGGACGACAAGGGGAACGGCAAGGACGCCAAGAAGCGGAAGAAGGGCTGAACCATGGAGCCCGGCACGACGCTCACCCATCTCGATACCAGCGGCGCGGCCAATATGGTCGACGTCACCGACAAGCCCGCCACCGATCGCACTGCCCGGGCGGAGGGCACCATCGTGATGGAGCCCAAGACCCTGGCGCTGATCCGCGAGGGGGATGCCAAGAAGGGCGATGTGATCGGCACCGCGCGGCTCGCCGGCATCATGGCGGCCAAGCGCACCCACGAGCTGATCCCCCTATGCCACCCGCTGCTCCTGTCCAAGGTTCGGGTCGAGATCGAGCCCGACGACGCGTTGCCGGGTCTGCGTATCGCCGCCGAGGTGCGGGTGCAGGGACCGACCGGTGTCGAGATGGAGGCGCTGACTGCGGTGTCGGTGGCGTGCCTGACGGTCTACGACATGGTGAAGGCGGTCGATCGCGGCATGCGGATCGAGGGCATCCGGCTGACCGCGAAGGATGGCGGCCGCTCCGGCGCCTACCGGGCGCCCGCTTCATGAGCGGCCTGATACCGGTCGCCGAAGCGCTGGCGCGGGTTCTGGCGAGCGTCACGGGGTCGGTCGAGGCCGAGACCGTGCCGCTGGCTCAGGCTGCCGGGCGGACGCTGGCCGCCGACATCGCCGCCACCCGCACGCAGCCGCCGTTTCCGGCCTCCGCCATGGACGGCTACGCGGTCCGGAGCGCCGACGCCGACGTCGCGGGGGCGACCCTGCGCCTGATCGGGACCAGCGCGGCCGGCCACGGATTCTCGGGCGGCATCGGTCCCGGCGAGGCGGTGCGGATCTTCACCGGGGCACCGGTGCCGGACGGCGCGGACGCGATTCTGATCCAGGAGGATGCGCAGGCCAACGGCGCGACCGTGCGGGTGGTCGAGCCGGTGGAGCCTAGGCGGTTCATTCGCCGCGCCGGGCTCGATTTCACGGCCGGAGACACGCTGCTGACGGCCGGCCTGACCCTGGATGCGCGACGCCTCGCCTTGGCGGCGGCGGCCGGCCATCCGGAACTGCCGGTCCGGCGCCGCCCCCGGGTGGCGATCCTGGCCACAGGGGACGAACTGGTCGAGCCCGGCGCGATTCCGGCCTGGGATCAGATCGTCGCGTCGAACAGTCTCGCCCTCGGGGCGCTGGCCGCCGAGGCGGGGGCGGAGATCATCGATCTCGGTATCGCTGCGGACGATCACGCGGCCCTGGCGGACGCCTTCCGGCGTGCCCGCGAGGCCCGGGCCGATCTGCTGGTGACGCTCGGCGGCGCATCGGTCGGCGACCACGATCTCGTCCAGGCCGCGCTGGCTCGGGAGGGCCTGGAACTCGGCTTCTGGCGGGTGGCGCTCCGGCCCGGCAAGCCGCTGATGCACGGCCGCCTCGGCGACATGCTGGTAATCGGGCTGCCGGGAAACCCGGTTTCGTCCATCGTCTGCGGGCTGCTGTTCGTGGTGCCGGCGATCCGCGCGCTCCAGGGTGATCCTCAGGCCGGTGCGGATCGCAGCGAGCCGGCTTTGCTCGGTCGCGACCTCGCGGCCAACGATGGACGGGCCGACTACATGCGCGCGCGCCTCGCCATCGAGCCGGGTCAGCTGCCTGTAGCAACACCCGAGCAGCGCCAGGATTCCTCGATGCTGGCGGTCCTGGGCCAAGCCGAGGCGTTGCTAATCCGCGCGCCGCATGAGCCCGCCGCCCGGGCCGGTGATCCCGGCCGGATCATCCGGCTGGACCGCCGCCTGCTCTGAGGGGGGCAGGCGTCACCCGCCACACCTTAAGGGGGCCGGGCAGGCTGAGCGGCACCAGCCTATCGGAATGCGCCGTGCCCTGGGTAAGCCGTGTGGCGACGGCCGTCTCGGCCTGAAGATCCTCGGCCGGTCGGGCCGGGCAGGCGACGAGGTAGTCGACCCTGAAATCCGTCAGCACCCGATCCAGATCCGCCTCTGTGCCCCCGAGCCCCTCGATGGCCGCGGCGAGACCCGGAATGGCCCGGTGATACGGCGCCGCCACGATCCGGTGCGGCGTGTGCAGCAGGATCGCGGGCCCGAGGAGGATCGGAGCCAGGACGGTGCCGGGCGGCAAGGTTTTGAGAGGCGCCACCGCCTCCTCGCTGCGGCAGGCACCCGCGCCGGCGGGATCCGGCGCCGTCCGCGCAGCGGGGACCAGCGCCTCGGCGAGAACGGCGGGCGCCATCCAGACCGTGCTGATGAGGCCGCCGCCTAAGATCGCCATGCCCCATCGGGGCAGGCTGTTTCGGGGGCCAATAGCATCCCGGAGCGCGCTCGAGCCGTGCCCGTTGCCATCGAGGACGGCTCCGGACCTTTTTCGTGGTGCGCTCCCCCCCGAATCGACGTCCACTCCGGCGGAAAGCGCTCGAGTCAGAATGGCCCCCGCCACCAGCGGCACGAAGCCGGAGACGATGTAGAGGCCACGGAACTGGAATAAGCCGAGGATCAGGCCGGGCCACAGGAACAGAGCCATGACCGCCCAGGCCCGCCGCTGCGGTCCGCGCCAGGCCATCCAGGTCGCGGCGGCTGTGGCGAGTACCACCACCGGATAGAACATTAGGGCTTCCCACTGCCCCCGGGCGATGAATTTCGGCAGCGAGGCCATCTCGTTCACCGTGAGCAGCCAGTGATCCCGCACGAGGGGTGGCATGTCGGGGAACGGTCCGCCCAGGCAGATCGGGAAGGCGAGGGCGAAGCCGGCGAGCAGGATCGCGCCGCAGAGGCCGGCGACGGCGCTGCGTGCCCGGATCGACGCGAGCCGATCACCAGCTGCAGTGGCGCAGAGGGCCAGGAGCAGGCCACCGAGGGTGAGCCACAGCCAGGGTGGCGAGAGCGCGTCGCAGCGTGTGGCGGTCCAAAGCCCGGGCGCCGTCTGCGCGGCGAACAGCGCCGGCGCGGCGACGCCGAGCCCGAGGCCGAAGCCGGCCAGGAGCGGGCGCGCAGGGCGACCGCGCAGGCACCAATCCCCAACGAGGAACAGGGCCGCCACGGCGATGGACGGCAGCCCCTCCAGCCCGACCGCCAGCGACAGCGCCGCCAACGCGCCGCCGATCAGGCCGCTCCGCAAGCCGCCCCGGATCATGCACAGGGCGAGGCCGACGATCGCGATGATCTGGACGTTGTGGTGGTCGACCCGCCCCACCGCGAACTGGAGGGTCACGCCGAGGGTCTGCGTCGCCGCGATGAGCGCGAGGATCGCCGCGTGCCGGCCGAAATTCGCCCGCGCACCGCGATACAGAACCCCGCAATACAGCCCGAACAGCAGCAGCGGCCACAGGACGGCGGCCAGACCCTCTGCGAGGCCCCGGCCGGCCACGGGCGTCAGGATCAGGATCAACCCCGCGATCGGCGCATCCACCAGCCGCGACCAGTGGCTCGGAACGCCCGCGGGGGCGAGGAAGCGGTACTGAAGATTATCGTACCAGCCCTGGCCGGCGAGGAGGTCACGCACCTCTACAAGGCGCATGGCGTCGTCGGTATCCGGCACGCGCAGGTGATGGATCGTGGCCCACAGGTCGGCGGGCGGCACCAATGTGGCGAGGCACAGTCCAGCCAGCATCCACAGGACGCTACGGGGCGCGACCCGGACGTGCGGTCGGGCAGTCGGCAGCGCCGGAGCAGGCATGGTCTGTCACTGAGACGGGCAGCCGAGGCCCTCGGCAGCGAGGTTGCGCCGACAGGCTTAACGATCGGTCAAGACCGGTTATTTCCGCTGCCTTCAACGCCTTCGAGACGCCTGGGATTGTCCGGTGACGAGCACTTTTCGCGCCGGAGACTGGCATTCGCCGGCACGTCACGCCTGGACCGCCAGCGATTCCTTAACCATGGCTCCGCATCCTCGCGGCAGGTCGGCGCTGCGCGCGTCGTGCGACCCAAGAATCGCCGGAGCACGGGATGAGCCACCACACCGAGACGCTGGTGATCGGCGCGGGGCCCGCGGGCCTCACCGCCGCCTACCTGCTGTCGAAGCAGGGCCGGTCCGTCACGGTTCTGGAGCGCGATCCGGCCCAGGTCGGCGGGATCTCGCGCACGGTCTCCCACAACGGTTACCTGTTCGATATCGGCGGGCACCGGTTCTTCTCGAAATCCCAGGCGGTGGTCGATCTCTGGGATGAGATCCTGCCGAACGACTTCATCGAGCGCCCGCGCCTGTCGCGGATCTATTACCGCGGCCGCTACTACGCGTATCCGCTCAAGGCCTTCGAGGCGCTGCGGAATCTCGGTCTGCTCACCAGCGCGGCCTGCATGGCGTCGTACTTCTACGCCCGCCTGCGGCCGGTGCGGGAGCCGAAGACGTTCCACGCCTGGGTCCGCAATCAGTTCGGCGAGCGGCTGTTCTCGATCTTCTTCAAGACCTACACCGAGAAGGTGTGGGGCATGTCGTGCGATGCAATCTCGGCTGATTGGGCGGCGCAGCGCATCAAGGGGCTCGACCTCGGCTCGGCAATCCGCGACGGGATCAAGCGCTCGCTCGGCCTGCGCAAACGGGCTCGTGCGGGCGCCCCGGTGATCAAGACGCTGATCGAATCGTTCCGCTACCCGCGGCGCGGCCCCGGCATGATGTGGGAGGCGGCCGCCGCCAAGATCCGGGGGCAGGGCGGGAAGGTGCTGCTCGACCGCGGCGTCGATTCCCTCAGCTTCGACGCCGGAACCGGCATCTGGACCGTGGCGGCCCGTCGCGCCGATGGCAGCCGCGAGACTTTCACGGCTCGCAACGTGGTCTCCTCGGCTCCAGTCCGCGAGCTGGTGGATTCGATCCGGCCGCGCCCGCTGAGCACCTTCAATGCCCGGTCGCTGCAGTATCGCGACTTCCTCACCGTCGCTCTCATCGCGAAGTCGCAGAAGAATTTCCCCGACAACTGGATCTACATTCATGATCCATCGGTGCAGGTCGGGCGAGTGCAGAACTTCCGCTCGTGGTCCCCCGAGATGGTGCCGGACGCGGACCATACCTGCCTCGGCCTCGAATATTTCTGCTTCGAGGGCGACGGGCTGTGGAGCGCCTCGGACGATGAACTCGTCGCGCTCGCCAAGCGCGAGATCGGGCAGATCGGTCTGATCGACCCCGCCGAGGTCGTGGATGCCTGCGTGGTCCGGCAGGCCAAGGCCTATCCCGTCTACGATGAGGAGTATGCCGGCCACGTCGCCACGGTACGCCGCGAGCTGGAGCGGGATTTCCCGACCCTGCACCTCGTCGGCCGCAACGGCATGCACAAGTACAACAACCAGGACCACGCGATGATGACCGCGATGCTCACCGTGGAGAACATCCTCTGCGGTCAGCGCCGACACGATGTCTGGCGGGTCAACGAGGATGCCGAGTACACGGAGGCCGGCCTGTCAGGGGCCGAGGCGGCTCTGGGCAGCGAGCGGCTGGTGCCGCGCAAGGTCGCCTGATCGGCGACAGGGTTCGGGCCGCGTCACCGGCGCGGCTTGTCCCTCGAAGTCGCGGCTCTATCGTTGCCACCCGGACATGCCCGACACCAGGGCGGCCGGGAGGATACGTCACGATGCGATCATTGATCATCGCCGCGCTGCTGGCCGGTGTCGCCGCGCCGGCCCTCGGGCAGGGCGCCGCGCCCGCCGAGACGAAGGCCAAGACCGACGACCTGCAGAAGCTCGAAGGCTTCCACAGCACGGACACGCAGCCCGCCCCCGAGATTCCGCAGACCGGCCGGCGCGCCGACGCGATCCGCAAGAACCTCGCGAAGGTCAAGCTGCCCGAGGGCTTCAAGATCGACCTCTACGCGGTGGTGCCGGATGCGCGCTCGATCGCGGTCGGCCCCAATGCCGGCGTGCTGTTCGTCGGCACGCGCAAGAACAAGGTCTACACCGTCACCGACCGCGACAAGGACCGGGTCGCCGACGAGGTCCGCGCCTTTGCGCCGGGCATCGACTTCAAGATCCCGAACGGCGTCTGCTTCTCGAAGGACGGCGTACTCACCGTGGTGGAGCAGAACCGCGTCCTGGCCTTCCCGGCCGCCGAGTTTTTCTATGAAAATCCCGACGTGGCGGCCGGCGTGCTCGTGAAGCAGGGCGAGTTGATCCCGACCTCGGAAGAAAGCTTCAACCACACCGCCCGCGTCTGCCGGGTCGGCGCCGACGGCAAGACCTACATCGCGCTCGGACAGCCCTACAACGTGCCCCCGGCCGAGAAGCTGGACCTGTACCGGAAAGTGGGGATCGGCGGCATCATCCGCATGGATGCCGATGGCAAGAACCGCGAGGTCTACGCCACCGGGATCCGCAATTCGGTCGGGATCGATTTCGCCGCCGACAAGTCGCTCTGGTTCACCGACAACCAGGTCGATGGCATGGGCGACGACAAGCCGCCGGGCGAATTGAACCACGCCACCAAGGCGGGCGAGACGTTCGGCTTCCCGTGGTTCGGCGGCGGCGCGGTGCGCACGGTCGAGTACAAGGACCAAACTCCGCCGGCCGACGCGGTCGCCCCGATGGCCGAGTTGCCGCCGCACGCGGCGGATCTCGGCCTGACCTTCTACAACGGCAAGCAGTTCCCGGCGGCCTACAAGGGCGGGATCTTCATCGCCGAGCACGGCTCGTGGAACCGCACCGAGCCAGTGGGCGCCCGGGTGATGTTCGCCAAGCTCGGGGCCGACGGCAAGGTCGAGTCGGTCAAGCCCTTCGCGGAGGGCTGGCTCACCGGCGACGGCGAGTATCTCGGCCGTCCGGTGGACGTGGCGGTGATGCTCGACGGCTCGCTGCTGGTCTCGGACGATTCCGCCGGGGCGATCTACCGGATCTCGTACGAGAAGTAGTTTTTTGCGACTTGGCGCCTCCCTGCAAGGGAGGCGCTGCCGTTGCGAGCAAGCGCGACGCGCTCCCTCTCCCGTTCGGGAGAGGGTTGGGGTGAGGGATGCGAGCTCTCCACAAAGTTCTCGACCCTCACCCTGTCCCTCTCCCGCAAGGGAGAGGGGACCCGCGCTTCACCCGGAGGCGATTGGGCTTGTATTGGCCGCTTCAAAAGTTCGAGTTCGCCCGATGATCCGTCCGCTGCTTGTCCTCGCCGCTACCCTCGTCCCACTCACGGCCCAAGCCGGCGATGCGGCGCTCGGCAAGAAGCACGCGACCGCCTGCCAGACCTGCCATGGGATGGACGGTCTCTCGAAGCTACCGGAGGCGCCGAACCTCGCCGGGCAGGTCGAGCCCTATCTGGTGAAGGCGCTCACCGAGTACCGCGACGGCAAGCGGCAGAACGAGATCATGAACGTGGTCGCGAAGGAACTGTCGGACGCCGATATCGCCAATCTGGCGGCGTATTACTCGGGTATCCAGATCGACGTGCTGCCGCCGGGATAAGCGCCATCGCCGTCATTGCGAGCGCAGCGAAGCAACCCGGGGCAGCGGGCCGTCGACAAGCGTCGCGAAGTTGGATTGCTTCACGCCGCTCGCAGCGACGATGTTGATCAATCGTCCATCTTCAGCGCCGCGATGAACGCCTCCTGCGGGATCTCCACCCGCCCGAACTGGCGCATCTTCTTCTTGCCTTCCTTCTGCTTGTCCAACAGCTTGCGCTTGCGCGAGATGTCGCCGCCGTAGCACTTGGCGGTGACATCCTTGGACAGGGCCTTGATCGTCTCGCGGGCGATGATCTTGCCGCCGATCGCCGCCTGGACCGGGATCTGGAACAGGTGGCGGGGGATCAGGTCCTTCAGCTTCTCGCACATGGCCCGGCCCCGCGACTCCGCGCGGGTGCGGTGGACCAGCATCGAGAGGGCGTCCACCGGCTCGGCGTTGACCAGGATCGACATTTTCACGAGGTCGCCCTCGCGGTAATCCGAGACGTGATAGTCGAACGACGCGTAGCCCTTCGAGATCGATTTCAGCCGGTCGTAGAAGTCGAACACCACCTCGTTCAGCGGCAGGTCGTAGACCACCATGGCGCGCTTGCCGACGTAGTTGAGGTCGATCTGGACGCCGCGGCGGTCCTGGCAGAGCTTGAGCACGCCGCCGAGATATTCGTCCGGCGTCAGGATCGTGGCGCGGATCCACGGCTCCTCGATCATCTCGATCTTCATGATGTCCGGCATGTCGGCCGGGTTGTGCAATTCCTTGGTCTCGCCGTCGCGCATCTTCAGGCGATAGACCACCGAGGGCGCCGTGGAGATCAGGTCGAGGTTGAACTCGCGCTCCAGCCGCTCCTGGATGATCTCCAGATGCAGAAGCCCCAGGAAGCCGCAGCGGAAGCCGAAGCCGAGGGCGGCCGAGCTCTCCATCTCGTACGAGAACGAGGCGTCGTTGAGCCGGAGCCGGCCCATGGCCGAGCGCAGGTTCTCGAACTCGGCCGCATCCACTGGGAACAGGCCGCAGAACACCACCGCCTGGACTTCCTTGAAGCCCGCCAGCATCTCTGTGGTCTGGCGCTTGTCCTCGGTGATGGTGTCGCCGACGCGGGTGTCGGCCACCTCCTTGATCGAGCCGGTGAAGAAGCCGACCTCGCCCGGGCCCAGCGCGTCGATATCCGCCATCTTGGGCCGGAACACGCCGATCCGGTCGACGCCGTAGACGGCGTCGGCGCCCATCATGCGGATGGTCATGCCCTTCTTCAGGTTGCCGTCGATGATCCGCACCAGCACGACGACGCCGAGATAGGCGTCGTACCAGCTGTCCACGAGCAGAGCCTTGAGCGGCGCGTCCCGGTTGCCCTTCGGTGCCGGCAGGCGGGTGACGATCGCTTCCAGCACCGCCTCGATGTTGAGGCCGGTCTTGGCCGAGATCGGCACGGCGTTCGAGGCGTCGAGGCCGATCACCTCCTCGATCTGCTCCTTGACCCGCTCAGGCTCGGCGGCCGGCAGATCGACCTTGTTGAGGACGGGCACAATTTCGTGATTGGCGTCGAGCGCCTGATAGACGTTGGCCAGCGTCTGCGCCTCGACGCCCTGGGACGCATCCACCACCAGCAACGAGCCCTCGCAGGCGGCGAGCGAGCGGGACACCTCGTAGGCGAAGTCGACGTGGCCGGGCGTGTCCATGAGGTTCAGGACGTAGTTCTGGCCGTCCTGCGCCTTGTATTCCAGGCGCACCGTCTGCGCCTTGATGGTGATACCGCGCTCCTTCTCGATATCCATCGAGTCGAGCATCTGCTCGCTCATGTCGCGCAGCGCGACGGTGCCGGTGGCCTGGATCAGCCGGTCCGCCAGGGTCGATTTGCCGTGATCGATATGAGCGACGATCGAGAAGTTGCGGATGAATTCGATCGGGGCTGTCATCGGCATTCCGTTCGGGCGCGCGAAGACGCGCACCGTCTGATGTCGGGGCGTGTTCGGAAAGAGCGGCTCCCGCGCGAGATAGCAGTGCTACGGGAAGGCGCCAAGCGCAGCCGCGGCCGGCGCGCCATCCTGTCGCCGGACAAGCAGAAGGGCGGGGGCCGGCTCAATCCGGCCCCCGCCCGAGCTGTCGAAGAGTTACCTGCGCCGCGGCGAACGTCTTAGCGTCCGCGGTCGCGGATCAGGCGTTCGATCTCGGCCTCGCCGTGGGTGCGCGCCTTGGCCTCGGTCGGGTGCTTCCGGTCCGAGCGCTGATGCAGCTTGCCGTGCTTGCGGATGCTCCACTGGTACATGGAGCCGCTGTCGCCGACAGGTTCCACGTCGAGGCTGAAGGGGTAGGTATCTGTCTGGGTCTCGCTCATGGCCTCGATATGGGGCATTCAGCGACGTTTCGCCATGCCCTGGCGTGAAGTCCTTGCGGCGTCAGGCCTCCGGAACGGTCGTGCGCGCCCGCGCGGCCATGGCGACGAGGCTCTTGCGCAGCGCGCCCATGTCGTCGATGCGTTCAGGATAGACCGCCCGGGCGGTACGGTCGCCCGCCATCAGGTCCATTCCCTCGGGATCGAGGCCGGTCAGCCGCCAGGGCAGCCCTTCTTCGGCGCCGCTGCCGGCGGCGTAGAGGGCGAGCGCGTCCGCATGGTCGGCGTTCATGTGCTCGACCGCTCCGCGCTCGCCTGCCACCACGGCCTCGGCCCCGGAGAGGTCGAGGAGCAGCTGGTCGCGGGTCAGCGTCGCGGCCTTGGCGAAGCCGCCGTTGAGGTGGCCGGCCTCCGGATCGAGGGCGAAGAAGCCGAAATCGGGAAAGTCGGCGTAGAGCTTCGCCTTGGGGTGGCGGGCAAGGAACCGCTCCCGCGCCCGCATCTCGCCGGTCTGCTGGGCGCGCCCGACCACGGTGAGCCGGGGATGCGCGAGGGGATCGCCTTTGCCGGTCTGCGCAAACAGCAGCGAGCAGCGCGGGTTCGCGAGCAGGTTGCGGGTATGGGCCGAAAGCCGCGAGAGCAGCATCAGCGGCGTGCCGTCGACATCGGTGGCGATGGTCACCAGGGAGGCGAAGGGCGCGCCGTCCGGATCCAGGGTCGCCAGAGCACCGGAGCGGATGCCGCGCAGGAGGCTCCGGGCGAGCCCGATCGCGTCGAAGGGTGCCTCGTCGGCCGGCAGTGGCCGGGCCGGTCCACGCGGTCCGGGTGCATTTCCACCGGTCTCGCCCATGCCGTTCCTCCCCCACGCGAATTGCCGCCGCACACGCCCGACACGTTAGCGGGGCCGGGGCCGACGCGCGAGGTATTCGGCCCGCGTCAGATCGGCCGTTACGGCCAAGCTATGACCGCCGCTCGCTTTTTCCGATCGGGCGTACTAAAGCACCTGTCCCTTCGCGTGCGCCGGGCTCCGCTGAAATCGCCCGGTTCGCGCTCTTGTCTGCCCCTCGGGGGCCGGGACACGGCGCGGCCTGCGCGTAAAGCCAGGACCGCGCCCAAACCCGTTCAGTCAGGGATCGCGCATGCCGACCATCGCCCTCGTCGACGACGACCGGAACATTCTCACCTCGGTCTCGATCGCGCTTGAGACCGAAGGCTACCGCATCCAGACCTACACGGACGGTGCCTCCGCGCTCGACGGCCTGCGCCATTCCCCGCCGGATCTGGCGATCTTCGACATCAAGATGCCGCGCATGGACGGGATGGAGCTTCTCCGACGCCTGCGGCAGAAATCAGACCTTCCCGTGATCTTCCTGACGTCGAAGGACGAGGAGATCGACGAGCTGTTCGGCCTCAAGATGGGCGCCGACGACTTCATCCATAAGCCGTTCTCGCAGCGCTTGCTGGTGGAGCGCGTTAAGGCGGTGCTCCGCCGCTTCGCCAAGGAGGCCCCCGGCGCAACGCCGCGCGGGGCCGAGGAGATCGCGGCCCGCTCGCTCGAGCGCGGCCTGCTGATGATGGATCCCGAGCGCCACACCTGCACGTGGAAGGGCGAGGCGGTGACCCTGACGGTCACGGAGTTCCTGATTCTCCAGGCCCTCGCGCAGCGCCCCGGCGTCGTGAAGAGCCGCAACGCCCTCATGGACGCGGCTTACGACGATCAGGTCTATGTCGATGACCGGACCATCGACAGCCACATCAAGCGCCTGCGCAAGAAGTTCAAGGTGACCGATCAGAGCTTCGATATGATCGAGACGCTCTACGGCGTCGGCTACCGGTTCAAGGAGGCGTGATCTTCAGGATCCGTCGCGTGTCGGCTCGTACACAAACCGAGACCGAGGAGGGCGAGCCCCGCACCTCCCTGGCAAAAGCCCTCTCCCGCCCACTGACCTGGCCCCGTGCCCTCTGGGACGCGATCGGCCAGCGCGCCTCGTCGAGCCTGACGCGCCGCATCGTCGTGCTCAACCTCGTCGGGCTGATCGCGCTGCTGGTCGGGTTCCTGTACCTCAACCAGTTCCGCCAGGGCCTGATCCAGGCGCGGATCCAGAGCCTCGCCATCCAGGGCGAGATCATCGCGGGTGCCATCGCGGCTTCCGCGTCCGTGGATACCGACACGATCCGAATCGACCCCGACAAGCTGCTTCAGCAGCAGGCCGGCGAGGCCGCCGAGGAGGAGTCGCAGCCGCTGGCCTTCTCGCTGAACCCCGAGAAGGTCGCGCCGCTTCTCTCTCGCCTCGTCACGCCGACCGGCAATCGGGCGCGGGTCTACGATCAGGAAGGCGGCCTGCTGTTCGACACCCGGACCCTGTTCAAGCGGGGCGATGCCGGCCGAACGGACTTGTTCGAGCCCCGGCTGCACAAGCCCGGAATGCTCGAATCAGCTTTCCAGACGGTTCAGTCCAAGTTGAGCGGCCTATTCCGCAGCCGGGCCGAGCCGACGGAGGAGACGGGCCCGCAGAACGGGCACTCGCTCCGGGAGGTCCAGGCGGCATTGGGCGGCAATCGCGGCAGCCTCGTGCGTCGCAACAAGGAGGGTGAGACCACCGTGTCGGTGGCCGTACCGATCCACCGGGCTGGATCGGTCCGTGGGGCGCTGCTGATCTCGACGCAGGGCGATGCCATCGACCGAGTGATCGCCTCGGAGCGCTTCGGCCTGCTGCAGGTGTTCCTCGTCGCGTCGGCGGTGATGGTGGTGCTGTCGTTCCTTTTGGCCGGGGCCATCGCGGGCCCGGTGCGCCGTCTCGCCGAGGCGGCCGAGAAGGTGCGGATGGGCATCAAAACCCGCGAGGAGATCCCCGACTTCACCCAGCGAACCGACGAGATCGGCCATCTGTCCGGGGCGCTCCGGGACATGACCCAGGCCCTCTACCGCCGGATCGACGCCATCGAGAGTTTTGCCGCGGATGTCAGCCACGAGTTGAAGAACCCGCTGACCTCGCTGCGCAGCGCGGTCGAGACCCTGCCGCTCGCCCGGAACGACGATTCTCGTGGGCGCCTTATGGCGATCATCCAGCACGACGTGAAGCGCCTCGATCGCCTGATCAGCGACATCGCCGACGCTTCGCGTCTTGATGCCGAACTCGCCCGGGCGGAGGCCCGGCGCGTGGATCTCCGGCGCCTGCTCAGCACCGTCGTGTCAGTGGCCAACGAGCGGCGGAGGCCGAAGGATTGCCTGATCCAGCTCGACGTGGAGGCGACCGCATTCGACAACGAGGCGCCCTTCACGATCATCGGCCACGACAGCCGGCTCGGACAGGTCGTCAACAACCTGCTCGACAATGCGCGCTCGTTCTCGCCCAGCGACGCGAAGGTCCGCGTCGTGTTGCGCCGGGTTCGGAGTGAGATCGAGCTGGTCTGCGAGGATGAGGGGCCGGGCATCCCCGAGCATGCCCTGGAGCGCATCTTCGAGCGCTTCTACACCGACCGCCCCGAGCAGGGTTTCGGCCAGAATTCCGGGCTCGGCCTGTCGATCTCGCGCCAGATCGTGCAGGCCCATCGCGGCACGATCCGCGCCGAGAACCGCCCCGGCGCGCCCGACGAGGACGGCGAGCCCACCGTGCGCGGCGCGCGCTTCATCGTCCGGCTGCCGGCCGCGCCTCGCCAGCTCAACACGTGACGACGACGCTCCACGGCGCCTGCTGCGCGCTCGGCGGCGCCGGCCTTCTGATTCGGGGCGAGGCCGGCGCGGGAAAATCGAGTCTGGCCCTGCTGCTCGCAGCCGCCGAAGACGGTGCGTTCGTGGCCGATGATCGGGTCGTCTGCGTCGTCGTCGGCGGCCGTATCATCGCCCGCCCGCATCCGATGCTCTCAGGTCGCGTCGAAGTGCGGGGACAGGGGATCCTTTCGGTAGCCGACCTCGGCGTCTCGGCCAGTCCCGAAACAATCCTCGCTCTCATCGTCGATCTGGTCGCCGCTGCGCCGCGCCTGCCGGAGCCGGCCGGTTCGGAGGACCTTCTGGGCGTTCCGCTTCCCCGCCTCGTCCTCGATCGCGGTGTCCGCGCCGCCGGCCTGGCGCCGCTCCTCATTCGTGCGGCGCTGCGAAAGCGGTGCCCGTGACTTCGCAGCCGCACACGTCGCCCGAGTCGCGCAGCGGTGGTGCTGCCCCATGGCGCACGCGCAGCAGCCGTGCCATGATCGCAGGGTTGTCCGGGCAAAAAAGTCGCGTTCGCCTTGTGGGGGGATGTGCGATGCACAACATGGCGGCACACACAGGACGTTGGAACACGTGTCGATGATTGGCATGGTGCTCGTCACTCACGGGCTACTGGCGACCGAATTCAAGGCCGCTTTGGAGCACGTGGTCGGCCCCCAGGATCAGATCGAAACGATCACGATCGGGCCGGAGGACGATATGGAATTGCGGCGGCGGGACATCATGTCCGCGGTCTGCCGCGTGAATACCGGCGAGGGGGTTGTGGTGCTCACCGACATGTTCGGCGGGACGCCCTCCAACCTTGCGCTCTCCTGCATGAATGGCGGGTCGGTGGAGGTGGTGGCGGGCATCAATCTGCCGATGCTGATCAAGCTCGCCAGCGTCCGCGACGAGGAGAATCTCGGCGACGCCGTGCTCCACGCCCAGGAGGCCGGGCGTAAATACATCAACGTCGCCTCCCGCGTGCTCGCCGGGAAATAGGCCCTCAGGCTTCCAGAATCGCCACTGCGCGCATCGGCCGCCGCGATCCCGCGGTGATTCCGATCGAAGCGGCAATCACGAGGCCGATCGCGAGCCACTGCACGAGCGTGATTCGCTCGCCCAGCAGCATCAGCCCGGCGCAGGCCGCGACCGCCGGCTCCAGGCTCATCAGAACGCCAAAACTTTTCCGGTCGAGGCGGCGCAAAGCGACCATCTCGAGGGAATAGGGCAAGGCGCTCGACATCAGCGCCAAGACGAGCCCGGCGAGCAGCACGCCCGGCGCCAGCAGCGCCGAACCGGCCTCGGCCACGCCGAAGGGCGCGACCACGAGGGCGGCCGTCAGCATGCCCAGCGAGACCGCCTGACCGCCATCGCTTCGGCCCGCGCGCTGCCCGAACAGGATGTAGAGCGCCCAGGCCGCGGCGGCGCCGAGATCGAGGACGACGCCCACTGGGTCGAGTCCGTCCGTCGTGGCGATCGGCAGAAGCAGCATCAGCCCGAGGACGGCGAGGCCGATCCACAGGAAATCCGACCTGCGGCGCGACGCGATCAGCGCCACCGAGAGCGGCCCGGCGAACTCGATTGCCACCGCCGGTCCGAGCGGAAGACGGGCCAGCGCGAGGTAGAACAGCAGGTTCATCGCCCCCAGTGCCGCGCCGTACAGGGCGATCCATCCGGCCTCGCGCAGCGGCAGGCTCCGACGCCACGGGCGCCAGACCACGACGAGAATCAGCGCCGAGAAGCCGACCCGCAGGGACGACGTGCCGGCCGCGCCGAGCACCGGAAACAGGCTCTTGGCGAAGGTGGCGCCGCATTGGAGCGAGACCATACCGGTCACGAGGGCGGCGACCGAGAGGATGACGGGGGACGGGCGCGCCCGTCCGGCCACGCTCACAAGATGAACCGGCTCAGATCCGCATTGGCTGCCAGATCCGCAACGCGGGACCGTACATAGGCGGCGTCGATCGGCACGGTCTCGCCCGACCGGTCAGTAGCCGTGAAGGAGATCTCGTCGATCACCCGTTCCAGCACCGTCTGGAGCCGCCGGGCGCCGATATTCTCCACCGAGGAATTCACCTCGACGGCGACCTTCGCCAGAGCATCCACCGCGTCGTCCGTGAAGCTGAGGGTCACGCCCTCGGTCTCCATCAGCGCGACAGTCTGCTTGAGCAGGCTCGCCTCCGTGGAGGTCAGGATCTGGCGGAAGTCGTCCACCGTCAGCGGTTGCAGCTCGACCCGGATCGGGAGACGGCCCTGCAGTTCCGGCAGGAGATCGGCCGGCTTCGACACGTGGAAGGCGCCCGAGGCGATGAACAGGATGTGGTCGGTCTTCACCGGCCCATGCTTGGTCGCCACCGTGGTGCCCTCGATCAGCGGCAGCAGGTCGCGCTGCACCCCCTCGCGGGAGACGTCGCCGGAGGAGCGGCCTTCGCGGGCGCAAATCTTGTCGATCTCGTCCAGGAAGACGATGCCGTTGTCCTCCACCTCGCGGATCGCTTCGCGGACCAGCGCTTCGTCATCGACCAGCTTGTCGGATTCCTCGGCCATCAGCGGCGCGAAGGCGTCGCGCACGAGGATCCGCCGCGGCTTGCCGCGCTGGCCGCCGAGCGCCTTTCCGAGCATGTCACCGATGTTGATCGCCCCCATGGACGCGCCAGGCATGCCGGGAATCTCGAACATCGGCATACCCGCAGGCGGGCCCGAGGCCAGTTCCAGCTCCACTTCCTTGTCGTCGAGCTCACTGTCGCGCAGCTTGCGGCGGAAGCTGTCGCGGGTCGCCGCACTGGCCGTGGGGCCGACCAGGGCGTCGAGGATCCGGTTCTCGGCGGCTGCCTCGGCCTTGGCCCGCACGCTGTCGCGCTTGGTCTGCCGGGTCAGGCCGATCGCCACCTCCACGAGGTCACGCACGATCTGTTCGACGTCGCGGCCGACATAGCCGACCTCGGTGAACTTCGTGGCCTCGATCTTCAGGAAGGGCGCGTTGGCAAGGCGGGCGAGGCGCCGGGCGATCTCGGTCTTGCCGCAGCCGGTTGGGCCAATCATCAGGATGTTTTTGGGTGCGACCTCCTCGCGGAGCGGCCCGGTGAGCTGCTGGCGGCGCCAGCGGTTGCGCAGCGCAATCGCCACGGCGCGTTTGGCGTCATGCTGCCCGACGATGAAGCGATCGAGTTCGGACACGATCTCGCGCGGAGAGAACGTCGTCACCGCTGTGCCATCCCTGTTGCCGGCCGCATCCCGCGGCCCACGGTCGGGAATGGGGTCCCGCGCGCCCCCGCGCAAGGGGCTGCGCGGGGGCGAAGTGCCGCCTCAGTGCGTCGCGAGCGAGGGCGCCGCATCGGCCTTGTCGTGCGTTCCGAACCGCTCGACCAGCGTCGCGCTGGCTGCGTTCAGCCCCACGACCTCGACCACGCGCCCCCGCGCCCGGGCCTTGAGCACCACACGGTCGAGGGCCGCGACGGCCGAGATGTCCCAGAAATGCGCGCCCGTGACGTCGATGACGAGGCGCTCGACCGGTTCGAGCACGTCGATCGCCTCCGAGAAGGTGCCGGCGGAGGCGAAGAACACCTGCCCGGTGACCCGGTAGATTCGGGTTTTCCGGTCGAGCGACAGCGCGGACGTGACCTGGCTCAGGCGCGAAACCTTCCCGGCGAAGAACACCCCCGACAGGAGCACACCGACCAGTACGCCGATGGCGAGATCCTTGGTGGCAACCACGACGAGGACCGTCGCCAGCATCACCGCCGACGAGGGCAGGGGGTTGGTGCGGAGCTGCGCCAGGGACCGCCACGAGAATGTGTTGAGCGAGACCATGATCATCACGGCGGTCAGCGCCGCCACCGGCACGACGGCGAGCAGATCCTGAAGCGCCACCAACAGCAGGAGCAGGAAGGCTCCGGCCACCAGGGTCGAGAGCCGGCCCCGCGCCCCCGAGGAGACGTTGATCACCGACTGTCCGATCATCGCGCAGCCGCCCATGCCGCCGAACACGGCCGACGCCATGTTGGCGACGCCCTGACCCATGCATTCGCGATTCTTGTCGCTGCCGGTGTCGGTCATGTCGTCGACGATCTGCGCGGTCAGCAGACTCTCCAGCAGGCCGACGGCGGCAAGCGTCGCCGCGTAGGGCAGGATGATGCGCAGCGTCTCCCAGTTCAGGGGGACGTCCGGCAGCGCGAAGCTCGGCAGCGACGACGGCAGGGCGCCCAGATGCGAGACCGTGCGCACGTCGAGGTGGAACACGGCCGTGACGACGGTCAGGACGGCGATCGCCACCAGGGGTGACGGGATGGCCCGGGTTATCCGCGGGACGCCGTAGATGATCGCGAGCCCCAGTGCGATCAGCCCGTAGGTCGTCGGGGTGACGCCGGTGAGTTCGGGGAGCTGGGCCAGGAAGATCAGGATCGCCAGGGCGTTGACGAACCCGGTCATCACCGATTGCGAGACGAACCGCATCAGCCGGCCGAGCTTCAGCACGCCGGCCAGGATCTGGATGAGACCCATCAGGATGGTCGCGGCGAAGAGGTACTGAACCCCGTGCTCGCGCACGAGCTCGACCATCACGACAGCGGTGGCGGCGGTGGCGGCCGAGATCATCGCAGGGCGTCCGCCCGCGAACGCGATGGTGCAGGCGATGACCACCGAGGCGTAGAGGCCGACCTTGGGATCGACCCCGGCGATCACCGAGAAGCCGATCGCTTCCGGGATGAGGGCGAGGGCGACGACGATGCCCGAGAGGGTGTCGCCGCGAAGATTGGAAAACCACCGGCCGCGAAGGCCGACGGGTCCGGACAAGCTGGGTTGCATGGGATGATCCGCACGAGGCGCACGTTCGCACCGATGGCGGACAAGCTGGCGACTCGGATGCGTGGTCCGGCGGATCGGCGGCCGGAAGAGCCACCCGGGCTTTCACCGGGTCCTTGCGAATGCCGTATCCCTACGGCGCTTCCCGCTGCAACGCAACGTCGCCCCGTGCAGGCCCCCCTCAGCAGCGTAGGCAAGCCAACGCTGCTGAGGTCTTTGGCCGGTTGCCGGTCTGTATCGCAAGACCGGTGGCCGCTTTTGCGAAACCTGCTTAGGCGGCCCGGACCTGCGTGACAAAGCCCGCCACCTCTCCGCCGAGCCCGTTCGAACGCCGGGCGATGTCGGCGGCAGCCTCCAGCACTTGTGCCGCGCTGATGCCGGTCTCGTTCGCCGCGCCGAGCACCAGGGCCATCGTGTCGGTGACCGAGCGGGTGCCGCTCGCCGCTTCGGCGATGCTGCGGGCGATCTCCTGTGTGGCGACCTGCTGCTCCTCGACCGCGGCGGCCACACCGAGGGCGATGCCGTGGACCTGCTCGATCGTGCCGCCGATCTCCTCGATCGCCGCCACCGCCTCGTGTGTCGCGGTGCGCATGGCGGCAATCTGGCCGGCAATCTCTTCGGTCGCCTTGGCGGTCTGCGTCGCCAGATCCTTCACCTCGGTCGCTACCACCGCGAAGCCCCGCCCGGCCTCTCCGGCGCGCGCAGCTTCGATCGTGGCATTCAGAGCCAACAGATTGGTCTGCCCGGCGATTGTCGAGATCAGCGACACGACCCGCCCGATCCCATCGGCGCTGCGGGCCAGGGCCTGGACGCTGGCCCGTGTGCGCCGGGTCGCCTCGACCGCGCTCTCGGCCGCGCTCGAGGTCTGGGAAACCTGGACGCCGATCTCGCTCGCCGTGGCGGCGAGTTCCTCCGTCGCGGCTGCTACCGCCTCGACGTTGTGCGACGTGGTCTCGGCAGCGCGCGTCACGGCCTGCGACTGGCTGCCTGTCCGCTCGGCATTGCCGGCCATCGTGGCGGCGGCCCGCTCCATCCCGGCGGCCGCCCCGGCGAGGTGACCGACAAGGCCGCCGATGCTGCCCTGGAACCGATCGGCGAGATCGGCCATCTCGCTGCGTTTCCGCGTCGTCGAATCCGCGTCCAGGCGCTGGTGATCCTGGCGCTGCGCCTCTGCCTTCAGCAGCATCTCACTGAGGACCCGCGTGCTTGTCCAGATGGCACCGATCTCGTCGCGGCGGAGCGTTACGGCCGGCAGCGCGTGATCGCCCCGTGACAGGCGCTCGATCGCGTCCGAGACCGCGCGCAGCGGCCGGGCGATCTGCCGCTGTCCGACGAGCAGACCCAGGGCGCCGCAGATCAGCGTGCCGAGCAGCGCGAGGCCCAGAAGGAGGATCGTCCGCGCCTGGAACAGCGCTTGGGTATCGCTCCGGATCGCCGCCATCTCGGCACGTCCCTGGCTGACCAGTGTGTCGATGCTGGCCTGGAAGGCCTTGCGGTTGGCGCGGTTGGTGTCGTTGAAGCCCAACTCGGCGGCGGTGCGCGGGCCGGCCGTCTCTCCGGCGTCCGCAAGGGCGCTCCGCAGCGTGCGGTAAGCCTCGAAGTTGCGGGTCATCGTTTCGAACAGTGGACGCTCGGACTCGGCCAGTTGCGGAGCCCATTCGGTCCGGAGGGCATCCATCTCGCTCAGGCCCTTCCGGATGCCGGCGGCATATTTCGCCGCCTCTGCCCGGTCGGCGGCGGCGTAGACGCCCCGGGAATCCATCGTGACCTCGGCGGCGAGCCGGTTGAAGTTCGCTGCGTTGAGCGCACGGACCGAGGCGTTCTCGACGTTCGATAGGGAGGTCTCGAAGCTTCGCAGCGTCACGACCCCGACGCCCGCGACCACCAGCGTCGTCAGGCTGCAGGCGCCGACGAAGCCCAGAAGTTTCCCGCCGATATTCATAGTGTTCCAACCCTAGAGGCTCGGTTGGATGCAAAATATCGTTGATAGCTCAAGAGGCCGTTAACCGACCGCGGGCGGATGGATCTGTATTCGCACGACCGTGCTGCGCCCCCGCAACGATGGATCGTCGTCGGCCAGAAGTCAGGCGCCGTCGAGCGCCTCCATGACCAGATTGCCGTTGGTATAGACGCAGATCTCGGCAGCGATCGCCATGGCACGGCGCACGATCGCCTCCGCGTCGAGATCCCCATCCTCCAGGGCCCGCGCTGCCGCCAGCGCGTAGTTGCCGCCCGAACCGATGGCCATCACGCCGCTCTCGGGTTCCAAAACGTCGCCCGATCCCGACAGGAGCAGGCTGACGTCGCGGTCGGCAACCAGCATCATGGCTTCGAGCCGGCGCAGATAGCGGTCGGTGCGCCAATCCTTCGTGAGCTCAACGCAGGCGCGGGTCAGCTGTCCCGGATATTGTTCGAGCTTGGCTTCCAGCCGCTCGAACAGGGTGAAGGCGTCGGCCGTGGCGCCCGCGAAGCCGCCGATCACCGCGCCTTTGGCGAGACGCCGGACCTTGCGGGCATTGCCCTTGACGATGGTCTGTCCGAGGCTGACCTGCCCGTCGCCGCCCAGCACCACGCGGCCGCCCTTTCGGACCATCAGGATGGTGGTGGCATGCATCTGGGGCACCGCGCCCCGGTCGTCGTACCTGAAGGTGTCCTGGCTCAACGGTCGGCTCCGATCTCGATCGCGTCGAGATGGGGAGATTGGCCGGCCACGTCCAGCCGGAGCGTCACCGCAATCCTGGGATCTTGCCCGGATCTCGCCAGGAACCTGCGGCTCGCTCTACTCGGCGACCGCCTCAGGTGTCTGCACCGATCCCGCATCCGACAGGATCGACTGCGCCGCGGCCTCGGCCAGGAGGGCGTAGCCGCCATCGGCCATGTGCAGGCCGTCGGAAGCGAAGAGCTGCTTCGTGGTCAGCTTCCCGTCCTGCACCCAGCCGTGCATCAGGTCGGCGCGCCGGATGACTGGCACGTCCAGCTCGTCCCCGATGCTGCGCACGGCCTCGAGGAAGCGCGAGGCACCCGGCGTCGACTCGAGCTTCGGGCACCATTGCGGTTCCATCAGCACCACGTCGATGCCGGCCTCGCGGATCCGGCGGATCGCCGCCACCGTGACGGCGCGAAAATGGGCGACGGACACGCCGCGCAGCGGATCGTTGCTGCCCGTCTGCCAGATGACAAGCTGTGGCTCCGCCTTGATCACGTCGCGGTCCAGGCGCGCCAGCATGTCGTCCACGTGCTCGCCGCCGATGCCGCGGTTGATCACCGCCACGTCGATGCCGTGCAGCTTCTTGCGCAGGTCGGTCTGCAGCCGGGCCGGATAGGCGTTCGCGGGGCTCGACGCGCCGATGCCCTCGGTCGACGACGAACCGAACGCCACGATCTTCAACGGTGCACCGATGGCGATCTGGCGGGCGACATGCGGAAGATCCGGGCTTTCGCGCAGATCGATACCCAGGAGGTCGAGCGATTCGGGCAACAGGTCCGCGTAGGCGAGCACCGCCGTCGGGATCACCAGCAGGCCGCAGAGCAGGCCGAGCCGGCGCAGCATACCACGGGCCGACCGGGGGGCGACCTGTGTGTTCGAGGACTGATTTTTCGCGGACTTGAACACTGGACCGACAGCTCCGGCACTCGCGAGCAATGGTTACAGTCTCACACGGGGATTTGAAAAGGGCCGTTCGGCCAGCGTTGTTAAACTGAAGTGAATTCGTAACACAAAATTAACGCCCGCGGATCGCCATCCGCCTGAGGTTCGACCGCTTGAACGGTCCGCGGCACGGACGATGCGTGTGTCGGGCTCCGGGTCTCCGAGAGGGCGGCAGAGACCGGGGTTCGGGTCGCTGGGCATGAGGTCCGGACCGACAGCGAATCGCGTTGCGCCGTCCCAGGGTCGACAGCGTGCGCATCGCGATCCTCACCTCTGCCACCGAACCTCGCGGCACTGGGGTTCACGCCCTGGCACTCGGCGAAGCGTTGTGCGCGTTAGGCCACGAAGCCGTGGTCCACGCCCCCGATCCGACCGGCCGCGGTTTCTTCCGCGATGCCAGCTGTCCGGTGGTGTCGGTGGCGGCAAAGCCGATCCGCGGCGCCGGGGCCACGCTGGTCGGGGCCCGGATCGCCGACTATCTGGCGCATTTCTCGACGCCCGCGGCCTGCGATTTCGATGTCTTCCATGCACAGTGCGGCATCGGCGGCAACGCGCTGACGACGCTGACCCGGCGGCGCCTCATCGCCGGCTTCGCGCGCACGGTCCACCGCACCGAGATGTACTCGGACCCGCAACTGGCCCGATGGCAGGATCGCGCGATCGTCGATGCCGGGCAGCTGTTCTGCCTCAGTCAAATCTGGGCCGCGACGCTTGCGGCCGAGTACGGAGCGCGGGCCGAGGTGGTCGGCACCGGCGTCGACGGGACGGTCTTCAGGCCCGATCCGGAGCCCGGCGACGAGAACCTGCGTCGGCGCCTCGGGCTCGGCCGCGGACCGGTGTTCCTGAGCGTCGGCGGTTTCGATCCACGCAAGAACGGCCTCGCAATCATTGAGGCGTTTGCGGCGCTTCACCGACGCGTCCCGAAGGCGCAACTCGTCGTGGTGGGCGCGGCGTCATCACCTGAACCGACGGGTTATGAGGCCTTCTGCTGTGCCGCGCTGGAACGCGCCGGCCTGCAGGTCGGTCCGGGCAAGCCGGTGATTCGCACCGGGCCGGTCGCCCAGGCCGACATGCCTGGGCTTTACCGGCTTTGCACGACGCTGGTCTCTCCGTCCCTGGCCGAGGGGTACGGCCAGACCGTGCTGGAGGCCATGGCCTGCGGCATCCCGGTCATCGTCTCCAAGCGCCCACCCTTCACCGAGTATCTCGCCCCCGGTGAGGCCCTGATGGTCAATCCCGAGGATGTGGAAGCCCTGACGGTGGCGATGCGGGAGAGCCTGACGCCGGCGCGGCGCGCCCGTCTGCGCAATGCCGGCATCGATGCGGCCCGCGTCCATACCTGGGCGGCCTGCGCGGCGCGGCATCTGCCGGCCTATGCGGCGCTCCTGCAGGAACCGGGATTGGCCGTGCCGCCGGCCACCGGCGCGGCGGCCTGGAACATCACGCGGGTGCCCACCGATGCCTGAGATGCGCTTCCACATCCGCTGGCCGGACGGATCCCGCGAGGCCTGCTACTCGCCCTCGCTGGTCATCAAGGACCACCTCGCGGTCGGGCAGGACTACCCGGTCGATGAGTTCGTGGGCTTGAGCCGCGTCGCGCTCGGCATCGCCAGCGAGCGCGTTCAGGCCCGCTACGGCTTTCCGTGCGGGCGGGCCCAGGCGCAACTCGCCCGGATTGAGGAGGCTGCCCGCCGCCAGGATTCCGGAACCGTATACGTCGAAGCCTTCGAGGAGTGATCGCCGCGCCTTCGGTGCCTTGCTTCGGGATAAACGCACGCGAACAGGGGTTGTCGGCAGGTCCGAGCCGAATGGCTCACGATCGAGGCAGACGAACGCCATGGTGACCCGGATCGCTGCGGCCCTCATCCTGGCCGCGACGCCCGTCGGAGCGCAGACGCGGCCCTCCAGTACGGCGATGACCTGTCAGCAGACGATCCGGCTGATCCAGGGGCGGGGTGCTCTCGTCCTGGGCACCGGTGGGATGACCTACGACCGGTTCGTACGCGACCGGTCGTTCTGCGAGCCCACCGAAATCGCCAAGCGCGCCTTCCGACCCACCCGCGATAACCCGAACTGCCTGATCGGCTATACCTGCTACGAGCCCGGACCGGGGGACTGGCCCGGCGCGGATTTTTGAGCAGATCCGCGTAGGCGAGCCGCGCGCTACGCGTCAGCGACGCTAGCGTTGCCGCTGGAGGCGTGATTTTCCTCTCCCGTGCGGGCTACGGCCTAGAGGGAAGTGGGTCGGGTTCGGCCAGTTCAGTGAAGCGAGCCCGAGCGCGGGTGAGGGGACACTTCGCGCCCTGGCATTTCTCCGGTGCCTTCGATCTGTGTAGCCCATATCCCGCAACGCGGGCGGGGAGGGCGCGTGTGAGCCGGCGGCCTCGACCGCTCGACATCCGTATGGAACCGGCCGCTCTCTAACCCCGCATCACGGATCGACAGTCGAGGCCGGGTGCATCATGCCTGGGCCTCGTTGTTGTTCTGTATGCCGCAGCGCAGCATCAAATACGATTGATGTTGCGCCAGCGAAAAAGGCGTCGTGAAGCGATAGATCAAAAAATTTGACGGGCGTATTCCTTCGACTCAACTAAAGTGAAGCGCATCAACGGCGGCAACGAACCGCGGAGGAGGCGCCGAATGGACGTTCACGAGTATCAGGCCAAGGAGCTGCTCGCGAGCTTCGGCGTGGCCGTTCCCAAAGGCGCCATCGCGTTCAGCCCGGATCAGGCCGTCTACGCGGCGACCGAACTCGGTGGCTCGTTCTGGGCCGTGAAGGCGCAGATCCACGCGGGTGCCCGTGGCAAGGCTGGCGGCATCAAGCTGTGCCGGACCTACAACGAGGTCCGCGACGCCGCCAAGGACCTCCTCGGCAAGCGCCTCGTCACGCACCAGACCGGCCCCGAGGGCAAGCCGGTCCAGCGGGTCTATGTCGAGACCGCCGACCCGTTCGAGCGTGAGCTCTACCTCGGCTACGTGCTGGACCGGAAGGCTGAGCGCGTCCGCGTCATCGCCAGCCAGCGCGGCGGCATGGATATCGAGGAGATCGCCGCCAACGAGCCGGATTCGCTCATCCAGGTGGTGGTCGAGCCGGCGGTGGGCCTGCAGCAGTTCCAGGCGCGCGAGATCGCCTTTCAGCTCGGGCTCAACATCAAGCAGGTCTCGGCCGCGGTGAAGACGATCATGAACGCCTATCGGGCGTTCCGCGATTGTGACGGCACCATGCTGGAGATCAACCCGCTCGTCGTTACCAAGGACGATCGGGTGCTGGCGCTCGACGCCAAGATGTCGTTCGACGACAACGCCCTGTTCCGCCGGCCGGGCATCGCCGACATGCACGACCCCTCGCAGGGTGATCCCCGCGAGGCCCAGGCCGCCGAGCACAACCTCAGCTACATCGGCCTCGACGGCGAGATCGGCTGCATCGTCAACGGCGCCGGGCTGGCCATGGCCACCATGGACATGATCAAGCACGCAGGCGGCGAGCCGGCGAACTTTTTGGATGTCGGTGGCGGTGCTTCGCCTGAGCGGGTCGCGACGGCCTTCCGGCTGGTCCTCTCGGACCGCAACGTGAAGGCGATCCTCGTCAACATCTTCGCCGGCATCAACCGCTGCGACTGGGTCGCCGAGGGTGTGGTTCAGGCCGCCCGCGAGGTGAAGATCGACGTGCCGCTGGTGGTCCGGCTCGCCGGCACGAACGTGGAGGCCGGCAAGAAGATCCTGGCCGAGAGCGGCCTCGATCTGATCACCGCCGACACTCTCGCGGAAGCGGCCAAGAAGGCGGTCGACGCCTGCGCTTCCGCCAAGACCAAGCACTGAGGGGAGACCGCGCCATGAGCATCCTCATCGACGAGACCACCCCGATCATCGTCCAGGGCATCACCGGCGACAAGGGTACGTTCCACGCCAAGGAAATGCTGGATTACGGCACCAACGTCGTCGGCGGCGTCACCCCGGGTAAGGGCGGGCGCACCCATCTCGGCCTGCCGGTGTTCAACACCGTCAAGGAAGCCGTGGCGGCGACCGGCGCCACGACCTCGATCACCTTCGTGGCACCGCCGTTCGCGGCCGACGCCATCATGGAGGCGGCCGATGCCGGCCTGCGGCTGGTCTGCTCGATCACCGACGGCATCCCCGCCCAGGACATGATGCGGGTGAAGCGCTACCTGTACCGCTATCCCAAGGAAAAGCGGACCATGGTGGTCGGCCCGAACTGCGCGGGCATCATCTCCCCCGGCAAGGCGATGCTCGGCATCATGCCCGGTCACATCTACCTGCCAGGCAATGTCGGGGTGATCTCCCGCTCGGGGACGCTGGGCTACGAGGCAGCCTCCCAGCTGAAGGAACTCGGCCTCGGGATCTCGACCTCGGTGGGCATCGGCGGCGACCCCATCAACGGCTCGTCCTTCCTCGACCACCTCGCTTTGTTCGAGACCGACCCGGATACCGATGCGGTGCTGATGATCGGCGAGATCGGCGGCCCGCAGGAGGCCGAGGCTTCGGCCTGGATCCGCGAGAACATGTCGAAGCCGGTGATCGGGTTCGTGGCCGGGCTGACCGCGCCGAAGGGCCGGCGCATGGGCCACGCCGGCGCGATCATCTCGGCGGCCGGCGACAGCGCTGCCGAGAAGGCCGACATCATGCGCTCGTATGGTCTGACGGTGGCGCCGGATCCGGGTTCGTTCGGGCAAACGGTCGCTGACGTGCTCGCCCGGGCAGCGTAGATCCTTCCCTCCCCTCTGCGGGGAGGGACCGAGGGTGGGGGTGGCTCAGGATGGGGCGTTCCGGTGCCTCCTGCGCCACCCCCACCCCCCACCCCCTCCCCGCAAGGGAGAGGGGAGTAGACAGCGCGCCACGAGGTGGCCCTATGACCCGTACCCTTCACGCAACCCCAGGTCTCGTCGATGCCACGGCCTTCGCGCCGCCGGTGATCGTCGGCACGTCGTCGGAGCAGGCGCTGGACATCCTGTTCCAGGCGCTGCTCGACGTTGCCCGCCAGCATGACCCCGATCTCGAGGCGGTCCTGCACGGCACGGCCGACATCTCGCGCTTCTCGCCGCAGATGCTGGCGCGCGCCCTTCAGGTGCAGGGCATCTGGTTCCAGCTGATCTCCATCGCCGAGCAGAACGCCGCGATGCGCCGCCGCCGCCACGTGGAGCGCACCGAAGGGCGCGCCGCGCTCAGCGGCTCCTTCGCCAAGGTGTTCGCCGACGCGCGCAAGCAGGGCGTGCCCCCGGAGAAGATCCAGGCGCTGCTCACCGACCTGCGCATCCGCCCGACGCTGACCGCCCACCCGACCGAGGGCAAGCGGGTGACGGTGCTGGAGAAATTCCGCCGCATCTATCTCGTGCTGCGCGAACTCGAAATGCCGCGCTGGACCGATCGCGAGCGCAACGGACTCATGAACGAGTTGCGCGACCAGATCGAGCTGGTCTGGATGACGGGCGAATTGCACCTGGAGAAGGCCACGGTCGAGCGGGAGGTGGCCTGGGGGCTGCACTTCTTCGACGAGACCCTGTTCGAGATGCTGCCCGAGACGTTGGAGGCCCTGCACGAGGCGCTGGCCGAGACCTATCCGGGCACGGAATTCAGGGTCCCGCCGTTCTTCCAGTTCGGCTCGTGGATCGGCGGCGACCGCGACGGCAACCCCTACGTCACGGCGGCGGTTACCCGGCAGACCCTGCACCGCAACGCGCTGGCCTCGCTGACCCGCTACCGCGACGGCGTGCGGGAATTGGGTCGTACCCTTTCGCTGACCGAGCGCTCGCTGCCGCTGCCCGAAAGCTTTCGCGCGGAACTCGACCGGCAGCTCGCCGAGAGCGGTCAGGCCCGGGCGATCACCCGGCGCAATCCGGGCGAGCCCTACCGCCAGTATCTCTCGTGCGTCTCGCGCAAGATCGAGGCGACCATCGCGCGCAACGAGGGCGAGCACCCGTCCGGCCCCGACTATGCCAGCGCCGACGGCCTGATCGAGGATCTGCGCACCCTGGAGCGCGGCCTGACCGAGGCCAAGTGCGGGGCGCTCGCGCGCGATCTCGTGCGCCCGGTCCGTCGGATGGTGGAGATCTTCCGCTTCTCGACAGTCCGGCTCGACCTGCGCGAGAACACCACCCGGACCACCGACACGCTCCACGCCCTCTGGCGCCAGCGCAATGGCGACGGCGAGCCGCCCGCCCTCGGCTCGGCCGCGTGGCGCCAGTGGCTCGATACGGAACTCGCCCGGCCGCGCGATCCCGAGCGCTCCTTCGAGGATCTGCCCGACGCCGCCCGGGAAACGCTCGCCACCTTCGCGCTGGTCGCCGAGATGCGTGAGGCCCTCGACCGCGAGGCCTTCGGTTCCTTCGTGCTGTCGATGACCCGCTCGGTTGAGGACGTGCTCGGCGCCTACCTGCTGGCCAAGGAAGCCGGCGTGTTCCTCGACGCGGCCGGTACCGAGATCTGCCCGTTGCCGATCGTGCCTCTGTTCGAGACCATCGACGACCTGCGCGCCGGCCCGGCGATCATGCGGGCGCTCCTCGGCACGCCGGTGGTGCGCCGCTCCACCCGCTGGCAGGGCGGGGTTCAGGAGGTGATGATCGGCTATTCCGACTCCAACAAGGATGGCGGATTCGTCGCCGCCAACTGGGAACTCTACAAGGCGCAGAGCAAGCTGACCCGGCTCGGCCAGGAACTCGGAATCGGCATCGCGTTCTTCCACGGACGCGGCGGCTCGGTGAGCCGCGGCGGCGTGCCGACCCACCGGGGCATCATGGCCCAGCCGCCAGGCTCGATCCGCGGCCGGTTCCGCACCACCGAGCAGGGCGAGGTGGTCTCGTTCAAATACGCTAACCGCGGCACCGCCGCCTACCAGATGGAGCTTCTGGCGGCCTCGGTGTTCGAGCACGCGCTGGCCGGCGACGGCGAGCGGGCCAGCCCCGGCCATGACGACGCCCTGGAGGCGCTCGCCGGCGCGTCCCGGGCGGCCTACGTGCAACTCCTCCAGACCGAGGGCTTGGTCGATTACTTCCAGTCCGCGAGCCCGCTGGATGAGATCGCCCTCCTCAACATCGGCTCGCGTCCGGCGCGTCGCTTCGGTGCCCGCTCGCTCTCGGACCTGCGGGCGATCCCCTGGGTGTTCGCGTGGTCGCAGAACCGGCACGTGATCACCGGTTGGTACGGCGTCGGTTCCGGGCTCGCGAGCTTCATCGACGTGCGCGGCCGGGAGGGCGAGGCGACCCTGAAGCGGCTGTTCCAAGAGTCCCGCATCCTCCGCCTCGTCCTCGACGAGGTCGAGAAGACGCTCATGATGGTCGATCTCGACATCGCCCGGGCCTATGCGGGCCTCGTCCCGGATGCGGGCATCCGCGACCGGATTTTCGGGATGATCGAGGCCGAGTACGCGCTGACCCGCGAGATGGTGCTGCGGGTGAGCGGCGGTGCGGAGCTGGCCGAGCGTTTCCCGCTGTTCCGCGACCGCCTGAAGGGCCGCCTGCCCACGATCAATCAGGTGAGCAGCGAGCAGGTGGAGTTGCTCGCCCGCTACCGCGCCGAGACCGACGAGGACCGGCGCGAGGCGGTGAAGTCGGCCCTGCTGCTGTCGATCAACTGCATCGCGGTCGGCTTCGGGTCGACCGGGTGAGGCCACCACGGACGCATTCCCTCGCCCGCAGTGGGGGAGGGGACGCGCCGGTCCTCGAATATCCGCTCTCACTCTGTCGCCGAGCCTGACGAGCGCCACTTTCACCGCCGAGCGGATACCCCGCACCGGCATCAGAACCGTCACCAGGAGAGAGAAACACCCATGAGCTTCACCCTGATCCAGCAGGCCAAGCCGCGCCTGCACCGCTCCGAGCTGGCCGTCCCGGGCTCCAACCCGACCTTCATGGAGAAGTCGGCGTCCTCGTCCGCCGACGTGATCTTCCTCGATCTGGAAGACGCCGTCGCCCCCGACGACAAGGAGAAGGCCCGCACCAACATCATCCAGGCGCTCAACGACCTGGATTGGGGCGACAAGACCATGATGATCCGCATCAACGGTCTCGACACCCACTACATGTACCGCGACGTGGTCGACATCGTCGAAGCCTGTCCGCGGCTCGACATGGTGCTGATCCCCAAGGTCGGCGTGCCGGCGGACGTCTACGCCATCGACGTGCTGGTCACCCAGATCGAGCAGGCCAAGAAGCGCGAGAAGCAGATCGGCTTCGAGGTGCTGATCGAGACCGCCCTCGGCATGGCCAATGTCGAGGCGATCGCACAGTCGTCGAAGCGCCTGGAGGCGATGTCGTTCGGCGTGGCCGACTACGCCGCCTCGACCCGCGCCCGCTCGACCGTGATCGGCGGCGTAAACCCCGACTTCTCGGTGCTCACCGACAAGGACGAGTCCGGCAACCGCCAGACCCATTGGCAGGACCCGTGGCTGTTCGCCCAGAATCGGATGCTGATCGCCTGCCGCGCCTACGGCCTGCGCCCGATCGACGGTCCGTTCGGCGATTTCTCGGATCCGGACGGCTACACCTCGGCGGCCCGCCGCTGCGCGGCGCTGGGCTTCGAGGGCAAGTGGGCGATCCACCCCTCGCAGATCGATCTCGCCAACGAGGTGTTCACCCCCTCCGAGGCCGAGGTGACCAAGGCCCGCCGCATCCTCGAAGCGATGCAGGAAGCCGCCAAGGCCGGCCGCGGCGCCGTCTCGCTCGACGGCCGCCTCATCGACATCGCCTCGATCCGCATGGCCGAGGCGCTGATCGAGAAGGCTAATGCCATGAAGGGCTGAGCCGCCAGGGAGGCGCAACTTCGGTTGCGCCGCTTCAGGCCGCATAGGTACGAATGTCCTGCGGGCCTCACCAGCCCGCCCGTGATTGGCCGCACGCGGCTGGTTGCGGACGGGAGTCGAACGAATGGTCATCGTTCTGACGATCGCCAGAAAAGAAAGCGGCGAGTGGAGCTTCAGCCTCCGCCTCGCCGCTCATCCACTTTTCTGGACATGGCTAAACCCTAACGGGTGATCGCCAGGAGCCGGTGTAGCCATCACCGGCTCCACTCCCGAACATAGGCGAAGCCTTTCGCCTCGCCAAGAACCAGCGCGCGAAGCGCCGACCCCTCCCGCAAGGGGAAAGGATGGTGCTGTTCAGAACGGCCTGGTGTCCGGCAGCCGCGCTGCCGCCATCTCCTCCGGCGTCGGCTCGCGGCGGATTATGATTCCATCCCGCCAATCTGCGGTGATGAGCCCGAGGCGCGCGAACCCGTCGAGCCAGCCGTCCATCGGCCAGATGCCGTGACGGGCGTGGAAGCGGCTTGCGTTGGCCACGATGTCGCGAAAATGCTGAAGCGGCGGGTCGTAGACCGGATGGTGCTGGTGGTAGGCCCGCGGGCCGCCGAGGAACAGGATCGGCACCCCCGCCGCATCGGCACGGAACGCGAGGTCGGTGTCCTCGGCGCCGTAGCCCGAGAACGACTCGTCGAATCCGCCGAGCCGGTCATAAGTCCCGGCGCGCACCGCAAAGGCCAGCGACCAGAAAAGCCCGGGTTGCGGCGCGACCGTCACAACTCCAGCGTCCGGGAAGACGCGCACCGGGTGCGGCTGCCCCAGCCGATCCAGATCGCCCTCGCGCCAGCCATCCACGAGGGCGCCGGCCGGCAGGTAGCCGATCTCGCAGCACACCAGACCGTCCTGTTCGGCGATGGCCCGGGACAGGCCGGCGACGAGGCCCGCCGAGGGGATGCAGTCGACATCGAGGAAGACCAGCGTTTCGGTCTGGGCCGCCCGGCGGCCGGCATTGCGTGCGGCCGCGAGCGGGAGGCCGGCATGGGGGAACGGGACCCGCTCAACCGGGAAGGGCAGGTCCGGAAGGGGTGCCGGCGCGTCGCCGATCTCCACGACGACGCAGGTCGCGGGGGGCGCCCCGCGGACGAGCCCTTCAAGCAGGCGGGCGAGATGCGCGTCCCGTCCCTTGTTGAGGGTGATGACCGTGGCGCTCACGCGGTGGACCCGGCGCGTAGGACATCGATCCGATACTCGGCCGTCCGCGACTGGTGCAGCAGGCCGGCGAACGGGGCGGCCTGCGCAATGACGGCTTCGGCGACCTCGTCGCCGGATTGCGGATAGTCGGTCACCCCGAGCCAGTGCACCAGGACGATGTCGCCGCCGGGTTCGATCGCATCCCCGATCCGGCGCACCAGGGCAGCCAGATCCGGTGGTGCCAGGAAGTACAGGAACTCCGACAGCACGATCAGGTCGAACTGGCCTTCGGGCCAGTCGGCCGGTACGGCGCCCTGCCGGATCTCGACATTGGGTCGGTCGGCGCAGCGGGCGCTGGCCGCGTCCACCGCAGAGGGAACGAGGTCGGTGGCGAGCAGCCGGTCGCAGCGCCCGGCGAGGGCGCGGGTGAACACCCCGATCGAGCAGGCCGGCTCGAAAGCCGACCGGTAACGCGCTCGCGGCAGCGCCGCGAGCGTCGCGGCGTACTTGTCGCGCTCGTAGTCCGAACTGGTGAAACGCCAGGGATCCGGATCGCTGGCATAGATTCCGGCGAAGTAATCGGGCGGTACGGTTTCAGTCCGCCGGTTCATGTCGAAACCGCGACGAAGCGCTCGTAGGGTCCGCAGAGCCGTTCGATCATCGCGGTCTCCAACCGGAACCCCTGAGGATCGTCCGAGATCAGGTCGGTCGTCTGCGATTCGTGGGCCGCTACGGCGCGGGCCTTGGTTGCACGATACGCAGACACGTCGAGGCGAAGGCCCATCGGCGCGGCGCCAACCTCGGTCTCGGGCGGCAGGGTCCAGCCCCAGACCGGATATTCGTAGACTCGCACCCCCGGCATGTGCGGCCGGGCGAGACCGACGATGGCGGCGGCCGCCTTGTGGTCGCAATGGGGATCATGCCGCCAAGTCACGAACACCGCGCTTGCGCTGCAAACGGAGGCGGCCTGCGCGATCGCTCGCGCCGCCTCCTCGGCGACCGGCCCGTCGCTCGGCACTTGTGCATCGGGCAGGCGCAGGAAGGTGACGTCCTCCGCTGCGATCCCGAGGACCGCCACTGCCCGCACGGTCTCGGCCTCGCGCAGGGTGCGGAGCTTCTCGGGCGGATAGAGCTGGGAATGCGTATGGGAGCCGCAGCCGTCGCTCACCACGACGAGGCGAACGGGCCGCTCGGCTGCCCGCGCCGCGGCGATCAGACCGCCGCAGCCGAGGCTCTCATCGTCGGGATGGGGCGCCACGATGACCAGACCACCGGCCCCGACCAGCCTGTCGAGGCTCGCCAGAGGAAGGGCGTCGGCCGCAGCCAAGAATGCATCGGCACGCATCAGCGAGCCGCCGTCCGGAGGGGTGCGGAACGCGCGGCATCTCGGAGCGGGGGGCTGAGAGGGTCGGTCAAGGTTCGCTCCAAGCAGCGTGCGGGGCTTGGCCTCGGCTATCGACCCGAGCGTCTGAACGCGCCCTTAGCGACGCGCTCGCTGTGCTGACGGTTACCGGTCGTTCTCGGTGGTGAGCGCACCGAGACGGGTTCCCTCGTCGATCCCCGGCGCGTTCGCCAAATGGACACCCGGCGTCGGCGCATCCGTGAACACCGCGCCCGCCGCGCAGAGCGCACTGCGCAGGGCCTCGATCTGTCCGCTTGGCGAATTGCCGTAGCCAGCCTCGAAGTCGCGCACGAGCCTCTCGTCGAAGCCAACCTTCACGGCCAGATCCGCCTCGGACCATCCGAGCAGACCGCGCGCCGCCCGCGATTGGGCCGGGCTCATCGCCGGCGTGCCCGCCCCGCTCTGTGCACCCTCGTCCGATCCTACCAAGGTCACTCTCCCGATCTCCAATCAACAACAACGATGGCCGTCGCGGATCGTTTCCGGGCACGGTATAGGGCGCTCGACCACAATTGTGCTGAAATCCTGTCGCATCCGTCGCAGCGCGGGGAATCGGACCGCGCTTAGCGGCGCGTCCGGATTTGGAATGACCTGAGCGCAGAGCGCGCGAGATGGGGACTGAACGATGAGAGGGGTGCTGATCGCAACCTTGGCCTGCACGGTTCTGGCTGCGGGTCTGACCGCGGCGACGCAGGCGCAGGCCCAGATGGGGTCTCCCACGGGTTTCGGTAAAGGCAACCGCCGTCCAGGCGGCGAAGACGAGAAGAAGCCCCAGTACGTGCCGGGGGCCAAGGCCAGCGAGAAGATCTTCCCGCTCGATTCGACGTGGACGGCCGTCAGCCTCAACGGCAAGCCGTTCGCAGGCGGCGACCGGCCGAGCTTCATCATCGACAAACAGTACCGCGCCCGCGGCTACGGTGGCTGCAACACCTTCGCGGCGACCGCTTTTCCGCTGAAGGAGCAGCACATCGCGGTCGGTCCGCTCGCGCTGACCAAGAAGAACTGCGACAAGGGCCTCGCGGCCACCGAACAGGCTTTCTTCGTTGCCCTGCGCACCTCGGCGGTGTGGGACCTCGTCGGCTCTCAGCTGGTCCTGAAGAGCCCGAACGGTGAGCTGAAGTTCGACCGCGCCCTTTAAGCGGCCGTTCACCACGCTGCACGAAGGCCGGCGGGGATTCAGACGGTCTTGGCGGGTTTCGGTTCCTACTCCTCGGGTATCGAGGAGGCCATGGATGCCAGTCGGGATCGGTATCGGGCGCGGCGCGGATCTGCGCCCCGGTGTGGCACGGAGTGTGCGCTTTCTAGGGCCCGGCGGGATCCACGCCGGCGCCCTTTGGCTTGCCGCCGCCGCTCCGGTGATGGCGACGCTGCTGCTTCTCGCCCGGCTCGCGTGCTGACGGTACCGCCCATCACGTCACGCCCCAATCACGCAGCGTCGGCGGTGCTCTTGGCCCGTGTCGATGGACCAGCGTGGGCCGGCTCGGCCGAAGCGTTGCCGGCCTTCACCAGCGGGAACAGGGCTGCCAAACCAGCAGCCACACCGTACAGAACCGGGTCTGAATTCAGTCCCGCCCGTGGCGGTTGAAGATCGCTCGTCCGCATCGTTCGCCTGCGGGCATCGCGCGCATTCGCGAGCATCCGTCCGCGCCCTTATGTTGATCAGTGAACACGTTGAGCTTGGTCAATGCCGCGTTCCGCGTTTCGTTGCCGCGGGCGCTTGATTTTTTAACACAGGTACATTTCCGGCCGCGGCAGCGCACAGACGAAAGGGGCAACGCTCAACCGCGCCGGCGCAGGACAGGAAACCGCTCTGTCTCCGGGCGTGGGCACGTCGCCGGAGTCACGCTCATGATCGCCGCACTCGGGCATCGCGCCCGGCAGCCCTGAGCGGCCTCGATCTGATCGCGGCCGCAGGCATCCGCGAAGCAGAAGGTCCCGAGATCCTCACAGGTCGCCCGGAAACCGCCGAGGGGCGCGACCGTGCGTAGATCCGCTGCGGACGCAGCGTCCTGCATCAGCAGGACGCCAACGAGACCGAGAATTACCGGGATTCGAGCCATCTTTTACCCATCAGCGCCTCTGGCACAGGCAATCGTAGCATCGGCGCCTTGGGTGCGCCGTGCCATTCCCGCGACAGGAAATCGCCGTCGGGGCCGGGCCCCGCCCCGACCGCGGGACGGGGCGCCGACCCGCAAGAGTGTTGGATCAGGCCTTGGTCTTGCCCCGCTCGATCGCCTGTTCGATCAGCTGGTGCGCCTCTTCCTTGTCGCCCCAGCGGACGAACTTGACCCACTTGCCGGGCTCCAGATCCTTGTAGTGCTCGAAGAAGTGCTGGATCTGCTGGATCGTGATGTCAGGCAGGTCGGTGTAGTTCTCGACCCGGTCGTAGCGCTTGGTCAGGTGGCGGGAGGGGACCGCGATGATTTTCTCGTCCTCGCCGCCCTCATCCTGCATCACCATCACGCCCACGGGGCGCGCGCTGATGATCGCGCCCGGCAGGACCGCGCGGGTGTTGGCCACCAGCACATCGCAGGGATCGCCGTCGCCCGACAGGGTATGGGGAATGAAGCCGTAATTCCCCGGATAGAACATCGGCGTGTACAGGAACCGGTCGACGACCAGCGCGCCGGACTCCTTGTCCATTTCATACTTGATCGGCTCGCCGCCGAGCGGCACCTCGACGATCACATTGACGTCGTGCGGCGGCTTCTTGCCGAGCGGGATGGCGTCGATTTTCATGGCGTTCCGCTTCCAGGATCCGGGGTGCCGATCGTGTCCCGGTTCTCTTAGAGGCGCGGCCCGAACTTGCAAATCGGTTGCCGCTACGGTTCCGCAACGCGCCTGGGAAAACGTTAGCCGAACAGGTAGCCGACCTTCGGCAGCGGAACACCCGCCACCCGGTCCAGCACCCGCGGGCCCGGCTTGCCGCCGAGACCCTCGTAGAAGGCGCCAGCGCGGTCATTGTCCTCCAGGCTCCAGACGCCGAGATGCGTAAGGCCGTGATCGGCGAGATCGTTGCGGACTGCCCGGAACAGCCGGCGACCGAGGCCGACGCCCTGGTATTCTGGCAGAAGATACAACTCATCGATCTCGGCCTCCGTGCCCAGCGCCCGGCTGCGCGTCCGCCCGTAGGACGCGTAACCGACCACGTGGTCAGTGGTCTCCATGATCGCGACCGGGCGGCCCCGGCGCAGGGCGCCCTGCCACCACGCCCGGTCCCGACCTGCGATCAGGCGTTCCAGGGCGACACCCGGGATGAGGCCGCGATAGGCCTCCCGCCAGGACGCATCGAACACCTTCGACAAGCCGCCGAGATCGGCCTCGCGGGCTCGGCGGATGCTCGTGGTGCGCGTGCTCATGGGCTTCGGGCTCCCCTCGTCCAACCCGCGGAGAACCCGCGCGGTCCGCCCAGGTTCGATGCCGATCCAGGCGGAGTGAAGGCAAGATCGGCGCCGAACACGAGGGGGGCAGGGGTCCGGTCGGTTCGCCGGTGAATTGCCGGCTCGGCGGACGACTGTTAGAGCCCGCGCTCCTTCCCCGCGGCAGCCCGGCTTTGTTCAACCGCTTCCTCAAGCCCGAGACGCGCTACGCGCGCCGCATGGCCCGAATCGCCCGCTTCGAGCGGCCGATCGCCGGCCCCGGTGACCGGCTGCGGGCCTGGGCCAACATGCTGTTGATGGATCACGGCGTGTTCCGGCTCGCCTACCTCAACCGCCACCGGGTCGGCTCGGGGGCGCTCTGGCGCTCCGCCCAGCCCGGTCCGCACCAGCTCGCCCGCTTCCGGGCCGAGGGCGTGCGCACGGTCATCTCGCTCCGCGGCGGGCGCGAGCACGGCTCCTGGCCCCTGCAGCGGGAGGCCTGCGAGCGCCACGGGCTGAAGCTCGTCGAGTTCGTGCTGCGCTCCCGAGAGGCGCCGGACCGGGCGACCATCCTGGCCGCCAAGGCGTTCTTCGCCGGTATCGACTACCCGGCCGTGATGCACTGCAAGTCGGGCGCCGACCGGGCCGGCCTCGCCTCGGCGCTCTACCTGATCCTGCACGAGGGCCGCCCCGTCGCAGAAGCCGCGCGCCAGCTCTCGGCCCGATACGGCCATCTGCGCTTCGCGAAGACCGGCATCCTCGACGCGTTCTTCGTCCGCTACCGGATCGAGGGCGAGGCGAAGGGGATCGACTTCCTCACCTGGGTCGAGACGATCTACGATCCGGAGGCGTTGAAGCGGGATTTCCGGCCGGGCTTCTGGTCGGATGTCGCGGTGGACCGAGTGCTGCGGCGGGAGTGAGGTTGCAAGCGATAAACCTGTCGGTGCTTGCGAACATTACACACCTGTTCCACATTTCTCCGGCCAGCACCTGCTGCACCGGGGTGAGCGCATTGTGGACGCGAAGGATCTGATCCGCCTCTTGGAGAAAGATGGCTGGATCTGGCATTCAACTACCGGAAGCCACCGGCATTTCAAGCATCCGGCAAAATCAGGAAAGATTACGATCCCAAATCCGAAGAAGGATATGCATCCCAAAACGGTCAAGGCCATCATGCGGACGGCCGGATTATGAGCGATGCGCTTGGCAAGTGTGACACAGGTATCCATGACGGCTTACATCGCCCTCCTCCATCCACCTGTCGGCGTGTCCGAGTGGGGCGTCACGTTCCCGGATGTGCCCGGCTGTGTCTCGGCAGGCCCGAGCTTCGAAGCCGCGGCAGACGCGGCGCGCGAGGCCCTTTCGGGGCATCTCGCTATGGTGATTGCGGACGGCGCACCGTTGCCACCGGCACGCACTCTGTCGGAGCTTCGTACGGATCCGTCTGTCGCCGAGGATCTAAAGGACGCCCTGTTGCAACTCGTCATCCCGCGGCGGGTCCCCGGCGAACGCGTGCGCATCAACATCATGATCGACAAGGGCCTGTTGCGGCTGACCGATGAGGCAGCCGAAGCCAGGGGGCTCACCCGTTCGGCTTTTATCGAGGCGGCCCTCACGAGCGCGGCCGAGCGCTGAACACGATCGCGGAAACCCGGTTTGTCACCGAACGCTGTGCCTCGCGAGGGATCTGCGCCTACTCCGCCGCCGGCCTTGCCGCCTCGCGGAATGGATGGGCCGGATAGGTGCCGATCACCCGCAGCTCGCGGGAGAAGAAGGCGAGCTCATCGAGGGCGCGGGCGAGGCCCGGATCCTCGGGGTGGCCGTCCACCTCCGCGTAGAATTGCGTGGCGGTGAACTCGCCGTCTATCATGTAGCTCTCAAGCTTCGACATGTTGACGCCGTTCGTCGCGAAGCCGCCCAGCGCCTTGTAGAGCGCCGCCGGAATGTTGCGCACCCGGAACACGAAGCTCGTCACGCAAGGCCCCGTCCCGGGTGCCACCGGCTCGGCCTCGGGAGAGAACACCACGAAGCGGGTGGTGTTGTGCACCTCGTCCTCGACGTCGCGCGCCAGGATGTCGAGGCCGTAGACTTCGGCAGCCAGTGCAGGCGCCAGCGCCGCCCGGCTCGGATCCCCGAATTCCTTGATTTCCCGGGCCGCACCCGCGGTGTCGCCCGCCACCACGGCCTTCAGCCCGAGGCGGCGGATGATCCGCCGGCATTGGCCCAGCGCATGGACGTGGCTGTGGACGCTCTTGAGGGCCTCGATCGGCGTGCCCGGCAGCACCATCAGCTGAAAATGGATCGGCAGGAAATGCTCGGCCACGATGTGCAGCGGCGAGAGCGGGATCAGATGGTGGATATCGGCGACCCGGCCCGCGATCGAATTCTCGATCGGGATCATGGCGCGCTGGGCCCGGCCCTCCGTGACCGCCGCAAAGGCGTCCTCGAAGCTAGGGCAGGGCAGCGGCGTCCAGTCCGGATAGGCCTGCGCGCAGATGATATGCGAGTTGGCCCCGGGTTCCCCCTGATAGGCGATGGTGCGGTCTGTCATGGCTCGAAGGTTCGTCAGGCGATCAGTTCAGGCGTCGGCCCTGGAGCAGGGCGCGGGCGCGCTCCAGGTCGGCGGGGGTGTCGACGCCCAGCGGCAGGTCGTCCACGATTACGGCGTCGATGCGCATGCCGGCCTCCAGCGCCCGGAGCTGCTCCAGCTTCTCGCGCAGCTCAAGCTCCCCCGGCGGCAGGGCGACGAAGCGGGTGAGCGCGGTCCGGCGGTACGCGTAAAGGCCGATATGGTGCCAGAGCGGCCCGTCGCCCCAGGGCGCGCGGGCGCGGGTGAAATAGAGGGCGCGCAGCCGCCCGGGTCCAACCGCGTGGCCGACCAGCTTCACGACGTTCGGGTTGTCGGCCTCGTGCGGATCGGTGATCGGCGCGCAGAGCGTCACGATGTCGACGGTCCGGTCGGCGAGCGGCAGGATCGAAGCGCCGATGATCGCCGGATCGATGGTCGGCAGGTCGCCCTGCACATTGACGACCACGTCGTGGCGCCCCTCCGGATCGACGATATCCAGCGCCTCGGCCAGCCGGTCGGAGCCGGACGGGTGGTCGGAGCGGGTCATCACCGCGAGGCCGCCCACGGCCTCCACGACCCGGGCGATCTCCGCCGTGTCGGTGGCCACCACCACGGGGCCGATCCCGGCCTCGACGGCTCGGCGCCAGACATGGACGATCATCGGCTCGCCGGCGATGTCGGCCAGCGGCTTGTCGGGGAGCCGGGTCGCCGCGAGGCGCGCCGGAATCAGGACCAGGGGATCGGACATCGCGTTCGGACCCGACGATTCGCACCTGTGGCGCGGGTCGAACAGCCCCGCCCGCGTGCGGGCGGGCTGCTTAACAGGCCGGCTTCCGGTTGTCGTCCCCTCGTCGATCCCTCGGCCGGGACACCGCATCGGCGAAAAGATGCCGCCCGGTGACAAGCTTGACGATTCGATTGCACAATTCTGCGCCGGAGCGACGCGGGGGTCGTCGGCGGCATTGTCAGGAACCGCTCTGAACGGCTAAGGCAACCTCGAAATCTTCCAATGTCCGGCGTTCGAACTCGCTCGCCCATGTCAGGTGCGCGACAGGGCCGGGCCGAGACGCGAGAAGAGCATGAACTCGTTCGAGGTGAACAAAGTCCTGGGCGCTGTCCTCGGCGCCCTGCTGTTCGCGGCCGGATCGGGTTTCGTCGCCGAATTGATCTACCATCCAAAACCGGCAGGCAAGGCCGGCTACGACCTGCCCGAGCCACAGCCGGAGGCCGCCGCCAACGCTGCGCCGGAGGCCAAGGTCGAGCCGATCGCGGTCCGGCTCGCGAGCGCCAATGTCGAGAAAGGCGAGGCCGGCACCAAGGCCTGCCATGCCTGCCACAATTTCGAGAAGGACGGCCCGAACAAGGTCGGCCCCGCCCTGTACGGGGTGGTTGAGCGGCCGAAGGGCGCGCATGCGGGCTTCGAGTACTCGGCGGCCTTGAAGGAGAAGGGCGGCGCCTGGACCTATGCGGATCTCGACGAGTTCCTGGCGAACCCGAAGGGCTACGTGAAGGGCACCAAGATGGCTTTCGCCGGCATCGCCTCGCCCCAGGAGCGCGCCAACGTCATCGCCTACCTGCGCACGAACGCGGAAACTCCGAAGCCGCTGCCGGCCGTCGAGAAGTCCGAGGCGCCGCCTGCGGCGACCCCGGCGGCTGCAAAGACTGAAGAGAAGCCGGCCGCCGCACCGGCCGACAAGCCGACGGCTGCACAGCCGGCCGCGTCCAAGCCCTCCGAGGGCAAGGACAGCCCGGCGAAGCCCGCCGATACCAGCACCGCCAAACCGGTCGAGCAGAAGTCCCCGGGCAGCCCGCGTGCGCCGAGCGAGTCCAGCGACCGCAACGCCCCGTCGCCGCCCGCCAGCGCCCATGACAGCGACCAGCAGGGCCAGCCTTCGAGCATCATCCCCGCCGAGCCGACCGCCCCGTCGGCGCCAGTCGCCAAGGAGCCGGCTGCGAAGGCCGATCCCGAGGCGGTCGACAAGGCCAAGGATCTCGAGGTCGGGGGTCCGACCAAGGATATGAACGCGCCGCTGCCGACCCCGCAGCCGCTTCCGAAGCAGGAGTAACGGGCCCGGCCGGGCGCATCCCGGCTTCCGCCTGTCAGCCGCGTTCCGCCGGCATGGCGTTGGGCGCAACCCTTGCTCCTGGGCTGCACCCCGGCATCCTGCCGGATTGAAACCCGCGTAGGACCCCTTGGCTGACCGAAGTCCCGATGGGCAGGAGCGCCGGGCGCCCCTCCCACTGCTCGTCGCCGTGACCATGACCGGAACGGTGGCGCTGCACATCTTCGTGCCGGCGCTCGCGGCCGTCGCGGTCGATCTCGGCACCAATGCGGCCGGTGCGCAACTCACCATCACGGTCTACCTGATTGGCCTCGCGGGCGGTCAACTCCTCTATGGTCCGCTCTCGGATCGGTACGGACGGCGGCCGATCCTGATCGGCGGGCTCGGCCTCTACCTTGCCGGGCTGCTGCTGGCGATCCCGGCGCCGAATATCGGCGTGCTGCTCGTGGCGCGGGTGCTCCAGTCACTCGGCGCCTGCGGCTCGCTGGTGATCGGTCGCGCCATGGTGCGCGACGTCTCCACCCGCGAGGATGCCGCCCGCAAGCTGGCGATCCTCACCACCGCGATGACGCTCACCCCTGCGCTGGCGCCCGCCATTGGCGGTGTGGTCAACGAGGCCTTCGGCTGGCGGGCGGTGTTCGTGGTGCTGGCCGGCCTCGTTGCAGTGCTCGGCGCGCTGGTGGTGTTCACCCTGCCTGAGACCAACCGGCACAAGGTGGCGCTGCCCGGCTTTGTCGCTGTGTTGGCCGGCTACCTGCGGCTCGTGCGAGTCCCGGTTTTTCGCGCCTATCTCGTGGCGGGGGCCTGCGGCGGCACCAGCCTCTACGCCTTCCTGGCGGTGGCGCCGTTCCTGCTCGTGGACCGCCTCGGACGCTCGTCGCAGGAGGTCGGGTTCGATTGCCTCATCGTGGTGTTCGGCATGGTCGGCGGCGCGGTGCTGGCCAGCCGGCTGGCCGCGCGGGTGCCGATCCGGAAGGCGGCGCGGCGCGGCAACATCCTTTGCATCGCGGCGGCTCTGACCCTGCTGGTGGTCGACCGGACCGGGATGCTCGGTGTCGTCAGCCTGATCGTGCCGCTCTTCGCCTACGCGGTCGGCGTCGGCCTGCTCAGCCCCAACGCGGTGGCCGGGCTGATGAACGTCGATCCGCACGCGGCTGGCTCGGCCTCCAGCCTCTACGGCTTCACGCAGATGAGCTTCGGGGCCATCTTCACGGCGGCCGCCTCCGCGTGGCCCGCCACCTCGGCGACGCCGGTGGCGCTGGCGCTGCTTGCAGCCGGGCTGATCGCCGCCCTGGCGCTGCGACGGGCGTGACCGTCATGGTTTCGAAAGGTCGAGACCTTTCGCGGGTGCAGGGCAGAGCCCTGCGAAGGCACGTGATGGCGCTGCCCTGACAACCCGCCCAAGGGCCTCGGCCCTTTGGGATCCCGTTGTCAGGCTCGGATCGCCTCGACCGGGCCGGCGACACCGTCGCGAAAACCCTCGATCAGCTCCAGCCAGAGCAGGCGTGCCGGATCGACCGGGCCCGGCAGGGTCAGCCGCCCCGGTGGGACCGGATCGAAGCCGAAGCGGCTGTAGTAGGGCGCATCCCCCACCAGGATCACCAGCCCGTCGCCCGCCTGCCGCGCCGCGTCGATCGCCGCGCGGGTGAGGGTGCCGCCGATGCCGCGGCCTTCGAAGCTCGGATCGACCGCGAGCGGCCCGAGCATCACGAAGGGCATCGCACCGTCTCGCACCGGGCCCATCCGCACAGAACCGACCAGGAAGCTGCCCACCCACGCGGTGACGCCGAGATCCATCCGCTCGGCCGCGCCCTCGCGCAGCCGATAGGCGGTTCGGGCGAAGCGGCCGGGGCCGAAGGCTCGGGCCTGGAGGCGCTCGATGGCGGGGGCGTCCTCCGGCTGCTCGGGCCGGATGACGAGGGACAAGGCGGTCACGGGGCGCTTTCGGATCGAATGGCCGCCGCGTAGCAGCGCAGGGCCCGACCCGCAAACCGCCGGGCTACTCAGCGGCGGCCAAGGCGGGCCGGTCGGCTGCCTGCGTCAGCTTCAGGAAGCCGATCGCCGAGAGCCAGACCACCGCGCCGCAGGCCGAGGCTACGCCCAGCACCAGCCCGAAGCCGCCGCGGTCGTGCAGCAGCGCGATCGCCGGCACCACGAAGCCGCTCGCCGTGAAGCCCACGAAGTAGCGCACGCTGTAGGCCCGGGCACGGTAGGCGGCGGGCACGTAGCGCGCGATCATGGCGTCGTTGATCACCACCTGCCCGTAGATGGCCGTCATGGCGATCACGAGCCCCGCGAGCAGCGGCAGGCCCGTGTTGAACGCCGCGATCCCGAGGCCGAGCGGTTGCAACACCGACAACGCTACGAACAGGGCCGGCAAGCTGTAGCGGTCGATCAGGCGGCCCATGGCAAGCTGCATCAGCGCGCCGAACAGGAACACCACGGTAGCGATCGAGCCGGTGAGCGCCAGCGGCAGGGCGTGGCCGACCCCCTCGTCGATCACCTTGGGCAGGCTGATCGTGGTCAGGTTGAAGGTCAGGCCGCCCGCGAAGATCGCCAGGGCGAACATCGCCATCAGGGCCCAGGGCCTCGTCACCGGGAGCACGGCGGCGCCGCCGGCCTTCTTCCCCGCCGCGTCGCCGTCGCCCGGCACCAGCGCTAGGAACGCGGTCCCGCAGGCGAGGCAGATCAGGCCCGGCACTACGAAGGCCGCGCGCCAACTGACGGTCGCCGCGAGCAGCGCCGTGACGCCGGAGGCCGAGGCTGCGCCGAAATTGCCCCAGACGCCGTTGAGCCCGAGGTCGCGGCCCAGTCGCCGGGCATGGGTCACCAGCATGGCCGAGCCGACCGGATGATAGATCGCCGAGGCCACTCCGAGCACGCAGAGCCAGAGTGCGAAGGCGAGCGGCGTCGAGGCGGTGGCGACGCCGAGGCACGACAGGCCGTAACCGAAGAAGAACACCGCCAGCATGGTGCGGCGGCCGAACCGGTCGGCGAGCGATCCCATCGGCAGCGAGCACAAGCCGAAGGCCACGAAAGCGCCGGTGGCAAGCCCGATCAACTCGCCGTAGCCGAGCCCCGTCTGGCTCGCGATGGCGATCACCGCGGTCGGATAGATCAGCAGCACGAAGTGGTCGAGGGCGTGCGCGACGTTGACGAAGCGCAGGGTGCGGCGGGACAGGGTGTCCGAATCCATCGCGGCGTATCCTCCAGGATCGGACCCTGATAGCCTGACCCGATGGAGGTGTCGGGCCGGATATGTATGCGAACGGGCCGTTTTCATCCCACGTCGGGCGATCCACAAATGCGGCTGACTATCAGGACGTGCCACGCGCGGTCGCGGTGATGCCCAAGGCCTATGCGGCCGGGATGGTGCTTGACCGGCATTTCCACCCGCGGGCGCAACTCCTCTACGCGACCGCGGGCCTGATGATGGCTTCGGCGGAGGATGGCACCTGGGTCGTACCGGAGGGCCATGCTCTGTGGATTCCGCCACGCCTGCCGCACGCGGTGGCGACCCACGGCGCGGTGTCGATGTGCTCAGCGTATCTCGATCCCGCCGCGGTCGTGGGCTTCCCGACGGGCTGCCGTGTGATCGCGGTGTCGCGGCTCCTCGCGGCAGCCCTGACGGCTTTGGCCGAGGAGCCGGTGCTCTACACGGAGGACGGCCGCGGCGGCCATCTCGCGGCCCTGGTGGTCGACGAGATCGCCCGCGCGCCCGCGACGCCGCTCACGCTGCCGCTGCCGCGCGATCCGCGCCTGCGCCGGGTCTGCCTGGGTCTGATCGAGGATCCGGCCTCGGAGGACGACCTCGACGCCTGGGCCGACCGCGCTGGGGCGAGCCGGCGCACGCTGACCCGGGGCTTTCGCACGGAAACGGGCCTGAGCTTCGGCGATTGGCGGGCCCGCGCCCGGGTGATCCGCGCGCTGGCGCTCACCGCCGAGGGACGGGCGCCCGCTGCCGTGGCGGCGGCGGTGGGGTATCGGAGCGCCCAGGCTCTGCGCCTGACCGTGGCGCGGGTTCTGGGTGTGCGCCCTGGGCGCTGAGTGACCTGATTGGGAACGACTCTCACGTCCTCGCAGGGGTCACAGTAACCCAGACTGTCACTGCGTTGCCGCGACGGACTGGGCCAGGTCGACGGCTTGGTTGCGGATATCCGGCACGGCCGTGCATTCCCAGTATGCGCCGCGGAGCAGCGGGCCCAGCGTCCAGAGGCGCGCTGGAGTGCCGGAAGCGCCCATGACCGTCAGATCGGGACGCACGGCGAGGCCCAGGCCGAACGGGCCGGCTTGTACAAGGCCGCGACCGATCAGATTGCGCAGGAGCGGGTCGGCCGTATCGGCAACACGACCGACGCCGCGAACATCGAGGATGAGCTGCACACCGAGGGTCTTGCGTTCGGATGCACCCCGCGGACGGTAAATGACACGGGCTTCGCCTGCCTGATCCTCGATCGCCACCAGCTTGCAGGCCTGAATCTGCAGAGCGCCGGCTTTGATCTCGCGGGCGATGGCGGCTCCCACGGGCGGCGCGGCGCGGTGCCGATGCGTGTCCCAGAACGGGCGGAGATGGCGCAGGAATCGGGCCTTGTCGGCTTGCGGAAGTCCGAGCCACAGGGCGTCCGTGACCGGCCGCAAGGCGTCGATCACCCCACGCCAGCCGATACCAGCTTGAGCCGCAGAGGCGACTTCCCGACGAATCCGGGCCAGAAGCCGGTTGAGTGAGCGGGCTTCGGCGGCGGTGAAGTCCGGACGCGGCCAGGGATCAGTGCGTTCATGGACGGCCGGGATCTGACCCCGCCGCGAGAGCGCGAAGATCTGTCCGGAAAAGCCGTGGCGCCGAAGACTGATCACCGCGTCGACCATGCTGAGACCGGTGCCGATGATGAGAACCGGATGATCGGGATGCAGCCGTCCGTATGGCTCTGGACGCCACGGATCTACACGGAAGCGGCTTGCCGGTTCATGGGGCGGGGCAAGGTTGCCCATCGCCAGCACCGCACCGGCGACTTCGACGCGTTGGCCGCCCTCGGCAACCAGGACCAGACGGTTCTCGTCCGGCACGATGTCGATGATCAGGTCGTTGAGCAGGTGCAGGCGCGGCGGCGTACCGCTTGTCATCGCTTCGGTCAGAATTCCCGCTAGATAATCTCCGTACAGCCCGCGTGCCGCGAAGGTCCCAGCCGGGGTCTGCCGGATGCCATCGCGGCCATGCCCGATCGCAGGGTCGCTGGCGCCGGCTCCCATCTCACCCTCGCCGATCTCCAGGAGCCAGTCTTCGAAATGAGACGGCCGGTCGGGATAGGCGCTCATGTTGGCGGCGCGCACGTTGAGCAGGTGGTCGGGGTTCTCGGTTGAGTAGGCGCGACCGCTGCCGAAGCGCTCCGCGCGTTCACACAACAGAACCGGCTGGTGCTGTGGCAAGCGCGCGAGCAACTGTACCGCCGCCATCGTACCGCTGAAGCCTGCTCCGATGACGGCGATCGGATGATGACGCGGCTCGGATTTCGTCGTTTCGTCCTGGTCAAACATCGACGATGAGCCCGCGCCGGAAAACAGTACCCCGATCCGTTTGCCTAAAGGTGCAGCTCAGGATCGGGCCTGCGGTATTATTGCCAGCAAAGACGATCTAAGTCAGCCCAGCAGATGCAGGTTGAAGGGGCCGGGATCGAGATGAAATTTTTTATTTCTACCTAATCTGGAATAATTTTACGCGTACCACATCCTACATTTGCATGCAAATAATCTAAAAGGTCTTCATGTCGCCCGCGCGGAAAAGTCGATCCGTGGGTCGATCCAGACATAGATCAGGTCGGACAGCAGGTTCACCGCCAGCCCAAGCAACGAGAAGATGTAGAGCGTGGCAAACACCACCGGGTAGTCGCGCCCGACGATCGCCCGGAACGACAGTTCCCCGAGCCCATCCAGCGAAAAAATCGTCTCGATCAGCAGCGAGCCGGTGAAGAAGGCCGAGATGAAGGCCCCGGGGAAACCCGCGATCACGATCAGCATCGCGTTGCGGAAAACGTGTCCGTAAAGCACCCGCCGTTCCGACAGCCCCTTCATCCGCGCGGTCAGCACGTATTGCTTGCGAATTTCGTCGAGGAACGAGTTCTTGGTGAGAAGCGTCGAGGTCGCGAAGGCGCCGATCACGAGTGCGGTCAGCGGCAGCACCATGTGCCACGCGTAGTCGGTCACCTTGTGCCAGGTCGAAAAATCTTCCCATCCCTCGCTGGTCAGGCCGCGCAGCGGGAACCACTGATAGAACGAGCCGCCCGCGAACAAGATGATCAGCATCAGCCCGAACATGAAGCCCGGGATCGCGTAGCCGATGATCACCACGAAAGAAGTCCAGCGGTCGAACCGCTCGCCGTCCTTCACAGCCTTGCGGATGCCGAGGGGGATCGAGATCGCGTAGGACAGCAGCGTCATCCACAGGCCCAGCGAGATCGAGACCGGCAGGCGCTCCTTGATGAGCTGGATCACCGTTACGTCGCGAAAATAGCTGCGGCCGAAATCGAACCGGACATAGTCCCAGATCATCTTGGCGAAGCGCTCGGGTGCCGGCTTATCGAAGCCGAACTGCTTCTCCAGCTTGGCGATGAATTCCGGGCTCAAGCCTTGCGCGCCGCGATATCGCGAACTCGCCTCGCCGCCACTGCCCGCGGGCCGGCTGCCGCCGCCGAGATCGCCGCCGCCGCCGGTCACGCGGGACATCGCCCCGTCGCGCTGGCCCTGGAGCTGCGACAGCACCCGTTCCACCGGGCCGCCGGGGGCGAACTGGATGATCGTGAAGGTGATCAGCATGATCCCCAGCAGGGTCGGGATCATCAGGCCGATGCGACGCAGGATGTAGGCGATCATCGCGTCATTCCCGCCCGATCCGCTTGGCCTTGTCGGCGTCGAACCACCACGTTGACGGCGCGCCGAGCTCGTATTGTGGCGGGTTCGCCGGCCGGCCGTAGACATCCCACAGGGCGAGGCGGTGGGTCGAGGCGTACCACATCGGCACCCAGTAGCGCCCGGCGCGCAGCACCCGGTCGAGGGCCTGGCAGGCGGCGGTGAGATCCGCCCGGGACTTGGCGTCGGCGATGGCGGTGAGGAGCGCGTCGATGGCGGGGTCCGCGATCCCCGACAGGTTGTTCGAGCCCGCCGTCTTGGCCGCCCGGGAGCCGTAGGTCTCGCGCAACTCCGCGCCGGGCGTCAGACCGCTGCTGTAGCGGCGCGGCGAGACGTCGAAGTCGAAATCCTTGAGCCGTGTCTGGTATTGCGAAGGGTCGACCACGCGCAGGGTCGCCTTGATGCCGAGCAGCCCGAGGTTGCGGATGAATGGCTGCGTCACCGCATCGAAGACCGGATCATCGTCCAGGAACTCGATCGTCAGCGGACGTCCGCCCGGAAGCAGGAGGCTGCCGCCGGAGCGGGTGCAGCCGGCCTCGCGCAGCAGCGCATCGGCGCGCTTGAGCAGCGCCCGGTCCTGGCCGGACCCGTCCGAGACCGGCGGCGCCCAGGCCTCGCCGAACACCTCCGGCGGCAAATCCTTCAGCGGCTCCAGCAGCGCGAGTTCCCCGGCCGAGGGTTTTCCCGAGGCTTTGAGGTCCGAGTTCTCGAAGAACGAGGCCGTGCGGGTATAGGCGCCGTACATCAGGTTCCGGTTCGACCACTCGAAGTCGAAACACAGGCCGATCGCCTCGCGCACCCGCGGGTCGCGGAACGTGTCCCGGCGGGTGTTGATCCACCAGCCTTGCGTGCCGCTCGGCCGTGCGTCCGGCACGGTCTCGAGTGTCACGCGACCCTCGGCGCGGGCCGGGAAGTCGTAGCCGGTGGCCCAGACCCGGGCGGTGAATTCTTCCCGGAACGTGAAGGCGCCGCTCTTGAACGCCTCGAACGCCACGGTGCGATCACGGAAATACTCGTAGCGGATCGTATCGAAGTTGTTCTGGCCGACATTCACGGCCAAGTCGGCAGCCCAGTAATCCTGTACCCGCTCCAGCCCGATCGAGCGGCCGACATCGACCGTGCCGACCCGGTAGGGGCCTGAGCCGAGCGGCGGCTCCAGTGTCGATGCCTCAAAATCGCGGGCGCCATAATAGGCCGCAGAGAAGATCGGCAATTGCGCCACGAACAGCGGCAGGTCCCGGGCGCGGCCGGGTTCGAAGGTCACGACGAGGCGGTCGTCGCCCTCGGCTCGGGCATCCTGCATGGCGCGGATCATCTCGGAGATCTCCGGGTGACCCTTGTCGCGCAACAGCTTGAGGCTGAAGGCGGCATCGCGCGCGGTGAGCCGCGAGCCGTCGTGGAACCGGGCCTGCGGGCGCAGCGAGAATGTGTAGGTCAGGCCGTCCGGGCTCACCGTGACGGCGCGCGCCACCAGACCGTAAATCGCGTCCGGCTCATCGAAGGCCCGGACCATCAGGCTGTCGAAGGTCAGAATCATGCCGGCGGCGCCTTCGCCGCGCAGCACGAAGATGTTGAGCGTGTTGAAGGTGTTGAACGCTTGGTTGCCGGTCGTGCCGGAGAGCGTCGCCGAGAAGCGGCCGCCGCGCGGCGCCATCGGGTTCACGTAGTCGAAATGCTCGAAGGTGGGGGGGTACTTCAGCGCGCCGAAGCTCGAGAGGCCGTGGCGCTCCGCCTCCTCGGCCTGCGCCGGCCGGATAAGCGCGAGGGCGCCGGCGCCGAGGACGACGCCGCGCCGGGTCGGTCGTCGGAGCGCGCCCGTCAACGGGGCGCCCCGGTCTTGGCCGCGAGCGCTTGGTTGTACCACCACGTCGTCGGGAAACCGGAGCTGGCGTAGAGCGGCAGGATCGCCGGGTGGCCGAACCGGTTCCAGCGCAGGGTCCGCTGCTGGTTCGAGGACCATTGCGGCACGACGTAATCGTGGGCGAGCAGCACCCGGTCGAGCGCCCGGGTGGCAGCGATCACGGTCGGCCGGTCTTTCGCAAAAATCACCTTCTCGATCAGCGCGTCGATGCCGGGATCCTTGATGCCGATCAGATTGCGCGAACCGGGCTTGTCGGCCGCCGCCGAGCCCCAGTACTCCCGCTGCTCGTTGCCGGGGGAGAGCGACTCGCCCCAGTTCGACGTGGTGATCTCGAAGTCGAAGTTGCGGATCCGGTTCTGGTACTGCGCCGGATCGATCACCCGCAGGGTGGTGTCGATGCCGATCAGTTTCAGCTGCGCCGAGAACGGCAGGATCACCCGCTCGAAGGTGTTCTGGAATTCCAGGAACTCGACGGTGAGCGGCTCGCCGGTCGCCTTGTTGACCATCTTGCCGCCACGCTGCTCGTAGCCCGCCTCGCGCAGCAGGCCGACCGCCTCGCGCAGGTTCTTGCGCACGGCCACCGGTCCGTCGTTCACCGGGTTGGTGTAGGGCGTGGTGAAGACCGATGCCGGGATCTTATCCTTGACGCACTCGAGGATCGCCTTCTCGTCGCCCTCCGGCAGGCCCGACGAGGCCAGCTCCGAGCCGAAGAAGTAGGAGTTGATGCGGTTATAGAGCCCGTAGAACAGGGCCTTGTTCATCTCCTCATAGTTCATCGCGAGGTTGAAGGCCCGGCGCACGCGCGGGTCCTTGAACTTGTCCTTCCGCGTGTTGAACACGAAGGCCTGCATGATGCCCATGCCTCGGTCGGGGAAAGCCTCCTTGATCAGGCGGCCCTCCTTCACGGCCGGAAAGTCGTCGTAGGCGGTCGCCCAGTTCCGGGCGACGTTCTCGTTGCGGAAATCGTAGAGATCGCCCTTCAGCGCCTCGACCAGCACGGTGCCGTCGCGAAAATACTCGAACCGCTCGGTGTCGAAGTTGTAATGCCCGGCATTGGCCGGCAGATCCTGGCCCCAGTAATCGGGCACGCGGGTGTAGCTGGCGCTGCGGCCGGGATCGAACTTGGCCAGCCGGTAGGGGCCGGAGCCGAGCGGCGGCTCGAGCGTGGTCTCGGTTGGATTGCGTTGCTTGCCGTTGGCGTCCTTTGCGGTCCACCAGTGCTTGGGCAGGATGCGCAATTGCCCGATCACCTGCGGCAGCTCGCGGTTGCCTGTCTCCGAAAAGGTGAAGGTCACCTCGTGCGGCCCGGTCGCCTCTGCCTTCGCGACCGTCTGGTAATAGGCCGCATAGAACGGGCTGTTGGCCTTCAGGATGTCGAAGGACCAGACCACGTCCTCGGGGGTGATCGGCTTGCCGTCGTGCCAGCGGGCGTTCTCGCGCAGGCGATAGGAGACCGAGCCGAGATCGGGGGCGACCCGCACCGCCTCGGCGACCAGGCCGTAGGAGGTGAACGGCTCGTCCGAAGACTGGGTCATCAGCGGATCGTAGATCTGCTGGATGCCGTTCTCGAGATCGCCCTTCAGGCCGGACACGATGATATTGAAGTTGTCGAAGCCGCCTTGGGCGCCAAGACGCACCATCCCGCCCTTGGGGGCGGCGGGGTCGGCATAGTCGAAATGCTTGAAGTCGGGTCCGTATTTCGGCTGGCCCATCAGCGTCAGGGCGTGAGTCCACTGGCCGGTGGCGGCGGGCATTGTCGGCGGATCGGACGGCATCGCGGCCGGTTCCTGCGCACGGGCCGGGTTGAGCTGCAGGCAGGCGACGAGGAGTGTCGCGGCGAGGAGGCGTCCAGTCACGGTCTGCGCTGTCACGGGCAGGCTGTCTCCGGTGTTGGAATCGGCGTGGATCGCCGCCGTTTGCTGAAGCTCTTAGGCCGAGGGTGCCCCGCACGTCGAGCGCGCCCGCACACGCGCCACGGGAGCAGGAATGGCGCGGGCTCTCCCTCCCCCTCTTCAGGGGAAGGAGATGTGCGTGTGCCGCGCGCCAATCCTTACAACGCCCGGCCCCGCCGGCCCTCGACCAGCCACATGGCGAGCAGCGCGGTGGCCAGGGCCGCCAGGGCCGCGAGGCCGAGCGCCAGCGGGTAGACCTCGACGCCGCGGATGTTGGCGCTGTCGCTCGGCCGGAAACCGATCCAGTCCGCGCCCGAGAGCCGTCCGCCGCGCACCACCGCGAGCCGCGGCACCTCGATGGCACCCCCTGACCCAGCGACCCGGCGGATCGAGCCTCCAGACCCGTCCGCCACCGGCTTCAGCCGCTCCGTATCGCTGAACACATCGGCGAGCTCGCGGGGGTTGGCCGGGCCGACACTGACGAAAGCCACGAGGTTGCCGGAGCGGAGCGTGTGCAGCCCGAGGCTCTCGGCGTCGAAGGTGGCGGTGAAGAGACCCGGCTCCTGGGGCTTGAGCGTCAGCGTCGTCACCTTGCCGGTCGGACCCGTGACGGTGACTGGCTCGGCCTGATCCGCCATGGTCTGGCGTTCGACCCGGACCTCCCGGCCGCGGCCGGTGGTCTGGGCGCGCAAAGCCTCCTCTTCGAGGGCCGGCTCCTTCATCAGCCAGTGGCCGAGACGGCGCAGCAGGTCGAGATAGGGTCCGCCCTCCTGGTAGCCCCGGGCCCAGAGCCAGGCATGGTCCGACAGCAGCAGGGCGACGCGGCCCTTGTCCTCCCGCGACAGGGCGAGCAGCGGCAACCCCTCGGCGCCCGACAGGATCGGCTGGATGCCGGGGCGGGTGCGGGCTTCGATGATCCGCAGCCAGTCGCCCCAAGCGGGCGGATTGGCGTCCGAGCCCGGCAGGGCGCGCGTCACAGGGTGGCGCTGGCCGACTTGGGTCGGCGTCGCCTTGTAGGGTTTTTCCACCACCCGCCCGTCCGGGTCACCCGGGAGGATGCCGGCGAGCCGGGTGCGGGCGAGACTCGCGGGACCGGCGAATTCGGGGCCGGCGGCGATCAGTAGGGCGCCGCCCTCGCGGACATAGCGGACGATGTTGTCGAAATAGGCCTGCGGCAGCACGCTTTGGTTGGCGTAGCGGTCGAAGATGATCAGGTCGAAATCCTTGATCTTCTGGACAAACAGCTCGCGCGTGGGGAAGGCGATCAGGGAGAGTTCGGAGATCGGCGTGCCGTCCTGCTTCTCCGGCGGGCGCAGGATGGTGAAGTGCACGAGATCGACGTTGGCGTCGGACTTCAGCAGGTTGCGCCACGTCCGCTCGCCCTGGTGGGGCTCGCCGGAGACCAGCAGCACGCGCAGCTTCTCGCGGATGCCCTCGATCGGCAGCACCGCGCGGTTGTTGACGTTGGTCAGCTCGCCCGGCAGCGGCTCGACCTCGATCTCCACGACGTTCGGGCCGCCATGCTCGATCCGGGTGGTCAGCGAGAACGGCTTGTCGGTGGCCACGTCCCGCCGGCCGATCTCTTCGCCGTCGCGCCGTATGGTGACGACCGCGTGGCCGGTGCCGCCGCGCTCCATGACCTCCGCGCGGATGGTCAGGTCCTTACCGACGATGCCGAAGCGGGGGGCTTCCAGCAGCTTGATTTGCCGGTCGCGCTCATCGGGATGGCCGGTGACGAGAACGTGGAGCGGCGCCTTGATGCCGAGCTGGGCCATCGCGGTCGGGATGTCGTGGACCACGCCGTCCGTGAGCATCACGATGCCGGCGAGCCGCTCCGGCGGAACGTCAGCGAGCGCTTGGCCGAGCGCCATGAACAGCTTGGTGCCGTCGTCGCCGTCCTTGGCGTCCGGCACGTCGATGAAGCGGGTCTCGATGTTGGACAATGCCCCGAAGCGGCGCTGCAATTCGGCCCGGACCGCATCGGTCATCTGCGGCCGGTCGCCGAGCGCCTGCGAGCCGGAGCGATCGACGACGATCGCCGCGATGTCCTTCACGGGCTCGCGATCCTCGTGGACCAGGGCCGGATTGGTCAGCGCCGCGAGCACCAAGGCCAGGACGACGACGCGCAGCAGGGCGGTGCGGCCCCGCGCCAGTACCGCGAACGCCGCCAGGACGGCGACGATCACGCCCAGCACGGCGATGGCCGGCCAGGGCAGGAAGGGGGTGAAGCTGAGGCTCAGCATGACGCTCCGACCTCCAAGACGTAGATCGTTTGAGCACGGCCCCTTTCCTGGGCGCACGGAGCTTCGGCGGAATGCGACCCGGGATCCGGCACGAGATCTCGCGAAGCGTCCGGATGGCTCATACGGTGCCGCTGCGCGGTGCTTTCCGTGCTGGGTCCCGGATCACCTTCCACTGCGTTCCAGGCGTCCGGGAAAGGGGTGCGCGTCGGAAGCCGGTGTGGCGGTAGCTCGGTCGCTGGCGATGAGGCGTCAATCCACGTGGCTTCCGAGGCCCTGAGGGGAGGGGCGCCGATCTGAATGCTCAAAGAAATCACTGCCCCAGTCGCTCCAGCAGCGCGGGCACGTGCACCTGATCCGCCTTGTAGTTGCCCGTGAGCGTGTACATCACGATGTTGACGCCCCCGCGGAACGCCATTTCGCGCTGGCGCTGGTCGCCGCCCACCACCGGGTAGAGCGGCTCGCCGCGACGTCCGACCGCCCAGGCGGCGGCGAGGTCGTTGCTGGTGATGACGATCGGGCTTACCCCGTCGCCGGCGCGGGCCGGGCGGCGCTCAGCGCCCTCGGCGGCCGGCGGCAGCGCCTCGACCCAGGTCTGGCCAGTGGCGTAGCGGCCCGGAAAGCTGTCCACGAGGTAGAACGCCTTGGTCAGTACGTGGTCGAGCGGCACCGGCTCCAGCTCCGGCACTTCGAGCGTCGCCAGCATCGTGCGGAGATACGTCGCCTCCGGGGAGGGCGGTCCGCCCGGTCGGGCGGTGAGCGCATCGCGCGTGTCGAACAGGATGGTGCCGCCGTTGAGCATGAACGCGTCGATCTTGCGGATCGCGACCTCCGAGGGCTGCGGCCTGTTCGGCGCGATCGGCCAGTAGATCAGCGGGTAGAAGGCCAGTTCGTCCTTGGCGGGGTCGATGCCGGCCGGCTCGCCCGGTTCCAGGGCGGTCCGGGTGGAGAGCATCTGGGTCAGGCCGGTGAGGCCGGTGCGGCTGGCCTCGTCGACGGCGGCGTCGCCTGTGATCACGTAGGCCAGCCGCGTGACGAGGGCCGATTCGATGCCGTTCGGCCGGTTGATCGCCGGTTCCTCGGCACGAACGGGCACGGCCGGCAGGGCCGCGAGCAGGACGACGCCCGCGAGCGCCAGCACAGCCGGGCGTCCGCGCAGGCGGGACACGAGGCCGCTGCGGCGCAGGAATCCGCCGAGCCAGAGGCCCGCCAGGGTGTCGAGCGCCAGCAGCAGCAGCGCCAGGGTGAACAGGCTCGGGCGCAGATCGACGGTCTCGGCCCCGGCGAGCGAGCCGAACCGGGCACCGTCGAGGGCGGCGGTATCGATGGGCTTCAGCCGGTCGTCGGGCTTGAGGGCGTTCACGCTGATGCCTCCGTCCGGCGGGCCGTAGAAGCCCGGCGGATGCTCTAGGGTCCCCCGGTCGGCGTAATCGGCCGACACCGCGGTAGCCGAGGCCGGGGGTGAGCCCAGCGCACCGAACCCGTCCAGCGTCACCCGCGGGGCGAGGACCGGGGCGGCCGTACGCGGGGATTCACCCTGAGCCGGCGCCGCGGCACCGGCCAGGGCCACCACGCGCCGGAGCATGTCGATGAACAGGCCGGAGAGTGGCAAGTTCGACCATGTCGTGTCGGCCGTAACGTGGAACAGCACGATCGTGCCCTGGCCACGCTTTTGCGCGGTGACGATCGGGGTGCCGTCCTGGAGCGAGGCCCAGGTCCGGTTCGGCAGGTCGCCATCGGGCTCGGCCAGGATCTGGCGGCGCACGCCGATATCGGCCGGCGGCGTCAGGCCGGCGAACGGGCTCTCGGGCGGGAAGGGCGCGAGCGTCTTCGGGCTGTCCCAGGACAGGGTGCCGCCGAGCGTCCTCCCGCCCCGGCGCAGCCGCACCGGCACCAGCGGATCGCTGCCGGCGGCGAGGCGCGGGCCGGCGAAGCGCAGGAGCATCCCACCCTCTTTCACGAAGCTTTCGATGCGCGCGGTGGTCTTCTCGTCCAGCGCCCCGACATCGGCCAGCACGAGGACCGAGACCTGATTGTCGAGGAGCTGGTTGATCGACTCCGCCGTGCCCTTGGCCCCGCGGGGCTCCTGCACGTCCGCGAACGGCTGGAGTGCCCGGGCGAGGTAGTAGGTCGGCGCCAGCAGGGGCTGCGCCTGATCGAGTGTGCCGCCGAACACGAGCCCGACCCGCCGCCGCTTGCCGCGCTCGTCCTGCAGAACGACGGCGCCGGCCGAGCGCTCGCCCGTGATTTCCAGCCGGCTGATGCTGTTGCGCAATTCCACCGGCAACTCGAAGGTGGCCTCCGTGTCCGTGGCGTCGGCCGCGAAGGTGAAATCGCGTTCGGCGAGCGGCAGGCCCTTCTGGTCGAGTGCCCGGATCACGCCGGAATCGCGCCCGTTCGGAACCGCCCGCAGGGCATGGGTGACGAGCTTGCCCGCATTCTCGGTGGCGGTGAGGGCTAAGGCTGGCGGCCGGTCGGCCCGCAGCACGGTGAGCGCGGCACCCTTGTCGCCGGCGAGGTCCACGAGCCCCTTGGAAAAGCGCGTGTCGTCGGCACCGGCGACGCCGTCGCTGATCCAGACGAGGCCGGCACCCCGGTTCTTGTCGAGGAAGGTCTCGATCGTTGCGAGATGCGCGTCGCGGGTCGGCAGGATCGGGCGGGGCGCCAGGGCGCGCAACCGTTCCAGGGCTGCGGCCGGGGTCTTCGCCTCGAACGCCGCGGGGGCGTCGGCGAGCCCGATCACCGCCACCGGCCGGCCGTCGCGGGCGCCGCCCTCTACGGCGTCGGTCGCGACGCGCAGCCGGTCGCGCCAGTCGTGGGCGGCGGGGAAGCCGTTGTCGAGGAGCACGAGTAGCGCGCTGCGGCCGCCCCCGGCTCCAACGCCCCCGGCATTCCAGACCGGGCCTGCCACCGCCAGGATCAGGGCAGCGGCGATCAGCAGGCGCAGGATCAGCAGCCAGGGCGGCGTGCGCGCAGGCGTCTGCCGCTGCGGGATCAGGTCGGCCACGAGCTTGAGCGGCGGGAAGTTGATCCGCCGCGGGCGCGGCGGGGTCACCCGCAGCAGGAACCACAGGGCCGGCAGGCCGATCAGCGCCGCGAGGGCGAGCGGGGCGGCGAAGGTCAGACCCAGCATGGCGGCCTCACTCCGTGCCGCGGGCGGCGATCAGTGTGGCGAGCCGCAGGGCCGCCTCGCTCGCCGGCCGGTCCGTGCGGTGGATCGTGAGTGTCCAGCCCTGACCGCGGGCGATGGCCGCCAACGCGGCCCGGTGCTCGGCGATCCGGGCACGGTAGCGCGCCCCCCAGGCATCGGCGTCGCCGATATCGAGGCTGAGGCTGCCTTCGAGATCGTGCAACACGGCCTGACCGGTGAACGGGAAGGTCTCCTCGATCGGGTCCACCACCATCAGGAGATGGCCGCGGCTCCCACGGCCGGCGAGGTTCTGAACGGCGGCGGCGATCCGGTCGGGTTCGGTGAGGAAGTCGCCGATCAGCACCACCTCGTCGAAGCGGGCTGGGGTGGCCCGGGGCGGCAGGTCCTCGGTGAGGCCGGCCGTGTCGGCCACAAGGGCCTGGGCCAGACGCTCGACGATGCCGCGCGACGCGCTGGCCCGGGTCAGCCCGAGGAGCCCGACCCGCTCGCCGCCCTCCACGAAGGCATCAGCCAGAGCCAGCCCGAGGATGAGCGCGCGCTCGACCTTGGGCGCCGTGGCCAGGTCCGAAACGAAGCCCATGGAGGCCGAGCGGTCGATCCACAGCCAGATGTTGTGGGCCGCCTCCCATTCGCGCTCGCGCACATAGAGCCGGTCGTCCCGGGCCGAGCGGCGCCAATCCACGCGCGCGGCGGCCTCGCCGGTGACGAAGGGACGGAACTGCCAGAAACTCTCGCCGGGACCCGCGCGGCGGCGCCCGTGGAGGCCGTGAGCCAGCAGGCTCGACACGCGCCGCGCTTCCAGGACGAGGCGGGGCATCTTGTCGGATAGGGCCGTCGCGCCCTCGCTCTCGCGCCGGCCTGGGGTGCGTCTGCCCGCGTCGAGGGCGTTTGTCGCGACCATCGTCAGCGGAGCCCTTCGGCGCGGCTCAGCGCCGACGATGGCTCGAAGGTACGCATTTTCTTCATGTTAGCCGGCATCCACCTAACTCGAAAATGCTTCCGGATTAGATCTTCCCCGCGAGCTTGGCGATCAGGCCCTCAATGGTCTCGCCGTCCGCGCGGGCGGCGTAGCTCAGCGCCATCCGGTGCTTGAGCACCGGCTCGGCCAGGGCTTTCACGTCGGCTACCGACGGGGCGACCCGGCCCTCGATCAGCGCCCGGGCGCGGGCGGCGAGCGTCAGCGCCTGGCTGGCGCGAGGGCCGGGACCCCAGAGGAGCTTGTCCTTCACGATCGCGTTGCCGCTGTCCGGCCGGGCGGCGCGCACGAGGTCGAGGATCGCCTCCACCACGGCCTCGCCCACCGGCAGCCGGCGTACGAGGCGCTGGGCGGTCAGCAGCTGCTCGGTGGACATCACGACCCGCGGCCGCACTTCATCGACGCCGGTGGTCTCGATCAGGATCCGGCGTTCGGCGGCGCGGTCGGGGTATCCGACATCGATCTCCAGCAGGAACCGATCGAGCTGCGCCTCGGGCAGCGGGTAGGTGCCCTCCTGCTCGATCGGGTTCTGGGTGGCGAGCACGTGGAATGGCCGGGGCAGGTCGTGGCGGGCGCCGGCCACGGAAACGTGACCCTCCTGCATGGCCTGGAGCAGGGCCGATTGCGTCCGCGGGCTCGCGCGGTTGATCTCGTCGGCCATCAACAGCTGGGTAAAGACCGGTCCCTGCACGAACCGGAACGCCCGGCGGCGCTCGGCATCCTCCTCCAGGATTTCGGTCCCGAGGATATCGGAGGGCATCAGGTCCGGGGTGAACTGCACGCGCCGCGCGTCGAGGCCGAGCACGGTGCCGAGCGTCTCCACCAGCTTGGTTTTGGCCAAGCCCGGCAGGCCGACCAGCAGGCCGTGGCCGCCCGCCAGGATGGTCACGAGGGCGAGATCGACCACCTTCTCCTGCCCGAAGATCACCCCGTGGATCGCGTCCCGCGCCGCGCCGACATCGGCGAGGCAGCTCTCAGCCGTCGCCACGATGCCGTCGTCGAGGGTGGTGGCCGGGCTGATCCCCTGCGTCATGCCGCTATCCATCTCCTGCCCGGGCCTTCGGAAAGGCCCGCCGGTCAATCCCGTAAGTGTGGGGCTGATGATACCGGGCTGGCAAGGTCGGGATCGCCGCACGCCAATTCGGGGCGCCGAAGCGAGCCCCGGTCCGGCGCGCGGGAAGGTGTTCCGGCGGGCAGCCGCGACAGGGTCAGATCTTACCCTGGAGGCCCATCGTGTAGTATTTGTGCACGATCTTGTCCTGGTTCTCGAGGAGCCAGTCGATCGAGGGCTCGTTGGTCATGGCCTTGCGGATCGCCTCGGTCATGCCCTTGCGCTGGATCTCGAACAGCGCCTTGTGGTCGACCGTCTCGGCCTGGATCACGCCCGGGCTCAGCCAGACCGAGCAGATGATGCCGAGGTCGTTGGCCTTCTCCTTCGGGATGTAGCCCGCCCGCACGGCGTCGAGCACGCCGTTGGCGATGGCGAACTGCACCGTGCCCATCAGGATCGACGTGTACTTGCTCTCGGTCACGCTCACCTTGGAGACGCAGAGCGTCACCGGGCGGACCATGATGTCGGTGTTGAGCAGCGCGAAGACGCGGCTGTGGCCGACGACCTGATCGCCCGTCAGGGTCGCCAGGGCAGTGCCGACCGGTCCGTCGAGCTCGCCGATGATGACCTCGGGCTCGGCCGCGGTGTTCGGCGGACCGCCCGCCACCAGGGCTTCGCCGGCGCGGAGGATGATGCGTTCACTCATTGCGGTAGGCTCCATCGTGTGTGGTCTGCGCCGGACGGAGCAGCGTCGCGCCTTTGCTCGCGCGACCCCGGGCTTCCGCGATCGCTCCGGGTGCGGATCGGCCGCCGGGGTCGCGTATGCCGCCGACGCCTTCCGTGAACGCGGCTCGTACACGAAGCCGGCGACCGCAGGATAGGGACGGGCGGGAATTTCCGGGGGCCATCCCACGGGTCCCGGGCGCGGCGGCGTCACCCGTCCCACAGTCGGGTCTTGGCCGCCGGGTCTTGGCGTCGGCGACCCGGACCTTTAGGAAGGCGCCCAGGCCGGGGCGGTCCCGCCTGCGATCGCCGGACCGGCCGAACCCTCTGATGTCTCTCGCGGATCGCGGCGTGGGCAGCTGTTCGGGCTTCTCGCGTATCCGGACCCCACCATGCGCCTTCGCAATGTGTTCGCCGCCGGATTACCGGAAACGGCCGGCCTCGCCGGGGCGGCGCAATCCCTCGCGCGTCCGCTGACCCGCCGGCTCAAGCGCCGCCGCGGCGAACCCCGGCAGGCGGACCTGATCCAGGCGGTCAAGGCATCCGGCCTGTTCGATCCCGCATGGTACGCCCGGCGCTATCCCGACGTGGTCGGAGAGGGGATCGATCCGGTGGTGCACTATGCGGTCCATGGCGGCCGAGAGGGGCGCTGGCCGCACCCGCTGTTCCACGGCGACCTTTACCTCGACTCCGTGCCGGGGCTCCGGGCCGAGGGCATCAATCCGGTGCTCCACTACCGCGACCGCGGCGCCGAGGCGGGGATCCGCCCCAACCCGCTGTTCGATCCGGACTGGTACGCCGAACGCTATCTCGGCGGCGCGCAGCAGCGCGGAGAAGCCTTCCTGCACTTCCTGGCCAATCCGGGCACCGACCCGTCGTCACTGTTCGACACGGCTTGGTACCTGTCCCGCTATCCCGACGCCCGGGCTGCCGGCGGCAATGCCCTCGCGCACTACTACGAGACCGGCCGGAAGCAGGGCTACCTGCGCAATCCGGAGGAGTTCGTCGGGCTGTCGCGGCACGTGGACCTGATCCGCCGCTCCGGGATCTTCGACGCGGAATTCTACCGCGCGCGCTGCCCCGAGGCCGCGACCAGCGGTCTTGAGCCCCTGGAGCACTACGTCATGGCGGGCGGCTATCGCCGCTACGCGCCCCATCCGCTGTTCGACCCGGATTGGTACGCGGCCCAATCCACCGCCGTGCGGGCCGACGCCCTCAACCCCCTGGTCCATTTCCTGGAGCATGGCTCCGCCGAGGGGCTGGATCCCGGACCCTGGTTCGACACGCGCTGGTACGCGAAGTCCTACTTCGCCGGCGACGGCGCCGGGCAGAATCCGCTGGTGCACTTCCTCGCGGATGGCGGGCGCAGCACCAGCCCGTCACCGCGCTTCGACGCACCCTGGTATCTCGCCCGCTACCCGAAGGTCGCTGCCCTCGGGCTCAACCCGCTCGTCGATTACGTGCTGACCGGCCTGGAGGCGGGGCGGCTCACCCGGCGCGTCCCCGGCAGCACGGTGCCGGAGGCGTCCGACGCCCACCTGTCCTGTCTGAAGCGGGAGCCGCGCCGGCACAACCGCACGGCCCTGTTCATTACCCATTGCCCGGAGGGCCGGATCCGCGGCCATGTCGAGCCCTACTTGAAGGCCTTCGCGGAGAACGGGGCCGACATCGTCCTGATCATCGCCGCCGACCAGCAGAAGAACGCGGTGCCACAGGCGATCCTGGATCTGTGCGCCTCGGTCTATCTGCGCGAGAACAAGGGCTTCGATTTCGCCGCCTGGGCGCATGTCCTGCTGGAGGATGTCGATCTCCTCGACTCGGAGATGCTGTACCTTGCCAACGACAGCCTCGTCGGGCCCCTCGACGGGAACGATTTCGCTGCGCTTCTGGCGAAGATCGATGCGTTCCCGGAGGCGGTGATCGGGCTCGCCGACAACTTCTATTACAGTCATCACCTGCAGAGCTTCTTTTTGGCCCTGAAGCGGCGCTGCCTATCGTCCTACGCGTTCAATCACTTCCTCCTGTCGGTGGCGAACTGGCCGGACAAGAACTCGGTGATCACCGAGTACGAGCTGACCTTCTCGCAGCGGATGCGGGCCGCGGGGCTCGGGATGCGCAGCCTGTTCTCGGCGCAGAACAAGCACATGTCGCTGGTCAACGATCCGCGCAACAACCGTACCCTGTTCGACTGGGAGAACATGCTCAGCCAGGGCTTCCCGTTCGTGAAGCGCTCGCTCCTGGGCGAGCATGCCGCGATCGGCGGTGCGGCGGTGCGGGAGGCGATCGCGGAGCGCGGCTTCGACCTCGACCGGCTCGACGTGACCTACACGTATCCCGGCGCCAGGATCTGGGCGGACCTGCGCAAACCCGAGGCGCCGGAGCGGCCGCTGCGCGTGTCGTTCATCTCGCCAATGAACTACGCCAACGGCCTCGGGGTCGCGGCCCGGAGCTACGCCCGTGCGCTCCACCGCGCGCCGTTCGCGCTGAACATCCACCCGATGGAGCGCCCCTTCCACGTCCACGCCCGGGTGGCGCCGGCTTGGCAGGCCCGGACCTTCTCGGGACCGGCGGATGTCGCCCTGGTGCATTTCAACGGCGACAGCTGGCACTCGCTCATGAGCGACGCGCAGCAGGCGACAGCCGCGCAGGCGCGCCTGAAGATCGGGCTGTTCGTCTGGGAGACCTCCCACGTGCCGGGCGGCTGGCTGCCCACCGTCGACGGGCTCGACGCGATCTGGGCGCCCACCGAGTTCTGCGCGGCGATCTTCCGGCAGATCACCGACATCCCGGTCGATGTCGTGCCCTACGTGGTCGAGAACGAGGCCGGCGAGCCGGCGAGCGCCGCCGCGAAGGCGAACCTGCGCAAGGCCTTCGCGATCGACCCGTCCAGGCGGGTGATCCTCTACGCCTTCGACGGGTCGAGCTACCTCGCCCGCAAGAACCCGCACGCGCTGATCCGGGCGTTCCGGGCTGCCGGTCTCGGGCAAGCCGGCTGGCAGCTCGTGCTCAAAACCAAGCACGTCTTCGATCTGCCCGAGGAGGGCAAGAAGCTGCTCGACCTCGTCGGAACCTCGGGCGACGTCGTGGTGATCGACCAGCCGCTCTCGCAGAACGAGCTCGGCGCCCTGTTCGAGCTCGGCGCGGTCTACGCGTCGTCGCATTCCTCGGAGGGCTTCGGCCTGACGATCGCCGAGGCGATGGAGATGGGCAAGGTCGTGGTCGCCACCGATTACGGCGGCTGCCGCGACTTCCTCGACGCCACCTGCGGCTTCCCCGTGAAGGCCGAGGTCACCGCCCTCGACCAGACCTACGGCCCGTACCTGCGCGGTGCCGAATGGGGCCAGGTGGACGAGGCCGACCTCGCCCGGGCGCTCACCGATGCGGCCCGGGCCGTGACGGGTGGAGAGGCGGCCCGGATCGGTGTCGCCGCCCGGGCGCGCATCCGCGAGCGGCTGTCCACCGGCGCGGTCGCGGCCGCCATGGAGGCGAGCCTATCCCGCCTCCGCGCTGAACGGTCCTGATTCCCCGGAGACGCGACCTGTGTTGAAGAAGAAGCCGGTCCCGGCCCCGTCGGCCTCCTGGGAAGCGCTCGCGTGGCCGGACGCGATCCTGCCGCTGCCGCTCGACGCGCAGTTCCGCCCCTTGGACGAGCGCCGCCTCGGCCAGATCGCCGCCCGGCAGCTGCCGTCCTGCCGGGCCGTGTTCATCGCCCCGGCGGCCTCGGAGCTGCGCCCGGACCTTGTGGCGCAAGTCACGCGCGCCCTGGCCGAGCGGCCCGATATCGGCATCTTCTATGGCGACGACGCCGTGGTGGACGGCACCGGACAGGTCCGCAGCGTCCATTGCAAGCCGGCCTTCAATCCAACTCTGCTGATGGCCGACGATTACATCGGCTTTCCGCTGCTGATCCGTACCGCGGCCTTCGCAGGCCTCCTCCCGGATTTCCGTCAGCGCTACCCGAGCGCCGCGTGGTTCCGGTTCCTGCTTGGGGCGATCTCCGCCGGCATCGGGATCGATCGGATTCCCGAGACCCTGATCGCCTCGCCGCTCGAGCGGCCGAAGGCGACGCGCACGGCCCGCGCCCACGCCCTCGACCGCTGGTTCGAGACGACCGGCGTCCCGTTGCGCACAAGTCCCGGCCTGACGCCGGACACGCTGGAGATCCGCCGGACGCTCGATCCGCGCCCGTCCGTCACCCTCGTGGTTCCGACCAACCAGAGCCGGCCGAAGGACGATCAGGGCCGCCCCGTGGAGGGCGCCAAGCCGCACGTGATCAACCTGCTCGACAGCCTCGGCCGCAGCACTTATCCGGCCGACTGGATCCGGGTGCTGATCGGCGACGACGTGGCCGACGATGCCATCTATCGCGGCCGCTCCGACCGGTTCGCGGTGACTCGCCTGCTGACGACCCGGGCACCGGGGGAGCGGTTCAACTACGCCGCCAAGATGAACACGCTCTGGCGGGCCGCCGAGACCGACCTCGTCATCCTGATGAACGACGACCTCGTGGTGCGCCGGCCCGGCTGGATCGAAGCCCTGCTGACCTTCGCGCTCGACCGGGGCGTCGGCGGCGTCGGCGGCCGGCTTTTGTTTCCGAACGGCAAGCTCCAGCATGCCGGCATGACCGGCGGCATCTTCGACGTGTTCGCCCATCCCTGGTACAACCGGGATGCTGCGGAACCGACCTATGGCGACTGGGCGTTGACCCAGCGCGACTGCTCGGCGGTGACCGGCGCCCTCTTCGCGACCCGCAAGGCCGTGCTCGACGCCGTGAATGGTTTCGACGAGGATTTCGCCCTCGATTTCAACGACGTCGATCTGTGCCTGAAGATGCGCCAGCTCGGCTACCGCATCGTCTACACGCCGTTCGCCGAGATGGCGCACCACGAGAGCGCGTCGCGCCAGACCAGCTTCGCCCCGGGCTCACAGACCGCGCGCTTCCTGCGCCGCTGGCACGACGTGCTGGCGGAGGATCCCACCTACTCGCCGCAACTGCGTACCGATACCGATGTGGTCGCCCCCCGGGCCGACGCGACGCGCTGGATCACGGAGCGGCGGCGGGAGGGCTGATTGCGGTTCCGTTGGCTGTGGTGCGATCCTGAGCGCCCGAGGCAGCCGCTCCCCAGCGCTGCGCTCCCCCCATCACACAGGATAAGCGGCTACACGCGTCGTCCGCGCACGGGAGAACGTCGATCAAGTGGATGCCAGGTCGACGCCAGATCCTATTAAGCAAAACTGGCAAATAGACCGGCCTGACGGGTAAGAATCCCTATAAATGTGTTCTCATGAACGGTGTAATAGACGACAGTGCTGTCGCTATTTCAGCGGGTGCTGCGCCTCGCGTTCAGGAGCTGGCCGTGAAGAGGATCCTCGCCGCCGCCCTGCTGCTTACCGTCGCCGGCGCCTACGTGGAGATCCGTCTCCACGAGGGCGGGCGCCCGGTCGCCGGCACCGCGATGCGGGCTGGGATCGCGGCCTTCAACCCCGCGCCGATCCCGGCGGAGTGGGTCGTCTCGGGCGATCCCGTCACCGAGGTCGCAGAAGTCTCGGAAACCCATGATGGGAGCGCGAACGTCTATCTCTGGCGCACCACGGCGAGCACGTTCCGCTGGACCCACCACAGCGACGAGATCATCACGATCCTCGACGGCGACGTCTTCATCACCGAAGCGGATGGCAAGCGGCATCACCTGACCCCGGGCGATGTCGCGCATTTCCCGGTCGGATCCGTTCAGCTCTGGGAGGTGCCCAGGACCCTCCTGAAATCGGCGATCCTCAAGCATCGGCATCCGGCGCTGGTCGAGGCCTCGCTGCGCTGGATGCGCCGGGCCCGCGCGCTCGTCGTCGGCTGAGATACAGGGCGCCCGCTACAGGGCCTCCCCGCGCATCAGCCGAGGCCGCGATCCGCGCGCGGCGGCGGCCTCGCCGATGAAGAAGCGCTTGAGCCTCGGCAGCCGGTCCACGAGCCCGAGGCCGAGATCCCGGGCGAGCCGCAGCGGCAGCGCATCGTTCGAGAACAGGCGGTTCAGCCCGTCGGTCGCCGCCGCCATGGCGAAGCTGTCGAAGCGCCGGGCGCGCTCATAGTCGCGCAGGACGTCGGGGCTGCCGGGATCGAGGCCGAGGCGCAGCGCACCGGTTACCGCCTCGGCGAGGGAGGCGGCATCCGCCAGGCCGAGGTTAAGTCCCTGGCCGGCGATCGGGTGGATCACGTGGGCGGCGTCGCCCAGCAGGGCGAGGCGCGGCGCGTAAAAACTCCGGGCGAGGCCAAAGGCCAGGGGGTGCCGGCTCGGCCCATGCTCGAGGGCGAGCGTTCCGAGATCGAGGGTGAAGCGGCGCTCGATCTCGGCCAGCACTTCGTCGGGCTCACCGGACAGCAGGGCGTCGGCCGCGTCGGCGCGCTCGGTCCAAACGATCGAGGAGCGATGGCCGAGAGCTCCACCGTCCCGCAGCGGCAGGATCGCGAACGGGCCCGCGGGCAGGAAATGCTCGAAGGCTCGGCCCCCGTGCGGCTGGGCGTGGCCGATGGTCGCCACGATGCCGACCTGCGGATAGGACCAGCCGACCCAGCCGATCCGCGCCGCCTCCCGCAGGCGCGAACGTGCGCCGTCGGCGGCGACCAAGAGATCGCCGCGCAGCTGCGCGCCCGTGCTCAGCTCCGCACGGATCGCCGGACCCTCTTGCGTCGCGCGCACCACGCCGGCCAAGACGAAGGCGACACCGGCCTCCCGGCAGGCCTGCCCCAACGCCTCGGCCAGGGGCTCGGCCTCCACCATGTGGGCGAAGGGATCGCCTTCGACCCGATCGTCCTCCGCCTCTTGGTCGAACGCGCGGCCGAAGGTCAGGAAGACCGGGCGGACCGGATCGGCAAGGCGGCTGTCGCTGATCACCATCTCGGTGATGGGCTCGGCCGCCCCCGAGAGCCGGTCCCAGACACCGAGGCGGTCCAGCATCCGTCGCGCCCCCGCCGCCACCGCGTAGGCCCGGCCGCGATGGCGCGCCGGGTCGGCGCCGGAGGGATCGATCACCGTCACGGCGAGTGCGGGTCCATGGGCCTGCTTGAGCGCGAGCGCCAGGGCGAGGCTGGGCAGGCCGCCCCCGGCGATCAGGAGGCGGCGGCTACCGGGGCGGGGCGTCTCGGCCGTCATCGTGGCAGATCTCCGGTGTGACTCCCGCGCGGGAGACGTTGGCTAGGTCGGTTCGAAAGGCCTATGTCGCACGCGGGCAACGAACGGAAACCCCGCGCGCCATGACGGACGCTAATACCGACGCGATGACCGACGCCGTCGCCGAACTCATCGCCATCCTCGACCTCGAACGCCTGGAGGTCGATCTGTTCCGCGGGCAGAACCCGAAAACCGGCTGGCGGCGGGTCTTCGGCGGGCAGGTGGTAGCCCAGGCACTGGTCGCCGCCACCCGCACCGTGCCGGACGATCGTCCGGTCCATTCCCTGCACGCCTACTTCATGCTGCCGGGCGATCCCCGCACGCCCATCGTGTACGAGGTCGAGCGGATCCGGGACGGGCGCAGCTTCACGACCCGACGGGTCAAGGCGATCCAGCACGGGCGGGCGATCTTCGCCACAACGGTCTCGTATCAGGTGGCCGAGGAGGGGCTCGTTCACCAGCCGGCGATGCCGGACGTGGCCGGCCCGGAGGGACTTCTCGACGGCAAGGCGCTGGCGGCTGCCGGCGGCAGCGGCATGCCGGAAGCCATTGCCGCGTATTTCGGCCGCGAGCGGCCGATCGCCCTGCGTCCGGTCGACCTGAACCGCTACATCGCCGCCGGGAAGGGCGGCCGACCACCCGAGCCGGTCTTCAACGTCTGGCTGCGGGCTGCCGCCACCTTGCCGGACGATCCGGCCCTCCACCGGGCGGTGCTGGCCTATGCCTCCGACATGACCCTGCTCGACGTCTCCCTGATCCCGCACGAGCGCTCGGTGTTCGACCCGGCCATCCAGGCCGCGAGCCTCGATCACGCTCTCTGGTTCCACCGACCCGTGAAGATCGATGACTGGTTGCTCTACGCCCAGGACAGCCCTGTCGCCGGCGGCGCCCGCGGTTTCGCCCGCGGGCAGATTTTCGACCACGCCGGCAACCTCGTGGCCTCCGTGGCGCAAGAAGGCCTTATTCGGCCGAAGCGGGATTAAAACGCGTTCCCGTGCGTGCGTTGCGGATCTGCAACTCACGGGAATGCTGCTTGTTGAGCAGACTGCCCAATTGGAGGGCACGAACGTCCCAGCAAGTGCACGTCGCATGGTCGTGGTCGATCAATCCGTGGGCAGATGACGGGTCAAGGAAAAGGTTCCCTGTTAAGCTTATCTGGCACAGTCCTTGAATAGCGGCGTTCGACCGCGGGCCATCCCGAGCCTGTGGGCGACCCCGCCAGGGTCGCTCGCGGATTGGGTGACGGCAACGGTTCCCAGGCATTTCCAAGGGGGCGTCGCCCATGAAGATCGTGATGGCCATCATCAAGCCGTTCAAGCTGGAGGAGGTGCGCGACGCGCTCACCGGAATCGGCGTGCACGGCCTGACGGTGACGGAGGTGAAGGGGTATGGCCGGCAGAAGGGCCACACCGAGATCTACCGCGGCGCGGAATACGCGGTGAGCTTCCTGCCCAAGCTGAAGATCGAGGTCGCCGTCGCCTCGGACCTGACGTCGAGCGTCATCGACGCCATCGCGGGAGCGGCCCGCACCGGCCAGATCGGTGATGGCAAGATCTTCGTGATGCCGCTCGAGAAGGCCGTGCGCATCCGGACCGGCGAGACCGACGCCGACGCGCTCTGATCCGCGGCCCGGCGCGCCCGGGCCCGCAGAGTCCAGACTTTCTGAAACGATACGGATTTGAGACCGGGAGCCACGTGCCCATGAAACTTCGTCACGCCCTCATGCTCGGCTTGGGAGGGGCGGCCATCGCCGCCATCCTGATCGAGCCGTCGCTTGCACAGACGCCGACGCCGGAAGCCGCCTCGCCGCCGCCGTCCCCGATCCCCAACAAGGGCGACACCGCCTGGATGCTGATCTCCTCGGCCCTCGTGCTGATGATGGCGGTGCCGGGCCTCGCGCTGTTCTATGGCGGCCTCGTGCGCACCAAGAACATGCTCTCGGTGCTGACCCAGGTTTTCGCGATCGTGTCGATCGTCGGCCTGCTCTGGGTGTTCTATGGCTACAGCCTCGCCTTCACCAACGGCGGCGGCATCAACGACTTCGTTGGCGGATTCTCGAAGGCCTTCCTCAAGGGGATCGACGCCAACTCCACCGTGGCGACCTTCTCCAACGGCGTCGTGATCCCCGAATACGTCTATCTGTGCTTCCAGATGACCTTCGCGATGATCACCCCGGCGCTGATCGTCGGCGCCTTCGCGGAGCGGATGAAGTTCTCCGCCCTGGTGGTGTTCACGATCCTCTGGGTCACGCTCATCTACTTCCCGATGGCCCACATGGTTTGGTACTGGGGCGGCCCGGATGCGGTCGGCAACGCCGCCAAGGCGCTCGCTGCTGCCACTGACGACGCCTCCAAGGCCACCGCTCAGGCAGCGCTGGATGCGGTCAATAAGGATGCCGGCTTCCTGTTCCAGAAGGGCGCCCTCGACTTCGCCGGCGGCACTGTGGTGCACATCAACGCCGGAATCGCGGGCTTCGTCGGATGCCTGATCATGGGCAAGCGTATCGGCTACGGCCGCGACCTGCTCGCCCCGCACTCCCTGACCATGACGATGATCGGCGCCTCGCTGCTGTGGGTCGGCTGGTTCGGCTTCAACGCAGGCTCGAACCTCGAGTCCAACGGCACGGCGGCGCTGGCCATGCTGAACACCTTCGTGGCGACTTGCGGCGCCGCGGTGGCGTGGCTGTTCGCCGAGTGGGCGCTCAAGGGCAAGCCGTCGCTGCTGGGCATGCTCTCGGGCGCGATCGCCGGCCTCGTGGCCGTCACCCCGGCCTCCGGCTTTGCCGGCCCGATGGGCTCGATCGTGCTTGGCCTCGTCGCCGGCGTGGTCTGCTTCGTGATGTGCTCGACGGTGAAGAACGCGCTCGGCTACGACGACTCGCTCGACGTGTTCGGCGTGCACTGCATCGGCGGCATCCTGGGCGCGTTGGCGACCGGCATCTTGGTCGATCCGAACCTCGGCGGCGTCGGCATCCCCGACTACACCTCCAAGCCGGGCGAGTTGGCGGTCGGTGCCTACGACATGATGGGCCAGCTCATCATCCAGGCCGAAGCGGTCGGCCTGACCCTGCTGTGGTCGGGCATTGGCTCGGCGATCCTCTACAAGCTCGTTGACCTGACGATCGGCCTGCGGGTGACCCAGGAAGAGGAGCGCGAGGGCCTCGACATCGCCGATCACGGCGAGCGCGCCTACAACTACTAAGGACATGTGGCGCGGCCCTGCGGGGCCGCGTCTGTCAAACGCGAAAACCCCGGCTCGAGAGGGCCAGGGTTTTTTTGATTTTACCAAGCGACGTAAGAGCGGTCAGCGCGTGGTCCGCGTCTTACGCCGCCTGTGTCAGCGCCGCCTTCTCCTCGGAGTAAGCCCAGTCGAGCCAGGGCGTCAGCGCCTTCAGATCCGACGTCTCCACCGTGGCGCCGCACCAGATCCGTAAACCTGCCGGGGCATCGCGGTAGGCGCCTATATCGAAGGCGACGCCCTCCCGCTCCAGCCGCGCCACGAGTCCCGCCGCGAAGGTCGAGACCGCTGCGTCGCCCCGGGCAAGCACGTCCGGATCGGCGATCACGAGGCAGACGCCCGTGTTCGAGTAGGTCGCCGGATCGACCGCCAGCGGCGCGATCCAGGGGGTTCGCGCCACCCAATCGTAGATCGCCTTGGCGTTGGCATTGGCCCGGGCGTGCAGCGCCGTCAGGCCGCCGATCCCCTCGGCCCAGGTCAGGGTGTCGAGGTAATCCTCCACCGCCAGCATGGAGGGCGTGTTGATCGTGTCGCCCTTGAAGATGCCCTCGATGAGCTTGCCGTCCTTCGCCAGGCGGAACACCTTCGGCAGCGGCCAGGACGGCGAGTGGCTCTCCAGGCGGGCCACGGCGCGCGGCGACAGGATCAGCATGCCATGCGCGGCCTCGCCGCCCATCACCTTCTGCCAGGAGAAGGTCACGACATCGAGCTTGTCCCAGGTCAGCGGCTGCGCGAAGGCCGCCGAGGTGGCATCGCAGATCGTCAGTCCCTCGCGGTCGGCGGCGATCCAGTCGCCGTCCGGCACCTTCACGCCGGCCGCGGTGCCGTTCCAGGTGAAGACCAGATCGCTGTGCCGGGTATCGATCGCCGCGAGGTCGGGCAGCACGCCGTAGGGCGTCTGGTGGATGCGGGGCGCGATCTTGAGCTGCTTCAGCGCATCGGTGACCCACTCCTTGCCGAAAGCTTCCCAGGCCGCGACCTCGACGGGCTTCGGCCCGAGCATCGTCCACATCGCCATCTCGACGGCGCCGGTGTCCGAGGCCGGCACGATGCCGATCCGATAGTCGGCGGGCACCTGCAGGACCGAGCGCGTCAGGTCGATCGCCCGGGCGAGCTTGGCCTTGCCGAGGGGGGAGCGGTGCGACCGGCCCAAGGCTGCGTCGGCCAGGGCGGCCGGGGTCCAGCCCGGACGCTTGGCGCAGGGGCCGGAGGAGAAATGCGGCACGCGCGGGCGCTGCGTGGGGCGGGTGGTCATCGCGAATCCATCCTGGCAGAGGGGCATTCCTCGCGGGGGAGGAAATCCCGAACTCGCGCATGCGCCGAAACCCGGCGTCTGGCAAGCGTTTGCCAGCGCTGCGATTCCCACGGGGTGACCCCGGCCGGGACAGGCAGTCCCGGAGCGCGGAACAGTCGATTAAGCCTGGCCCGTTAGGCTTAATGCTGTGCCGCGTAGCGTTTGAGGTACATCGATGTCTATGCACAGCGCCGCGATACTGGCGGTCTGGTCTGCTCTGCTTGTGGTTATTGGAGCCTTAACGGCCCACATCGCGCTCCCGTATCGCCTGCGGCGGCCGATGCGGCAGCCCCTGCAGCGCGATCCGTTGGATTACGACCGGGACGGTCCTGTGATCGATCTTGAGGCGGCCTGACGTGCGCCGGCGAGGTCGGGCCGCCGCTCGGCGGTGAGGCGCTCGGCCTCGTCCCGCCGCCAGCGGGCAATGGCGGCGTGGTTGCCGCCGGAGAGCACGTCGGGGATCGCGCGGCCCTCCCAGTCCCGGGGCCGCGTGTAGTGCGGGTATTCGAGGAGTCCGCCCTCGAAACTCTCTTCGACGCCGGATTGCACCTTGCCCATCACGCCGGGCAGGAGCCGCACGCAGGCGTCGAGCACCACCAGGGCGGCGATCTCGCCCCCCGAGAGCACGTAATCGCCGATCGAGACCTCCTCCAGGCCGCGCCCGGCGATCACCCGCTCGTCCACCCCCTCGAACCGGCCGCAGACGATCAGCGCGCCGGGGCCTTCCGCGAGGGTGCGCACCCGCGCCTGGGTCAGGGGCCGGCCGCGGGGGGACATCAGCAGGCGTGGGCGCGGGTCGTCGGGCGGGCTCGCGGCGTCGATGGCGGCGGCCAGGACATCGCAGCGCAGGACCATGCCGGCGCCGCCACCGGCTGGGGTGTCGTCTACCGCCCGGTGCCGGCCGAGCCCGTGCTCGCGGATGTTGCGGGCCTCCAGGCTCCAGGTGCCGCGCGTCAGAGCATCGCCCGAGAGCGAGACGCCCAGCGGGCCCGGGAACATCTCCGGGTAGAGGGTGAGGATCGTGGTCCGCCAGGGCGTGTCCGTGTGCGTCATGGCGCTTGATCGCGCGCCGGGTGCGGCACGGTCAACGCCACCGGCACCGATCCGGCCCGCGGGCTGTTACCGGCCATGATCCGAATCCTGACCCACGTCCCGGCCCTGTTGTCCCTCGTGCTCGCCGGACCGGTCTGCGCGGCCGGACCGCTCGCACCTGCGGGCGCTCCGGCCGACGCCTTTCCGAAGCCCGACCGGCCGGTGGCCGAGATCGTCGCACCGCGCTGGTCCTCGGAATCCGCGCGCGACAAGGCCGGCGAGTTCACCGAGGTCGCCAGGGCTATGGGCTTCGCCCCGGGTGAGACGGTGGCGGATATCGGCGCGGGCAGTGGCTACTACGTGGTCCGGCTGAGCCCGCTGGTTGGCCCGGGCGGCCGGGTGCTCGCCGAGGACGTCACGCCGGATTACCTCACCGCCCTGGAGACACGGGTGAAGGACCTCGCCAACGTCACCGTGGTCCGGGGCGAGCCGCACGATCCGCGCCTGCCCCCGGCCTCCGTGGATGCGGCGATCCTCGTGCACATGTACCACGAGATCACCCAGCCCTTCGGCCTGCTCTACAATCTCGCCGCGGCGATGCACCCGGGCGGTCGCGTCGGCATCGTCGACGCCGACGATATCCCGTCCCGCCACGGCACCCCTCCGGCGCTCCTGCGCTGCGAACTCACTGCCGCAGGGTATCGCGAGACCGGGTTTCACCCGTTGAAGGATGGCGCCTACCTCGCGGTGTTTTCGGCACCCGCGACCGATCGAAGGCCGTCACCCGAAACGATCCGGCCCTGCCGGGACGGGGCGACGCGGCGGTAGCAGCTGCCGGGGGGATCGCTGTCCTGGGACGCGTACGGCGCAGGACTTCACGCTTTCTCAGCCCAAGGTTGTCAGCATCGCGGCCCCGTCGCCCACGATGCAGGCCGCCGCATGCTCCTCGGACTCTGGCTCGATCAACCGCTCTGGGCGATCTTCGCGGTTTTGGCCCTCCTGTTCGGCGTCCTCAGCGCAATCCTGTACGGACTCTCACACCTGCGCCGGACGCGTCCGATGATGCGCCACCTCGGTGCCGGCATGGTGCCCACCTATTTCACCGCCCTGGCAACCCTGCTGGCCCTTTTGACCGGCTTCGTGGCCAACGATGCCTGGGAGCGCCAGCGCGCGGCCTCGCGCGCCCTCCAGGCTGAGCGCGCCGACGCCCTAGCGCTCTACGATCTCAGCCTCGCCTCGACCTCCGACATGCGCAACATCCGGTCAGCCCTCGCGGCCTATCTCGACGCGGTGATCGAACGGGAATGGCCGCGGATGAGCGAGGGCGGCTACGCGCCGGAAGCCGGGGCCGGGTTACGGCGACTTCTGGAGACGGTGTCGGATCCGAAGATCACCACGGAGGCGGGCGCGCCAACCCATGCCGCACTTCTCAGCGCCGCCATGGCGCTGCGGGGTGACCGCGGCGAACGGCTGGCGCTCAGCCAGACCGCGAGCGACGGGACCAAGTGGCTCACCCTGCTGATCCTGGCGGCGCTCACCCTGGTAGCCCTGGGGCTCGTTCACACGGAACACCCGGCTGCTCAGGCGACGGTGCTGATGACCTTCTCGCTGGCAATGGTCACCACCCTCGGCCTGATCGCCCTGCACGAGCGCCCCTTCGACGGGCCGCTGGCGATGAGCGCAGAGCCGCTGGTGATCGCCCGGGCCGCCGTGGTGGCGCCGGCGCCCTGAGCAGGGTCCGCAAAAGTGGCTGCCGGTTTTCCGACGGAAACCGGCTTCGAGATCAGCCCGGATCGTCGGTCGGTTTCTCGCCCGGCGGCGCGAACAGATCGTCCGGCGCCACCACGGTGACGCGGCGCTGCGCCACGTCGAGCACGGGCACGAAGGCCCTGGTGAAGGGGAGGAGCGCCGTCGCGCCGCCGTTCGGCGGGCGCAGTTCCAGAAGGTCGCCACCGCCGTAATTGGGGACGGCCACGATCGTCCCGATGACCGTGCCGGCTTCGTCCAAAGCCGTGGCGCCGATCAGATCGGCGGCATAGACCTCGTCCTCGTCCTCGGGGGCGCTCAGGCGGTCGCGCGGAATGAACAGGGCGACGCGGTTCAGCGCCTCGGCCGCAGTCCGTCCGGAAACACCCTTCACCCGGGCGATCAGCATGTCGGGGGATGTGCCGGGGGCGACGCGTACCTCGGCGAGCGTCAGGCTGCGCCCGTCCGCGGTCAGCAGGGTACCGTAGCTGGCGATCGCCCGCGGCTCTGCCGTGTAGGATTTGAGGCGAACCTCGCCGGTAAGCCCATGTGCCCGCCCGAACTCGCCCAACAGGACGAGGTTCGAATCGGTGGGCGGGGCGGCCGGCTTCGGGGCCGGCGCCTTGGGCGAAGTCGCGGCGTCGGGCGCGATCGCGGCGTTCACGCGGCTCCGGCGGCCGCCGTCGCGGGGGGAGGGACCTGCGGGGCGGCGCGCCATGGTGAAGCGCCTTACGCCGCAGCGTCCTCGGCGGGGGCGGCGGCCTTCTCGGCGCGCTTGGCGGCACGCTCCTTGGCCTTCTCGCCCGGCTCGGCCTTCTGCGGGTTGTTGCGCGTCGGGCGCTTGGCGAGGCCGGCCTGATCAAGGAAGCGCAGGACCCGGTCGGTCGGCTGCGCGCCCTTGGCGAGCCAGCTCTGGATCTTCTCGTTGTCGAGCACGATGCGCGCCGGATCGTCCTTGGCCTTCATCGGGTCGTAGGCGCCGACCTTGTCGATGAAGCGGCCGTCGCGGGGGGCGCGGGCGTCGGCGACAACGATGCGGTAGTAGGGGCGCTTCTTCGCGCCGCCGCGGGTGAGACGAATCTTAAGGGCCATTTTCTTACGACTTTCTCTCGGTGTCGGTCGCCGACTCGTGCGTCGCTGCGATCGACTGATGGTGCCGGATGACTTCCTTGACCACGAAGGCCAGAAATTTCTCGGCGAAATCGGGGTCGAGATTGGCATCGACCGCGAGTTTGCGGAGCCGGGCGACCTGACGGGCCTCCCGGTCCGGATCGGAAGGGGGGATCCCCTTTCGGGCCTTGAGCTCGCCGACCCGCTGCGTGCAGCGGAAGCGCTCGGCGAGCAGATGAATCAGCGCGGCATCGAAGTTGTCGATGCTGTCGCGCAGGCGCGCGAGTTCGGGATCGACGGCCTGTGCCGCGAGCACGCTCATTTCTTCTTCCCCGGCATGATCCCACCGAGACCCGGCAGCTTCGGACCGCCCAGGCCCGGAAGCCCCGGTATCTTGGGCATGCCGCCCCCGCCGAGGCCCGGCGGCATCGGCGGCAGCTTGCCGCCGAACTGCTTCTCGATCTGGGCTATCTGCTCCGGCGTCGGCTCCGGCATGCCGGGGGGCAGGCCGGGCATGCCGCCCATGCCGCCCCCGCCCATCCCGCCACCGCCGAGGCCGAACATCGAGCCGAGCGCCTGCCCGATCCCGCGTTTCCCGGAGCCCATCGCCTTCATCATGTCGGCCATGGTCCGGTGCATCTTCAGGAGCTTGTTGATCTCCGAGACGTCCACGCCTGAACCCGCCGCGATGCGCTTCTTGCGGCTGTTCTTGAGCAGATCGGGGTTCTTGCGCTCCTGTGGGGTCATCGACGAGATGATCGCCCGCTGGCGCTTGAACATGTTCTCGTCGAGGTTGGCGCCCTCGACCTGCTTCTTGATCGCGCCCATGCCGGGCAGCATGCCCATCAGGCCGCCGATGCCGCCCATCTTCTCCATTTGGGCGAGCTGCATGGACAGGTCTTCGAGATCGAACTTGCCCTTGCGCATCTTCTCCGCGGTGCGGAGCGCCTGCTCGTGGTCGATGGTCTCGGCGGCCTTCTCGACCAGCGAGACGATGTCGCCCATGCCGAGGATGCGGTTGGCGACGCGGGACGGGTGGAACTCCTCCAGCGCATCGACCTTCTCGCCGACGCCGACGAGCTTGATCGGCTTCCCGGTGACGGCGCGCATCGAGAGCGCCGCGCCACCGCGGGAATCGCCGTCCATGCGGGTCAGCACGATGCCGGTGACGCCGAGCCGCTCGTCGAAGGCCCGGGCGGTGTTGACTGCGTCCTGGCCGGTGAGCGCGTCGGCGACCAGCAGCACCTCGTGGGGCCGCGTCGCGGCCTTCACCTCGGCGGCCTCGGCCATCAGGGCCTCGTCCACCGTGGTGCGGCCGGCGGTGTCGAGCATGACCACGTCGAAGCCGCCGAGTCGGGCCGCTTCCATGGCGCGCTTGGCGATCTGCACCGCCGACTGGCCGGCCACGATCGGCAAGCTCTCGACGCCGACCTGCTTGGCCAGCACCGCGAGCTGCTCCATGGCGGCTGGGCGGCGGGTGTCGAGGGAGGCAAGCAGCACCTTGCGCTTGTCGCGCTCGGAGAGGCGGCGGGCGATTTTGGCGGTGGTGGTGGTCTTGCCCGAGCCCTGCAGGCCGACCATCAGGATCGGCACCGGGGCGGGGGCGTTGAGATCTACGGTCTCGGCATCGGTGCCGAGCATCGCCACGAGCTCGTCGTTGACGATCTTCACGACCATCTGGCCGGGCGTCACCGACTTGAGCACGACGGCGCCGACCGCCTTCTCCTTCACCTTATCGGTGAAGCCGCGCACCACTTCGAGGGCGACGTCGGCCTCCAGCAGAGCCCGGCGCACCTCGCGCATGGCGGCGGTGACGTCGGCCTCGGTGAGCGCACCGCGGCGCGTCAGTCCCGAGAGGATGCCGGAGAGGCGATCGGACAGGCCTTCGAACATGCTCTGAACCCGCGCTTACTGTTCGAGCCCGGCGCGCTCGACCCGGCGCGCCTGGAGATCGGCCTCGAAGCTGCGGACAGCCTTGGCGAACTTGTCTCGGCAATCCGGGTTGCAGAACCCCACCACGGCACCGTTGTAGAGCGTCAGCGAGTCGGCCGAGATCGGCTTGCCCGACCATGGGCAGGTCTCGTTGATCGCGTCCTCGATGTTCAACGCTTCTTGATCTCGCGTCATGGGACTGCCTCGGCCGGCGGATCCCGCCATCGCCAATCAGCCAACACTCATCGCGCCCGAGGGCGCACACGCGCTGTCGGGCGTTGACCTCCGGTCTCACGGGACCGGTCGGCTTGGCATCGGTCGATCTGCTACGGATCGGGAGCGCGCGGCGTAGCCGCGCTGGCCGGTAAAGTCAATTTCCGGGTTGCGGCCTCTGTCGTGCCGACCGCCCCCTTTTACCGATCGTTAAGCATGTTCCGATTGTCTACGAGGCGAATTCGTTCAGGACGCCGCCCCATGTCGGAACCCGCCCGCTCCCTGCCGCCCGAGTCCAGCGGCCGCCCCGCGCCCGGGCCGCTTCGGGACTGGCTCTCGGCGATGAAGACTCACAGCCCGGCCGACGCAGCGCGCCCGGATCCGAAGGCCGGACCCGGTGCCGCCGAGACCGCGTGGTCGCCGCGGGTTGTGGCGCCCGCCGGGCCGTCGCAGGCAGCCGAGACCGAGGATGCCGACATCTCCGAGCTGATGGCCGAGAACCTGATGCTGAAGGCCAAGCTCCGCCTGGAGGCCGAGCATCAGGACCAACTGCAGGCGCTGCTCGCGGAGGAGATCCGCACCCTGCGTGCGCATATCCAGGATGAGATCGGCTCCCTCGACGATCTGCGGGCGGAACAGGCGGAGATCCGCGCGGAGCGTGAGCGCTTCAAGACCGAGCGCGCAGCGATGCAGACCGAGCGCGAGCGGGCTGCGGGCGAGCGTTCCGCCCTGGTGGCCGAGCGTGACGCCCTGCGGGAGGAGCGCGACGTGTGGCGCGCCCGGACCGAAGCTTTGGCCCAGCCGCTGTTCCAGATGCAGAAGCGCTGAGCCTTAAAAAGCCGAAGGGCCACCCGTGAGGGTGGCCCTTCCATTGCCGAACCATGTCGTCCGGCGGAACTGTCCCGAAATCGGGTCTCTAGCGCGTCTTAGAACGACACGCTGGAGGCGACGGTCCAGGTCCGATGAGCCGAGACACACGGCTGATGACAATGAGACACTGGATCACCTCCTTTCGTTCGTTGCGGATGAAGGCAAGGTAGGTGGTGCGAGCCGGCTTGTGAAGCCCCGCGCCTGCGCCCGTTTGTCCTCCCGAAATCTGCACTTCACGGGCCCGCGCTTTCCCGCATCGGCCGGCGGGCGTATGACGGGGCATCCCGCCCGCAGCCCGAGCCGCCTTGAACGCGCCCTTCACCAACCCGCCGCGTCCCGCCGACGAGGCTGCCCTCGATCCCGACGCGATGCGCCAGCCGCTCGGGAACGCGTGGTACTGCGTCGGCCAGTCCCGTAACCTCGGCAAGGCCGGCAGCAAGGCGGGTCTGCGCGCGGTTGAGCTGAACGGCGAGCAGATCGTGCTCGGCCGCGCCCCGGACGGTGCCCCCTTCGCGCTGAGGGATCGTTGCCCCCACCGTGGCATGGCCTTGTCCAAGGGCCGGTTCGACGGCGACTCGCTCATGTGCCCGTTCCACGGCTGGCGCTTCGGCACGGATGGGCGTTGCCGCGACGTCCCGACCCTATCGGAGCATGACGTCGCCGATTTCTCGCGCATCCAGGTCCAGCGTTTCCCGATCCGCGAGAGTGCCGGCTTCCTGTGGGTCAACCCCCATATCGGCCCGGCCGGTGGCGACATCGCCGCTTTACCCGAGCTCGATTTCACGCCGGCCGGATCCCTGGTGGTCGAACTCGTGGTCGAGGCTTCCTTCGATCTCACGACGCTGAGCCTCGTCGATCCCGGCCATGTCGCCTTCGTCCACGATTCGTGGTGGTTCCGACCGTCGAAGCAGCTCCGCGAGAAGGTGAAGACCTTCCAGCCGGTCCCCCACGGCTTCGTCATGACCAGTCACGCCACCACGACGAGTTCCCCGGTCTACCGGCTGCTCGGGGGTGTGCCGGAGGTCGAGATCGAGTTCCGCCTGCCGGGCGTGCGCCTGGAGCGGATCCGTGCGGGCGAGAAGCGCGTGGCGAACTACACCTTCGCGACGCCGCTCACGCCTGACCGGACGCTGCTCACCAACGCCCTCTACTGGAGCATGCCGGCGCTGAACCTGCTGAAGCCGGTCGCCCGCCCGCTGATGCGGCAGTTCCTGACCCAGGACCAGCAGGTGCTCCAGCAGGCGCAGGACGGTCTCGATCGCAAGCCGACCATGGTGCTGTTCGGCCAGGGCGATCTGCCGTCGCAATGGTATTTCCGCCTGAAGCGCGAGGCGCTCGAAGCGGCCCGCGACGAACGCGCGTTCACGAACCCACTGGAGCGCAAGGAGTTGCGCTGGCGCTCCTGAGCGCGTCGCCGGCGCGGCTCCGCTCATTGTCCATTCCTGTGCGTTTTCAGGCTGGCGTGCGCGCTCTGCCGAGACAGACAAGCTATGTAGCCCTTAGCCCGCTGTGCGGGGCGGGTTGGCGCGCGGACCGCGATCGACTGAACCCGCGTCGTATCCGAGCCGGATATATGGATCCGTCCGCCCACCGTGAGGTTTAGGTGAACCGTGGATTGGACGCGCGATCAGATTGATCGAGGCCCGAATTTAAGATCCTATTAACCATACACAGAGCAATAATATCCGCGCAGAACCTCTTATCGAGACTCTTCGCACCGATGCCTCGCTTCTTCATCGATCTTCACGACGGCTCGCAGCCGGTCCGCGATGACGTCGGCTTCGAGCTGCCGGACTTGCCGGCCGCCCGCGCCAAGGTCACCCGGATCATGTCGGCGATCGCTCGCGACATGCTGCCGGATGTCGAGCGCCAGGATTACGTCGCCTGCGTGCGTGACGGCGTCGGCAAGGTCGTCTTCCGGGCGCGCCTGTCCCTGGCCGCCGAGGCGGTGGACTGAGGCTCGCCGTCGCAAGGCAGAGAACTTGACCGGCGCGCGCCACCCGCCATCTCCGGGGGTATGAAACGGCGAAGCCTGCTTACGGTCGCGAGTGCGGCCACGGTGATGACGCTCGGCGGCGTCGGTTATGCCGCCCACCGGCGCGGTCGGAACCCCTATTATCGCGGCCCGGTCTCGGACCATTTCGACGGGCTGCGCTTCTTCCTGCCGGACCAGGCGACCGACAAATCGCTGCCCGACGTGCTTCGCTGGCAGGCCAAGCGGGCGCGGGAGCCCTGGCCGGCGAGCTTCCCAAGCTCCTTTCCGGCGGATCGGCCGCCCGAGCGCGTCGGCGGCCTGAGGGTCGTGCTGATCGGCCATGCGAGCTACCTCGTGCAGGTCGCCGGCCGGAACATCCTGATCGATCCGGTCTTCGCCAAGCGCGCGAGTCCGGTCCGCTTCGCCGGGCCGAAGCGGGTCAATCCGCCGGGCATCGCCTTCGCCGACCTGCCGCCGATCGATGCGGTGTTGATCACCCACAACCACTACGACCATCTCGACGGGCCGGGCGTCGCGCGGATCTGGCAGGCGCATCAGCCGCTGATCGTCGCGCCGCTCGGCAACGACGCGATCCTGCGCGGCTTCGACGACACGATGCACGTTGAGACCCGCGACTGGGGCCAGTCGGTCGATCTCGGCGACGGGCTGCAGGTCCATCTGACACCGGCCAACCACTGGTCGGCCCGGGGCGTCCGGGATCGGCGGATGGCGCTGTGGTGCGCCTTCGTGATCACCTCGCCCCGGGGCGTGCATTATCACGTCGGCGACACGGGCTTCGGCGACGGGGCCCTGTTCCGGGACATCCGCACCCGCTTCGGGCCGCCCCGGCTGGCGACCCTGCCGATCGGCGCCTACGAGCCGCGCTGGTTCATGCGTGCGCAGCACATCGACCCCGCCGAGGCCGTGCAGGCCTTCCGCCTCCTCGGCGCCGAGCAGGCGCTCGGCCACCATTGGGGCACGTTCCAGCTCACCGATGAGGGCGTCGAGCGGCCCGTGGAGGCGTTGAACGCGGCGCTCGGAGCCGCCGGTCTCTTGCCGGAGCGGTTCCTGGCTCTTAGACCCGGGCAGGTCTGGCAGGCCTGAGAGCAGCGCCGCCAGATGCCGCCCAATTGGGCATGATGCGTGCATGATACTGTATGCAGCATGGGGTCACGGTGGGGAGAACGCCGTTGCGCGCCTGGAGAGCGGGCGCCGCTCCATGCGGCGCATCCGCTTCCAGCCGAGAGACACGATGGACCTGATCAAGCCGACACGCCGCTCGCTGATGGTGGGAGGCGCGGCACTGGCCGCCTTGGGAGCCCCGGGCCGGGCCGGCGCGCAGGGCGGGACGCCGGGCAGCCTGACCTACGGCATCTCGATGACCGACCTGCCGCTCACCACCGGCCAGCCGGACCGGGGCGCCGGCGGCTACCAGTTCACCGGCCTGACCCTGTACGATCCACTGGTCGCCTGGGAGCTCGACGTCGCCGACCGTCCCGGCAAGATGGTGCCCGGGCTTGCCACGTCCTGGGAGGTCGATAAGGCCGACCCGAAGGTCTGGACCTTCCACTTGCGCGACGGCGTGACGTTCCACGACGGCTCGGCCTTCGATGCCGACGCGGTGATCTGGAACTTCGACAAGGTGCTCAACAAGGAGGCGCCGCAGTTCGACCAGCGGCA
>NZ_JAKSYD010000104.1 GCF_022829605.1 Methylobacterium sp. E-065 | reverse complement strand
CGCAAGGTCGCAGCGAGTTCTGCTGCAGCCTCGGGGCCAAAGATGGCGGCGGCCTCGGCCACAAGCTCGTGGCGCTCAGTCTCGGCCATGTTGCTGTCGTCGGCAGGATCGTTCTCAGGGCCGGGACGGCGGGGATCGGTGTCGCGCCGGGTCATGCTGCATCGTCCTGCATGCTGGTGATCAAGCGGCGCAGCCCGACTTCGCCCGCCCGCTGATGATCGGGGTCGCGGGAGCCGAGTTGCCCGAGCATGTACGTGGCGACCCGGCGGTCGTGCAGCGTCACGGCGTCGATGTCGTCGGCGAGGATGCCGCGATGCTCGGCCACGCCGCGACCGGCGCGGATGACGTGAGCCGGGAAGGTCTCGCCGATCGCACGGACGGCGCCGGGGAAGGGGATGGGCTCTGGCATGGCGGATCCTTTCAAGCAGCTTCGCCAGTCCAGACGGCTTTGTCGTTGGCCCAGTCCTGACTGAAAGACTGCTTGTAGGCTTCGACGTTCTCGTATTCGCGGTCAACGTCCCAACAGCGACCATCCGGCCCAATCACCGCATAGTAGTCGCCTAAGGTCCCCTCAGGGGTAATCGGGTCGAGAAGCAGATTTGACGCGCCATCAAACCGGAAAGCGACAACGGGAAGAGTATCGTACTCAACGCCCCTATCCTTGTCCGACTGGCTGGGCGGAGTAGCGCGTACTGCCTGATAGCCGGGAGGCGCTGGGATGATGGCGGTCTGCCGATTGGCGATCCATTCAAGATCAGCGCTTATTGTCAGGGTTGCGCCGTTGGTGAAGTGGATGGTGCTGCGCGGCGTTCCGCGCGTTGAGGGCGCTGGCTCAATCCAGAGTACCTGATCGGTGTTGATGAGCCTGCTGCCGACGTTGATGAGCATGGTGGTCTCCTCTCAAGTGCGGGGACGGTTGATCGCGCCGTAGCTCGCGACCGTGTGACGGAGGTCGAGGCCGGCAAGGCTGTTCAGAGCAGTCAAAGCAAGCGGCAGATGCGCTGGGTCGCGCTCAGCGAGACGCAGATGCTCAGCGAGGGCGTTGCCGCGGGGGCCGAGCGTCAGATGCACAATGCTCCGCAGGCACCGGCATCGGGCCGCGCGCTCGGCATCGCTGATGGTAGGATCCCACGGACCCCAAGCGTCCCGGGCGGCGCTCATCGGTCGCCCTCTGCCGGACAAACCGGACAAACCGGATAAAATCCGAAATGTCCGCTGCGCCCGAACGGCTGGGTTAACCTTGCTTGCGGACCTTGATGCCGGGGCGACGGTGCTTGGCGCAGCGCCGGTTCAATGCGCTTGTTCCGCCAGCGGAACGCTTGGCCTCGAAAGGCTCCCCGCATTGCGCGCAGTGTGTCGTGAACACGTCGAGTTGCGACACCCGTCCGTCCAACCGTTGATAGGGTTCGGTCCGAGCGAGCCAGTACGCTTGCCCGGAAATCATGAAATCCGGCGGCCGGATCCCAAATCGGCTTGTCACGCTCAAATCTCCCTCCCTCGAAAATCAGCCCCGCGTGACAGGCGTGACAGCGGGAGCCCCCCTTTAGGGGGGTGCTCCGCATGTCACGGCGGATGTCACGGCAACGGGGGGCGTGACGTGCGTGACATTTGCCGCTTGTCACGCTTGTCACGGCTGTCACGCTCAGGCTCGCCATAGCCATTCCTCCCCGTTCCAAGCGGCGGTTCGGAACCCATGCTTCGGGCAGGCATCGAGCGCCCGCTTCAGGGCCTGCCGGACCCTCGTCTGAACCTTCGCGCCATCGTCCTCCTGCTCGTCCTCACCGGTCGCGTAGCGGCGCCGGAACTCGTCGCGGATCTCAGAGACGGTGATGGCCCTGACGGTCTCGCCAGCCCCGCGAACCTGCACCTCGCGGCCGTGGGTCAACAGCACCTCGTCAAAGGCTCCCTTGAGGGCGACGATCGGCAGCGGATCCTTCTGCGGGACCTTGCGGGTCGAGGGTGGTGGCTCGTCCAGCTTCGGCTCAACGACACACGCTCCGTAGGCGTCGCCGTCCTCGTCCGTGCCGAGCTGCACGAAGCGGAGCGCGAACGCTGCGATCGGCCCCTCCTCGGCCCAACGGCTCTTGGCGAGGTTGAGCGAGCGGGTCGTCACCTCGCCTGTGACTTGGTTGCGGTCGGCTAGGATGCTCAACACCGCATCTGCGCCGCCACGGTAAGCGGAGGATCCGCGCAGGCCGGTGTCTTCGGTCTTGCCGTAGTGGTGGATCGGCAGGACAAGGGCGCCGATCGGCTCGCCCAGCATCCGCATATGCCGGAGAACCTGTTGGGCCTCAGCGGCGTCGTTCTCGTCCTTCATGGCGAAGGCCGCGGCCATGGTGTCGATGGCGATCAGCCCAAGGCGGACCCCGAACTGCTCCCGCATTCGGGCGTCGATGGCGCGGATTTTCGGCTGAAGCGCCTTCACCTCCTCCACGTCGGCGAGGTTCGGCACCGCGCCCATCCAGGCTATCGGCAGCCGGTCTCCGTTCGGAAGAACAGCACGGGCGGCTTCAACGCGGGCAGCGAGCGTGCCGGCGCCCTCGGCCGCGAAGATCAGCGTGCCGACCCGCTCAACAACGCGGCGGCCGAAGAACGCATCGCCTGTACCTAGCGAGACCGCCAGATTGACGACGGTGAACGTCTTGCCTGCGCCGGACTGCCCGCCGAGCATCGCCACGCCCTCGGCGGGCAACAGGTTCTTGATGAGGTAGTGCGGCGGATCGGGCGGCGCGTCGCCGTCGAAGGTGAAGCCGAACAAGGCGGCATCAGCGCCTGGATCCGAGCCTACGGCACGGGGGCCGCCGAACCGCTTGCGGTCGTAGATCGTCTCGGATTGCTCCGGCCGCACCTTCATCGGGCCGTCTCCATCATCAGAGCATCGTTCAAATCAGAGCCGGTGCGGGGCGCTACGACATCGACTTCGCGCCCGGCCTCGGTCCAGCGGGTGCCGACTTCTTCGACGGCTTTCTCGCTGGGAGCGCCGGTCTCGGCGCAGATCGTCAGGGCCTCGATGCCCGACAGGACCGGGAAAGCTGCGATCCCACTGACGCTGCCTGCGGCCCATATCGGCACGAGACCTAGCGCCATGCCGGCCAGGGCGCTTTCGACGCCTTCGGCTAGGGCTAAGCCCATCGTCACCTCAGAGTCGTGAGTCAGCTTGATCGCGGCGCCGCCGGCCCGGCCGAGCATCTTCCTGCCGAGCTTTTCGCCGGTCATGGGGTCGAGGCGGGTGCGGTGCAGACCCACAACCTCATCCGTGGCAATGTCCCGGTAGGCGCAGAGCATCATCGGAACGCGCTCGGCCTCCCATGGGCCGGACGGGTGGAAGCGCATCGCGTGCCCGCAGACGGACGCCGGTAGATCCAGCTTCCGGTGCTGGTTCAGGTATCGCTCTACGAGGCTGCCCCGCGGATCCGGCTCGGCCTCGGCCCATATCCGGCGCACACGCTCGGCCTTGATCGCGGCTTCGGCTTCACGGGCGAGACGTTGCTGTTCGCGAGCGCGTTCCTGCCGGGCCAGTTCGCGTGGGTCAGCACGTTCCTCACGGTCACGAACGCGCTCTTCCCAGCGGGGCAGGCCGCATCGCTCGTCCACGTAATCGCGGAGCACCAGCGGGTCGTCGCCCGCGAAGCTCGTCACGATGTAGCCGTTGCGCGCGTCCGGATCTGGGAGCAGTCGGGCGGACATGTCGCCCGCCCGGTGCCCGATACCCTGGAAGGAGACGCCACCGCTGATGACGCGTCCGCCAGGGAGGCAAGACGCGGCGTGCTGTAGGTTCAGCATGCGCGGCGCACCTCCATGTCGAGGCGGTCGGTCATGACGGCGAGCTTGTCGGCTTGTCGGATCGACAAGTTTCCGTGCAGCCGAGCGACGTTGTTGAGGAACCCACGCTCCCATTCCGTCAGGTCCCACGGGCGGCTCCGGCAGAACGCGACACGGGCGCGGTGCTCGGCTTCCTGGCGGGGCGTGTAGGCCCTGCGGAAGGCGTAGACGTTGAACGGCGGGATTGGTGCGCCGGCGCACCGTTTCTCCCGCCGGCGGGAGAATTCGTCTGGCCTCACGTCAGCCTGTTCCGGCGCCGGAACAATCTTCTCGCCGGCGAGAAAATCCGCCGTCTGGATCGCGGCGGCGAGGTCGGTGAAGCCGAGACCGGCCCGGTCGAGGACGCGCCCGATCGCGCGAGCTGCGGCCAAGGCCTCGCCGTCGACAGAACTTCCCAGAGTGGGAACTATGCGACGGACCATGCTGGGGATCGGGCGCGCCTGCGTCATGCTCTGGCGCTCCAGTGATCAGTCACTGGGAAGGCCAGGGCAGCGACTGTGGCTGCTACGGCAGGGGTGAGACCTCGCTGAATGAGGCGATGCACTTGAAGGGCGCCGGGTGTTGCGGCATATCCATGAACGTCTGCCTGCGAAGCGACATTCACGGAGAGCCCGCCGGTGCCCACGCGCTGCGCGGGCTTTCTCATGTCTGGATGTCCTTGCTGAATGCGCCGGCCGCATCGGCGCGGAATGAGCGGCCCGCGGGGATCGCCCGCGGATGGCGGGATCAGGCTGCGACGGGGTCCGGCCGCTCCAGTTGAAGCAGTGCGCGGATCGGCGCGGTCGGGATGCGATAGGTCTTCCCGAACCGGATGGGCTTGACCGGAACGCCGGCGGCCAGCGCGCGGTAGGTCGCCCCGCGGCCCGTCCCAAAAATCCGTCCGTAGGTGTCTGGGTCGATGACGGCTTCCGTCATCACCTTCTCGATGTCGTCGGCTCTGCTGGCCGCCTCGGCTGACTGGGACATTGCCATACGCCTCCAATGCGCCCTGAAATGCACACCGATAACCGTAGACACCTGTCGACGGCTGCGCAAGATGGTTGCGCCCCGAATTGCACACCGATAAAGAATAGCGACGGAGAGGCCGCAATGAACACGATCGAGCACGACCAGCCGCGACGCCGCGGGCGCCCCGGGAAGGCGGCTGACGAGCGCAAGTCTGCGAACATGAAGTTCCGAACCCGCGAGGATCTACGTGAGAAGATCGAGGCCGCGGCAGCAGACGCAGGCAGATCGGCGAGTGAGGAGGTTGAGGCGCGGCTTCTGAACTCGTTCAATGTCGAGCCGCTGCATCACATGGTATTTGGCAATGGCGACGATGCGAGGCGTCTGATCACCAACATTTTGACCGCGATCAAGACCGTCCAGGATTACGAGAACCCGATTGATGTGAAGCTCGGCACCGTGGATTGGCGCGGGGAGGATCCTTTGAGCGATTTCACTCGCGCGGCGCTCAGAAACGCCTTCAGCGTCATCATCAGTCAAGCGCTTCCGCCACCTCGGGCCCCCGATCAACTTCCTTTCTCTGACGAGCAGCGGAAGGTGTATGAACGGGCGCTCAACCACATGAAGGCGTTCGGGATTGAGTTCGCCGAGCTTATTACCGGCCAGCGCCCAAATCTTGCCGAGGCGCTGAATTCCGCAGGCGACCCGGAACATTAAGTCATCAACAATCACAACCGAGCACAATTTGTCAGCTTAATCTGTATTACATAGCAACGCCTGCCGTGTTACTGTCGTTGACAGACACGGAGGCGTTCCATGGACAAGCAGCGGCTCAGTCGAACCCGAATTTTCCGCGCCGATCCCGCTCTGGATGCTGCGCTTGAGGCCGGCGCTGCCCGCGAAGGCGTGACGATCAGCACCTTCCTACGGGAGGCCCTGCGGTCGGCGCTCGGCGCGTCGAATGATCCGCGGCCTCCGTCGACTCCGGCCACTCCTGCCGTCGCTATGTCGATGGCGGCCTGAGATGGGCGACCTCCACCGCCTCCCGATCCGCGCCCCTCGGCCCGCGCCGCCGGACTGCTCGGCTATCCGCGCCTGGGAACTGCTGCGATCGGGTGCTCGGGCCACTCACGGCACGCTCGGCGAGCTTGTCGCGATGCTGGACGATGATGCCCCGCTCGCGGCCGTGCTGGCGCAGATCGACACCCTGAATGCTCAACTCGCTGCCTGCGGTTGCGCCGTGAGCTTCCTGCGGGAAGCCGGCACCCCGCCGGACGCCGCTTAGAGGAGCCGGCCATGGGCGGCGGACAGACCAGCACGCAGAACTCGACCCAGGTCTCGGACAAGACCCCATGGTCGCCTGCAATCCCGGGGCTGCAGTCGGCGCTCACCAACGCGCAGAACCTGTATCAGTCGGGCGTCGGCTCGCAGATCTACGGCGGCCAGCGGGTCGCGGATTTCAGCAACGACCAGTCTGCCGGGATCCAAAGCACCCGTGATCAGGCTGCGTCCGACAACGCGGGTGGCATTGGCACGAGCTATCTGCAGGGTCTGCTCGGATCCAACGGCATCAGCCCGACCACGCAACAGGGTCTCGGCATGCTGTCGGCCGTCCCGAACGTCGATACCTCCCGCCTTTCGGGGCTGGCGGATCAGATCGGTTCGGCGTCGAACCCGATCAATCAGACGGCCAACGCCTTCATGTCGGGGTCACGGGATCTGACGACGGTTCCGCAGTTGCAGGGTCTGTTCGACAAGTCGCAGCAGATGTCGGCGGCCGAGAAGAACCTGTCCGGCGTCGCCTCCGGCCAGTACCTCGACCCGACCACGAACCCTTATGTGCAGGCTCTCGTCCAGTCTTCGAACCAGAACGCCGCCAACGCGGTGAAGGAGGCCTACGCCAAGAGCGGGCGGTACGGCTCTGGCAACTTCCAGGGCGCGACCACCAAGGCGATCAACGACACCGACACCGCGTTGTACGCGAACCAGTACAACACGGAGGCTCAGCGGCAGCTCTCGGCCAACTCGCAGATCGATGCCGCGCGTCAGGCGGCCTCAAGCGCCGGCCTCGGCATCACCAACGCCATCTCGGGCGTGCAGTCGACGAACAACCAACAGCGCCTCGCGGGTGCCGGCCTCGGTCAAGCGCAGCAGGCGGCACAGGCCGGCGTGCTTGGACAGGTGCTGGGCGGCGATGAGTTTAATTCGTCTTTGGGGGTCCAGAAGGCCCAGGGCTTCATCGGCGCTGGGCAGCAGGGCGTCTCGGCTGCGAACCAGGCTGCGAGTCTCCTGCCGTCAGTCGACGCGCTCCGGTACGCGCCCGCCTCGAACCTGCTCCAGGTCGGCGGACTGCAGCAGCAGCAGAACCAGGCCAGCCTTGATGCGGCCCAGCAGTACTTCCAGGAGACCCAGCAGGTGCCGTGGCAGGCCCTGGGCCAGTACGCCTCGTACCCGCTCGCGATCGGCAGTCAGGGTGGCACGACGGTCTCGCAGGGCACCAGCCAGACCAAAACGAGCGGTCCCAGCGCCCTGCAGTCAATCCTAGGGATTGGGACCTCGCTTCTTGGTTTAGGAACTGGAGGTGGTGCCACAGTAGGCGGCGCGCTCCTCGGCGGCATGTTCGGCTCCGACGAGCGGATGAAGACCGATGTCCGTGAGGTCGGCGAGCTGCACGATGGCCAGAAGGTCTATTCGTACCGCTACGGCGACGAGCCCCGAACCCAGATCGGCCTGCTCGCCCAGGAGGTGGCGGACCACAAGCCCGGCGCCGTCGGCCCGATCGGTCTCGGCGACCTTCTCGGTGTCGATTACGCCAAGGCCACAGAGGACGCGGCCAAGAAGGGCAGCGGCGGCTCGTCGGCCCCTGTCGCACCCCCTGCCGGCGGATCCGAGCCGCGCCTGACGATGGTGATCCGCGGCATCCCCGGCTCGCATGCCGGTGAGACCGCGAACGGTCTGGGCGAGGCCATCATGGCCGCCCTGGATCCCGCCAGCGGTCGCTCTGGCGGTGCTCCGGCCGGCCTGCTCGCGCACGCCATGCAGTCGATGATCCCGCAGGAGCCTGAGCCGATCCGGCGCGAGCGCCCGAAACACCAGACCGGCGGCAAGCGCCGCGCGGCGGCTTGAGGGAGGGCGCCATGGATCACCTCGACGCTTCCGAACTTGTGCCGCCCGCCGTGCTCGCGGTCGATGACCCGCCGACGCCCCTGCAGGAGCAGATCGCGGCGGCTTGCGCCGAGTTGGCCGCCAGCTTCCGGAGCCTCCAGACGGTGAGCGGTCAGGCTGCGGCGCTGCTGGAGAATGGCACCGGCACGGCACACGACCTCGCTAGCCTCGTGCAGGTGTTTGAGCAGCTTCAGCTCCAGGCGGGCAACCGGCTCATGACCCTCGGCGCGATGTGCGGCTCCGCAGGGTCCGCCTGATGCGCAGCACCCTGATCCTTCTCCCGAACCCATGGACGCACCGATGAGCGCCGGTCTCTCCTTCGGGGCTCTCCCCGCATTCGCCGACCTGACACCGGATCAGCAGGCCGCAGTGATGCAGGCCATGCAGGGTCGTGGGCAACCTGCCGACGCCCCTGCGGTGGCGCCGACCAGTCTGCTCGGTCAGGTCGATCCGCAGACCACGGGGGCAATCCCAGATCGGGGCGGTCCGCCGGTAGCGATGAACGAGGGCGACACCCGCCGGCTTGAGGAGCAGATGGGCATGCGGGCGCCGAGCGGCGGGCAGCAGCCGGGCTCGCCCGATCAGCTCCTATTCGACCGCGCTGGCATGGGCGGTGGCCCCGGAGGCTTCACGGGCACTGCCGACCCGATGGGCTCGCGGATGGTGCCGACCCCGCCCCAGCGCCCCTCGGATGCCGACCTGCTGACCCCGCCGACGGTGACGGGCTCGGTGTCGGGCATGAACCCCGGCGCTCCGCGTGGGCAGCTCGTGGCGAACAGCGCCTATCATCCGAATAGCCCCGGGACGGATCAGGCTGCGCCTGGCTCTACGCCGACTGGCGGGTATCCTGGTGGCGCTGGTGAATTTGATCCGCTCACGGGGCAGCGCCTATCCGACCAGCCGCGCTCGCTCGGTACGCCACAGGGTGCTGTCTCGCCTGCAGGCGCGGCCGCGGCGACAGGTCAGGCCGGCGGTGCCGGTGCACAGCCTGGGTTCATGGATCGCTTCATCAACGGCCTGAACAGCCCGGATGGATCGAACTTCCTGCGCTCGCTCAGCATCGGCCTGCTGACCCAGCGTGGTATTGGACCGGCGGTCGGAGCTGCGATGCAGCACTACGACAGCAGCCAGGCCGGCTCGCTCAAGAACCAGCTCGAACAAATCAAATTCATGCAGGAGCAGCAAGGCCAGCAGGACACCTACAACCACCTCGTCAACAATCTGAAGCTCGACCCGACCGCGGCCCGGGCAGCGATGCGCAACCCGACGCTGCTGTCGAATGTGCTGACGGCATCCAAGCCCAATTTCGTGACAGTCGGCGGCAACGTCTACGACGCCAGCAAGAATGGCGGCGCGATCGGGCCGAGCAATCTCGTCGGTCCTGCGAACGGCCCGCCGGCCGGCTACCGGCTCGGTGCCGATGGGCAGAGCTTGGAATACATCCCGGGCGGCGATGCCGACCCCGCCGTGAAGGAGCGCAATGCCAAGGCGGTCGCCACCGATAAGGAGCAGACCCCGCTGCTCGACATCGACGCTCGCCGCAAGGTCGGCATCCCCGACAACGACACCCGGGCGGCGTGGGCCGACCCGAACGGCAAGGTCACGTTCAACGACGGGCCGCCGCCGCTCGCCGCGCGCCCGGGGCAGACCTTCTACGACCGCGGCACACTCAAGCCGATCCTCACGGCTCCGGCCGCCAAGCCGGACGGGTTCGACACCGAGACCAAGCTGCGGGGCGAGTTCTCCAAGCAGCTCGGCACCTTCGCGGACGTGCACGACGGCTACGGTCGGCTGATCGCGGCCACGAAGCAGCGGCAGGAGAACCCCGGCTCCGTCTCGCCGGCCTCCGACATCTCCCTGGTGTTCGGGTACATGAAGATGCTGGATCCTGGCTCGGTCGTCCGGGAGGGCGAGTACGCCACGGCCAAGAACGCGGCCGGCGTGCCCGATCGGGTGGTGAACGCCTACAACAAGGCGCTGAACGGCGAATTCCTATCCGACACGCAGCGCAAGGATTTCCTGGGACAGGCGTCCGAGCTGTACAGCACCGCCCGCAAGACCGCCGAGGGCGTGGCCGAGCGCTATCGCAACCTTGCCACCTCCTACGGGGCCGACCCGGGCCGCTCGGTCTACCTGCCGGAAGCCCCGACCCCGCCCAAGCTCGGCCAGCAGGGTCAGACGACACAGACCACGGCACCGGCGGCTCGCTATCAGCAGCTTCGCCAGGGTGGTCTGTCCGCAGCCGACGCTCATTCCCGTATGCTGCAGGAGGGGTTCTGATGGCCGACATTGAGGCGTTCGACCCCGAGGCTTTTGCCGCGTTCAAGTCGCAGGCATCGGGCGCGCAGGCTGCCCCCGTCGAGGCGTTCGACCCCGATGCCTACGCGGCATTCAAGGTCCAGCAGTCCCGCCCCGCACCAGAGCCGAGCCAGGCACAGCAGCTCGCGGCGGCGAAAGCCGCTACGGCCAGCCCCTACGTCGAGGGCGGCTTACCCGACATGCCGAGCAGCGAGGATCTGCATCGGCAGGGTGCGGGCGTACCGACCAGCCTGTACGCAGGCGCCAGCAGCGCCATGGACAGCATCCCCGTGGTTGGGCCAATGCTGACGGGCGCCAGCGACCGCCTTGCTGCCGGCATCCGCTCCTATCGGGACGGGACAGCCTACGGCGACGAGCTGAAGCGGATCCAGGATTACGATGCGGGCGCCAAGGCGGTGCACCCCGTCGCCAGCACAGTCGGCGGCGTGGCTGGCGGCATCGCGGGCACGGCCCCGATGATTATGGCGGCACCGGCCCTGTTCGGGGCGGGCGAGGCGGCGCTCCCGGCGCGGCTGCTGGCCTCCACGGTTTCGGGCAGCGTTCTCGGTGGTGCTGATGCTGCGGTTCGGACTGGGGGCGACCCTATCGCGAGTCGAAATGGAGCCTTGGTCGGGGGTGGGTTAGGCGTAGCAGCTCCCGTCTTAGGTGCCGCAGTTGGGGCAGGCGTGCGCAGGGCTGGCGAGTTCGCGGCTGGGCGCCTCGCCCCCACCGCAGGGTTCGGATCTGCTGCGGCTGGTAAGCTGGCCGACGACGTGGCGGCCTCTGGCGGTGCTGATGCCGTGCGCGCCCGATTGGGCGACCTCGGCACGCCTGCCATGCTCATGGACGCCTCGCCGGCCTTCACTGGCCGGGCGCAGGGCCTCGCCGTCGAGCCAGCCACCCGCGGCGCCATCGTCACGCCGCTAGAGACCCGCGCGACCGGTGCGAACGCTCGGATCCGTGGCGATGTGGATCAAACGCTCGGCCCTGCCGCTGAACCCGCCATGGTAGAGGCTGCTCGGCAGCAGAGCTACGACGCCACGGTGCCGCCGCTCTACCGGCAGGCGACCGGCCAGCCCGTACAGGTCGACACCAGCAACGTGCTCGGGATGGTGCGCGACCTGCGCAGCCAGGAGAAGGGGCCGGCGGCCGACGCACTCGATCGCGCCTGGAACCTGCTGCATCACGACGGCGACGTGCCTGGCGTCGGGCGCGCCATGATCCCGGATCGCCGGCCGGAAGCCCTCCACAACGCCAAAGAAGCGTTGGACGCCTCGATCGCGCAGGCCCAGGGTCAGATGGGCAGCGCGGCGGCCAGCACGGTCAACCGGCTGGGGCAGGTCCGTGGCGCCCTGAACGATACCCTTGAGGCGCAGGTGCCGGGGTATCGAGATGCCAACCAGACGGCGCAGCAGTACTTCGCGGGCCGGGATGCCTTCGCGCGAGGGCAGACGCTGTTGAGCGGCGGGCGGGATGCTGTCCGGCCGGGGCAGCTCGCGGCCGATACCGCCGGCATGTCGCCGATGGAAATTTTCATGCAGCGCACGGGGCTGCGCTCCGAGGTCGATCGCCATCTCGGCACGACGCTCAACGACCGGGTGGCCCTGCAGCGTGACCTGATGGGCGAGGGCGATTTCAACCGGGCGCGCATGGCGACGGTGTTCGGCGAGGAGTCGACGCAGCGGCTCGCCAACACGGTTGGGCGCGAGGCGCAGTTTGATCGGACCTACAACGACGTGGTGCGCGGCAGCCAGACGGCTCAGCGCGCCGCCTCGGCCAGGGACATCGCCCCGCGCGAGGTGTCGGCGGGTTCAACCGACGTGCTGCCGGGGCTGGCGACGATCCTCGGCGGCGCCGATGCGGGAGCGAGCGCCCTGGCGACCAAGGCTGGCATGGGCGGTTTGAAACTCGCTACCAGCGCGGCCGGTCGGCAAGCGGATCTCGCCCGCAACCAGCAGCTCGCGCGAGCTGTGACTATGGAGCACGGCGACGCGCTCAACGCCCTATTGGACGCCATCGAGCGGCGCGGGCGGATGATGCAGCAGGTCGGCGGCTACGGGAACGCGGCGGCTGTCGGGACGCAGGCCGGGACGATCTCACAGGCTGACCGGGCTCGGGGCTACCTGCCGTCTAGGCTGCCTGCCCTGCCCTTCGTAGGACGATGACCCCGCCAAGCGAGGTAGCCGCCGATGATCCAGAAGCTGACAATCCCGATCCAGATGCCGGCTTCCCCGATCTTGCTGGAAAGCCAGTCTCCAAAAATCGGTACGCTCGTGTTGAGAACTGCGCTGACCACGGCCATGCCGGCGGCGAACAGCAAGAGGGTGGCGACGATTTCAAACCATCGGGGCATGTCCGAGAATGTGGCCCCG
>NZ_JAKSYD010000100.1 GCF_022829605.1 Methylobacterium sp. E-065 | reverse complement strand
CGGATCTTCGCCTCCTACGACGACATCGTCGACCGGTGCTGCGACGCCTGGAATCGCCTCATCGACCAGCCCTGGAAGATCATGTCCCTTGGCCTGCGCCCGTGGGCCTACCGGTTATGATCAACGCCGATTGGTATAAGTCGTAGGCGATCACCCTGCGATCGCTGCATGACCCTGAAGCTGCCTTCGCTGAGTGGGGCGCGGGCTGGGTTTCCCCTACAGGCTTGTGGCTTGATATAACGCCGAGTGACTCAAGCGTTGGCGATGGCACTGAGCACCCCTGTCCCCGCGTGCGGGGATAGGTGGCGTCGCGGGCTTCAACCCGAAATGTGGATGTCGTAGCCCGTATGGGAGAAACGGCTCAGTCGCGCTTACAGGCCCTGTTGGCATACGACTGACGTGTACCGTGCGCATCGCAATCGGACACAGCGTGAAGACTTCGCGCAGACGCACACTCTTACGCCGAACCGACCTCCACCTCGGCGAACGGTGCTCGAACTAGACCCGCTCGTCCTCACCGCCGGCCAGCCGCATCGTGCGCAGCCGTTCCGTGCGCTCGTCGCGCGACCGCCGATTCATGTCGAGGGCATGCCAGAGAGCGGTCGTAGCAGGATCGCGCCGCAGCGCATCGTGGGCGTCGACATCGCGGGGCGATAGGGTCTTATCGACGGCGTCCATCGTACGTCTTCCGTGCCTCGATCCGCCGTCCGCTACAGGCCGGTGGCCGGCCGGTCCAGCCCCAACCTGCCAGAGGCATTCGACAAACAGCCGTCATCGTCACGCGGCGAGCGACTGATGCCGCGGACTCAGCGCCGAGCCGGCTTGGCTGCCCCGATGTACAGATCACAGCAAGGCCACAGATAAACCGGAGTGACTACGGTCGATTGCCAAATCGTAATGACACGGATGCGTGATGAATATGGTTGTCGACACGCAGAACGACCAATCTTCTCTGCACAGCCCCAACCCGAGCCTCGGGGCAAACCCGAAGCTTCGTTTCTCGGCCGCGCAGTGACAGAAACATCTCGGACACCGGAGGACTCTACGGACTGCGCCGTCAGCAGCCCGCGTCCGGATCGCCGGACGCTCCACGAGCGCGGCGACTCAAGCCTGGGATCCGGTCAACGTGGCGATGACGGCTTCGATCACATCGATCTGCTGCTGCACCGCCACGAAGCGCGGCCCGGCCTCGGACCCGTCGCCGAGGACGAAGGAGCCCTTCTGCCGCCGCGTTTCGCGCAACTTTCGCACCGACGCTACGATGATCTGCCGCTCCTCGATGAGCGCGGCATGCAGTTCGTTCAACCCGTCCAGTTCCAGGGTCTGTGCCATACAGCTTTCGGATTTAAGTGCGGCATCGCGACGGCGATGGCCTGAGAGAGAGAATGATGCGCGGACGTCGACGCTATCCTGCAGCACCCTCATTTGCACCTGCTCGGTGCGATTTCGGTATTCGGCGGAGCGCGCGGCGTGGGATTCATGCCTCCGGGTTGATGATGTGCGATCCGGAAAAAGGAACGGCATGAAACCGGCGCGATGCGATGCTCTCGGATTGCTTTTCAGCTTTGCGAACGGGCAGCTCGCGGCGGTCCGCTCCGTGCAGGATCAGCCAGGTCAGTCGACCGCATCGGTGTCGTCTGCACGGATTGTGTGCTAATGAATGCAAAATACGTCAATCCGCTCGACGGGCGGCTCGGAGAGCGGGCGTGAGCGCATGCTGAGCGACGATGCGGACCATCGCGCCGGATATCGATCCGATGCGATCGAGGCGGCGCCCGGCGCAAATGGATCGCGGCGCGGTGCGTCCGGCGGGAGGCCGAAGCGGTCTCGCGGCTTCGCCCTGATCTTGGTTCTGCTCGCCGTCGCGGGCGGTGGGGCCTATGGCTACACGCGCGTCAATCAGCCCGAAGCGAAGCCGAAGGCCGCCGCACCTCGACCGGTGCCGGTCACGCTCGGGGCCGTCGCGCAAGGTCCGTTCGCGCTGATGACCAACGGTCTCGGAACGGTTCAGGCCTACAACACCGTCCAAGTCCGGACTCGCGTCGATGGTGAAATCCAGCAGGTCGCCTTCCGCGAGGGCCAGACCGTGCACAAGGGCGACGTCCTCGTTCAGGTCGACCCGCGCCCGTATCAGGCGACCCTGGATCAGGCCAAGGCCAAGAAGGATCAGGATACCGCGACCCTGAACAACGCCAAGGCGGATCTCGTCCGCTACACGGGCCTCGGAGCATACGCGTCGCGGCAGCAGACCGAGACGCAGAGCGCGCTCGTCGCGCAGCTGACCGCACAGGTCGCCTCCGATCAGGCATCGATCGACAACGCCACGACTCAGCTCGGCTACGCCACGATCCGCGCCCCGATCGCGGGTGTGACGGGCTTCCGGCAGGTCGATGTCGGCAACATCGTCACCGCCGCGGGCCAGACCCCGATCGTGACGATCACCCAGGTCGAGCCGATCTTCGTGGTGTTCACCGCACCGGAGGATCAGCTTCCCGCGATCACCGCGGCGATGCGGACGGGGGACGTTCCCGTCGATGCCTGGAGTACGGACGGGCTCACCAAGCTCGCGGACGGCAAGCTCGCCTTGTTCAACAACCAAGTCGACACCGCGACCGGCACCATCCGCCTCAAGGCCGTGTACGAGAACCAGAACCACGCGCTCTGGCCGGGCCTGTCTGTCTCGACCAAGATGCGGGTCGGGATCGTCACGCTGGCCACGACCGTGCCCGACAATGCGATCCAGCACGGGCCCGACGGTTTGTTCGCCTTCGTGGTGGACGAGTCCGATCACGCGCATCAGGTGCCGCTCAGGGCCGGGCGGTCCGATTCCGGCCGCACGCAGATCATCGGCGGCGACCTGAAGCCGGGCGAGCGCGTGATCACGGCCGGCCAGTACAAGGTGCAGGACGGCAGCCTCGTCGCGGAGGCGCACGCCTCGGGGGCGACGCAGGCGGCGACGTCCACGCCCAAGATGGAGGCGCAACGCTGATGCGCCGGGTGGCCCAAACGATGGATCGGAACACGCGCGGGGCCGGGCGATGAAAGGCGGCATCTCCGCGCCGTTCATCCGCTTCCCGGTGGCGACCACGCTGATCATGGTCGGCATCCTGTTCCTCGGGGTGGTAGCCTATCCGCTGCTGGGCGTCGCGCCGCTGCCGCAGGTGGACTTCCCGACGATTCAGGTCACGGCGCAGCTGCCCGGCGCGAGCCCGGAGACGATGGCGTCCTCGGTGGCTCAGCCCCTGGAACGGCAGTTCTCGCAGATCCCCGGCGTCTCGCAGATGACGTCGCAGAGTTCCCTCGGGATCTCGTCGATCACGGTCCAGTTCGATCTCAACCGGAACATCGACGGGGCGGCGAGCGACATCCAGGCGGCCATCAACGCCGCCAGCGGCCAGCTCCCGAAAAACCTGCCGACACCGCCAACCTACCGGAAGGTCAACCCGGCCGACTCGCCGATCCTCCTGCTCTCGGCCACCTCCGACACGATGCCGCTCATCGACGTGGATGACGCGGTCGACGTGCAGCTCGCCCAGCGGATCAGCCAGATTTCCGGCGTGGCGCAGGTCTTCATCGGCGGCCAGCAGAAGCCGGCGATCCGTATCCAGGTCGATCCGGCCAAGCTCGTGGCGAAGAACCTCTCGCTGGAGGATGTGCGCACGCAGCTCACCTTGACCACAGTGAACAATCCGAAGGGCAGCATCGACGGCGGCAGCCACAGCTACACGATCTACGCCAACGACCAGCTCACGGCGGCCAGGAACTGGAACGACGTGATCGTCGCCTACCAGAACGGCGCCCCCTTGCGCGTGCGCGACATCGGCCACGCGGTCGCCGGGCCGGAGGACACGAAGCAGGCGGGCTGGACCAACGGCAAGCGCGGCGTCTTCCTCGTGGTGTTCAAGCAGCCGGGCGCCAACGTCATCGACACGGTGGACAGCATCAAGGCGCAGCTGCCCCAGCTGACCGCGACGCTGCCAGCCGGCATCAAGATCGGCATCCTGAGCGACCGCACCCAGACCATCCGAGCCTCCGTGGAGGACGTGCAGTTCACCCTGCTGCTCACCATCGTGCTCGTGGTGGGGGTGATCTTCGTCTTCCTGCGCAGCTTCTGGGCGACCGTGATCCCGAGCGTGACGGTGCCGCTCGCGCTGCTCGGCGCCTGCGCGCTGATGTGGATGGCCGGCTACACGCTCGACAACCTCTCGCTGATGGCGCTGACCATCTCGGTGGGCTTCGTGGTCGACGACGCCATCGTGGTGCTGGAGAACATCAGCCGCTACATCGAGGAGGGGATGCGGCCCATGGAGGCCGCGTTCAAAGGCGCGGGCGAGATCGGCTTCACCATCGTGTCGATCTCGGTGTCGCTGATCGCGGTGCTGATTCCGCTGCTGCTGATGGGCGGCATCATCGGCCGGCTGTTTCGCGAATTCGCCGTGGTGCTGTCGATGACAATCGCGGTTTCAGCCTTCGTGTCGCTGACGCTGACCCCGATGATGGCCTCGCGCCTGTTGAAAGCGCACGACGCCGAGCGGCACGGCCGCCTCTATCGGATGAGCGAGGCCGGTTTCGACTGGCTGCTGTCCGTCTACGAGGATGCCCTCGACGTGGCCCTGCGCTTCCGCAAGGTCACGCTGCTGGTCTTCTTCGCAACGCTGGCGCTGACCGGCTACCTGTTCGTGGCGATCCCGAAGGGCTTCTTCCCGCAACAGGACACCGGCTTCATGATCGGCGTCACCGAGGCAGGGCAGGATATCTCGTTCTCGGCGATGAAGACGCTGCAAGAGAAGGTCGGCGCCATCGTCCAGGCCGATCCGGCGATTGCCACCGTAGGCATGTCGCTCGGCGGCAACGGTCAGGCGCTCAATTCCGGGCGGATGTACATCACGCTCAAGCCGCGCGACGAGCGCGACGTCAACGCCTTCCAAGTGATCGGGCGCTTACGCCCGAAGCTCGAGCAGGTCGAGGGCATCCGCACCTACATCCAGGCGACGCAGGACGTGCGCACCGGCGGGCGCACGTCGCGCACGCAGTTCGAGTACACGCTTCAGGATCCGGACCTCGGTGAGCTGAACACCTGGGCGCCGAAGATCCTCGACAAGATGAAGACCCTGCGCGAGTTGCGCGACGTCGCCACCGACCAGCAGACCCGCGGCACCACCCTGACTCTCTCGATCGACCGCGACGCCGCCTCGCGCTACGGCATCACGCCCCAGCTGATCGACGACACGCTCTACGACGCATTCGGCCAGCGGCAGATCGCCCAGTACTTCACGCAGCTCAACAGCTACCACGTGGTGCTGGAGGTGCTCCCGGCGCTGCAGGGCAGCGTCGAGAGCCTCGACAAGATCTACATCAAGGCGCCCAACGGCGGCGGGCAGGTGCCGCTCGCGGCCTTTGCGCACTGGACGACGGTGCCGGTGGCGCCGCTCGCCGTGAACCATCAGGGCCAGTTTCCGGCGGTGACGATCAGCTTCAACCTCGCCCCCGACGTGGCGCTGGGGCAGGCCACCGAGGCGATCGCGCAGGCGATGCGCGAGTTGCAGGTGCCGCCCACCGTGGTGAGCGGATTCCAGGGCACAGCCCAGGCGTTCCAGCAATCGCTCTCGACCGTGCCGTTGCTGATCCTGGCGGCCCTGTTCGTGGTCTATCTGATCCTCGGCATCCTGTACGAGAGCTTCATCCACCCGATCACCATCCTGTCGACGCTACCCTCGGCCGGCGTCGGCGCGCTCGCGGTGCTGATGTGGGCGGGGTATGATTTCAGCCTGATCGCGCTGATCGGGATCATCCTGCTGATCGGCATCGTGAAGAAGAACGGCATCATGCTGGTCGACTTCGCGATCGTGGCCGAGCGTGAGGAGGGTCTCAGCCCCGAGGAGGCAATCCGGAAGGCCGCCCTGCTGCGCTTCCGCCCGATCCTGATGACCACGATGGCGGCGTTGCTGGGCGGCATCCCGCTGATGTTCGCCCATGGGACCGGCTCAGAGATCCGGCAGCCGCTGGGCTACGCCATGGTCGGTGGCCTCGCCGTCAGCCAGATCTTGACGCTGTTCACCACGCCGGTGATCTACATCTACCTCGACCGGCTGGCGCACCGCTTCTCCTATGGGGACAAGCCGGCGACCTCGGATGAGGCGCAAGATGAAACCGACGCCGAGCCGGTGGAGGAGGTCCGTGGACCTCCGACGCTGCGCGCGGCCGAGTGAGGCTGGGATCGAGCCGCCGCTAGCGAGCGGCGCGAAGGATCAGAGCCTCGCATCGAACCGCGTTTCGGGAGGGAAGATCAGAAGGCGACCTTCGAATCCGCGGGTCTCACCTGGAGAAAAGCCCTGCGTCGCCTTCGATGCGGGCTTCGCCGAAGCGAAACCCGCTCGATAATCGCCTCAGGCGAGCTTCAGCCCGACATTGACGTTGCCGCGGGTGGCGTTCGAGTACGGGCAGACTTGGTGGGCGGCGTCCACGAGCTTCTGCGCGTCGGCGTGGTCGAGACCCGGCAGACTGATCGTCAGATCAGCGGTGATGCCGAAACCGCCCTCGGAACGCGGGCCGATGCCGACCTCTGCGGTCACGGTGGTGTCGGCCGGGACCTTCAGCTGCAGCGAGGGTGCCACGGCCTTCATGGCGCCGAGGAAGCAGGCCGAGTAGCCGGATGCGAAGAGCTGCTCCGGGTTCGCGCCCGGACCGCCGGCGCCGCCGAGCTCCTTCGGGGTCGCGAGCTTGACTTCGAAGCTGCCGTCAGCGGTGCGGGCGGCGCCGTCGCGGCCTCCGGTGGCGGTTGCGGTGGTGCGGTATTTCAGGTCTACGGACATGCGAATCTCCGTTTGCGGATGAGGGTCGGCATCTAGGGGCCGGCGAACCTCTGGATAGTCCCAATTTAGATTGTGCGCAATCTAATTTCAAGGATCGATCAGACAGAACCGGTCGACATCGACCAAGCCGCGATCGGTGATCTTGAGGTGCGGAATGACCGGCAGCGGCAGGAACGCCACTTGGAGGAACGGTTCGGGCAGCACCACGCCGAGGCTCTGCGCAGCGGCGCGCAAGGCGAGCAGATCCTTCCGGATGACGTCGAACGGCATCAGGCTCATGAGGCCAGCGAGCGGCAGGGCGATCTCGGCCAGCACACGGCCGCCCTCCACCACCACGAAGCCGCCCTCGATCTCCCCCAGGCGGTTCACCGCCACGGCCATGTCGGCCTCATCGACGCCGACCACCGTGATGTTGTGGCTGTCGTGGCCGACCGAGGACGCGATTGCACCCCGTTGCAGCCCGAACCCCTTCACGAAGGCGACGCCGATCCCGCGCGCCCCCGGCGCTGTGCGTCCGTGGCGCTCTACGACCGCGACCTTGATGACGTCCTGGGCGAGATCGACCTGCCGCTCGCCACCCGCATAGGGCAGCGACAGGTCGTGACGCAGGGTGATGATCTGGCCCGGGATGACGCCGATCACCGGCGTCGATGGTCCGGATCCGGGCGCGGCAAAATCCGCCGCCGTGACAGTCCGCGCCCTGACACTGTTGCGGCCGATCGGGGCGACGGATGGCCGGCCGGCGAACAGTGCTTCTTCCACCGGCCGGCCCGCGGCGAAGACCCGGGAGACCGCGCAGGTTTCGAGATCATCGAGCACGACCAAGTCAGCGCGCTGGCCGGGCGCTACCAGACCGCGATCGTGCAGGCCGAAGGCGCGCGCAGCCGACCACGACGCGGCCCGGTAGGCGGCAAGCGGCGGCGCCCCCAGCGCGATGGCCGTGCGGATGATGAAGTCGAGATGGCCCTCCTCGGCGATGTCGAGGGGGTTCCGGTCGTCAGTGCAGAAGGCCAGGAACGGCGCCGTGCGCTCGGTGAGGATCGGCGCGAGGGCGTGCAGGTCCTTGCAGACCGAGCCCTCGCGGATCAGCACGGTCATCCCCTTCGAGAGCTTTTCGAGTGCCTCCTCGGGCGTCGTCGCCTCGTGCTCCGTGCGGATGCCGGCCGCGATGTAACCGTTGAGGCGTTCGCCGCGCAGGAGCGGGGCGTGGCCGTCGATGTGCCGGCCCTGGAAGGCGGCGAGCTTCTCCAGCACCCCCGAATCGCCCGCGAGCACCCCTGGGAAGTTCATGAACTCGGCGAGCCCGATCACCTTCGGGTGGCTCGCGAAGGGGAGGAGATCGGCGGCTCCGATCCGGGCACCCGAGGTTTCAAGATGGTCGGTTGCCGGGACGCAGGAGGAGAGCTGCACCCGCAGGTCCATCGCCAGCGTCTCGGCGGAGGCCAGGAACCACGCGAAGGCATCGATCCCGAGGACGTTGGCCATCTCGTGCGGATCGCAGATCCCCGTGGTGACGCCGTGCGGTAGGACGCACCGCTCGAATTCCTGCGGCGGCATCAGCGAGGATTCGACGTGGAAATGCGTGTCGATGAAGCCGGGCACCACGATCTTGCCGGCGATGTCGACCTCGCGCTGCCCGCGATACGTCCCGAAGGTCCCGACGATCCGGTCGCCGCAGATGGCGATATCGGACGCCACGAGATCGCCGGTCACAAGATCGAGGAACCGCCCGCCCTTAAGGACGAGGTCGGCTTCGGTGCGGCCCTGTCCCTGATCGATGGCCCGCAGCAGGAATTCCGTCTGTCGCATTGTGCGATGTCGCTTTCGCTTCGCTATCTGCCGGAAGCATGCCACGGATGCAGGTTACTCGGCGACGCTTGCGGGCGGTCGAACAGGGGAGCAGAAGCCCAGCATCTTCGAAACGGTCGAATCTGCCGATGCCCGCCTATCGCTCCCGCACCACCACCCACGGCCGCAACATGGCCGGCGCCCGCGGCCTCTGGCGCGCGACCGGCATGAAGGATGCCGATTTCGGCAAGCCGATCATCGCGGTCGTGAACTCGTTCACGCAGTTCGTGCCGGGCCACGTCCACCTTAAGGATCTCGGCCAGCTCGTGGCCCGGGAGATCGAGGCTGCCGGCGGCGTCGCCAAGGAGTTCAACACGATCGCGGTCGATGACGGCATCGCGATGGGCCATGACGGGATGCTGTACTCGCTGCCGTCGCGGGAGTTGATCGCCGATTCTGTCGAGTACATGGTCAACGCGCATTGCGCCGACGCGATGGTGTGCATCTCGAATTGCGACAAGATCACCCCCGGCATGCTGATGGCGACCCTGCGCCTCAACATCCCGACCGTGTTCGTTTCGGGTGGCCCGATGGAGGCCGGCAAGGTGCAGTTGCCGGGCATCGCCAGGAAGGTCGACCTCGTCGACGCGATGATCGCGGCCGCCGACGACCGGATCTCCGACGAAGACGTCGCCGTCATCGAGCGCTCGGCCTGCCCGACCTGCGGCTCCTGCTCGGGCATGTTCACGGCGAACTCGATGAACTGCCTGACCGAAGCGCTGGGACTGGCCCTGCCGGGCAACGGCTCGGTTCTGGCCACCCATGCCGACCGCAAGCGCCTGTTCGTCGAGGCCGGCCACCTCATCGTCGATCTGGCCCGCCGCCACTACGAGCAGGACGATGCGAGCGTGCTGCCGCGGGCAGTCGCGAGCTTCACGGCCTTCGAGAACGCCATGACGCTCGACATCGCCATGGGCGGCTCGACCAACACGGTGCTGCACCTGCTGGCCGCCGCCCACGAGGGCGAGGTGCCGTTCACCATGGCCGAAATCGACCGGCTGTCGCGGCGGGTGCCGGTGCTGTGCAAGGTCGCCCCGGCGGTGCCCAACGTCCACATGGAGGACGTCCACCGGGCCGGCGGCATCATGGGCATCCTGGGCGAACTCGACCGGGCCGGCCTGATCGACACCACGGTCGGCAACGTCTCGGCCGGCACGCTTGCCGGCGCACTCGCCCGCTGGGACGTGCGCGGTGCGCCGTCCGCCTCGGTCCAGACCTTCTATCGCGCGGCCCCCGGCGGCGTGCCGACCCAGGTGGCGTTCAGCCAGGACTCGCGCTTCGACGAACTCGACATCGATCGTGAGGGTGGCGTAATCCGCGACGCCGCACATGCCTATTCGCAGGATGGTGGCCTGGCGGTACTCTACGGCAATCTTGCCGAGCAGGGGTGCATCGTGAAGACCGCGGGCGTCGATGCCTCGATCCTGACCTTCACCGGCACGGCACGGGTGTTCGAAAGCCAGGACGCCGCGGTCGACGGTATCCTCAACGGCAAGGTCACCGCCGGTCAGGTGGTGCTGATCCGCTACGAGGGCCCGCGCGGCGGCCCCGGCATGCAGGAGATGCTCTACCCGACGAGCTACCTGAAATCGAAGGGTCTCGGGAAAGCCTGCGCGCTGGTGACGGACGGGCGGTTCTCCGGTGGGTCGTCCGGTCTCTCGATCGGCCATGTCTCCCCGGAAGCGGCCGAGGGCGGCCTGATCGGCTTGGTGCGTGACGGCGACCCCATCGCGATCGACATCCCGGCCCGGAGCATCCGGCTCGAGGTCGATGCGGGTGAGCTCGACCGACGCCGCGCCGAGCAGGAGGCGGCGGGCTGGCAGCCCGCGAAACCCCGCAAGCGCAAGGTCAGCGCGGCCCTGCGCGCCTACGCGATGCTCACGACCAGCGCGGCGCATGGGGCCGTGCGCCGCGTCTGATCAGCGGGCGATCAGGGCCAGGGTGGCGACGGCGGCCAGAACCGCCGCCGCTGCCACGATGAGCCCAACGATCCGCCCCCGCGCGACGCTTCGAGCATCTGCGACCGCGGCGTCTGGCCGGGCGCGGCCCAGCGCAGACAGCATCAGCGGTTCGATCGCCCGGTAGCCGGCGGCATTGAGGTGGAGGCCGTCGGTGCCGTAAGCCCGGCTCAAGCCGCCCTTCGAATCGACCAGCACGGAATGGTAGTCGATGTAGGTCGCTCCGTGTTCATGCGCGTGGTCGCGCAGCCACGCGTTGACCGCCCCGATCATCGCCGAAGCATCCGGCACCTCCGGGTTCCACGGGATCCGGGCCGCCGGCGTGATCGAACCCACCCAGGCCGCGACGCCCATCGCTCGCGCCTCGTCGAGCATGCCGGCGATAATCCGGGCGATCTCGTCGGCGGGCACGAACACCCCCTCGTTGCGGCCGATATCGTTCACCCCGCACAGGAGATGGACGCCCTTCGCCCCGGTCTCCTCCAGATCGCGGCGGAACCGCATGGTGATCCAGCGCGCGGTCTGACCCGATCCGCCGCGGGGAATGAGATCGTGGGCCGCGAAGGTCTTGGCGCGGAGATTTCCCCATTGCTCGGTGATCGAGTCCCCAATGAAGACGATCGGCACCACCATGGATCAGGCGGATGCCGCGATGCCGACGATCTCGGCGACGTCCGCCTGGAGCCTGTCCGCCATCATCTGCCGGCCCTCCGACGTCACGTGCACGATGTCGGTGAACAGGAAGCGGCCGTCGTTTTCGAACAACCTGCTCAGGTCGCGCACCGTGAATGGCGCGTCGGTCGCGAGTTCGAGACGGCCGAGCACGCCCTCGAACCGATCGTACTGGCGGCCGAGATAGGCCAGAAAGGTTCCGGAAGCGGCGTTCGCTTCCTCGGCCACACGCTCGGTTTTGCGGACGACGGTGGGCTGAAGATAGAAACGGGTCGGTGCGCCGATGCCGGGGGCGAGCCGGGCGAGGCGCTTCAGCGACAGCTCGAACTGGCGGACCACCTCCCATTCCCAGATGTCCGACTGCCAATTGGTTAGCGCACGCAGGTTCTCGAGACGATTGAAGATCATCGCCTGCACATTCTCATAGGAAAGCGGCTCCGTTTCGGCCTCCGTACGCCCAGAATCGAGGACGAAATCGTGCAGGCATTCACTGACGAAGTGATTGAAAGGAAAACCGGCCCGCGGATCGAAGCTCCACGGCTGAAAGATATCGGTTCCGCCGCCGACGATGAGGATCACGTCCGGCTGGAGATCCATCAGACGTGTCGTGATCAGGGCGATCATCTGGTTCAGGCAGGCTGAGATCGCACCGAAATTGTAGACGCGCGCGCCTTCCCCGTGGACCCCCTTCAGCCCTGTTTCCAGCCGCCCGGGCACCGTGTCGGCGAAGACCTGCCCGTCGAGGAGCGTGCTGTCGCCAACGACGAACACGCGCAGCGTCTCCGAGGCGGGTCGTGTCTCCGCGTGGGCCGTGTTGAAATAGCCGAGGCTGTCGTAGCGCCATCCTTTTTCAGGCAGGACAGTCAACGGCTTCCCGGCGAACTGAACGTAGGGGGCCGGGAAACGCGTTCTGGCATCGAAATTCTGGAACGTCTTTACGAACTTCTGCCGTCGGGCGTGTTCGTCGGCGTCGGACGGCCCTTGGGTCATGGTCCCTCTCTCCTGCCGGTTGATCGATTGGCGTACTGCGGCGGTATACGCCGGGGAGGGCCCTCTGAAGCCCCTGTTGCGGCGTGTCCTCGTGCGCGGAACCGGCTTTCCCCGCAGCGGTGAGGGCCCTAGCCGCGGATTTCGGCCTGATGTTCGAGGAACCAGCCGTAGGTCTGGCGCAGGCCGTCCTCCAAGCCGATCTCCGGACGCCAGCCCATCGCGGCCAGCCGGGATACGTCCATCAGCTTGCGCGGCGTGCCGTCCGGCTTGGTCACGTCGAACGCGAGACGGCCCTCGTAGCCGATCACCCGAACCAGCATTTGCACCAGTTCGGCGATCGTGCAGTCCACTCCGCTGCCAACGTTGATGTGCGACAGAGTCGGCCGCGTGTTGGCCGCGTAGACCTCATCGTCCATGCCCATCACGAACACGCTGGCGCGCGCCATGTCGTCCACGTGGAGGAACTCGCGCATCGCCCGGCCCGTGCCCCAGACCGCAACGCTGTCCCGGCCCACCGCCTTCGCCTCGTGCAGGCGGCGCATCAGCGCGGGGAGCACATGCGCGTTGTCGGGGTGAAAGTTGTCGTTGGGCCCGTACAGGTTGGTCGGCATCACGCTGCGGTAGCGCCGCCCGTACTGGCGGTTGTAGCTCTCGCACATCTTGATGCCGGCGATTTTGGCGATCGCGTAGGGCTCGTTGGTCGGCTCCAGCACGCCGGTCAGCAGCGCGTCTTCGCGCATCGGCTGCTCGGCGAGCTTGGGATAGATGCAGGACGAGCCCAGGAACAGCAACCGGTCGACGCCGCTCATATGGGCGGCGTGGATGATGTTGGTCTGGATGACCAGGTTGTCGTGGATGAACTCGGCCGGGTAGGTGTTGTTGGCGTGGATGCCGCCGACCTTGGCGGCGGCGAGGTAGACCTGATCGATGCGCTGCTCGGCGAAGAAGCGGCGCACAGCGGCCTGATCGGTCAGGTCGAGGCTCTGCCGGTCGGCCGTGAGGATGCGCGTCTGGCCCTGCGCCTGCAGACACCGCACGATCGCCGCGCCGACCATGCCCCGGTGGCCCGCCACGAAGATGGTCTGACCGCGATCGTCCATCACGTGTCCCGTTTCCTATCCGATCCCACAGTCGTCGGGGCCCTATAGCGCCGAACCGGCGAAGAATCGTGGCGCGGGCGCAATATTTCTGCGGCGCAGCAGCAAGCCGCAATCGAAACATAGCCCGACCCTGCTCAACAACGAAGCCGGCGCATCTAATCCCACCCCATCCAAACGCGGAAGCATGGTGAAGCTTGTTGGCCCTAGGCCCTTGCGTCCCGTCGAAACGCCGCCATAGTGTCAAGCCATGCTGACACTCGAGGTCGACCATAGCGTAGAACAGGCCCGCGATCGGCGGCCGCATGCCGTCGTCATCGGCTCGGGCTTCGGCGGTCTTGCCGCCGGCGTCCGGCTCGGCGCCCGGGGTTACCGCGTGACGTTGCTGGAGCGCTTGGAACAGGCCGGAGGCCGCGCGCGGGTCCACCGGCAGGACGGGTTCACCTTCGATGCCGGCCCCACCATCGTCACCGCGCCCCAGCTGTTCGAGGAGCTTTGGACGCTGGCCGGACGGCGCCTGTCCAACGATGTGACGCTGGTCCCGATGGACCCGTTCTACCGGATCCAATTCGCGGACGGATCGTCCTTCGCTTATAGCGGCGATCCCGACCGCATGCGCGCCGAGGTAGCCCGTTTCGCGCCGGACGACGTTGCCGGTTACGAGCGCTTCATGGCCCACAGCCGGGCCGTCTGCGAGATCGGATTTGAGCGGCTCGGCCACGTCCCGTTCGGGCGGATCGGCGCGATGCTGAAGATCGCCCCGGACCTGATCCGCCTCTCCGGCCACCGCTCAGTGTACGATGTCGTCGCGCGCTTCATCCGCGACGAGCGCCTGCGCACGGTGTTCAGCTTCCACCCTCTGCTCATCGGCGGGAATCCGTTCCAGGCCAGCGCGATCTACTGCCTAATCGCGGATCTCGAACGTCGCTGGGGCGTCCATTTCGCCATGGGCGGAACCGGGCAGCTGGTCGACGGGCTGGTGCGCCTGATCCGCAGCCAGAACGGACGGGTTCGGCTCGGCGCGGAGGTCGCGCGCATACGGGTCGAGAACGGCGCGGCGACCGGGGTCGAACTCTCAGGCGGCGAGACGATCGCGGCCGATCTCGTGGTCTCGAACGCCGATTCGGCGGTGACGCACGCGCGCCTGCTGCCGGAGGCGCAACGCTGGAGCCCAGGTCGGTTCCGCCGCGCCCGCTCGTCCATGGGCCTGTTCGTCTGGTATTTCGGCACGAAGCGCCGCTACCCGGGGGTGGATCACCACACGATCCTGCTGGGACCACGCTATCGCGGGCTCTTATCCGACATCTTCGACCGCAAGGTTCTCGCCGACGATGCGAGCCTCTACCTGCACCGGCCGACCGCCACCGATCCGAGCCTCGCGCCGCCGGGATGCGATGCCTTCTATGTGCTGGCGCCGGTGCCGAACCTTGCCGGTGGACAGGATTGGCAGACGCTAGCTGAGTCGTACCGGCGCCGGATCGCCCGGATCCTGGAGACAAGCCTGCTCCCGGGTCTCACGGACGCGATCGTGACCTCCCGGATGACGACGCCCCAGGACTTTCAGGACGACTTTCTGAGCTATCGCGGTTCCGGCTTCGGGCTGGAGCCGGTTCTGACCCAATCTGCATGGTTCCGCCCGCACAACCGCGACGGCCATGTGCGCAACCTCTACTTGGTCGGCGCGGGCACGCATCCCGGTGCCGGTTTGCCCGGCGTGCTCTCCTCCGCCCGCGTCCTCGACAGCGTGGTTCCCGATGCCCGCGTTACCGCCTGAATTCGCCGCCGCCGCAGACCGGACCGCCTGCCGGGTCGCGATCCGGCACGGCTCCAAAAGCTTCTTCGCGGCCGGGCAGCTCCTGCCCGGGGATGTCCGTGAGGCGGCGTACGGTCTCTACGCATTCTGTCGCTATTCGGATGATCTCGTCGACGAGGCGCCGAGCGCGGCGGCCCGTCACGCCGCGGTCGCCCGCCTCGATCACCGGATCAGCCGGGCCTATGCCGGCGAACCAGCCGACACCTCCGCCGACCGGGCTTTTGCCGAGATCGTCACCGCCTTCGCGATCCCGGAGGCGCTGCCCCGCGCCCTCATCGAGGGTTTGGCCTGGGATGCCGAGGGGCGGCTTTACGACGATCTCGACGCGCTCCACGCCTACGCGGCGCGGGTCGCCGGTTCGGTCGGCACGATGATGGCGCTGATCATGGGCGTGCGCACGCCCGAAGCCCTGGCCCGCGCCTGCGACCTCGGGGCCGCGATGCAGCTCACCAACATCGCCCGCGATGTCGGCGAGGATGCCCGCATGGGCCGGATCTACCTACCGCTCGACTGGATGCGGGCGGCCGGGCTCGACCCCGATGCATTCCTGGCCGATCCCCGGCCGAGCCCGGCGCTCGCCGACCTCGTCGCAGATCTGCTGACCGAGGCCGACCGGCTCTACCGCCGCGCCGAAGCCGGGATCGCTCAGCTTCCGACGCGGTGCCGGCCGGCGATCCGCGCCGCCAGCCTGATCTACCGCGAGATCGGGCGCGAGATCGCGGCCGCCAACCACGACACGGTTACCCGCCGTGCCCGCGTCAGCGGTGCCCGTAAGCTCGCCTTGATCGCCCGGGCGCTTCGGGCTTCAACGGACGAAGCGGATGCCGCCGCTCCCGCGTTGCCGCAGGTACTGTTCCTGCTACAGGCGGTCGCGCAGCAACCGCTCGGCTCCAGACACGATCGGCCCCCGTTGCGGCCATGGTGGAACGTGACGGGTCGGGTCGTCCACGTGCTCGATATGATCGAACGGATGCGCGAGCGGGAAGCCTTTGGCCCATCCGCGCCGTCCTGAGGCGCTGCGACACACACCGCTCTGGTTCGACGCACGCCTCCCCGCAAGGGAGGCGAGCCATTGCACCGTCCTATTTGAGATCGCGCACGTAGGTCTCTCCCGCCTCGGACTTGAGGGCTGCGCCGGCCTCACGGCCGATGCGCTCAGCCTCCGCTGCAGGGCCCTGGCGGGACACCGACCAGTGCCGGCTGCCGTCGGGCAGGAACAGCAGACCGTCGAGCGACAGGGTCTCACCCTCGATTCGCGCAAGAGCGGCGATCGGCGTGCGGCAGGACCCATCGAGCTCGGCCAGGAGGGCGCGCTCGGCGGTGATGGCGGTCGTGGTCCGGGCACAAGCGATCGGCGCCAGCAGATCGCGGACCGCGCCGTCCGCTTCGCGACACTCGATGCCGAGGGCGCCCTGCGCCACGGCGGGCAGCATTTCCTCTACGCTGAGAATGCTGCGCGCCATGTGTTCGAGCCCGAGACGCTCGAGACCAGCCAGGGCCAGCAGAGTCGCATCGCACTCGCCCGCTTCGAGCTTGCGCATCCGCGTGTTGGCGTTGCCGCGCAGAGGCACGACCCGCAGGTCCGGGCGGCGCATCAGCACCTGGGCACCCCGGCGCAACGACGAAGTTCCGACCCGAGCCCCCACTGGCAGCCCGGCCAGACCGTCGGCATGCGGGGACAGGAAGGCGTCCCGGGGATCGTCGCGCTTCAGGATGCAGGCGATGATTAGACCGTCGGGGAGCCAAGTCTCCACGTCCTTCATGGAGTGGACCGCGATATCGACCTCGTCGGCGAACAGGGCCTGTTCCAGCTCCTTAGTGAACAGCCCCTTACCGCCGATCTCGGAGAGCGGCCGATCCAAGATCTTATCGGCCACGGTCGTGACGACAACGAGCTCGGTCTCCAAACCCGGATTGGCCGCGACGATCCGGTCGCGCACCATCCCGGTCTGCGCGAGCGCCATCGGTGAGCCGCGGGTGCCGATGCGCAAGGGACGGTTCAACATCTGTCTTCAGATCTTCTTGGCTGGGTGAGTCAGGGTCTTATAGACCGCCTGTCACGCTGCGGTCAGGGGTATTCAGGTTTCTTGAACCGGCCGTGTGGCACACCCGCCTGCGGCCACGCCCCGCTTTCGCCGGACTGTATGCCTAACGGGGCTTCGGCACACGACAGAGCGAACGGACATGGTGCGATGCTGATCCTGCCGAGCCGACGGCAGTTCCTGACCGGACTTGGAGCGGGACTCGGCGCGACGGCGGCGACCGGCGTCTATGCGTTCGATGTCGAGCCGCTGCGCCGCCTCGTCGTTACCTCCTACGCGCCGGCTCTGCCGCGCTGGGATCCGGCTCTGCGCCTGCGCGTGGCGGTGCTCGCAGATTTCCATATCTGCGAGCCCTACATGCCGTTCGACCGGGTGGCCGAGATCGTGGACGCCACCAATGCGCTCAAGCCCGACCTCGTGCTTCTGCTCGGCGATTACCCAGCAGGTTTCATCGCGTGGCGGAAGCTGCCGCTGAGCCAGTTTGCCCGGATGATGGAGGAGCTGAAGGCCCCGCTGGGCACGCACGCAATCCTCGGCAATCACGATTGGTGGGACGATGAGGCCGTTCAGACAGCCCGCAGCGGGACGCCCGCAGCCAAGCGCCTGCTGGAGGCGCGGGGCATTCCGGTGATGGAGAACCAAGCCGTCCGCCTGATCAAGGACGGACGCCCGTTCTGGCTGGCCGGCCTCGCCGACCAGCAGCCCTTCATGGGCAGCTGGAAGTCGCTCAGTCATGCGGACGTGTCGCGCACGCTCGCGGCGGTTACCGATTCGGCGCCGGTGATCCTGATGGCGCATGAACCCGACATCTTCGCCACCCTTTCGGACCGATTTTCGCTGACCCTGGCCGGGCATACCCACGGCGGACAGGTGCGGATGTTCGGACGCTCACCGGCGATCCGCAAGGTCCAAGGCCATGATTACGCGTACGGGCACATCGTGCAGGACGGGCGCCACATGATCGTGTCCGGGGGTTTCGGCATGAGCCGGATCCCGGTGCGGCTTGGCGTGCCGCCCGAGATCGTGCTCCTCGAACTCGGGCAGACCGCGCCAGCGCCTGACGCCTGAGCGACTTTGGGAAGTCGAAGGGTCGCGATGCACCGGCTCCGCGCCCGAATGACGCGCCGCTCGTCGTCCGCCGCTCACCGCGCTACCTGCTCGACATGCGCGCCCTTATTCCGTTCCTCGCCCTTTCCTGCCTCGTCGCGGCGTCCGGATCCGCCCGGGCCCAATCCTGCGAGACGCTCATCGATCGCGTCACATCCGAGACAGCGGCGCAGGCGACCGAGCGCCGCAGCGATTACGCCAGCTTCACGGCCAGTCCCGACATGACGCTGACGCTCGCCTGCGGCGGACCGGACTTCTCTTCCGTCGGCGCGCAGTATCGCGGCGCGAACCCGCCGGATGCCTATTACGACACGTTCGGTCATGCCGGGCATGCTGTGACCGGGATCGACGCCCAGGTGATCACCGAAGCCGCGCACAAGGCCCAGGCAGCCGCGATCCGGCTCCGCCACAGCAACGTCGATCTCGGCGGCGCCCGGATCACGTGTTCGGCGATGGTGTCGCCCGACAAGGGACCGTTGACACTCTGCGCCGTGATCGAGCACAGCGACCGGAGCTGAAGCCGACGGCACGCGCCGCCGGCTCGCCGTCCCGCCTCAGAGCGGGATGTTGTCGTGCTTCTTCCAGGGCTGCTCCATCTTCTTGGTGCGCAGCATGCCGAGCGCCCGGGCGATCCGGCGCCGGGTCGAATGCGGCATGATCACTTCGTCGATGTAGCCGCGCTCGGCCGCCACGAATGGCGACAGGAACCGATCCTCGTACTCGCCGGTCCGGGCCGCGATCTTCTCGGGATTTCCCAACTCGCTGCGGAAGATGATCTCTACCGCTCCCTTGGCGCCCATCACGGCGATCTGGGCGGTCGGCCACGCGTAGTTGAGGTCCGCGCCGACATGTTTCGAGGCCATGACGTCGTAGGCCCCGCCGAACGCCTTGCGGGTGATGATCGTCACCAGCGGCACGGTCGCCTGCGAGTAGGCGAAGAGTAGCTTGGCGCCGTGCTTGATCAGGCCGCCATATTCCTGCGCGGTGCCCGGCAGGAAGCCCGGCACGTCCACGAAGGTGACGATCGGGATGCCGAAGGCATCGCAGTAGCGTACGAAGCGCGCGGCCTTCCGCGAAGCATCCGAATCGAGCACGCCCGCCAGGACCAGGGGCTGGTTGGCCACGAAGCCGACCGTCCGACCCTCGATCCGACCGAAGCCGGTGATGATGTTGCGCGCGTAGGTCGCCTGGATCTCGAAGAAGTCGCCCTCGTCCACAACGCGACGGATCAGCTCGCCCATGTCGTAGGGCTTGTTCGGGTTGTCGGGGATCAGCGTGTCGAGGGACGAATCGAGCCGTTCGACATCGTCGAAGCTCGTGAGTTCCGGCACGCCGTCGATGTTGTTGGCCGGCAGGAAGTCGAGCAGGCGGCGGATCTGGAGGATCGCCTCCACGTCGTTTTCGAACGAGCCGTCCGCGATCGACGACTTGGTGGTGTGGACCTTGGCGCCACCGAGTTCCTCGGCGGTCACGACCTCGTTGGTCACGGTCTTCACCACGTCGGGGCCGGTGACGAACATGTAGCTCGTGTCGCGGACCATGAAGATGAAGTCGGTCATGGCCGGCGAATAGACGTCGCCACCCGCGCACGGGCCCATGATCACCGAGATCTGCGGAATGACGCCGGAGGCCATGACGTTGCGGCGGAACACCTCGCCGTAGCCGCCGAGCGCCGCGACACCCTCCTGGATGCGTGCGCCGCCGGCATCGAAGATGCCGATGATCGGGGCGCGCATCTTCAGCGCCATGTCCTGGACCTTCACGATCTTCTGCGCGTGCGCCTCCGACAGGGAGCCGCCGAACACCGTGAAGTCCTTGGAGAACAGGAAGACGGTCCGGCCGTTGATCGTGCCCCAGCCGGTCACCACGCCGTCGCCCGGGATCTTCTGGCTTTCCATGCCAAAATCCGTGGAGCGGTGCTGCACGAACATGTCGAATTCCTCGAACGACCCATGGTCGAGGAGGAGGTCGATGCGCTCCCGGGCGGTGAGCTTGCCACGTTTGTGCTGCGCCTCGACGCGCCTCTCACCACCGCCGAGACGAGCCTGCGCCCGGCGCTCTTCGAGCTTGTCGAGGATATCCTTCATCGCTGTTTCCGCCCTTCCCCTGCCGGTAACCTGCGACCCGGTTCGGGCCGGGTCCAAGCTTGTGCATTCGCCGATGATCCGGCCTTAGCACGGGCCTTACGGGTGGCAAACCGACATGTTTGTCAGAGCTTTGGGGGGAGATGGTGGACGGTGCAGGGATCGAACCTGCGACCTTTCCCGTGTGAAGGGAACGCACTACCGCTGTGCTAACCGTCCGTACCGGCGTCAAGGCAGACGTGTCGGCCGCGCCTCTCCAGCGCCGCGAACCGGTGGCGGGCCTTCTAGGGCGCGGTGGGCCGGAACGTCAAGCGCGGTTCGCGATGTTCTTGCGCATGACCGGTGGCCGCAATCGATCGGAGAGAGCGAGCTTTGAGCCAGCGCTCGCCACTGCGTCCAGAAAAGGTGACCCTCGTCCTAGCCACTATCTATTCAAACCCGTGAAACGTGCAGAACCTGTCACGATACCCATGACGCGTAGGCCGCTCACGACAACACCGACACCGCCCCGGCAACGCCGACGGCGCAGGTTCTTCCGCGTCCCATGGTTGACAAGTTCGCCGCCCCGGTGCGCTGTGCGGGGATGCACGAGGAGCCAGCGGGCGTGAATCCCGGTAGCGACGTGACGTCGGACAGCGCGGGCCGGGCGCAACGCCCGCGCGTGGCGATCACCTACTGCACGCAATGCAACTGGCTGCTGCGGTCCGCCTGGATGGCGCAGGAGCTTCTTTCCACCTTCCGCGACGATCTCGGGGAGGTCGCGTTGATCCCGGCCTCAGGCGGCGCGTTCCGGATCGAGATCGGCACGGCTTTGGTGTGGGAGCGGGTGCGCGATGGCGGCTTCCCCGACGTGAAGGCGCTTAAACAGCGGGTGCGAGACCACCTCGACCCGGCGCGCGATCTCGGCCATATCGACCGGCCATGAGGCGAGGGAACGGCGAGGAGCCCGCGGGGCACCGCAGGCCGGGGGCGGGCCCCGCTTGAGGCCGGAGCGGCAAGCCGGGGGCGGCGACGTCCCGGCGGTGATCCCCGCACGCCGGTCTTGGCTGTCGCGGCGGCTTCACCGTTTCGCCGGCAACGGCTTCTCGACGCAGGTCTATCTGATCGCCCTCGTCGTGGCACTGATCGGGCCGGGCCTCCTGTTCACCGGCATTCTGTTGATGCGCTACGCGTCGGCCGAACGGGCGCGCTTCGAGCAGGATGCGCGTGAGAACGTGCGCGGCATCGGCCTGTCGCTGGATCGCGATACGGCGGGTCTCGTCTCGGTGCTACAGACGCTCGCCACGTCGCCGCGGATTCGCCAGGGCGATTTCGAAGCCTTCGATGCGCAGGCCCGGCTCGTTCGCGAGTCCATCGATCTCGATGTCCTGCTCAGGCGGCCGAACGGCCAGGAGATGGTCAATACCGGCGTGCCGCGTGGTGCGCCGCTGCCGGTCGTGGCGCTGCCCTTCGATCAGGAGCTGTCGAAGGGCACGCAGCGCGCCATGGTGAGCGGCTTCGTGCCGGGTCCCTCCGCGAACGAAGCGTCCTACGCGGTCGGCGTGCCCGTGATGATCGACGGTGAAGTCGGATACATCCTGAGCTTCACCGTCCCGCTGTCCCGCCTTCAGGGCATCCTGTCGCGTGAGGTCGTGCCGGGCTGGACGACGGGCATCAGCGACCGCAACGGCATCGTGCTGGCGCGCCTGCCCGATCCCGATGCGGTGGTGGGCCGTCCGCGGCTCGCGAGCCTCCGGCAGGTCCAATCCGCGACACCGGGGGTCTGGGAGGGCCAGGACCGACAGCACAAGCCGGTCGTGGTGATCGAGGCCCGCTCTCGTCTCACCGGCTGGATGGTCGCCACCAGTATCCCCCAGGCTCTGGTCGATGCACGCGTCCGCCGCTGGGTCTGGGCCTTCGCGGGTTTCGGCCTGTTGGTGCTCGCGACGTCCTCACTGCTGGCCGTGAATCTGTGGTCGCGGGTTTCCCGCCCGCTGAGGCTGCTGGCGGCCACAGGGCCCGCGCTGGCACGCGGGGAGGCGATTCCGCGCATCTCCTCGCCGGTCCACGAGATCCAGCGCCTTGCCCTCGTCCTGTCCGAGGCCTCGCTCCGGCTGCGCACCCGCGAGGAGGAGCGCGACCTTGCGCTGGCCGAGACGCGGCGGGGCCTGACGGCGCTCAGCGAGAGCGAAGCCCGGTTTCGACACATGGCCGATTCGGCGCCGGCCCTGATCTGGATGACGGACGAGACCGGCGCGGTGAGCTTCGCCAATCTGCATTTCGAGCACATGTTCGGGATCAGGGCGGCGAGACTCGCCGAAGAGGGTTGGGCGCGGATCATCCATCCGGATGATCTCGAAGCGTTTCGCGCAGCCTTCTCGGAGGCGTTCGACGCGCGGGTGCCGTTCCGCCTCGAGGTGCGCGTGCTCGACCGGGATCGGATCGCGCGCTGGCTGCGCTGCGAGGGCGTGCCACGCCTCGACGACGATCAAAACTTCCTCGGCTATACCGGCTGCAACATCGACATCACCGACGCCAAGAACGCCGAGGAGCACCTGCTGCTCCTGATCCACGAACTCAATCACCGGGTGAAGAACACCCTGGCCACGGTTCAGTCGATCGCCGTGCAGTCCCTGCGCGGGCTCGAAGGCGCGGAGGCCGATGCCGCGCGTGCCGCCTTCGAGGCGCGTTTGCTGGCACTGGCCCGGGTCCACGACGTGCTCACCCGCGAGAGTTGGGAAGGCGCCGAACTGTCGGCGGTGGTGGCGGACGCGATCCGGCCGCTTGAATCCGGCGATGGCCGCGCCTCGCGGTTCCGGGTCACCGGACCGCCCCTGCGGCTGGCACCGCGGCTCGCCCTGTCGATCGCCATGGCGCTGCACGAACTGGGCACCAACGCGGTGAAGTACGGCGCGCTCTCGGCCGATGGCGGCATGGTGGACATTGCGTGGACGGTTCGGCGCGAAGACGAGACGCTTCTGTACCTCCGCTGGTCGGAACGCGGCGGGCCACCGGTCAAGAAGCCGACCCGCACAGGCTTCGGCTCACGGCTGATCGAGCGCAGCTTGGCTCGCGAACTGGCCGGCGCGGTGACGCTGAACTACGAGCCGTCCGGCGTGGTCTGCACCATCGAGGCGCCCGTGCCGCCGCCGGGCCTGCTAGAGCGCAAAGGCGCCGCTGCGCCGGCGCGGATTGCGCCGCTGCCGTTGGCGGGGTGAGGGCGGCGACCCCGCACCTTCAATGATACGGATCGGCCGCGTCTCGCAGCCCATCGCCCAGGAAGTTGAAGGCCAGCACCGTCACCAGCACCGGCAGTACCGGCGCGAGCAGCCATGGATAGAGCTGCACGGCCGCCAGATTCTGCGCCTCGTTGAGAAGCACGCCCCAACTCGTCACCGGCGGTCGCAAGCCGAGCCCCAGGAAGGAGAGGGCGGTCTCGCCGAGGATCATGGTGGGGATCGACAGGGTCGCCGAGGCGATCAGGTGGCTCATGAAGTTCGGGATGAGGTGCCGGCCGATCACCCGAGTCGGCGAGGCGCCCATCAGCTCCGCGGCCTGGACGAAATCCTCCTCCCGCAGGGCCAGGAGCTTGCCACGCACCGCCCGGGCGAGGCCGGGCCAGTCAAGAAGTCCCAGAATCACCGTGATGCCGAAGAAGATCAGGAGCGGGCTCCAGTTCGGCGGCAGGGCCGCCGAGAGCGCGAGCCAGAGCGGCAATTCGGGCAGGGAGCGCACAACCTCGATCAGCCGCTGCACCCCGGCATCGACGATGCCGCCGAAATAGCCCGCGATGCCGCCGAAGAAGAGCCCCAGCGCGAAGGAGATCGCCACGCCGACGAGGCCGATCGTGAGCGAGATCCGCGCCCCGTAAATCAGGCGGGAGAACAGGTCGCGTCCCAACTTGTCGGTGCCGAGCAGGAACAGGGTGCCGTTCTCCGGCGGGCAGACGACGTGCAGGTCGGTATGGACAAGCCCGAGCCAGTCGTACCCGTCGCCCCGGCACAGGAAGCGCAGCGGCTGCGGGGCCGCCGTATCGACCTTGTAGTCCCGGCGGAACGTGGCGAGGTCGAGATGCGCCCGGTAAGGATAAACGAACGGCCCGACGAACCGGCCCTCATGGAACAGGTGGACGCCCTGGGGCGGTGCGTACAGGAAGTCGCCGTTGCGCCGAGCCTGACCGTAGGGTGCCAGCACTTCGACGAACGGCACGATCGCGTAGAGCGCCAGCAGGATCACGGCCGAAGCCACCGCGAGGCGATGACGCAGGAATTTTCGGACGATCAGCCGCCATGCTGAGGCGCTCTTAGCGAGGCCTTCAGGACCGGCATCCGGCTCGAAGGGCGCCGGGTCGACGAAGTGGCGGTCGGCGGGGATCGCGTCCGTCATCGCAGCCCCATGCGGATGCGCGGATCGAGCCAGACCAGAGTCAGGTCGGAGATCAGCATCCCGACGAGCGTGAGGGAAGCGACGAACATCAGGATGAAGCCGGCCATGAACTGATCCTGGCTGCGTAGGGCTTCGAGGAGCAGCGGACCGACCGTCGGAAGGCTCAGCACCAGCGAGACCAGCACCGAGCCGGAGACGAGATGCGGCAGCAGATTGCCGATATCTGCCACGAACGGGTTCAGCGACATCCGGAACGGATATTTCAGCAGGGCCTTCAGGGGCGGCAGGCCCTTGGCGCGGGCGGTGACCGTGTAGGGTTTGGCAAGCTCGTCCAGCAGGTTGGCGCGCATGCGCCGGATCATCGCCGCCGTCCCGCCGAGCCCGATCACCAGGGTCGGCACGACCAGATGGCCCAGCAGCGAGCGGATCTTCTCCCAGGTCCAGGGCTGGCTGGTGAGCGCCGAATCGTAGAGGCCGCCGATCGACAGGCCGAACCAGCGATTGGCATAGAACAGCAGGATCAGCGCCAGCAGGAAGCCGGGCACAGCGAGGCCGACATAGCCCAGCAGGGTCACCACCGCGTCGCCGAACGTGTTGCGGTGCGTTGCCGAGTAGATCGCGGCCGGAATTGCCACGAGGTGGACGAACACGACCGCGGTCAGGTTGATCAGCAGCGTCAGCCACAGGGCGTCGCCGACGACGTCCGCCACCGGCTTGTCGTACTCGAACGACCAGCCCCAATCGCCCTGGAGCAGCCCCGAGAAGCCCACCGAACCGGGCATGACTCCGATCCACATCAGGTACTGCTGCCAGACCGGCCGATCGAGCCCGTATTGCTGGATCAGCAATTCGGCCTTCGCCACCGAAGTCGCGTCGCCGGTGGCGCGCAATTCCATGATTCTGTTGGAAAGATAATCGCCCGGCGGCAGCTTGATGATGATGAAGACGAGCGCCGAAATCACCAGTAGCGTCGCCGCCATGGTGAGGATGCGGCGGAGGATGACGGTGATCACCGAGCCTCCACGCGCTTGTCGGCGGTCTGATCCCAGAACAGCTCGTCGAGGCGCTGCACGCCGATCAGGGCCGTGGGATCCCAGGAATAGAGGGCGCGCTTCGGCAAATTGACCAGGCGATCGGCGCCCACCACGGGCTGCAGCGCCCCCGCCACGGTGCCGATCACCCAGGTGTTGTGCGCGTGGTTCATCAGCATCTCGCGCCAGATCGCGGCCTGTTTGGCCACATCGTCGGTGTCGCGCCACTGGCGGTCGAGCTCGATCAGGCGCTGCACCTCCGGGATGTCGCAGGGTTCCCCGCTCTTGCCGCGGCTCTCGACGTTCATGCTCCAGAGCGGCCAGGAATAATGCTCCGGCTGCGCCGGGCTCAGCTCGGTCGGCGGCATGATCGCGGTCGGGACCGCGAGGTCGAGCCCTTGGGCGGCCACCATCACGGTCATGCCGGCGATGGAGCGCCGGTGCAGGTTGGTGCGCTCCTGCGGCTTGGTAACCAGACGGATCCCGACCTCGCGCCAGAACTCGGTGATGAGCAGCAGCGCGTCGAGCACCATCTCGGCCTCGCCGTCGCTCTCCACGACGATCTCCAGCGGGCGCCCGTCGGGCAGGAGACGGGTACCGGAACCGTCCCGGCCGGTCAGCCCAAGGGTGTCCAAAAGCTTGGCGGCCGCGGCCGGGTCGTAGCCGGCGTTGAGGCTCCGCATCTCCGGCTCGAACAGCGGGCTGTCCGACACGATCGTGTCGTTGCCCTCGGTGCCGAGCCCGAACAGCAGCGTGTTGTTGAGCGTCCGTCGGTCGATCGCCAGCGACAGGGCATGGCGGTAGCGCACGTCGCGGTTGAGCTGGCGCCAGACCGGATCGTGGGTGGTCATGTTTGGGTACAGGGCGAATTCCGAGCCGCGCGCCACCGGCCACAGGTTGGTGCGGTAGCGGTGCGTCGCCTCGCCCTCCTTGAGGCTCGGGATGTCGGGCATCGACAGGCCGCGGAACATCAGGTCCGCCTCGCCGGCATTGGTCTTGGCGACCAGCAGACCCTGCGAGGCCACGTCCATGACGATCGCATCGACATAGGGCAGCTGGGTGCCGGCCGGGTCGACCCGGTGGTAGCTTCGGTTGCGCTCGAAGCGGAACCGCGTGGCGGGTGAGCGGGTCCGCGGCACCCAGCCCTGCAGGGTCGGGCAGTCCGGATTGCTGAGCTCGTAATTGTCGTCCATGCGGTTGTGCAGGGCGGCCCAGCTGCGGAGTTTGAGCGCCTTGGCCTTCGCGTCGGCGGCCTCCTGCCCGATGTAGCGGGCATGGACCGGCTTGAGATAGTGCGACGGGCGGTAGATCAGCGGATCCCGCGGCGCCGCCAGGGCGGGCAGGAACAGCGGGTTCGGCCGGTCCCAGCTGAAGCGGATCGTGACCGGATCCACCACCTCGACCTGGGGCAGCTTGCCCTCGATCCGGAAGAAGGCCGGCGGCCCGTCCGGACTCAGCGCCTTCTCGTTGGCGATGTCCTCCCAGTAGTAGCGGAAATCCTCGGTGGTGAACGGATGCCCGTCCGACCAGCGATGGCCCTTGCGGAGGGTGAAGGTGAAGCGCCCGCCCTCGACATCGACGCGCTCCAGCACGTCCGGCCGGAGGTTCAGGTCGGCATCGTAGCCGACCAGGCGCGTGTAGCCGTAGACCGAGAGGTAGCGGACGTCCCGCGCCTTGGCGATCAGGGTCCGGATCGTACCACCGGCCGTGCCGAGCCGCCGGTCATGGGCGGCGAGATCGACCACCAGGGGGGCGGTCGGTGGGGCAGGGGCTTCGGCCGGCGGGGTGTCGGCGAAGGCTGTGAGCGGCGCGCGCGACCAGACGAGTGTGGCGCCGAGGCCGGCGAGGAGGGCGCGGCGGGAGACGATATCGTACCGTCGCCCATCGAAGCTTGATCCTTTGAGCGTCTCCGGTACGCACCGACGCGAATCATCGAGCGCGACCGGCCCCCTCTCCCGTGCGGGAGAGGGTTGGAGTGAGGGACGAGAACTCTCCGGATGGAGCACGCGATCGATGCGCCGACAGGGCGCGCCTGGTCCTGAAAGACCTGATCCCTCACCCTGTCCCTCACCCGGACGGGAGAGGGGACTCGCGTCCGTGCCTGAAGCCGTGTCGTCAGCGTGGATGTCCGACCAGCTCATGGCCCACCCCGCAACGTCACCGCGGTCAGCCGCGCCGGCGAGTAGCCGGTGGCCCGATGCAGGTCATCGAAAGCGTGGGACCGGACGATCAGGCTCGCCGCCTGCCTCACCAGCGCATCATCCGCCGGTTGCTCGAACTGGCGTCCGTTGCGGGTCCAGCGGATCGGCTCCGGGCTGAGCTCGGGGCCGGTGATCATCGCGATGGTCGGGTGCGCGGGGCCGCCATGGGCGTGGATCCGGTGGCCGGCCGCGTCGTCGTCGAACAGCAGGCGGGTCAGGCCGCGGGCCTGCGCCTCCACGACCCGACGCCCCTGCGCGACGTGGTCGTCGAAGAACGCCACCGTGGAGGCCGGGTCGAGCATCGACCAATCGGCGGTCGACCAGTCGGCGGTGCTGTAGCGGGCCTGTGGGTCGCGGTATTGAAGCCCGGACAGATCGGGATCGTGGCAGAAGATCCGGGCCTCCGGGCAGGCCTGCCGGATTACCCAGGTGGTCAGCCCGCGGAACACCCCCGATTCGATGACGAAGGCGGGTCTCAGGGCCCGCATCGCCACGTAAAGCTGCAGCGCCCCGTTGAAGCCGCTGCCGCCCCGCCGCTGACGGACGGGCGCGGTCGGGATCAGCGACCAGAAGGTGCGGACCTGATCGAGGACGGCGCCGTCGGGCGTCAGCCCGGCCGCCGCGAGGTCGCGCTCCAGGATCACGGCCGCCGATTCGAGCAGCGTCGCCACCTCGCGCGCGGAGGTCGGCCGGTGGCTCCAATCGGGGGCGGCGGGCACGAGGTCGTAGCCGAGCCGGTCGAACAGAGGGCCGAGCACCTTCCGGCGCAGGCGTTCCAACACGACCGGGGGACGCATCTGGCTCATGCGGCCACCGCTTCGGCCGCACCGCCGAAGCGGACACGGTGGCCGGCCTCGATGGCGCGCATCGTGCCCGCCTCCTCGGGCTTCAGCCGATAGGGCGCCTCCCAGCGCGTCGGATCGTTCCGGTCGGACGCCACGGCCGCGAAATCGAGCGGGTGATCCAGGCTCGGATCGGGCACGGCGGCCAGCAGCGCCTGCGTGTAGGGATGGACCGGCTGGCGGAACAGGGCGGCCCGGGGGGCCTCCTCGACGATCCGCCCCCGGCACATCACGCTGATCGTGTCAGCCATATAGTCGATCACCGCCAGGTTGTGAGAAACGATCAGGTAGGACAGCCCCAAAGCCGCCTGGAGATCCTTGAGCAGGTTCAGGATCTGCGCCTGCACCGACACGTCGAGCGCCGAGACCGGCTCGTCGAGCACGAGGAGCCGCGGCTGCACGGCCAGCGCCCGGGCGATGCCGATGCGCTGGCGCTGCCCGCCCGAGAAGGCGTGCGGGTAGCGGTTGAGGCCGTTCGGCTCCAGGCCGACCATGGCCATCAGGGCGCGGCACCGATCCTTGCGCTCCGCGCCCGGGACGCCGTGGATCTCCATCGGCTCGCACAGGATCTGGCGCACGGTCATGCGCGGATCGAGGGAGGCGTAGGGGTCCTGAAACACGAACTGGACCGTGCGCCGGTAGGCGAACAGGGCGTTGCCGCTCAAGGCGTGGACGTCCCGCGGGCCGGCGCCGTCGTCGAACAGGATCCGGCCGGAATCGGGCGCGAGCGCCCGCATGATCATCTTCGAGACCGTCGTCTTGCCCGATCCCGATTCGCCGACGAGGCCGAGCGTCTGGCCCGCCGAGAGGCTGAGCGACACATCGGAGACGGCGTGGACGTACCGCGGCTTCTGCCAGATTCGGCCGGAGCGCAGCGTGAAGGTCTTGCTCACCCGCTCGACCTGAAGGATCGGCCCGGCCAGCGGCGCGCGTGCCTGCACCGGCGGGATCTCGGCCTTCGCCGGGCGGATCGGGGTCAGGCGCTCGCCCGGCGCCATGTCGAACCGGGGCACGGCGTGAAGCAGCGCCCGCAGATAGGCGTGGCCGGGGGCACGCATCACCGCCTCGCGCGGGCCGGATTCGACCAGCCGCCCGCGATAGAGCACCGCCACGTCGTGGGCGACGTTGGCGACGACCCCAAGATCGTGGGTGATCAGCAGGATCGCCATCCCGGTCTCCTCCTGGAGCCGGGTCAGCAGGGCGAGGATCTGAGCCTGGGTGGTGACGTCGAGCGCCGTGGTCGGCTCATCGGCGACCAGCAGCGCCGGCTTCAGGATCAGCGCCATGGCGATCATCGCGCGCTGACGCAGGCCGCCCGACAGCTCGAACGGATAGGTGCGAAGGGCGCGCTGCGGATCCGGAAAGCCCACGCGGGCGAGGGCCTCCTGCGTGCGCGCATCGGCCTCCCGCCGGTCGGCGCCGGTGTGGATGCGCAGGGCCTCGCCGATCTGGTCCCCGATCGTGTGGAGCGGCGAGAGGCAGGTCATCGGCTCCTGAAAGATCATCGCGATGCGCTGGCCGCGGATCGCCCGCATCGCCGGGCCCTCGGAGGGAAGCCGCGCGATGTCGACATCCGAGCCGCCGTCGCGGAACAGGATCTGGCCGCGGGTGATGGCGGCGGAGGGCGGGAGGATGCGCAGGATCGCCTGCGCGGTCACCGACTTGCCCGAGCCGGATTCGCCGACGAGCGCCAGGGTCCGCCCGCGCTTCACGTCGAGGGACAGGCCGTGCAGCGCCTCGAACGGTTTCGGCTCGGCTCGGAACGCGACGGCAAGATCGCGGATGGACAGAAGTGCGCTCAAACGGTCCCCGCGCTCTGGAGACCCGGATGATGGGGCGGCGTACCCCGCCTGTCCATTGCGGCACTGTCGAAAGCACGCCGCGGATGCAGCCTCTCGATCGCCGGATGCTTGAGGAGCACGACAAGCAGCTGCTCAATAAAGCTCCAGACAGCTGCATCCTGCCCTAGATGGTGGGTCAGCAGGACGATCGGGCGTTCGGGTCTCTGCGTGATGTCGTCGGCGAGGGCGGTGAGCATCGTCTCGATGTCGCGCAGGGAGCGCGAGCCGCGCCAGTCGATCGGATCGAGCGTGGCGTCGATGCGGCGGAGACCGGGGATCGGCGCCCCCGGGATGGCCGACAGGCCGCGATAGCCGAGCTCCGGAAGGGCGGAGGCCAGCGCCGGCGCGAGGCGGTTCCAGGGCGGAACGAAGACCGGGAGCAGCTGGAACTCCGCTACGCGCGCCCGCGCGATCCGGAGCCCGGCGGCCGCATCCGCCACAAGGGCAGAGAGCGGTCGACCAGGGCCGAATTCCGCGGCCTTCGTGCCGAGCGGTGCGTGGTTGCGGTGCGCGAGGCCGTGGACCGCGACGGTGACCTCCGGCGCCGTTTTGAGGCGACGCCCCAGGGTCGGCTCGATACCGGCTGGGATGGCAGCGAGCAGGAGCGGGGCGTTGTGCGCCTCGGCCAGTACAAGCAGCCGGTCGAGTGCGGGCGTCGCCGTGACCGCATCGTCGTCGCGCCAGAGAAACGGAATGGTGCGGCCGCAGGCGCTGGCTGCGTCGAGGGCCTGATGCAGCATGCGCCAGGACGAATGCGCAGCCAGGTGAGGCGCGGCCTCACTGCGCGTCACGTCCATGCTCGATCCTGGACCTTCTCGTCCCTCACCCCAACCCTCTCCCGCACGGGAGAGGGGGCGCGTCGCACCCGCGCTATCCGATGATGCTCGGCCGTCACGCTTCTGCTGGATCAGGCTCGTCTGCGCGGAATCGCCATCCGCAGCCGCGGAGATCGTGTCAGCGGCAGGGACGCGGCGTCCACCGCGGCGGTCCGCATGAAGCGCCACGACGATTTCGACAGAGCGCGCGGCCCCGCTGAGATCGAACCCATGCGAACCGGGCCGGGGCGCCGCACGCTGCGCGTCCACCGCCTGAAGCAGCGCCGGGGTGCTCAATTCCGCCTCCGGCAGGACCCGGGCGAGGCCGTGCGCGGCGAGATGCTCCGCGCGCAGGCGTTGCTCGGTCTCGCCACCCGCCTCGAACGGGACGAGGACAGCGGGCGTCCCCGTCGCGAGAAGATCGGTCGCGGTGTTGTAGCCGCATTGGCTGACCGACACGGCGGCACCGGTCAGCAGGGTCCGGTAATCCGCCCGGGCACGGCCGAGGACACCATCCGGAAGTCCAAGTCCGATTTCCCGCAGGGCGGAGTCCGGTACGCCGTGGCCGGCCAGGATCCGCCAGCCGAGATCCGGCCGCTGCCGGGCCGCGTCGGCGGCGATGCGCAGCAAAAGTAGCCCGGCCGGTCCGGATCCCGCGGCGACCAGGATTCCGGCACGTTCCGCAGCCGGTACGGGGCGCGTCCCCTCGTCCACATAGCCCGTATAGCGCAGCGTGCCGGCCGTCGCGGCGTCGAGCGGCCAGGAGGCTTCGAGCGGCACCAGCGCCGGATCGCCGTGGACCAACACGGCATCGTAGAGGGTGGCGACGCGGGCATGGGCCTGCGCGATCCGCTCCGGCCGCGTGGTGGCGACGAGGATATCGCGCACGGAGGCGAGCACCAGGGGACGGGGCACCCGGGCATGTGCCGCCTCGACCAGCGCCATGTACTCCGCCGCCAGGGCCCGCCGGCCGAAGGGGAACAGCTCGGTCAGCACGGCATCGGGCGCGAAGGTCTCCAGCGCTTCGATCATCAGCCTGCGGCGGTGCGCTAACCACGCCGCATCCGCGGGCTCCCCGTCGGGCTTCAACAGCGTCGCGAACGCGGTGCCGACGATGCGTAACGCCGGCAATTGGACGAGCCGCACCCCATCGAGGCGCACCAGGGGAGCCGGGACCCCGCCGGAGATCAGCATCACCTCGTGACCGGCCGCCACGAACGACCGGGCCAGGGCGGCGGCGCGGGTGAGATGCCCGGCGCCGAGGAGATGCGTGACCGCGATCAGGACGCGCACGGCGAGCCCTCCGGGGCGCTGTCGATCGCGGATGCGCCCGCTCCGGCCGAACCCCGCAGCCGGCCGGCGATCAGCGATACGGCACTCTCCTCCGAGAAATCCTCGACCAGCCGGGCGCGCGCCGCCGCGCCGAGGCGGAGTCTGAGGTCCGGATCCCCCGCCAGACGGATCAGGGCCGCGATCAGGGCCGCAGGCTTGCCGGGCTGGACCAGAATGCCATGGACCTCGTCGGCGATGAATTCCGGCGTGCCGCCGAAGGCCGTCGCGAGGATCGGAAGGGCCTGGCTGGCGGCCTCCATCAAGACGTTCGGCAAACCGTCACGGTCGCCGCCGGGGCCTGGCTTGGTCGGCAGCACGAACAGATCGGCCGCGCGCATCGCCGCGATCACCTCGGGTTGGGCCAGGGCGCCGCGGAAGTTCACCCGTCCGGCGAGGCCCCGTTCGCGCACGTCCGCTTCGAGCGCGCCGCGCAACTCACCGCCGCCGATCAGGTCGAGCTGCCAATGCAGGGTTGCAGGCAGGCCGGCGAGGGCGGCGATCAGGTCGTTGTGCCCTTTCTTGGCCACGAGTCGCCCGACGCAGAGGAGCCGCAGCGGCTTGGCCGCGTCGGTGCCGTCGCGCCGGTCATTCCGGTCCGGTGCCGGGGGAAAGCGCTCGAGATCGAGCCCGTGATAGGCGAGCAAGGTCCGCCCCGGTGCCAGCCCGTCGAGGCGCCTCTGGCCGTCGCGGGTGCAGGTCACGCCCCAGCGGGCGTCGTGCAGCTTCTCGGTCAGCTCCCAGTCCGGCGTGGTCCAGATGTCCTTGGCGTGGGCGGAGAAGCTCCAGCCGCGCCCCGTCAGCAGGGCGGCGTAGCGGGCGACGCTGGCGGGCGTGTGCAGGAAATGCACATGGATATGCCCGACGGCGGCGGGCAGCTCCCGGGCCAGCACCAGCGCCTGGCCGAAGCGGCGCAGGCGCGAGGCCGTCGGGTCGCGCCGGAAATCGCGGGCGAAGAGCGCCAGGAGCGTGGGCAGGCGCGGCCGCCGCAGCGCGGCCATGGCGCCGCGGAGCACGCGCAGCGGCGCCGTGTGCAGGTATTCGGGCAGGTAGGAGACCGGCGCGCGGATCTGCGCGTGCATCGGGTGGTGGAACCGGTCGGTCGGTCGACGGAGCGACCAGATTTCCAGAGGCAACCCACGCCGCTCCAGGGCCAGGATCTCCTGGGCGATGAAGGTTTCGGACAGCCGTGGATAGCCCTTCAGGACCACGGCGATCCGCCGCTCGGTCACGAGTAGGCCCGCACGCGGTGGTGCCCAACGCCTGAACCGGCAAGCGCCCGGACCCGGCGCGCCACGGCTTCGAGCCCGCCGAGCAGGCCCGGGACCAGGACTCGCGAGGGTTCGGTCTGGTCCGGCAGTGCGCGCAACGCGGCCGCCATGCGCTCCGGCTCCCGCCCGTCTTCCTCCATCAGGACACGGACGAGCCCCAGGCCTTCGGCCGCCAGCGCGCGGATCGCCTGCTCCCGGCGCGGCTCGGTGCGCGGCACGAGGATCGCCCGGCGATCAAACGACAGGATCTCGCAGAACGTGTTGTAGCCGCCCATGGCGACCACGCCGGCCGCCTTGCTCATCAGGAACTCGATCTCGCTGTCGAAGGTGATCGCGGAGACCCGCCCGTCGAGCCCGCGGATGCGTGCGTCGAAACCGCTGCGGGCCGCGTCATCCAGGAACGGGCCGAAGGCGATGAGCGCAGGCAGGGGGATGCCGGAATCGGCCTCGTAGGCGGCGATGACCCAGTCGGTCAGCGCGGCTCCGTCCCCGCCGCCGCCCGCTGTGACGAGGATGAACGGCCCCTTCGCCATGGCGGGCTCCGCGCGTCCGGGCCGCCGCTCCGGCAAGTCGCGGCGCAGATAGCCCGTATAGGTCAACCGCTCGGCAATCCGCGTGGCGGTCTCAGCCTCCATCGGCAGCGCCGCCAGGGGCGCGTGGATGCGGCTCAGACCATACACCCAGATCTCGTCATAGAAGCGCGCCATCGTGTCGACCGCACCCTTGCGCTCCCATTCGGGAACGAGGCGGTCGGCTTCGTCCAGCACGTCGCGCAGGCCGAGAACCAGACGGATCCCCCGCTCGAAGGCCCATTCGAGGGTCGGCAGCAACTCCCCGTGGAAGCCGGCCGGCTCCTTGTCGACGACGATCATGTCGGGCGCGAAAGCCGCGCAGGTGCGGGTGATGATGTCGGTCCGCAACGCCACCGTCCGATCGAGGGGCACGGCGGCGTCGCGGCTGCCATAGCCCCCGTCGAGGAACTTGACGACCGGGGGCAGCCGGACCGTCCGCACGCCGGGCGCGAAAGCGAAGCGGTCGATCACCGGCGACCCCGACACGATCACCGCCCGGGCCCGGACGTCACCCGACACGATCGCGTTGGCGATCGCCCGTGAACGGCGCAGATGGCCGAGCCCGAACGTGTCGTGGCTGTAGATGAGAACGCGTGGGCCCGATGACGCCTCGTCCTCTCGCATTCCGGTGACCGCCTCAGTTGAAGGCGCGAGGATCGCAGCCGACGCCCTCTCGCACAAGCGGGGCCGGACGGTAAACAGCGCCGTCGCACGGCGTGGCACCAGTGTCGTTGCAGGTGAGTGACCCGATCCGTTCGCCGCTGAACCTTCGCGTCGTCCGGCGTTACGTGCGCCCGATGGGACGCGATCCTGGGTCGACCGGCCGGATCGGCGGTCTCGGCATCCGGAACGGCAGCATCAACCGCACGAGCGGGTTGCGGAACCGGTCGAGCGACAGGCTCTCGTGCATCGCGCGCACCGGCTCGCCGCCGAGCGTCGAGGCCAGCAGGGAGCGGGCGTAGAACGGCGTGTTCTCGTAGGTGGTGAGGACGCGGGCGCGGCCGTCGTCGCTGCGGGTCTCGCGGTTCATCCGCCAGAGGCGCGTCGGCGGCAGGCGTGCTTCCGTCGGCGGGCGGATCTCGCGGCGGCTGCCGTCCCGGTTGAAGCGCAGCGACAGGTTCTGGCCGCCGCCATCCCGGTGCTGCACGTCGTACAGGATCGCGGCGCCGTCCGGCAGGTCGGCCCGGCACCACGTCCAGCGGGTGAACGCATCCTCCAGAGCCTCGTCGCCGTCGTTGGTGTCGAAATAGGCGGTGCCCGTCCAGCGCAGTCCGGGTTGATCGAACGCGACTTCGACCCGCGAGGACGGGGCCATCGGCCACCAACGATGGCGTCCGGCGCGATCGAGGTGGAACGGGCCGGCGGTGAAGCCCGGCGGCTCCAGCCGGACCGTGCCGCGCAGCCGATGGGGCAGGGGCGACCCGCGCTCGTCGATCCGAACGGTCAGCGCCGTGCCGTCCCAGTGCATGGCGCTCGGCCCGATGGCGATTTGGTCGGCGTCCCGCGAGAGGCTGTCGGCGCGGCGCTCCGTCATGGCGAAACGGCTGCGCTCGCCATAGAGCACGACGTTCATGGCGCAATGCGCGAACGGGTCCCGTTCGGCGCTCCAGGCATAGTAGGGTGAGAACACGCTGCCGATGAACGCGATGATCGTGAGGCCCTGTCGGCCGTCGTCGCTCACCGCATCGACGTACCACCACGCGTAGCCGCCCCGCGCGACCGGGCCGTCGAATCGCGGTCGTCCAAGATCGCCGCCGCCGCCAGCCGGCCGGACTGCGCCGCCATCGGCACGCCCGGCCCCGGATGGACCGAGCCCCCCGCCAGATAGAGCCCCGGGATCGCCGTACGGGCGCCGGCCCGCTTGAACGTCGCCGCCCAGCCCTGCGCCGACCGTCCGTAGAGCGCCCCCCCCGTCCCCGGAAACAGGGCTTCGAACTCCCGGGGCGTCGTCGTCACGGGCGACGCCAGATCCAGCTGAAGCCCGCAGGCCTCCAGCCGGCGCAGCATGTTCTTCGCGCATGTTTCGATCTCCGGCGGCGTGGGCGGGCGTTCCCGGCCATCCGCCGGGGCATTGACGAGGAGGAGCAGGCGCTCGGGTCCCGCTGGCACGAGGCCGGACTCCGATCGGTCCTGCGCGCAGACGTAGACCGTGGGGTCGTCGGGCAGGCGGCGTCGGCGCAGGATCGTGTCGAACTCGGCCCGGTAGTCCCGCGAGAAGAACACCGAGTGATGCGCGAGGGGGAAGCCCCGGGGCTCCGCCACCGCGCAGAAGGTCACGGCCGACAGCGAGCGCTCGGCCGGCGCCAGCCGCGCCCCGGCCGGCGCCGCATCGGCCCCGAGCAGGCCGGCGCCAAGGGCGGCGCAGTCGGCGTTGCAGACGACCAAGTCCGCCGCGATGCGTTCGCCGCCGGCCAGAACGACGCCGCTGACCGTCCCGCCTTCGGTGACGATCCGCTCGACATGGGCGCCGTAGCGGAACGTGGCGCCCCGCTCCGCGGTGAGATCCGCCACCGATTGCGCCAGGGCGCTCAGGCCCCCCGCCACGGTCCAGACGCCCGCCTGCTCGACATGGGCGACGAGCATCAGGGTCGCCGGCGCGCTGAACGGCGAGGCGCCGCAATAGGTGGCATAACGGCCGAAGAGTTGCAGCAGCCGCGGATCGCGGAAGAAGCTGCCGAGCGCCGACCACAGGGTGGCGAAGGGCTGGATCCGCCAGAGATCGCCGATCCCCGATAGGCCGACGCGCTGGGCGAGGCCCGCAGGGCTGGTCCGCCCGTCGCGGATGAACGGGCCTTCGAGCGTGCGGTAGACCTCCGCGGACCGGGCACAGAATCGGCGGTAGCCGTCCGCCTCGCGGGGTCCGGCAAAGGCCGCGATGGCCGCCGCCGAGGCTTCGATATCGGCGAAGAGATCGAGACGTTCGTCGCGACTCCAGGCGTGCCGGGCGAGGAGGTCTGCCGGGCTCAGCGCCACCCGTTCGCCAAAGTTCGCCCCACACTCGGCGAACAGCTCCTCGAACACCCACCGCATGGTGAAGACGGTCGGCCCGGCCTCGACGGCGCGGCCCCCGACCGGAACGCTGCGCATCTTACCGCCGGGCTGTGCGGCCCGTTCCAGGACGGTCACCGCGAAACCGGCCTGCGCGAGTCGGAGCGCGGCGGCCAAGCCACCGATCCCGGCCCCGATCACGACGACGCGCTCCTGCGCCACGCTCGCCCCGCTGTTCCGCATCGGAACGGGATTGATCTGCCGCGCCAGCAGTGTCAATAAGAAATGACACCTGTCGCTGACAAGCCAACACAACAAGGAGGCACCGCGATGGAGTCGGGACGCCGAATCGAGATGGCGCTGGATCGCGCCGTGGCGCACGCGGAGGCACCGGGGGCGCCCCCCATGCTGGCCGAGGCGCTCCGCTACGCCGTGTTCCCCGGCGGACACCGGATCCGACCCCGGCTCTGCCTCTCCGTGGCGCAGGCTTGCGGCGACGACGATCCCGCCGGGTCTTCCGCTGCGGCGGCGGCCATCGAACTCCTGCACTGCGCGTCCCTGGTCCACGACGATCTGCCGTGCTTCGACGACGCCCCGATGCGCCGGCAGAAAGCCACGGTCCACGTCGCGTTCGGCGAACCGATCGCGGTCCTGGCCGGCGACGCGCTGATCGTGCTCGCCTTCGAGACCCTGGCCCGGGCCGCGGGTCCGCATCCGGGGCGGCTCGTCCGGCTCGTGAGCCTCCTCGGGCGGGCCGCAGGCTCGCCCTCCGGCATTGCCGCCGGGCAGGCGTGGGAATCCGAGGCGTATGTCAGCCTCAGCGACTATCAGCAGGCCAAGACCGGCGCGCTGTTCGCGGCCGCCACCGTCGCGGGCGCTGCAGCCGCGGGCGCCGAGCCGGAGCCGTGGCGCAGACTCGGCGAGTGTCTGGGCGAGGCCTATCAGGTGGCCGACGATCTGCGGGACGTCGCTTGCCGCCAGGAGGAGATCGGCAAGCCCGCCGGGCGCGACGCCACGCTCGGGCGCCCCAACGCGGCAGTCTTGCTCGGAACCGGCGGCGCGCTCGATCGCCTCGCCCGACTGACCCGCGAAGCCGTTGCGGCGATCCCGGACTGCCCAGGAGCCGCAACCCTCACCGCCGAGATCGTGGCGCAGGCGCGGCTTTTCCTGCCCGCGAGCCTTCGTGCGGTGACAGCCTGAGCGCCGGATCCCTGCCGCGGACCGGGGCGACACCGCCGGTCCCGGAGGCCTGGAGCGAGCGCTGGCTTGGCTGGCGCAATCGCCTGGTCGCGAACCCGCGGTTTCAGCGCTGGGCCGCGGGCTTTCCGCTGACCCGCGGCATCGCGCAGCGCAACACCCGAGCGTTGTTCGACCTGTGCGCCGGCTTCGTCTACGCGCAGGTTCTGACCGCCTGCATCCGGCTCGATCTCTTCGCGATCCTGGCCGAGGGTCCGGCGTCGCTCGATGCGCTGGCGAGTCGCCTCGATCTGCCGCCCGACAACGCCCGCCGCCTGCTTCGCGCCGCCGAATCGCTGAAACTGGTGCGGGCACTCAAGGGTGACCGGTATGGGTTGGCCGACCTCGGTGCCGCCCTCAACGGAAACCCCGGGATCGCCGGGATGGTCGAGCACCACGCGCTCCTCTACGCCGATCTCGCCGACCCGGTGCGCCTCCTGCGGGGTCAGGGCCAGCCAACCGCGCTTTCGGGCTATTGGCCCTACGCATCCGGCAAAACGGCCGAGCCGGACGCCTATGCCCGCTACAGCGCGCTGATGGGCGCCTCGCAGGCCATGATCGCCGAAGACGTGCTCGACGCCTGCGACCTGTCCGGCGCCCGGCAGCTGATGGATGTCGGCGGAGGCGAGGGCGCGTTCCTCGAAGCGGTCGCGGCCCGCCATGGGCATCTCGGCCTGACGCTCTTCGATCTGCCTGCCGTCGCGGAGCGCGCGACCGCGCGACTGTCGCACGTGGGGCTCGAAGGCCGAATCGCCTGCCGCGGCGGCGACTTCCATGCCGGGCTGCCGCCGGGCGCCGATGCCATATCGCTGGTGCGAATCGTCCACGATCACGACGACCGCCCCGCCCAAGCTCTGCTGGTTACCGCCCATGCGGCCCTGGTCCCGGGCGGTCGGCTGATTCTGGCCGAGCCGATGTCCGGCACCCCGGGGGCCGAGCCGGTCGGGGATGCGTATTTCGGTCTCTACCTGCTGGCCATGGGCTCCGGCCGGCCACGCCGCGCCGAAGAGCTTTACGCCATGCTCCGCGCTGCGGGCTTCACCTCCGTGCGCGAGCGCAAAACGCACCGTCCGCTGCTCGCCAGGGTGCTCATCGCCCAAAAATCGAGCGCCAGAGTGTAAGTCGCGCTTGACGCTGAGATCTGTCTATCTAGGATGACACCCAGCGGTTTCGTTCCCACGAGAGTCGCAAATAACAGGGTGGAATGTTCCGACATGGATGCGCTGGCCGTCATCCTCGAACGACCGGAGCACCTCTCAGTCCAGCGGCTCGCGCTGGAGCCTGCCTGCGGGTCCGACGCGGTGGTCGCGATCACCTGGAGCGGAATCAGCACCGGCACCGAGCGCCTGCTCTGGTCAGGGCGCATGCCGCCGTTCCCCGGGATGGGCTACCCCCTGGTGCCGGGCTATGAATCCGTCGGCACGGTCGTGGAGGCCGATGCCGCCGGTTCGGTCCGGGTCGGCCAGACCGTGTTCGTCCCCGGCGCCCGCTGCTTCGGTGCCGTGCGCGGCCTCTTCGGTGGAGCGGCCTCCCATCTGATCGCGCCGGCCGCTCGGCTCGTACCGGTGGATGCGGCGCTGGGCGATACCGCCTGCCTCCTGGCTCTGGCAGCGACCGCCTATCGGGCGCTCGGCGGGATCCAGCCCGGTGCGACCCCGCTGATCGTCGGGCACGGCGTCCTCGGCCGGCTGCTCGCACGCCTTACCCTGGTCGCCGGCGCGGCGCCGACGGTGTGGGAGACGAACCCGCTGCGCCTTGCGGGCGACCACGGCTACACGGTTCTCACGCCCGAGAGCGATCCCCGGCGCGACTACGCGGTGATCACCGATGTCAGCGGCGACGCCTCCGGCCTTGATGCGCTGATCGCCCGTCTGGCTCCCGGCGGCGAGATCGTGCTCGCCGGGTTCTACGAGGCGCCGCTGAGCTTCGCCTTCCCGCCCGCCTTCATGCGCGAGGCCCGGATCCGGATCTCCGCCGAATTCAAGCCGGCGGATCTGGCGGCCGTCACGGCCCTGATCGACGGCGGACGCCTCTCCCTCGACGGGCTGATCACGCACCGCGTGGCTGCCACCGAGGCCGAGGCTGCCTACCGCACCGCCTTCACCGACCCGGCCTGCCTGAAAATGATCCTCGATTGGAGGGACGCCGCGTGAACGTTCAGCTCGATAAGGCTGCCCTCGATCAAGCGACCCAGCTCCGCGCCGAAGCGGCGATCGAACCGGATGCGGTCGCGACCGCGCCGGTGAAGAAAGAGACGCAGATCATCGCGATCTACGGCAAGGGCGGCATCGGCAAGTCGTTCACGCTGGCCAATCTCAGCTACATGATGGCCCAGCAGGGCAAGAAGGTCCTGCTGATCGGCTGCGACCCGAAGAGCGACACGACCTCGCTGCTGTTCGGCGGCAAGGCCTGCCCGACCATCATCGAGACCTCGACCAAGAAGAAGCTCGCCGGCGAGGCGGTCGCGATCGGCGATGTGTGCTTCAAGCGCGACGGCGTTTACGCCATGGAACTCGGCGGTCCGGAGGTCGGGCGCGGCTGCGGCGGACGCGGCATCATTCACGGCTTCGAGCTGCTGGAGAAGCTCGGCTTCCACGAATGGGGCTTCGACTTCGTCCTGCTCGACTTCCTGGGTGACGTGGTCTGCGGCGGCTTCGGCCTGCCGATCGCCCGGGACATGTGCCAGAAGGTCATCGTCGTCGGCTCGAACGACCTGCAATCGCTCTACGTCGCCAACAACGTCTGCTCGGCGGTCGAATATTTCCGCAAGCTCGGCGGCAACGTCGGTGTCGGCGGCCTGGTGATCAACAAGGATGACGGCACCGGCGAGGCCCAGGCCTTCGCGGACGCCGCCGGCATCCCGGTCCTGGCCTCGATCCCGGCCGACGACGACATCCGCCGCAAGAGCGCCAATTACGAGATCATTGGCCGGCCGGAGAGCCGCTGGGGCAGCCTGTTCTCCGATCTCGCCGCCAACGTCGCCACCGCCGCGCCGCACCAGCCGACGCCGCTCACGCAGGACGGTCTGCTCGGCCTGTTCTCCAGCGACGTCACCGGCCGCGACGTGGTGCTGGTCCCGGCGACCCACGAGGACATGTGCGGCGTCGCCCACGTGTCCAAGCCGTCCCTCGAAGTCGTGTACGACGAGGTCTGACGCGCATGGCCGTCTCCCTCGACATCGCCGATCTGCGGGCCCGCAAGGCTCCGGCCAACCTCGACCTCGCCGCCACCAAGGGCGACGGCCTCGGCTGCCACGCCGGCAAGGACGCGATGGTGGCGGCCGCGGAAGCCGCCGGCATGTCCGAGACCCTGGCGCAGCTCCGCGAGGATTATCCGCAGGGCCCGCACGATCAGCCGCAGAGCATGTGCCCGGCTTTCGGCTCGCTCCGGGTCGGCCTGCGCATGCGCCGGACCGCCACGATCCTGTCGGGCTCGGCCTGCTGCGTCTACGGTCTGACCTTCACGTCGCATTTCTACGGCGCCCGGCGCAGCGTCGGCTACGTACCGTTCAATTCCGAGACGCTGGTCACCGGCAAGCTGTTCGAGGACATCCGCGAGGCGGTCTTCGCCACCGCCAAGCCTGAGGATTACGACGCCGTCGTCGTCATCAACCTGTGCGTTCCAACTGCCTCCGGCGTCCCGCTGCGGCTGCTGCCGAAGCAGATCGACGGCGTCCGGGTGATCGGGATCGACGTGCCGGGCTTCGGCGTCCCGACCCATGCCGAGGCCAAGGACGTGCTGGCCGGCGCCATGCTGAAGGTCGCCCGCAATGAGGCCGAGCAGGGTCCGGTGGCCGCCCCCCGCGGCGGCCGGTCCGAGCGCCCGAGCGTGGCGCTGCTGGGCGAGGTCTTCCCGGCTGATCCGGTGGTGATCGGCGCGCTTCTGGAGCCTTTGGGCCTTTCCGCCGGGCCGGTGGTGCCGACCCGCGAGTGGCGCGAGCTCTACGCCGCCCTGGATTGTGCCGCGGTGGCGGCGATCCACCCCTTCTATACGGCCTCGATCCGTGAATTCGAGGCGGCCGGCCGCCCGATCGTCGGCTCGGCCCCGGTGGGTGTCGACGGCACCGCCGATTGGCTGGACCGGATCGGCGAGGCCTGCGGTGTCGCCCGCGCCACCGTCGAGGCGGCCAAGAACCGGATCCTCCCCGGGATCCGCGGCGCGCTCGCCGCCATGCCGATCAAGGGCCGGATCACGCTCTCGGGCTACGAGGGCTCGGAATTGCTGGTGGCTCGCCTCCTCGTCGAGAGCGGCGCCGAGGTCCCGTATGTGGGTACCGCCTGCCCGCGCACGCCTTGGTCCGAGGCCGATCGCGACTGGCTCGAATCCCGCGGCACCGAGGTGCGCTACCGGGCCTCGCTCGAGGACGACCTCTACGCCCTCGACTCGCTCAAGCCGGATCTCGCCATCGGCACCACGCCGGTGGTGCAGCACGCCAAGGAGCGGGCGACTCCGGCGCTCTACTTCACCAACCTGATCTCGGCGCGCCCGCTGATGGGTGCTGCCGGCGCGGGCTCGCTCGCCACCGTCATCAACGCGGCGCTCGGCAACAAGCCGCGGTTCGACGCGATGCGCGAATTCTTCGAGGGCGTCGGTACCGGTCACGCCGCCGGCGTCTGGCAGGACGTTCCGCAGAAGCGCCAGGGACCGAAGATCGAAGGCCCCAAGAAGCCGATCGGGGAGATGGCCTGATGCTCATCCTCGATCACGACAGGGCCGGCGGATACTGGGGCGCGGTCTACGTCTTCACGGCGATCAAGGGCCTGCAGGTCGTCATCGACGGCCCGGTGGGCTGCGAGAACCTGCCGGTCACCTCGGTGCTGCACTACACCGACGCCCTGCCGCCCCATGAACTGCCGATCGTCGTCACCGGCCTCGCCGAGGAAGAACTCGGCCGGCACGGCACGGAAGGCGCCATGAAGCGCGCCCACGCCACCCTCGATCCGGGCCAGCCCAGCGTCGTGGTGACCGGCTCTATCGCCGAGATGATCGGCGGCGGCGTGACGCCCGAGGGCACCGGCCTCCAGCGCTTCCTGCCCCGCACCATCGACGAGGACCAGTGGCAGGCCGCCGACCGGGCGATGCGCTGGCTCTGGCAGGAATACGGCGCCAAGAAATTCGCCAAGAAGGGCATCCCGGCCCGGCCGGAGAAGAAGCCCGGCGAGAAGCCGCGGGTCAACCTGATCGGCCCGGCCTACGGCACCTTCAACATGCCCTCCGACCTCGCCGAGATCCGGCGGCTGGTCGAAGGAATCGGCGCCGAGGTGAACCTCACCTTCCCACTTGGCTCGCACCTCGCGGATGTGCCCAAGCTCGTCAACGCCGACGCCAATATCTGCCTCTACCGCGAGTTCGGCCGCCTGCTCTGCGAGGATCTGGAGCGGCCCTACTTGCAGGCGCCGATCGGCGTGCTCTCGACCACCAAGTTCCTGCGCTCGCTGGGTGCGATCCTCGGGCTCGATCCCGAGCCGTTCATCGAGCGCGAGCGCCACACCACGATCAAGCCGATCTGGGACCTCTGGCGCTCGGTGACGCAGGATTTCTTCGGCACGGCGAGCTTCGGCATCGTCGCCACCGAGACCTACGCGCGGGGCGTGCGCCACTTCCTCGAAGACGAGATGGGCCTGCCCTGCCATTTCGCATTCGGCCGCTCGGCCGGGCACAAGCCCGACAACGCCGCGGTCCGGGCGGCGATCGCCGCCAAGCCGCCCCTGGTGCTGTTCGGCTCGTTCAACGAGCGGATGTACCTCGCCGAGTGCGGTGCACGGGCGACCTACATCCCGGCCTCGTTCCCCGGCGCGATCATCCGGCGGCACACCGGTACGCCGTTCATGGGCTACGCGGGCGCGACTTACCTCGTCCAGGAAGTCTGCAACGCCCTGTTCGACACGCTCTTCCACATCCTGCCGCTCGCCCGCGACATGGATAAGGTCGAGGCCACCCCGGCGCGGCTCCACCGCGAGTTGCCCTGGGACGAAGCCGCCCGGCAGGCGCTCGACGCCCTGGTCGAGGCGCAACCGGTCCTGGCGCGCATCTCCGCCGCCAAACGCCTGCGCGACGCCGCCGAGCGCGCCGCCCGCGATGCCGAATCCGATGCCGTGGCGCCCGCCCATGTGGCGCGCGCCCGTGCCGATTTCGCCGGGGGGATCCCGGCGTGACCCAGCTTCCCCTGTCCCCCGAAGGAGACCTGATGATGCGCACGATGGTCCCGAATGCCCGCCAGCACCAGGAAGAGATCCAGTTCCGGCTGATCCTGGCGGCGACCTACCCGTTCTTCCTCGCCGCCGCAGCCCTTGGGCGCGTCCGGCCGGCCCAGGCCGTGTCGCGACCGGGCCTCGCGCCTGCGCGCCGCTCCGTCTTCGGTGAGGCCCGCGCCATGGCGGTGCAGGCCATCCCCTTTGCCTTCATGGGCTGAGAGCTCCTCACACAACGCCCCGGCACCGGGAGTTCTCCCTCTGATCGCGACAGCGCAGCGGGAATTTTGTGAGAGGCGCTGAGCGCCCTGTTCGAGATGCTTCCGTCCGGTGACGCGGGGGAAGTCAGGCCGTGACCACCCAGGCTTCACGGCTGTACCCGTCGCGCTTTTTGAGAAGCGCGGCCAACACACGGAGGTCTGAACGATGGCCGGTGGACCCGTTGCAACAGAAAGACCGAGCAGCCTGTCCGGGCTGACGGAACCGGAAGCCAAGGAGTTCCACGCGATCTTCCTGACGAGCTTCCTCATCTTCACGGCAATCGCCGTGGTCGCCCACATCCTCGTTTGGCTGTGGCGTCCGTGGCTGCCCGGACCCCAGGGTTACGCTTCGCTCGAAGGCGTCACCGATGCGGCCCGTGCCCTCGTCTCGATGATCGGCTGAGGAGGATCGCATGCATAAGGTTTGGTTGCTTTTCGATCCGCGTCGAACACTGGTGGCTCTGTTCACCTTCCTGTTCATCCTGGCGCTGCTGATCCACTTCATCTTGCTCTCGACCGACCGGTTCAACTGGCTGGAAGGTCCGAAGGCCAACAAGCAGGCGAACGCCATCACGCTGGCGCTGCCGCAGCTGCCGGCCTGACATCCGGTCTGGACCGCGGCGCGCGAGGGCCGCGGTCACCCTTTTCTTCTCTCGGCCTGATCGAGGAGCCGCCGCCATGGCGATGCTGAGCTTCGAGCGCAAATACAGGATCCGCGGCGGTACGCTGCTCGGCGGCGACCTCTTCGACTTCTGGGTCGGACCGTTCTTCGTCGGCTTCTTCGGCGTCGTCGGACTGTTCTTCACCGTGCTCGGCACGGCCCTGGTGATCTACGGGGCGGCGATCGGGCCGACCTGGAACGTCTGGCAGATCAACATCGCCCCGCCGGACATCAGCTACGGGCTGAAGCTGGCGCCGCTCAAGGAAGGCGGCCTCTGGCAGATCATCACCTTCTGCGCGCTGGGATCGTTCGTGTCCTGGGCCCTGCGCGAGGTCGAGATCTGCCGCAAGCTCGGCATCGGCTACCACGTGCCGGTCGCCTTCGGCATGGCGATCTTCGCCTACTTCACCCTTGTGGTGATCCGCCCGTTCCTGATGGGCGCCTGGGGCTACGGCTTCCCGTACGGTATCCTGAGCCACCTCGATTGGGTGTCGAACACCGGATATCAGTATCTCCACTTCCACTATAACCCGGCGCACATGCTGGCGGTGACGTTCTTCTTCACCACGACGCTGGCGCTGGCCATGCACGGCGGCCTGATCCTCTCGGCGACGAACCCGAAGAAGGGCGAGACCGTCAAGACGCCCGAGCACGAGGACACGTTCTTCCGCGATACGATCGGCTACTCGATCGGCACGCTCGGCGTGCACCGGCTCGGCCTGTTCCTGGCCCTGGCGGCGGGGTTCTGGAGCGCGGTCTGCATCGTGATCAGCGGCCCGTTCTGGACCCAGGGCTGGCCGCAATGGTGGGGCTGGTGGCTCAACCTGCCCGTCTGGGGATGAGCGCGGCGATACGACCAGGACACCACGAATAACACGGGGCCCGCCGCTCGGGCGCGCGGATCCTCGGGGAGGGCAGGCCATGGCCTATTACCAGAACATCTTCACGGTGGCGCAGGTCCGTCCGCTCGTGCCGGATCAGGGCGTTCCGGTGGCGGTCGACGACCGTATCGGCAAGCCGTTCAACAGCTATCTGTTCGGGCTCATCGGCAACAGCCAGGTCGGGCCGATCTACATCGGCTACATCGCGGCTTTGTCGATCACCTGCGGGCTGATCGCGTTCGAGATCATCGGGCTCAACATGTGGGCCTCGGTGAACTGGAGCCCAATCCAGTTCGTCCGCCAATTGCCCTGGCTCGCGCTGGAACCACCGCTGCCCAAATACGGGCTCCGGGTGCTGCCGCCGCTCAACGAGGGCGGCTGGTGGCTGATCGCCGGCTTCTTCCTCACCGCCTCGATCCTGCTCTGGTGGGTCCACCTCTACCGGCGGGCCCGGGCGCTCGGTCTCGGCACCCACGTGCCGTGGGCCTTCGCGTCGGCGATCTGGCTCTATCTCGTCCTCGGTTTCATCCGCCCGGTGCTGATGGGGTCGTGGTCGGAAGCCGTGCCGTTCGGGATCTTCCCGCACCTCGATTGGACCGCGGCGTTCTCGCTTCGCTACGGCAACCTCTTCTACAACCCGTTCCACATGCTCTCGATCACGTTCCTCTACGGATCGACCCTGCTGTTCGCCATGCATGGCGGAACCATCCTGGCCTGCTCGCGCTACGGCGCCGAGCGTGAGATCGACCAGATCGTCGATCGCGGCACCGCCACCGAGCGCGCCGCCCTGTTCTGGCGCTGGACCATGGGCTTCAACGCCACGATGGAGTCGATCCACCGCTGGGCGTGGTGGTTCGCGGTGCTGACCACCCTTACAGGCGGCATCGGCATCCTGCTCACCGGCACCGTGGTCGACAATTGGTACCTCTGGGCGGTCAAGCACCACGTCGCTCCGAACTATCCGCAGGTCTACGGCCCGATCGTGGATCCCGCCCATCTTGCACCTGGCATGAAGCCGTGAGGAGGCCGTCATGAAGACGATTCTGGCGGTTGTCGGTGGGGCTCTGGCCCTCTTCCTCACCATCGCGATGTTCGGCGGCGCGGGCTGGACCCACCCGCCCATGGCGGTCAAGCAGACGGGCTTCCGCGGCACCGGCATGGACCTGATCCGGACCCGGGCCGGCAACGAGGCGCTGTCGGAGGCCAACAGGGCTCCGGCACCGGCCGACCCGGCCGATGCCGGTGGCGACAAGGCCTCGGCGGTCTACGAGAACGTCCAGGTGCTGGGCGATCTCTCGGCCGAGCAGTTCAACCGTGTCATGGTGTCGATGACCGAATGGGTTGCACCGCAGCAGGGCTGTACCTACTGCCACAGCACCGAGAACATGGCCTCCGACGAGCTGTACCAGAAGCGCGTCGCTCGCCGCATGCTCCAGATGACCCAGTACATCAACTCGTCCTGGAAGGAGAACCACGTCCACGAGGCGGGCGTGACTTGCTACACCTGCCACCGGGGCAATCCGGTGCCGGCGAATATCTGGTTCGACCGTCCGGTCCAGGGTGCGGGACGGTTCATCCCGCGCAACAACAGCCAGAACCTCGCCTCCGCGGAAGTCGGCAACACCTCGCTGCCCTACGACGTGTATCAGGCCTTCTACCAGCACAAGGACACGTCGGAGGACGCGGTCCGGGTCAACGCTACGACGGCCTTGCCCGAGACCAAGGGCAAGCCGATCCAAGATGCGGAGAAGACCTTCGCGATCATGATCAGCATGTCGCAGTCGCTCGGCGTGAACTGCACCTTCTGCCACAACACCCGCTCGGTGGCGCAGTGGGACACGAGCACGCCGAACCGCGTCCATGCCTGGTACGGCATCCGCATGGTCCGGGACCTCAACCAGGACTACATGACGCCGCTGACCTCGACCTTCCCGCAGAACCGCCTGGGCGTTCTCGGCGATGCGCCGAAGATCAACTGTGCCACATGCCACAACGGCGCCAACAAGCCGCTCAACGGCGCCAACGTGATCGGGCCCTACCCGGAGCTGTCGCACCCGACCATCGAGGCCAGCCTGCCCACCGGCGAGGCCAAGGACCCGATCCCGGGGACACAGACTCCGGCCCTGAAACCCACGAAGCCCTGACGTGAGGGGCGGCGGAGCCCGAGGCTCCGCCGCCCGCAAGCCACAGGGAACCTCCGCGGTTTAGGGGCGTCGATATCGGCGGCCAAGCTCGGCCTCGGGAGGCGCCCGTGACGATCACCATCTCGAACCTCCAGCCGCTCATCGCGATTCTCGCCGGGATCCTGATCCTGGTCATGCCGCGGCTGCTCAATTACATCGTGGCGATCTACCTGATCGTCGTCGGCATCCTCGGCTTGGGAATACTGCACTGAGCCGCCGCGCACCTCAGTTGGCGCGCCACACCTGACAGACCGGCATCGCCGTCATACGGGTGCGCACAACGCCATCGTGCGTTCATCTTGCGTTGCGGTGCGGGATGGTCCAACCCCGCCCATCAGCTCGGCCGGAGCCGGGCATCAGATATGGACGGGATCGACATGGCGACCGGCAGCGCGAAGTGGGTCTACGCCTTCGGCGACGGCAAGGCGGAGGGCAAGTCGCAGATGCGCGACCTGCTCGGCGGCAAGGGCGCCAACCTCGCCGAGATGTCCAACCTCGGCCTGCCGGTTCCTCCCGGCTTCACCATCACCACCGAGGTCTGCACCTCCTACTACGACAACGGGAAGGTCTACCCGCCCGAGCTGAAGGATCAGGTCACCGTGGCGCTGGCCCAGGTCGGCGTGCTGACCGGTCGTAAGTTCGGCGATGCGAAAAATCCGCTCCTCGTTTCGGTCCGCTCCGGCGCCCGCGCCTCGATGCCCGGCATGATGGATACGGTGCTGAACCTCGGGCTCAACGACGAGACCGTCCTGGCGCTGGCCAAGGAGGCCGAGGACGAGCGCTTCGCGTACGATTCCTACCGCCGCTTCATCACCATGTATTCGAACGTCGTGCTCGGCGTTGAGCACCACGCCTTCGAGGAGGCGCTGGAGCAGTACAAGGAAGGCAAGGGCTTCGAACTCGACACCGAACTCGGTGCCGCGGACTGGAAGACCCTGATCCAGACCTACAAGAAGATCGTGCGCGATGAGCACGGCTCGGACTTCCCGCAGGGCGCGGACGATCAGCTCTGGGGCGCGATCGGCGCGGTGTTCGATTCCTGGATGATCCCGCGGGCGAAGAAGTACCGGGAGCTGAACAGCATCCCGGAGAGCTGGGGCACGGCCGTCAACGTCCAGGCCATGGTGTTCGGCAACATGGGTGACACATCGGCCACCGGCGTCGCCTTCACCCGCAACCCGTCGACCGGCGAGAAGGCGCTCTACGGCGAGTTCCTGATCAACGCCCAGGGCGAGGACGTGGTGGCGGGTATCCGTACGCCGCAGAACATCACCGAAAAGGCCCGGATCGAGGCCGAGAGCGACAAGCCTTCCATGGAGAAGGCCATGCCCGAGAGCTTCGCGGAGCTGACCCGGATCTACGGGATCCTGGAAGCGCATTACCGCGACATGCAGGACATGGAGTTCACCATCGAGAAGGGGAAGCTCTGGATGCTCCAGACCCGCAACGGCAAGCGCACGGCGAAGGCCGCCCTGCGCATCGCCGTGGATCTTGCGGGCGAGGGTGTGATCTCCCGGGAGGAGGCGATCGGCCGGGTCGAGCCCGGGGCTCTGGACCAGCTCCTGCACCCGACCATCGACCCGAAGGCCGACCGCAAGGTCATCGCCTCGGGCCTGCCGGCTTCGCCTGGCGCGGCGACCGGTGAGATCGTGTTCAACTCGGAGGACGCCGAGGCCCACCGCAAGGCCGAGCGCAAGTGCATCCTCGTGCGGATCGAGACCTCGCCCGAGGACATTCACGGCATGCACGCCGCCGAGGGCATCCTGACCACCCGCGGCGGCATGACCAGCCACGCGGCCGTCGTGGCCCGCGGCATGGGCAAGCCCTGCGTGTCCGGCGTCGGGTCGATCCGGATCGACTACAAGGCGCAGACCATGACGGTCGGCGGCGTAACGCTGAAGGCCGGCGACAAGATCACCATCGACGGCTCGTCCGGACAGGTCATCCAGGGTGAGGTGAAGATGCTGGAGCCCGAGCTCTCCGGCGATTTCGCCACGCTCATGGAGTGGGCGGACGTGTTCCGCGGCATGAAGGTTCGGGCCAACGCCGACACGCCGACCGATGCGCGGACCGCGCGCAACTTCGGCGCCGAGGGCATCGGCCTCTGCCGCACCGAGCACATGTTCTTCGAGGGCGACCGCATCATCGCGGTGCGCGAGATGATCCTGGCGGACGACGCCGAGGGCCGTCGCGCGGCGCTCGCCAAGATCCTGCCCTACCAGAGGCAGGACTTCGTCGAGTTGTTCACGATCATGTCCGGTCTGCCGGTCACGATCCGCCTGCTCGACCCGCCGCTCCACGAGTTCCTGCCGCACACCGACGCCGAGGTCGCCGAGGTGGTGAAGGCGACCGGCGTCTCGGAGGAGAAGATCCGGCACCGGACCCGCGAGCTGTCCGAGCACAACCCGATGCTCGGCTTCCGCGGCTGTCGCCTCGCCATCGCGTTCCCCGAAATCGCCGAAATGCAGGCTCGGGCGATCTTCGAAGCGGCCGTGCAGGCTGCCGCCGATACCGGCAGCCCGGTCACGTCCGAGGTGATGGTGCCGCTGGTCTTCACCCGCGCCGAGTTCGACATCGTGAAGGCGCGCATCGACGCCATGGCGAAGGCCGTGGCCGAGGAGAAGGGTGCGACCCTCGACTATCAGGTCGGCACCATGATCGAGCTGCCGCGGGCGGCGCTGAAGGCCGGCGAGATCGCCGAGACGGCCGAGTTCTTCTCCTTCGGCACCAACGACCTGACGCAGACGGCGCTGGGCATCTCCCGCGACGACGCCGCGACCTTCCTCGGCCCCTACACCCAGAAGGGCATCCTGCCGGCCGACCCGTTCATCACCATCGACCAGGAGGGCGTGGGCGAGTTGGTGCGGATCGGCGTCGAGCGGGGCCGCAAGACGCGCCCCAACATCAAGCTCGGCATTTGCGGCGAACACGGCGGCGACCCGGCCTCGATCGGCTTCTGCCACGAGGTCGGGCTCGATTACGTGTCCTGCTCGCCCTACCGGGTGCCGATCGCGCGCCTCGCGGCGGCCCAGGCGTCGCTCGGCAAGGTTTCGGCCAAGGAAGGCTGAGGCCCTACCGGGGAGGGCGCCGAGGTGGCGTCCTCCACCGCTTCTCAACCACGCGTAAGAAGAGCCGCTGAAAAGCCGGCACTTTCGGCGAACTCGACTGCCAATACGGTGTTGACCCATTGAGCCGATGGGTCGGACGTGCGTTTCTTCGATCCGCGGCGGGTTCAGCGTCACCCGTCAGAATCACCGGCCATGATCCAGACCGATCCCACGCCCCTCGGCCTCACCGAACCGCAGGTCATCGTCGCGGTGCCGCGTGCTGCCGTGCGCGCCTATCTCGCACTCGTGGCGGCGCTCGGTGGAATGATGACCGCCGGGATGCTCATGATGTCGGTCGCGACGAACAGCGGCAACGAGGCCGATCGCATCGCTGCGACGCAGGATGACGGTTACGCGGCGACGCTGGTGTCGGCGTTGAGCGTCAACCTGTCGAAGCCGCTGCGCTGACGTCTCTATCGCGCTGACGCCGCTCGACGGCCCACCCACATCTGTCTCAGGGACGCGCGAGGCGTCTCGCCTCCAGCTCGGCTAAAGCTGAGCAACTCAGCGTCCCCCGGACGCTGCCCGTGTCGCCGATCCGGTGAACCGGGCTGCCGCGAGCTCGTCGCCCGGGCTGCGCGCACTGAAGCGTGTTGTCGTGCGCTCCGGCGCGGCAGCCAGGATGGCATCCGGCGCGGCGTCGCGAACGCGGGTCGTGGCGATCCGAACCGGCGCGCCGCGGCTTGCGGGGGCCGCCACCGATCCGGCCTCGACGGTGTCGAACAGGGCACGCAGCTGCAACTTGGCGTCGGCATCCGGGGCGACCAGGGTGCGGGCCCGGACCGGCTCGACGGGCGCGGGTTTCGCCAGCGCACGGATCTCGGTTGCGGCCGGGAGGTTGGCCATGCCGCCGTTCAGCGCGGCGAACTGCACCGGGCGCGGCGGTGGCAGCGGCATCGTGAGGGCCGCCACGACGGCGGCGAGGTCCGACGGTCGGCGCGGCGGAAGTGGCGTCACGACGGCAGCGATGGCCTCCTCGGCCTTCGAGGCCGGGGGAGCGGCGGTGAGCAGGGCCTTCGCATCCACATTTCTCGCGTCCGGCGCCTTCGCGAGCTCGCGCTGGACCAGGGAGCCGCGCAGGGCGTCGTCGGCCGCGGGCGCGGCGTAGGCGAGGGCGGAGCGGGTCCCGACCGTATCCTGCGGATCGGCGCTCGCCACGGCGATAACGGGCGCGCGACGGGTCTTCGTCGCCACGGGCGCAGGCAGCGGCGGAGCGGGCGGCTCGGCGGATCGGCCGCCTCCGAACAGGCTGGCCAGGAAGCCGAACAGGCCCGGCCCATCCTCCTCCTCGCCACCGCCGGCCATCTGGGTGGTGATGCCGGCGACGGTGCCGCCGCGGGCCAGGATCTCGGCCTTCGCCTCCTCGTAGCGCGGGAAGGGGCGGTTATCGCTCGCGAGGTGGACCGTCTTGCCGTCCGGGAAGACGCGGGCGAGCTGATCGTGGGTCATGCGCGGCCACATCCGCACCGAGCCGACATCGAGGTGGATGAACGGCGTGCCCGCATGCGGATACCAGCCGACGCCGCCGCGCTGCATCCGGAGCCCGACCTCGCGGATCCGGTCGATCGGCACGTCCGGCAGGTAGAAGTCCATCGCCTTGCCGAGCATGTGCTGGCTGTATTCGGCCACCATCTTCGAACGGCGGCGCAGCATCGCGTTGGTGCCGGGCGAGCGATAAGCCGAGACGATGTGGATCGCCTGTCCCGAGCCGACCTGCCGATAGGCCTCCCAGACCGTGTCGAACAGGCGGGGATCCATCTTGGTCGGCTCGTTGATGCGCCAGTCGCGCAGGAGCCAGTTCATCTGCTCGAGGGCCGCACGGTCGTAGCGCCCGTCACGCTTGAACGTGATGGTCGCGCTTTCCTGCGTGTGGGTGTGGTAGATCGTCAGTGCGCGGGTATCGCCGTTGGCGACCGCATTCTCGGTCTCGGCGGTTCCGGCGAGGATCCCCAGCGCGATGCCCGAAAGGGCGATGGCGAGCTTTCGGAGGGTTGGAAGGCTCGGCACGACGGTCCTCATCCTCTCCAGCCTGCTGCAGCTCGCTCGGGACGTGCCCGGCTATCGGCAGAAACGGCTAAAGCTGGACCGTGGCGAAATCGTGCCCGGATGTGTGGCCGCGCACGTGAAAGTTGCGATCGTGGCCGCTGATCGCTCGAGGGCTACCAGTAGCTCCGCGGTCCGGCCTGCTGCGGCGCCGGGGTCCACAGGCCGGGCTCACCGTATTCCGGCGCATCATCGGCGCGGGCGGCCCGGCGCAGATGGCGCCGTGGCGGAGCGGCCTCTTCGTAGCGACCGGTGGGCCATTCGCTGGCCACCTGGCGATGGGTCGAGCGGCGCTGGGCGCTGTGAGCCTTCGGCGGTGTCGGTACGGCCTCGGCCTTGCGCCGGGGCGCCTCGTCCGGCAGCCGGGCGACCGCCGCACCGCCGCCACCGGGCAGCCCGAGGGCCGCGCGCATCGGCGCGTCGTAGCCGTAGAGATCGGGCAGCGTGCGGTAGGTGCCGCTGTCGTCCATGTACGCCGTGAAATAGGCGAGGTGGACCGGCAGCTTCTCGGGCAGCCGGAGCGTGCGCTCGCCCTTGCCGATCAGCTTCTTGAGCCGCTCCGCCGACCAGTCCGGCAACACCGCGTCGGCGAGGCGGAATGGATCGTCCACGCGGACGCAGCCATGGCTGAAGTCACGCTTGGCGGCGGAGAACAGCGAGCGGTTCGGCGTGTCGTGCAGGTAGACCGCGTGCTGGTTCGGGAACATGAACTTGATGAAGCCCAGCGCATTGCGCTCCCCCGGGGGCTGGCGCAGCGAGATGTGTCCGCCGCGGCGGACCACCTCGTAGCCGCCCCAGGTCTTGCCGCCGTAGCCAGCGAGCTTCGGCGCCATCGTCTTGAGGATCGAGGGCGGCACGTACCAGGACGGGTTGACGACCGCGTATTCCATCAGCCCCGAAAACAGCGGCGTGCGCGAATCCGGCTTGCCGACGATGACCCGGGCCTCGTCGCGCAGGACGCCGCCGCGATAGGCGCGCAGGCGATATTCCGGCACGTTGACCAGGATGTAGTCCGGGCCGAGATCCCCCGGCAGCCAGCGCCACCGCTCCATGTTGACGATCAGTTCGGCCTCGCCGCCGGTCGGACGCGTGCTCCGGCCGGCATCGGCGAGCGCCAGTACGGTCTGGACGTTCAGGATGCCGGTGGCAGGCAGGCCCCGGCCGCGCTGGAACTTGGACACCGCGTCGGCGACGGCGGAATCGTAGGTGTCAGGCTCGCCGGGGCCCTGGTCGAACGTCCCGGACGGGCGGTTGTCCAAACCGAAATGCGCACGCAGCAGCGGAACGCGGGGATCGTGCATGCCGAGGCGCAGGGCAGGGCCGGATGGCAGCCGCAGCGGCTTGACGGCGACCGGTGCCGGGCCGCGCAGCGAAGCGAGCCGGGCCTTGAGCGCGAGGTAGCCCGGCGTGGCCGGATTGTAGCCCTGGAGCACATCGCCGGCCTTCGCACCGGCGTCACCGAGCTTGGTCAGCACGTCGTTCCCCGCCGGCAGGTCGAGATGCGGCGTGATCAGGCGTGAGATCGATGCAAGATTGATACGGCCTCCCCGGGCGTCGCGCGCATACAGCACGGCCGCTGCGGACAGGCGCAGATCGGCATCGGCGACCGCTTTCTCGTCCGGTTTCCCGGGCAGGTTCGGGATCGTGTAGGCGCTGGCGTCCAGGCCGTCCTCGACAGCCGCCGCCAGTCGGGCGGTGACGGCTTTGGCAGCCTCGGTCCACGCGCCGTCTGCGACCCACAAGGACTTGCTGGCGCGGGCTTCGTAGAACGCGCGGATGGCGTCGCGCTCCTTGGTCGTCAGGCGCAACAGCAGCGGCGCCGGATCGGCAAGGCGGGCCGATACGGCGGCGCCCTGGGGATCGGTCGGGACCACGGGCGCGGCTGCGGCAGGCGCCGGTTCGGCGACGGGGGCTTCGGGCTTGTAGTCCGGCAGCGCGGACGGGGCTGAATCCGGTGGCGGCGTCGGCGAGGGCGACACCGAGACCGGCGGGGCGATGGAGGTATCGAGCGCCGCCGTATCGGCAGCCATAGCGGCCGACGCCACCGTTCCGGTCAAGAAGGCGGCCAACGCCATAAGGCTTGAGCGCGGGACGCGCATCGTGTTCTCCCGGGGAGCGGCGACAGGACCGCACGCGCAGATTGTGATTATCCGCGCAAGCGTGGCGTTCAGCAACCGCAGTCCATCAAGTTGAAGGCTTGGTTGGAGTGGGCCGACCGATCATTGAGGGATCGGATATTTCTGTTTTAAGAATGTTCGATCCGTATTGCGCAGCTGTGTCGAGATCCGGTTGCGTGCGGATGTAGCGTATTCGCCCTGTGTGCTAGCGCACGCGCAATCGGCTCAAGCGGCGTCCTCACCCTTCTCGTCACCTTCGAGACCAAGGTCCTTCAACTTCCGGTACAGGGTCGACCGGCCGATCCCGAGGCGACGCGACACCTCCGACATGCGCTGCCGGTAGAATTGCAGCGCGTAGCGGATGATCTCGGCCTCCAGCACATCCATCGGCTTCATCTCGCCGGTCTCCTCGGCGACGAGCGACATGGCATGCGGATCGCGCACCTCGACCCGAACGATCTCGCGCACCGGCTCCGGGGCATAGGCCGCCATCTGCGCCTGCATGGGGACCGGTGGGATGCGGACGTCGAATCCCTCCACCTGCGCGGCGATCTGCGGGAATTCGGTCACCGTCAGCTCGTCGCCGTCGGCCAGCACCACGGCCCGGAACAGCGCGTTCTCCAGCTGCCGGACGTTGCCCGGCCAGGGATAGCGGGTCAGGAGCGCCATCGCCTCGGGGGTGATCGCTCGCACGCGCTTGCTCTCCTCGGCGGAGAAGCGCGCGCAGAACGAGCGGACGAGATCCGGGATATCCTCCCGGCGCGCCCGCAGGGGCGGCAGGGTCATCGGGAAGACGTTGAGGCGGTAATAGAGATCCTCGCGGAATTTGCCCTGCTTCACCAGATCGAGGAGCGAGCGGTTGGTCGCCGAAACGAGGCGGATATCGACCCGGACCGGACGCTTGCCGCCGACCGGATCGACCTCGCCTTCCTGCAGGGCGCGCAGCAGCTTCACCTGCGCGTCGAGCGGCAGTTCGCCGATCTCGTCGAGGAACAGGGTGCCCCCCGAAGCCTCCACGAACTTGCCGGCATGTTTCTCGGTGGCGCCCGTGAACGCCCCCTTCTCGTGGCCGAACAAGGTCGATTCCACGAGGTTCTCGGGGATCGCCCCGCAATTGACGATGACGAACGGCTTGCCGCGCCGGTCGCCCGATCCCTGGATTGCCCGGGCCAGCACCTCCTTGCCGACGCCGGACTCGCCCTCGATCAGCACGGGGATGTTGGACTTCGCAGCCCGCTCGGCGAGGCGGATGACCCGCTCCATGTCGGGGCTCTTGGACGCGAGATCCTTGAAGGTCAGGACGCCGGAGGCGCGGCGGCGCATGCGGCGCACCTCCTCCTCGAGCGTATCGACTCGCAGCGCGTTCTTGATCGAGACCTGCAACCGCTCGGCGCCCGCGGGCTTGACCACGAAATCGACCGCCCCGGCCCGCATGGCCGAGACGACCGCGTCGATCGATCCGTTGGAGGTCTGCACGATGACCGGGGTCGCAAGTCCGCTCTTGCGCATCTCGGCCAGCACGCCGAGACCGTCGAGCCCCGGCATGACGAGGTCGAGGAGCACCACATCGGCACCCTCGGATTTCAGCATGATCAGCGCGTCGGCGCCGTTCTCGACCACGCGGGCCTCGAAGCCGAAGCGACGCACCGCCGCCTCGGCGAGGCGGCGCTGAACCGGATCGTCGTCCACGATGAGCACGGTGGTGGACATGGCGGCTCCCTGACGGGCACGCGGACCGGGCCGGCGACGCGGGAACGATCCCGGACACCTGTTCCGATTCGGCAGCTGTTTCGTTTCGAGGCGGAGGGTGAACCACAGACGTAAAGTGCCGCTTAACGACGTTTGCACTGTCCGGCCGGATCGAGGTCGCGCGTCCCGCCAACCCGCCGCGTTGAACGCGTGGCGGCCCACTCGATATCAGGCTACGGAGCCAACTCCCCGTGAAAGGAACGCACGACATGATGCCGAGCTCCACCGCGTCGCCGGTGATCGTCCGTCTGCCCGAAGGCGTGAGCGCCGCGCGCGCCGCCGCGAAGGCGGCCGACCTCGGTGTTCTTCCCGAATGGGACCTGACGGACCTCTACGCCGGCCTCGACGACCCGAATTTCTCCGCCGACATGACCCGGGCCGAGGAGGAGTGCCGCCGCTTCTCCGAGACTTATGCCGGGCGAATCGCCGAGATCGCCGCCGGGCCCGACGCCTCCGTGCGCCTTGCCGAGCCAGTGCGGGCCTATGAGGGGATCGAGGACCTGCTCGGAAAGCTGATGTCGTTCGCCGGTCTCGTCTATTCCGGCGACACGACCGACGAGGCTCGGGCCAAGTTCTACGGCGACACGCGCGAACGCCTGACCAACGCCTCGGCCGACCTGCTGTTCTTCGCGCTCGAACTGAACCGGGCCGAGGATTCGGTGCTGGACGCCGCGATGGCGCAGGGACCGCTGGCCCATTACGCGCCGTGGATCGAAGATCTGCGCCGGGAGAAGCCGCACCAGCTCGACGACCGGACCGAGAAGCTCTTCTTGGAGAAGTCGGTCACCGCGAATGCCGCCTGGGACCGGTTGTTCAACGAGACCATCGCGTCGCTGCGCTTCACCGTGCAGGGCGAAGAGATGCCGCTGGAGCCGACACTCAACAAGCTCCAGGATTCCGACGGCGCGGTCCGCAAGGAGGCTGCCGGCGCGATCAGTTCGGTGCTGCGCGGGCAGCTCCGGGTGTTCACGCTGATCACCAACACGCTCGCCAAGGACAAGGAGATTTCTGACCGCTGGCGCGGCTTCAAGGACGTGGCCGAGGCCCGTCACCTCGCCAACCGGGTCGAGCCCGAGGTGGTCGAGGCACTGGTCGATGCCGTGCGGACGGCCTATCCGCGCCTGTCGCACCGCTATTACAAGCTGAAGGCCAAATGGTTCGGGCAGGAGACGCTGCCCTATTGGGATCGCAACGCACCGCTGCCGAAGGTCGAGCAGCGCACGATTCCCTGGAGCGAAGCGCGCGACACGGTGCTGTCGGCCTACGACGCCTTCTCGCCCAAGATGGCGGGCATCGCCAAGCGCTTCTTCGACGAGCGCTGGATCGATGCGCCGACCCGGCCCGGCAAAGCCCCCGGCGCCTTCGCGCACCCGACCGTGCCCTCGGCCCATCCCTATGTGCTGGTCAACTACCAGGGCAAGCCGCGGGACGTGATGACGCTCGCCCACGAACTCGGCCACGGCGTCCATCAGGTGCTCGCCGGCCCCAACGGCGCGCTGATGGCGCCCACGCCCCTGACGCTGGCCGAGACCGCGAGCGTGTTCGGCGAGATGCTGACCTTCCGCAAGCTGCTCGCTGCTACGACCGACACGACCCAGCGCCGGGCCATGCTCGCCGCCAAGGTCGAGGACATGATCAACACGGTGGTGCGCCAGATCGCGTTCTACTCGTTCGAGCGGAAGGTGCATCTCGCCCGCGCCAAGGGGGAACTGACGACCGACCAGATCAACGCCCTGTGGATGTCGGTGCAGGCGGAATCGCTCGGACCCGCGATCACGCTGGATGCGGGCTATGAGCCGTACTGGGCCTACATCCCGCACTTCATCCACTCGCCGTTCTACGTCTACGCCTACGCGTTCGGCGACTGCCTCGTGAACTCGCTCTACGGGGTCTATGCGAAGGCTGAGGCGGGCTTTGTCGATCGGTACTTCGCGCTGCTCGCGGCCGGCGGTTCGAAGCCTTATGGCGAGTTACTCGCGCCGTTCGGCCTCGACGCGAAGGATCCGGGCTTCTGGCAGATCGGCCTCGGCATGATCGAGGGGATGATCGTGGAGCTGGAAGGGATGGAAGGGCAGACCTGACGGAACCGCTTCCAGAACGACATCCTGGATGTTATACCCAATGTATAACATCCAGGGGTTGATGATGAAGCTCGAAGTCAAGCGTGTCGGCAACTCGACCGGCCTGATCTTGCCGAAGGAACTCCTGGGCCAGCTTAATCTGACCCAGGGCGATTGGCTGTACGTCACAGAGAATGCGGACGGCTCCGTTCGGCTGTCGCCCTACGATCCGGCATTCGAGAAGGGCATGAAAATCGCCGAGAAGGCGATGAAGACTTATCGCAATGCCCTGGCGGAACTCGCAAAATGAGTTTCGGTCAGGAGATCGAGTGGCTCACGAGCGATCTCGTTCAGGCCATTCACGCTCAGCAGCTCCGGCTCTTCGGCGGCCCGCCGGGCTTGCGCGACGAAGGCGCTCTCGAGTCCGCGCTCGGAAGACCAAAGAATCCGGTCGCGTATGCCGAAGACGCCGAAAAAAAATCGATCTCGCCGAATTGGCCGCTGCATACGCGTTCGGCATCGCCAAGAACCATCCGTTCATCGATGGCAACAAGCGAGCCGCACTTTTGGCGCTCGTGACGTTTCTCGGGATGAACGACATCGACTTCGTTGCCGATGAAGCGGAAGCAGTGCTGATGATCCGGGGCCTCGCCGCCGGCGAGATCGACGAAGCCGGTCTCATCCGCTGGATCCGGGACAACTGGCCGGCCTGAGCCCCGCGGCGCAGGGCCCCACGCCCCTGGTGTCCGCCCCGGCGCGGCATATCTGCTTCGTGGCAGCAGACGAGCAGATCGAGACATGGCCGAGATCGACCGCGAAGCCAACCGCTTCTCCGCCCGTGCGGGCCGCTATGCCAGCGTTGGTGCCAATGTCGGGGGCGTCGCCGCCCGGATGGCGATGGCTCGGCTGTTCGGCAAGGAGGGGACCACCAACGCCGCTGCCCTGGCGCAGGCGTTGGGCGGTCTGAAGGGCCCGATCATGAAGGTCGCGCAGTTGCTCGCCACCGTGCCGGATCTGCTGCCGCCTGAATACGCAGCCGAGTTGCAGAAGCTCCAGGCCGATGCACCGCCCATGGGCGCGGCGTTCGTCCGACGCCGGATGCAGTCCGAACTGGGCGCCGGGTGGCAGGACCGCTTCGGCAGCTTCGACCTGAAGCCGGCCGCCGCGGCCTCCCTGGGCCAGGTTCACCGCGCAACCAGCAAGGGCGGCGAGCGGCTAGCCTGCAAGCTGCAATACCCGGACATGCAATCGGCGGTCGAGGCCGATCTGAAGCAGCTCGAGGTCGCGTTCGCGCTCCACCGCAGGATGAATTCCTGGCTCGACACGCGGGAGATCGCGAAGGAGATCGGCGCGCGTGTGCGGGAGGAGCTCGATTACGAGCGCGAGGCCAAGCACGCCGCCCTGTACAGCACCGTACTCAAGGATATCGCGGCGGTGCGCGTCCCCGAGGTGTTCCCCGAACTCTCGACCAAACGCCTGCTCACGCTCGGATGGCTGGACGGCGACAGGATCCTGGGCTTCGCCGATGAGCCGGTCGAGATCCGCAACCGTATCGCTCAAGCGATGTTCAAGGCGTGGTGGCACCCGTTCAGCCGCGCTGCGGTGATCCATGGCGACCCGCATCTCGGCAATTACACGGTGTTCTCCGAGGGCGGGGAGGCCGCTGGCATCAACCTGCTCGATTATGGCTGCGTGCGCATCTTCCACCCGCGATTCGTCGGCGGCGTGGTGAACCTCTACCGGGGACTGCTGGAGAACGACACGGCGCGCATCGTGCACGCCTACGAGGTCTGGGGCTTCAAGGACCTCGACAAGGAGAAGATCGAGATCCTGAATATCTGGGCTCGGTTCATCTATGGGCCGCTCTTGGAAGACCGCACCCGCACCGTCGCCGACGGCGTGAAGCCGGGTGAGTATGGCCGACGGCAGGCATTCGAGGTGCACCAGGCCCTCAAGGAGCGGGGACCGGTGACCGTCCCGCAGGAATTCGTCTTTATGGACCGCGCCGCCGTGGGTCTCGGCGCCGTCTTTCTCCATTTGCGCTCGGAGCTGAATTACCACAGGTTGTTCGAGGCGGAGATCGAGCACTTCTCATTGGACGAACTCGCCCGGCGTCAGGAGCAAGCCCTGGCCGCGGTCGGGCTTCCGAAGCCGGCCTGAGACCGCCCGCGACCCCTACCGGGGCGGCGATCAATTGCGTGCGTCCGATTGCGGCAGATAGGCGCTTGAGTTACATCCCACCGTGACCGCAAGAAGTCGCGTCTTAGGGATACGAGCGCACGATGGCTGAGAGTGACACGGTGGCCGGGCACACCTACAGCCCGGCGATGGACGCGAAGACCCACGAGCAGACCTATCGCGGCTTCGTCCGCTTCGTCGAGATCGGCAGCGGAGTGGTTATCTGCTGGGTCCTGGCCCTGGCGATCGGCGGCATTCGCGAAGCGTGGCTCCTGGCCATCCTCAGCGTCATCGCGTCCGGCGCCGCCGGTGCGATCGGTGCGGTGGCCCCGGCGGTCGGATGGCGGGGTCCCCTGGTCGTGGCCATCCTGCTTCTTCTCTACCTCTTCTTCGCCTGAGCGTAGGCAGCTCGGTCCGATGGACCGGTCATGCCGTATCGTGACCCGCTCGCGCCCTGCGAAGCGGAATGCTTGTGCACGACGTGCAATTAGATTGAGCACAAGTTACATTCCCACCGTTTTCATCGCAGACTAGAAGCTTAGCATCTCGTAAAGCCGCGCGGGTTCGCGCATTCGGAATGCCGAGCTTGTTCAGGGGAATTCGCGCATGCGTATTGCTGTGCTGTCCGAGACGGACTCCGCGGAACCGCGCGTCGCTGCGGTTCCCGAGACTGTCAAGAAATTCAAGGCGTTGGGCGCCGACGTAGTGGTGCAGTCCGGTGCGGGCACGAAGGCCGGCTTCCTGGACGACGATTATGAGGCCGCCGGCGCGACGGTCGCGGGAAGCGCCGAAGACACGGCGCGGGACGCAGACCTCGTTCTCAAGGTCCGTCGGCCGAGCGCCGAGGAGTTGCCGGTCTTCAAGCGCGGCGCCACCGTGGTGGCGATCATGGACCCCTACGGCAACGAAGATGCCCTCAAGGCGATGGCGGAGGCCGGCGTCGCCGGCTTCTCCATGGAGCTGATGCCGCGCATCACCCGGGCCCAGGTGATGGACGTGCTGTCGTCCCAGGCGAACCTTGCGGGCTACCGCGCGGTCGTGGACGGTGCCGCCGAATATGGCCGCGCCATGCCGATGATGATGACCGCAGCCGGCACCGTGCCGGCCGCCCGCGTCTTCGTGATGGGCGTCGGCGTCGCGGGACTTCAGGCCATCGCCACGGCCCGGCGCATGGGTGCGGTCGTGACCGCGACCGACGTGCGTCCGGCCACCAAGGAGCAGGTCGAATCGCTTGGCGCCAAGTTCGTCGCCGTCGAGGACGACGAGTTCAAGCAGGCCGAGACCGCGGGCGGCTACGCCAAGGAGATGTCGGCCGACTATCAGAAGAAGCAGGCGGAGCTCGTGAAGGGCCACATCGCCAAGCAGGACATCGTGATCACCACCGCGCTGATCCCGGGTCGCCCGGCGCCGAAGCTCGTCTCGGAGGAGATGGTGGCGTCGATGAAGCCGGGTTCGGTCCTGATCGATCTCGCCGTCGAGCGCGGGGGCAACGTCGCCGGCGCCAAGCCGGGCGAGATCGTCACCACCGAGCGCGGCGTGAAAATCGTCGGGCATCTCAACGTGCCGGGGCGGCTCGCCGCTACGGCCTCGAGCCTCTACGCGCGCAATCTCTACGCCTTCGTCGAGACGCTGATCGACAAGGAGTCGAAGGCGCTGAACATCAAGTGGGACGACGAGCTGGTGAAGGCGACGAATCTCACCCGCGAAGGCTCGGTGGTGCACGCCTCCTTCCAGTCCAAGACCGATGGGCCCGCCTCGGAAGCCGCGTCCGTGGGCCTCGCCAAGTCCGAGGCCGGCAAGGGTTCCGCCGCCGCCTCGAGCGCGCACTAAGATCTCGTCGCGAGGAGTAGCAGAATGGCAACCGTCATCGTCCCTCCCGACCAAGCGGCCGATCAGGCCCGCGTGCTGGCTGACGCCGCCCGCGCCGCTGCCGCGGTGGCGCAGAACGCCGCCAACCAGGCGCAGTTCATCGCTGACGGCATGGGCCACGGCCTCAGTGCAGCCACTGGCGGCGCGGTCGATCCCACCGTCTTCCGGCTCGCGATCTTCGTGCTGGCGATCTTCGTCGGCTACTACGTGGTCTGGTCGGTGACCCCGGCCCTGCACACGCCCCTGATGTCGGTCACCAACGCGATCTCCTCGGTGATCATCGTCGGCGCGATCCTCGCGGTCGGCGTGCCGCTGATCGAGAAGGGAACCGGGATCGCCCGGTTCTTCGGCTTCATCGGCATCGTGCTTGCCAGCGTGAATATCTTCGGGGGCTTCCTCGTCACGCAGCGCATGCTCAGCATGTACAAGAAGAAGGGCTGAGCTCGTGTCAGAGAACATCTCCTCCCTTCTCTATATCGTCTCCGGCGTCCTGTTCATCATGGCGCTGCGGGGGCTCTCGCACCCCACCACCTCCCGGCAGGGCAACCTGTACGGCATGGTCGGCATGGGGCTCGCCATCCTCACCACCCTGGTCGGGCATCCGCCGGCCGGGTTCGGCGCCTGGATCCTGGTGCTGCTCGGCCTCGGAATCGGCGGTGGCGCCGGCGCAGTGATCGCCAAGCGCGTGTCGATGACCGCCATGCCGCAGCTCGTGGCGGCCTTCCACTCGCTGGTCGGCCTCGCGGCGGTGTTCGTGGCGGCCGGCGCCCTCTACGCGCCGCAGGCCTTCGGCATCATCGAGAACGGCCACTATCATAAGCAGTCGTTGTTCGAGATGGGCCTGGGCGTGGCCATCGGCGCCATCACGTTCACGGGTTCGGTGATCGCCTTCGCCAAGCTCGACGGCCGGATGTCCGGCAAGCCGATCATGCTGCCGCAGCGCCACCTGATCAACGCGCTGCTGGCCGCCGGCCTCGTGCTGATGCTCGCGCTGTTCATCGGCACCGAGTCGAAGGTGCTGTTCTGGCTGATCATCCTCGCCTCGCTGGTGCTGGGCGGCCTGATCATCATCCCGATCGGCGGTGCCGACATGCCGGTGGTCGTGTCGATGCTCAACTCCTACTCGGGTTGGGCGGCGGCCGGCATCGGCTTCACCCTCGGCAACCTCGCGCTGATCATCACCGGCTCGCTGGTCGGCTCCTCGGGCGCGATCCTGTCGTACATCATGTGCCACGCGATGAACCGGTCGTTCATCTCGGTCATCCTCGGAGGCTTCGGCGGCGACACCGCCGCAGCTGGTCCTGGTCAGGTCGAGACGCGGCCGGTGAAGCAGGGCTCGGCCGACGATGCGGCTTACATCATGAAGAATGCCGAGCGGGTCATCATCGTCCCGGGCTACGGCATGGCGGTCGCCCAGGCGCAGCACAGCCTGCGCGAGATGGCCGACATGCTGAAGAAGGAGGGCGTCGACGTGAAGTACGCCATCCACCCGGTGGCGGGCCGCATGCCGGGCCACATGAACGTGCTGCTGGCCGAGGCGAACGTGCCCTACGACGAGGTGTTTGAGCTGGAGGACATCAATGGCGAATTCCCGCAGGCGGACGTCGCCTTCGTGATCGGTGCCAACGACGTCACCAACCCGGCGGCCAAGACCGACAAGGCCTCGCCGATCTACGGCATGCCGATCCTCGACGTGGAGCGGGCCAAGACCGTGCTGTTCATCAAGCGCGGCATGGGCTCGGGCTACGCGGGCGTCGAGAATGAGGTGTTCTTCCGCGACAACACCATGATGCTGTTCGGCGACGCCAAGAAGGTGGTCGACCAAATCATCAAGACCTTCTGACCCATCAGGTTCGGCGCGGGTTTTCGGGGCGTGCAGCGATGCGCGCCCCGTTTTTGTTCGCAAGGGCGCTGTTGCGGCAGGGGCAGGGATTTTGCGGCGCAGCCGGTGTAGGTTGCCGCCCGTGTCAACCGTAGCGCTCCTCGCCGATCCGCCAGCCTTCCTGGGTGTGGCTGCCTCCGTGACCGGCCGCCGCTGGCAGGAGCGGTGCACCAGCACGACGGTCCAGAACCAGATCGCCAAGATGGTGCAGGCCCACGGGCTGCCGGAACTGCTGGCCCGCGTCCTTGCTGGCCGTGGGGTGGGACCGGACGAAGCCTCCCGCCACCTTGCCCCGCGCCTGCGCGACCTGATGCCGGACCCCGACACGCTGCTCGATATGGATGCCGCCGTCCGTCGCCTGGTTCGTGCCGTGCGCCGCGGCGAGACGGTGGCGGTGTTCGGCGATTACGATGTCGATGGCGCCGCGAGCGCCGCCTTGCTGGCCGGCTATCTGCGCGGCCTCGGGATCCGGTCGCCGATCCACATCCCCGATCGAATCACCGAAGGGTATGGTCCCAATATTGGTGCAATCACCGCGCTTGCGGCAGATGGGGCGACCCTTCTGGTCTGCGTCGATTGCGGGACGAGCGGTCACGCCCCCCTCGAAGAGGCGGAAAAGTCGGGCCTCGACGTCATCGTCCTCGATCACCACGCTGCCGCCGAGGTGCTACCGCCGGCCCGCGCCGTCGTGAACCCGAACCGCCTCGACGATCTGTCGGGTCTCGGCCATCTTTGCGCAGCCGGCGTGGTTTTCCTGACCCTGGTTGCCCTCAACCGCGCCCTGCGCCGCGATGGGTTCTTCGGGCCGAACCGGCCCGAGCCGGTCCTGACCGATTCCCTCGACCTCGTGGCCTTGGCGACCGTGGCCGACGTGGTGCCGCTTACCGGCTTGAACCGGGCGTTCGTGAACCAGGGGTTGACCGTGATGCGCCATCGCGGCCGGACCGGCCTCGCCGCGCTGCTCGACGCCGCCTCTTTGAGCGAGCCGCCGGAGGCCTGGCATCTCGGCTACGTGCTCGGGCCGCGCATCAATGCCGGCGGACGGATCGGGGATTCGGGGCTCGGCGCCCGGCTGCTCACCACGGCCAATCCGGAGGAGGCCGCGCGCATCGCCGCCGACCTCGATCATCTGAACCGAGAGCGTCAGGCCATCGAGGCGCAGGCCGTCATGGAGGCCGAAGCCAAAATGGACCACGCCGTGACCCGCGATCCCGCACGCGCCGTGCTGGTGGCGGCGAGCGCCGCTTGGCACCCGGGCGTGGTCGGCCTGATCGCGTCGCGGCTGAAGGAACGGTTCAACCGGCCCGCCTTCGCCTTCGCGCTTCGTCCGGACGGCAGCGCCACCGGCTCAGGTCGCTCGATCCCCGGGGCGGATCTCGGACTCGCCGTGCGCGCCTGCGTGGAGGCCGGGATCGCGCCCAAAGGCGGCGGCCACGCGATGGCGGCCGGCGTGACCGTCCGGGCCGACGACATCCCGCGCTTCGAAGCGCACCTCGCCACGCTCCTGGGGTCGAGCGTCGCCCTGGCGCGCGCGGCCGATGCGCTGCTGATCGATGGGAGCCTCAGTGCCGGCGGCGCCACGGCGGAAACAGTGCGGCTGCTCCAGAAAGCCGGGCCGTTCGGCCAGGGCGCCCCGGAGCCGATCTTTGCCCTAGGCCGCCACCGGCTGGTGGATGCGGGCGTGGTCGGATCGAACCATGTCCGCGCGCGCCTGCGCAGCCGCGACGGTCAGGCGGTGGGGGCGATCTGCTTCCGGGCGGCCGAGCGCCCCCTCGGGCTGGCCCTGCTCAACGGTATCGGCCGCGAGATGCACGTGGCCGGCACCCTGTCGTGCGACCGATGGCGCGGCGCCGAGCGGGCGCAGCTGCGGATCGTCGACCTCGCACCAGCCGATTGATTCGGCGTTAGAGCCGGGCCAGATCGCGTTGCAATCGCGCACGGCTCTCAATCTTTGTATTGACGCTCGCTCTTGCGCCGAACCGGTATACCCTTCGGCGGAGTGCGCTCTAACCCCCGGCCATCACCAAGGCCCAGAATCGCTTGTAGCGCGTGTCCGGCGCATCCACGCGGGCGATGCCGATCCGGCGGATCTGCGGGAGCAGCATATTCTTGTTGTGCTCCGGGCTTGCCTTCCAGCGGGCGAGCACCTGCTCCAGCGTTTCGGAACCCGCGCTCAGATTCTCGGCCGCCCAGGATTTCGCCAGCCCGACCGAGGCCATGCGCGACGTGAAGCTCCCGCCGATCTCGTGGCTGAGCTGGCCGTGGCGGGCATTGTTGCCGGCCTGGAACGCGGCGGCCTTCACCAGCACCGGATCGACCACGACCGGGCTCAACCCGTTCTGGACACGGTAGGCCGAGATCGCCGCCGCGGCCGCGACCTCGTCGAGCACCGCCGTATGGGTGGCGTTCTCGACCGTCGGCTCCGGCGTGAAGGACAGGCCGCCGCATCCGGTCAGGGTGAGCAGCAGGGCGGCGGCGAGGGGGCGGGTCAGGTTCGGCACGGTCCGGTCGGCAACGCTGAGAGGGAGGGCGCCTCCCTCGGGCCGGCTTGCGGCGAAAGCACGGCGGATGCGGATCGGCCCGGCCCGTTTGTGCGGGACGTGGCCGGGATGCCACGGCGCTCAGGCTGCCAGAGCGTTGCTCCCGAGCATGACCGGCGCAAACGCGCGCAGGAGATCCGGGTCGAGGTGACCTTGAGCCTCGACCATGATCGCCAGCGCCTCCGGCCCGCTGGCCGGCTGACGATAAGTCCGCCGCTCGGTCAGCGCCGAGAACACGTCGCAGATGCTCACGATCCGCACGAGGTCGCTGATGGCGCCGCCGGCGAGGCGGTCCGGATAGCCCTTTCCGTCGAGGCGCTCGTGGTGATGGCGTACGACGTCGAGGACTTCGGGCTCGAACTCGCCCTGCGCTTTCAGCAGCGTGGCACCGATATCCGGATGACGCTGCATCAACCGGTATTCCTCGGCATTGAGCGGCCCGGGCTTGTTCAGGATGTCGACCGGAATCCGTGACTTGCCAATATCGTGAAGGAGCGCGGCGCGTACCAGACGGTCGAGATCGCCGCGGCTCAAGCCGATCTGGCCCCCGAAGGTCGCCGCATGGCCGGCGACCCCCAGCGTGTGCTGATAGACCCCGATATCGTGACGCCAGACCGCCTCAAGCCAGCCGCCGATCCCGACCTCCGACACCGCGGCCAGGACCAGTTCGGTCCCGCGGTCGATATCGGCTCGCTGGAGCCCGGCGCCGAGCGCGGCGCTGTCGAACAGGTCTGCAACGATCGCAGTGGCGCCGGTGACGTGCTCTCCGAGTCGTCGGGCGCGCGTTTTGGCCGACCGCGTCGCCTCCTCGATCATGGCGAAGGCGTTGGCCAGGACGACCTGACGCGATGTCGTGGCCGGAAGCACATGGAGGTGCGCGGCTGCCTGAAACGACTCCTCGCCGCGCGCGAGGATGAGGCGCGGCACAGGCGGCTTCGCCGTGCGATAGGCTGTTTCGAGCGCGACGGCTCGATCCGGTGGCACGTCCAGAATGATGAGATGCGGCCGTTCCGCCGGAAGAGCAGCGTCACCGTCGACGGCCAGGCAGTCCATCACCAGAGCGATGGCCCGTTCCAGGGCGGCTCGCTCCGAAGGCCGATCGGAGATCAGCAGGACGAAGGACTGGTCCGCGTATTGCGTTGCAGAGCCGAGGGCCACCACGGTTGCTCCCTCGCCCATTGGGTCAACTGTGCGTTGACCCTAACGGAAAGTTGCGAGGAAAGCGTTAACTCTACGCAGTCAGCGCGCTGTCGGCAAACAACAGTCCAACGCGCGCAATTCTGATCACGCAAGCTTGGCGGATCCGACAGCGCCGCGCGGCCCGGCGGCAACGGTCTCGGACCCGTCCTTGGGGCTCAGGAAATCGGCGAACTTCACCGTCAGGATGGCCTGGCAGATCGCGAACGCTACGAGAATGATGAAGAAGCTGGCGATCATCGTGGAACTCCGGGTCGGCCCTGCGGCTCATGGTGCGACGCAGTAAATGCCATGCCGCCCTGCAATGTGGTATGCCAGATACGGAATGCCGAGCATGCGGCGCATGCATATCACGACGCGCGATAGCCAATTTTTGGCCGTCGCCGGCTGGATCATGCGCATAGCGCTGGGCCGCCCCGCCTCTGCGCAATCGCGCATGCTGCGCCGCGATAATCTTCGTTGGACGTGTCTATAGGTGCCCGTATCGGAGCGAGGGGGACGTCAGATTTTCGTGTCGGTCATTGCTAAGAGCGGCGCGACAGACGGCGTCTAGTTATCACGACGCGGCGGCGATCGCCTCAGTCGAGGTAATCGCCGTAGGTGTCGACGTGCTGCGCGAGGCCGAGACCGTGCTCGCGCACGAGGCGCTCGGCCAGATCGGCATCCCGCGCCTCAAGCGCGGCAATGATGGCGACGTGCTCGCGGATCGAGCGCTCCGCCCGGTCGCCCTGGCGCAGGGCCGTGCTGCGAATCCCGCGTACATGCATCAGCAGATTGCTGGTGAGATCCGCGATGGCTTCGCAATGACCCAGCGCGATGATCCGCTGATGGAAGCGGATATTGGCGTCCGAATACTCGTCGATATGCTCGGACGGCTGGCCCTCGAAGAATTCGGGGAACGCGTCACGCAGGCTCCGCAGCTGGGCCTCCGTCGCACGGGTGCAGGCGAGCCGCGCCGCCATGCTCTCCAGCGCCGTCCAGGCGTGGATCATGCTGACGATCTCGTGCTTGTTCTTCTTGATGACGAAGACACCGCGCCGCGCTTCCGAGCGGACGAAGCCTTCCTGCTCAAGCACGGTCAACGCCTCGCGCACGGGCGTGCGACTGACGCCGAGATCCTGCGAGAGCTTGCGCTCATCGAGCCTCACCTCGTCCGGCCGCCCGTAGATATCCATGTTGGTGATAGCCGTCTTTAGCGCCTCGTACGCCAAAGTCCGGAGACTTGAACTGGCAACGATCGGCTTGACGCTCAGCGGTTCGGAGTTCGACATCCCTGGTCCAGCGGCTCACTTGTATGATGGACCGCACGCATTCTCAGTCGTGCGCTTACAAGCGCACTAACCCAAACCTTTTCCAGATCATAGTCGACAGAGGTCGGACCCCACAGACCTGTGACAAGAACAAGCGGTCAGCGTGGCTACGACGCGAAACCCCGCACCGCGACCGGGACGATCGGACCACGTCCGACTTGACAGGGATAATCCTTGAGCGGCAACCGGTATTTTTATGCAGGTTCGATTGACACATGACTGCAAGATAAGCACGATCCTGCTGGCATACCGTCGACCACCGCAGTCGAAGCCCGGTTGCAGCGAGATTCTTCGTCGTGGAAGACCTCGTTTGATCAACCTTCAAGAATTTTTTGAAGTACGACGATCGCTTTGTTCTGCCACATCATGATCGGGCAGGGCATACAGACAGCTCAAATCAGCCACCAAAAATATAATCAGCGAGGAGGGAAGCGAATGTCCGAGATCCGCACACCTGTGGGGGGCGGCCGATGGCTGCAACTCGCCTTCGGCGTCGTCTGCATGTGCATGATTGCCAACATGCAGTACGGCTGGACCTTCTTCGTGAACCCGATGCAGGAGCGTCACGGCTGGGATCGGGCCGCGATCCAGGTGGCGTTCACGCTGTTCGTCGTTACCGAGACCTGGCTGGTGCCGATCGAGGGCTGGTTCGTCGATAAGTACGGCCCGCGGATCGTCACGCTGTTCGGCGGGCTGCTCTGCGGTATCGCCTGGGTGATGAACTCCTACGCCGAGTCGCTGACCATGCTCTACGTCGCCGCCGCGATCGGCGGGACCGGCGCCGGCGCGGTCTACGGCACGTGCGTGGGCAATTCCCTCAAGTGGTTCCCAGACCGCCGCGGCCTCGCTGCCGGCATCACCGCGATGGGCTTCGGCGCGGGCTCGGCTCTGACTGTCGTGCCGATCCAGGCGATGATCAAGTCGCAGGGCTACGAGGCGGCGTTCTTCTACTTCGGCATCGGCCAAGGCGTGATCGTCATGCTGATCGCCCTGTTCCTGCGCTCCCCGATCAAGGGTCAGGTGCCTGACGTCGCCCGGGTCAGCCAGTCGAAGCGCGACTTCAAGCCCGGCGAGATGGTCCGCACCCCGATCTTCTGGGTGATGTACGCGATGTTCGTGATGATGGCGGCCGGCGGCCTGATGGCCACCGCGCAGCTCGGCCCGATCGCGAAGGACTTCAAGATCGCCGACGTGCCGGTCTCGCTGCTGGGCATCACCCTGCCGGCCCTGACCTTCGCGGCCACCCTCGACCGGGTGCTGAACGGCGTCACCCGCCCGTTCTTCGGCTGGGTCTCCGATCATATCGGCCGCGAGAACACGATGTTCATCTCTTTCGCGATCGAGGGTCTGGGCATCTACGCGCTGAGCCAGTTCGGCGAAAACCCGATCGCCTTCGTGCTGCTGACCGGCCTCGTGTTCTTCGCCTGGGGTGAGATCTACTCTCTGTTCCCGGCAACCTGCGGCGACACGTTCGGCTCGAAATACGCGGCCACCAATGCCGGCCTGCTCTACACGGCCAAGGGCACTGCGGCGCTGATCGTGCCCTATACCAGCGTGCTCACCACGATGACCGGAAGCTGGCACACGGTGTTCCTCGTCGCGGCCGGGTTGAACATCCTCGCGGCGTTCCTGGCCCTGTTCGTGCTCAAGCCGATGCGCGCGGCCTACACCAAGAAGCCCGAGGCGACCCTGGCGCCAGCGCTGGCCCGCTAGCCCACAACGCCCGCACACGGCAGAGCCCGGCGCCTTTACGGCGCCGGGCTTTCTGTTACCCGGGACCGAAATACGCGGGGACCGGGCCATGGACAAAGACGAGCGCAGCGCACGGGAGAGCGTCGTGGCGGCGGCGCGCGAACTCGACGCACAGGGTCTCAACCGCGGCACCTCGGGCAATGTCTCGGTGCGTTTTCGCGATGGGCTCTTGATCACGCCCTCAGGCCTGCCCACGGCGCGGATGCGGCCCGAGGATGTCGTGCCCCTCGCGCTCGACGGCACGCACCCGGCAGACCAGAAGCCCTCGTCGGAGTGGCACTTCCACCGGGACATCCTCGCGTCCCGCCCGGATTGCGACGCCGTCGTCCACGCGCACCCGGTCTACTGCACCGCCTTCGCGCTGTGCCGGAGGGAGATCCCCGCGGTCCACTACATGATCGCGGCCTTCGGCGGGCCCAGCGTCCGGTGCGCGCCGTATGCGCCCTATGGCACCGCCGAGCTGTCGGAACTCGCGCTGGCGGCGCTGATCGACCGCAACGTCTGTCTGCTGGCCAATCACGGCATGATCGCCGCCGGGGCGAGCCTGGAGAAGGCCCTCTGGCTCGCCGTCGAACTGGAGACGATGTGCCACCAATATGCGGTCGCGCTCCAGATCGGCACGCCCGCAATCCTGTCCGAACACGAGATCGGCACGACGGTGGAACGCTTCCGCGGTTATGGGCTGAACGCGACAGGCGGGGCTTCGAAGTCCCGGTAGTGCTTCGGCACGCCCGTCAGCGGCCGAGAACCTGCCCCACGGCGAGGCCGGTTTCCCGGGCATAATCGGCGGCCGAGACCTTCTTGCCGCCCTCCGGCTTGACCTTGCGGATCTCGATCCGGCCGCCCTGCGCGCAGACGCTGAAGCCGTCCTCATCCACGGCGATCACCTCACCGGGCTTGCCCTTGACGTCGCCCAGGCGGCGAACCGGCCGCAGGCTGGAATCGAAGATCTGCAGCTTCTGGCCGTCCCGGGTTGTCCAGGCGCCGGGCGCAGGGTTAGCCGCACGGATCAGGTTGTAGATCTGCTCGGCATGGGCCGACCAGCGGATCTCGGCCTCCGCGGCGCGGAACCAGCCCTCGTAGGTCGCCGCATCCTCGTCCTGGTCGATCTCGACGTGCTGGCCGGCGACCACTAGATCAGCCGCCTCGAGCATCGCGTCGACACCCATCGGGAAGAGGGCTTCGAAATACACATCGCCCAGCGTCGCGTCCGCGCCGATCGGGCAGGTCTTCTGGAGGACCACCGGGCCCTCATCGAGGCCGTCGGTGGGGCGGAAGATGGTCAGGCCGGTCTGGAGCTCGCCCCGGGCGATCGGCCAATTAATCGAAGACGGGCCACGATACCGGGGCAGCAGGCTTGGATGGTACTGGATGGTGCCGTGCTTCGGGATCGTGACGAAGCTCTGCGGCGCGAACTGCAGGACATACGCCATGATGCCGATATCGGCGTCGAGGCCGCGCATGGCTTCCTCGGCCTCCGGGCTCTTGAGGCTCGAAAACTGAAAGACCGGAAGCCCCTTTTCCTCGGCTGCGGTCTTCAGCACATCCGGCTTGGCACCGGGCTTCTCCGGCGCGCAGAATACCCCCGCCACCGTGTCGCCCCGCTTGAGGAACGCCTCCAGGACGGCCTTGCCGAAATCCTGCTGACCGATGAAGGCGATGCGCATGCAATCTCCGGAGCGTCATGGGACCCGCAGCGCGGGCTAGGGGAGGGGATCGACCTCAGCGGCGGGCCAAAGACCGCACCGCTTCGATCCCCTCCAGTGCGCTATCGTGCTCGAACGCCCGCGGGAAGCGGCGCGTCCGTCAGCTCACTCGGCCGCGATCTTCGGAATCACCCCGATCGCCCCCGAATTGGCGATCTCGCCGACCTCCGCCTCGGAATAGCCGAGCACGCTGCGGAGGATCTCCTCCGTGTGCTCGCCGAGCAGCGGCGACCGCGCGACCTCGCTCGGGCTTGCCGAGAGCTTGATCGGGTTTCCGACCGTCAGGTACTTGCCCCGCGTCGGATGATCGACCTCCACGATGGTGCCGGTCTTCCGCAGGGCCTCGTCCTCGGCGATCTCCTTCATCGACAGGATCGGTCCACATGGGATGTCGTACTTGTTGAGGGTGTCCATCGCCTCGAACTTCGAGACCTTCATCGTCCACGCCTCGATGCGCGTGAAGATTTCGTTGAGGTGCGGCAGGCGCGCCTTCGGGGTCGCGTAGTTCGGATCGGCCTTCCAGTCGGGCTCGCCGATGATGTCGCAGATCGGCTCCCACACCGCGGCTTGGGTGATGACGTAGATGTAGGCGTTGGGATCCTGCTCCCAGCCCTTGCAGCGCAGGATGCGCCCCGGCTGGCCGCCGCCGGAATCGTTGCCGGCGCGCGGCGTTGCCTCGCCGAAGGGAATGCCCTCGCCGAACTGGCTGTACTCCCGAAGCGGCCCGTGTTCGAGGCGCTGCTGATCGCGCAGCTTCACCCGGCAGAGGTTCAGGACGCCGTCCTGCATGGCGCAGTCAACCTTCTGGCCGAGGCCGCTGTGGGTGCGGTGGAACAGGGCGGTGACGATGCCGAGCGCGAGGTGCAGGCCGGTCCCGGAATCGCCGATCTGTGCGCCGGTGACCATCGGGATGCCGTCGCGGAAACCGGTGGTCGAGGCCGAGCCGCCTGCGCATTGCGCGACGTTCTCGTAGACCTTGCAATCCTCGTAGCGGCCGGGCCCGAAGCCCTTGACCGAGGCCAGGATCATCCGCGGATTGGCCTCATGGATCTTCTCCCACGTCAGGCCCATCCGGGCGAGTGCGCCGGGCGCAAAGTTCTCGACGAGGACGTCGCACTCCTTGATCAGGCGCCAGAGCACTTCCTTGCCCTTGGCATTCTTCGAATCGAGCGTGATCGAGCGCTTGTTGTGGTTCAGCATCGTGAAATAGAGGCTGTCCACGTCCGGAATATCCTGGAGCTGCTGGCGCGTGGCATCGCCAACCCCTGGCCGCTCGACCTTGATCACGTCGGCGCCGAACCACGCGAGGAGCTGCGTGCAGGTCGGGCCGGATTGAACGTGGGTGAAGTCCAAGATGCGGACGCCTTCGAGGGCCTTTGTCATGATCGGTCTCGGAGTTGAGGACAGTCGTCGGGAATGCGAAGGTCGGCTTTCAGGCCGACCGGGCAGACGGAAGGCGGCAAGCGACCGGCTGTGACACGCGGCACGAACCATCGGGGCAGTCCGGACCCATCCTCGAACGAATCATGTCTGCACTCCCTCCCATAGCGCGGTGTCGTCGTCTTGCGACACCGTCATACGGACCCCGGTCAGGTTCCGATTGTCTGTATACCACATGCCATCGGCGCGATGCGAGGCCTCTTATGACCGGCGGCACAGTGGCGTGCTACGCATCCTAAGCTGTCCCGGCGCACGGCTCAACGCGCTGTCGTTGATGAAATCGCGGACCGCATCCGACGCCCTCCGACGCCCCTTGGCATCCTTCCGAATGAGGTTCATGATTTCGCCAAAATCGGAGGCCGTCCGGTCAGCCGAGAGCCACCATGCGGCAGGAGGGACGCCCATGCTCGCCAGTACAAGCCTGATCAAATCCTCCTGGATTGCGGTCGACGTCGCCCGCGACCGGGCCGAGCGCGTGCTCGTCGTGGAGACCTACATTGCGGTGAGCCCGCTGGAGCCCAATTTCGACGCGGCCCAGTACGAGCGCGTCCTGTGCTGCGTGCAGAAGGTGCTCAAGACCCATCCCGAGATCGATCGGGCTTCGATCTTGAGCATGCATCGCGGCTCCGGCTGCACCGCCCTGTTCCGCGATCCGGCTGGGACAGCGGTTCGACCGGCCGCCGCTTAAGCCGGCTCAGGACGTTCCCTCCGCAGGGTCGCTCGACGAGGCCGGCGGGGTCAGGGCCACGCGGGCCGCGTGGAACCACCAGAGTGGGATGTCCCGATTGGCCTTGGCCAGCTCCGAGGCCCAACCTTCCTTCGGCATGACGTCGGCCCGGTCGGCGAACAGGCGCAACGCGCTCTCGGCCCGCTCTCGTCGGCAGCGCTCGAGGATCGCGTCCCGTTCGGCCGCGGCGCGGGCTTCCGTCTGCTCGATCAGGCGCCGGGTCGCCAGGTCGTCGGCGTCGAACGCGAAATGCTGCCAGAAACCCTCGGCCTCCCGGGCCACATCACGCTCGCGCTGCATCTGAGCCAGCGCGGCTTCGGCGGTTTCGCGCGCGGCCTCGGCCGCCTCGGCGCGGGTGAGCAGCCGATTGTTCGCTTCCAGCAATTCCCGCTCCCGCTCGGGCGCCATGCGCTGACGCCGAAGCACGCGCAGCTCCTCCCCGGCGGCGGCATGTTCCGCCGCGTCCGCGAGCACCCGGGCGAGGGGACCTGCCGCCAGCGCATCGATGCGCCCGAGATAACGCTGCCGTAGGCCCGGATGATCGACATCGAGGGCCGTGTCGTCCCACGCGGGAAGGTCCGGCTGATCGCCACGGTCCCACGCGTAAAGGGTGCGCGCCAAGGAACTGCGCAGATCGTCCGGAAACGGCGCCGTGGCGTGTTCGTACATGGACCTGCATTCGCGACGGGCGATCGGCCCAACCTACAACGCGGTTGAGCGCCGGGAGAGACCATCCGGGGGTCGGCCGCATGAATTTTTCTTCGCCGCGTCATTGTTGCGATTGAACACCCGCTCCGAGAGGAGTCCATCGGGGATCAGGGCGGGAATTGTATGAAAGGTGCCAATCCGGCTCGACCGTGCGCTGCATCATCGATACCTGTGCAGATCTTGACGGACATGGATCGGCTGATCGGACAACGAAGGTCGTGCTTTCGGCCGATGCATCATCTCATGGCGCGATGCCGCATTCGGCCGACGGCCCCAGCAGCTCAAGAAGCAGAAGCCGTTACACGCGACCGTCCACGGGGCGCGCCGCGTTTCTGAGCGTGTGGCGTGCCTCGCAACCGCGGGTTACATCGGACCCCGCTCCCGACGCGCGTCACCGCACCCATGATCCATACGGGCTACAACCCGGCGCTCGTCGCCCTGTCGATCGGCCTCGCGATCTTCGCGTCCTACTCGGCCCTCGATCTCGGTGCGCGTATCCGCGGACCGTCCACCGGACCCCGCTGGGCCTGGGTGGCGGGATCGGCCCTCGCGATGGGCGGCGGAATCTGGTCGATGCATTTCGTCGGCATGCTGGCCTTCGACATGGGCATGGCCGCCGCCTACGACCTCGGCCTGACCTTGCTCTCGCTCCTCATCGCCGTGGTGGTGACCGGTCTAGCCTTCACATGGGTCGCCTACCGGGGCGAGGGCCTGGCGTCGATCCTCGTCGCCGGGCCGCTGATGGGCCTCGGCGTGGCCGCGATGCACTATACCGGCATGGCCGCGCTGCGGATCCCCGGTGATCTCGCCTACGACCCCGCCATCGTCGCGGTCTCGGTGGCGATCGCGGTGAGCGCCGCGACCATCGCCCTGTGGCTCGCTTTTCGGAACCACGGCGTCGGGCAGAAGCTGCTGGCGGCCGTCATCATGGGGCTCGCCGTCGCCGGGATGCACTACACCGGCATGGCGGCGGCGACCTTCACGGCGGAGGCGGAAGGTGCCCCCCACGCCCATATCGCCATGCTGGCGCCGGGGCAGCAGAACCTCGCGCTCTCCGTGGCCGGGGCGACCTTCTTCATCCTGTTCCTGGCGATGCTGGGTGCGTCCCTCGATCAGCAGCGGATCCAGCGGGATCTGCAGGCCAGCGAAGCGCGGTTCCGGGCCGCGGTCCAGGCCGTCCGGGGCGTGCTGTGGACCAACGATGCCACCGGCCGGATGATCGGCGAGCAGCCGGGCTGGAGCGCCATGACCGGCCAGACCCGCGATCAGTATCAGGGCTACGGCTGGGCCGAGGTGGTCCATCCGGAGGATGCCCGGGCGACGTTGGACGCCTGGAACGAGACCGTCAGGGCCCGGCGCACCTTCATCCACGAGCACCGGGTGCGCATGGTGGACGGGCAATGGCGCCACTTCGCGATCAGGGCCATTCCCGTACTCGAAGCAAGCGGCGAGATCCGCGAATGGGTCGGCGTCCACACCGACATTACCGAGCAGCGGGAGGCCGAGGCCGAGCTCCGGGAATCGAACCAGGAAATCCAGCGCTACGCCTACATCGTCAGTCACGATCTTCGGGCGCCGCTCGTCAACGTCATGGGCTTCACGAGCGAGCTGGAAGCGACGCGGCACGAGGTACGAGCCGCCCTGACCGGACACCCACAGGCGGAGCGGATCGACACGGATTTCGGTGAGGCGCTCAGCTTCATCAAATCCGCGGTGAACCGGATGGAGGGTCTGATCGCCGCGATCCTGAAGCTGTCCCGCGAGGGTCGGCGTCAGTTCCGGCCGGAACGGCTCGACATGACGGCCCTGATCCAACACCTGGCGGACGCGCACAGACACCAAGCCGAGGCGGCACGCGCTGTCGTGACGATCACCCCCGACCTGCCGTCGATCGTCGCCGACCGGCTCGCGATCGAGCAGATCTTCGGCAACCTGCTCGACAACGCCATCAAATATCTGGATCCAGCCCGGCCTGGGCAGGTCATGGTCACGGCTCAGTCGGCCGGCCCGCGGGGCATCTGCTTCTCGGTCACCGACAACGGTCGCGGCATCGCGGAGCGGGATCACGCCCGCGTCTTTGAACTATTCCGGCGCTCCGGCGCGCAGGATCGGCCCGGCGAGGGAATCGGCCTGGCCCACGTGAAGGCGCTGGTCCGAAGCTTCGGCGGCCGGATCGAGATCCGTTCGCAACTCGGCGTGGGCACGACGTTCAGCGTGACCTTGCCGCGCGGCGCGTCTACAGCTGTCGATCAGGTATCCAAACCGGCGCCGCTTGAAGCCGCATGAGCGTGGAGCGACCCGTGCATCCCGTCAGCATCGTGATGATCGAGGATGACGAGGGGCACGCGCGGCTGATCGAGCGCAACATCCGTCGTGCCGGCGTTAACAACGAGATCGTGCCGTTCCAGGATGGGACCTCGGCCCTGTCCTACCTGCTCGGACCGGACGGATCCGGCGAGGCCAGCGCCCGGCGCCACCTCCTGATCCTGCTCGACCTCAACCTGCCGGACATGACCGGACTCGACATCCTCGAGAAGGTGAAGGCGAACCCGCACACCCGACGCTCCCCGGTGGTGGTACTCACCACCACCGACGACAGCCGTGAGATCCAGCGCTGCTACGATCTCGGCGCCAACGTCTACATCACGAAGCCAGTGAACTACGAGGGCTTCGCCAACGCGATCCGCCAGCTCGGGCTGTTCTTCTCGGTGATGGAGGTTCCTCAGAACCCATGACCGCGGACCAAGCCGGCGCGGACGGCGCCACTCCGGTGGCGCGGATTCTCTACATCGACGACGACCCGGGCCTCGGCCGTCTGGTCCGACGCGCGCTGGAGGCACGCGGCTACGCCGTGGAACTCTGCACATGCGGCGCCGACGGGCTGGCCCGGCTAGCGGAGGGCGCGATCGACGCGGTGGCGCTCGACCATCACATGCCCGGCCAGACGGGGCTCGACCTGTTGCCGGCAATTCGCGCGCTGCCGCATGCGCCGCCGGTCATCTACGTGACAGGATCGGAGGATTCGCGCGTCGCCGTGGCCGCCCTGAAGGCGGGTGCGGTCGATTACGTCTGGAAGGACGTGCAGGGCCAGTTCCGCGAGTTGCTCGGCGAGGCCGTCGACACCGCGCTTCGGCAGGAGGCGCTGCGCCGCGACAAGGAGCGGGCCGAGGATGAGATGCGCGAGGCCCGCGACCGGGCCGAGCTGATGCTGCGCGAGGTCAACCACCGCGTCGCCAACTCCCTCGCCCTGGTCGCCGCCCTGGCGCACATGCAGCGCAACGCCGTGACCGACCCGGCCGCCAAGGCCGCGCTCGACGAGATGCAGGCGCGGATCTCGGCCATCGCCGGCATCCACCGCCGGCTCTACACATCGGACGATGTCGAGTCCGTCGCGCTGGATGCCTATCTCGGCAGCCTGATCGAGGAGTTGCAGGCCGCTATGCGGGCGAGCGGGCGGGATCACGCGATCCGGCTGCGCGCCGAGCCGGTTCATCTCACCCCCGACAAGGCCGTCTCGGTCGGCGTCGTGGTCACCGAACTCGTCACCAACGCCTACAAGTACGCGTATCCTCCGGGCACGTCCGGCGAGATCCGGGTCGCGGTGGACCGGGATGGGGCCGATACGGTCCGCCTTGCGGTCGAGGATGACGGTGTCGGCTGGACCGGCGAGGGCGAGATCCGCGGCACCGGACTCGGGTCGCGCATCGTGCGCGCCATGGCGACGAACCTGCGCTCGGCGCTGTCCTATGTCCCGGGCGGGAAGGGCACCCGCGCCGTGCTGGCGTTCCGGGCGTAGGCCGCGGATCAGGTCTCCGAGCGGCCGGCGATGCGCTCCAGGGCGGCGACCATCGGCTGAAGCTCCGTTTCGCCGAGCTGGTGGAAGCCCAGCGCCCGCCCGATGAACAGCCCGAGGATCGCGAAGAACAGCACGGAGCCCTCGCCGGGGCAGGCGCCCTCGATCCGGCTGAGGCGGCCGAGCTGATCCGCCACGAAGGCCCGGTAATCGTTCAGCGCCTCCGGGGAGTCGAGGGAAGCCAGCAGCAGCGCGCGGGAGGACTCGTCGTCCACGCAATAATGCCCCCGCACATGCGCCACCATCGCCTTCGGAAGCTGTGACGGGCCGGGCGGGATCGCCGCCTCGCAGGCGGCGATCTCCTCGCGCAGCCGGGCCAGCTCCCGGGCAACCAGCGCGGCGATCAAGGCATCCTTCGAAGCGTAGTGGTGCAGCACGCCGCCCTTGCTCAGCCCCGCCTCGGCCGCGACGGCGTCGATCGTCAGCGCCCGCGCGCTGCCCTTCAGAAGAACGGCAGCGGCCGCTTCGAGGATGATCTCGGGCCGGTCCGCCAATCGCTTGCGCTTGCCCTGCATCGAACACCTGCCTTAAAAACCGACTGGACGGTATGTAACGAGTCGGCTAGATACGCGCCACGGCATTTTCACGAGTCCGGCCCGGGGTGGTCGACCGCATGACTTCATCTACCGATCGGGTCGTTGTCCGACTGCTCTTCGCAATAACCGCGCTCGGCGCCGTCGGGTGCGCTCGTGCGGAGTCCGGTGCCGCCTGCGAGCCTGCGCTGGCGCGGGTCCGGACCGTCGAAGCCCGAAAGACGCCGATCGCCTCGGAGGCGGTCCTGACCGGCGACATCCAGCCCCAGGCGCAGGTCAACGTGGCGTTCCGCACGAACGGAAAGGTCGCCGAGCGGCGGGTGGAGGTCGGCGATCATGTCGAGGCCGATCAGGTTCTGGCCGTGCTGGAGCCGCTCACCCAGAAAGCGAACCTCGACAACGCCAAGGCCGCGCTCGCTTCGGCGGAGGCGCTGCAGACGCAGGCGAAGATGTCCTTCGAGCGCCAGAAACAGCTCCTCGCGGGCGGCTTCACCACGCGCTCGACCTACGACAACGCCGAGCAGGAATTGCGGACGACCCAAGCCGCCGTCGATTCGGCACGGGCCGCCCTCGGCACCGCGCAGGAGCAGTTCTCGTACACCGAGCTGCGCGCCGGGGTCGCCGGTATCGTGACCAGCCGGAGTTTCGAGGTCGGTCAGGTGGTCCAATCGGGCCAGACCGTTCTGGTGCTCGCGCAGGACGGCCCGCGGGACGCGGTGTTCAACGTCTACGAATCGCTGCTGGCCCATCCGCCCGCCGACGGCACGATCGCGGTGGCGTTGCAATCCGATCCGGCCGTCACGGCGACCGGGACGGTCCGCGAGGTTTCGCCGACCGTTGACGCCAAGAGCGGCACGGTCCGGGTCAAGATCGGCCTTCGGACGACGCCGACCGCCATGGGGCTCGGCGCTGTCGTGGTCGGGCGTGGCCGGTTCGCACCGCGCGAGTCGGTGGTGCTGCCCTGGTCTGCACTCTACCGCTACGACGGCCGTCCGTCTGTGTGGATCTTCGACCCGGCCAAGCGGACCGTCTCGATCCGGCCGGTCGAGATCGACCATTTCGGGCCCGACATCATCGCGCTGAAGCGGGGCGTCGAGCCGGGCGAGCGCGTGGTCGTGGCCGGCATCCAGTTCCTGCGGCCCGGCCAACACGTGGCCGCCGCTGAGATCGCGGGTCCGTGATGCGCGCTTACATCGTTACCATGACCGCTGCCCTCGCCGTGCTGGGCGGCTGTACCGATCACGGCGACACGGCCGAATCCGCGGAGGCTGCGGCCCCCGTGCGGCCCGTGCTGACCCAGGTCGCGCGTCCGAGCGACACGGTCACCCTCGGACCGTTCGCCGGGACCATCGAGCCGCGCTATCAGGCGCAGCTCGGCTTCCAGATCCCCGGCCGGATGGTCGGGCGCGACGTCACGGTCGGCGACATCGTCAAGAAGGGTCAGCGCCTCGCCGCACTCGACACCATCGTGTCGCGGTTCGACCTGACCCGTGCCGAGGCCGACCTCGCCGACGCCCGCGCCCAGGCCGAGAACGCGGACGCCGCCGAGGGCCGGACGCGCCGCCTCATGACCGGCAACAGCGTCTCGCAGGCCACCCTCGATCAGGCGGTCGCCCGGCGGGACACCGCGCGGGCGCGGGTCGATCAGGCGCTGGCGAGCCTCCAGAAGGCCCGGGACCAGATGGGCTACACCGAGCTCAAGGCCGAGTTCGACGGCGTCGTCACGCAGCGCCTCGCCGAGATCGGGCAGGTTCTGAGCGCAGGCCAGGGCGTGGTGACCGTAGCCCGGCCGGATGTGCGCGAGGCCGTGGTCGACATTCCGGAAGCCTATGTCGGCGCGCTGCCGCCGGATTGCCGCTTCACCGTCGCACTCCAGAGCGCCCCGGACCTGACCACGACCGGCCGGGTGCGCGAGGTCGCGCCGCTCGCCGAGGCCGGGACGCGCTCGAAACGGATCCGCATCGCGTTGGACAATCCCGGCCCCGCCTTCCGCCTCGGCGCAACCATCGACGTCGCGCTCGCCAGCAAGGTCCGCCCGCGCTTCCTGCTACCGCCCTCGGCGCTGCTGGAGGAGGGCGACCGCCGCTCGGTCTGGGTGGTCGCGCAGGACGGCAAGTCGGTGACGCGGCGCGACGTGACGGTGGCGGCGGAGCGCGACCGGGCGGAGCCGGGCCGGATCGCGATCATCGATGGTCTGAAGGCGGGCGACCGGGTCGTGGTCGCCGGTGTCCACTCGCTCAAGGATGGCCAGCCGGTGTGGCTGACGGATGACGCGGTCTAGGTCGCCCTCCGTCGAAGTCGATACCGGTTCGGCGGAAAAGGGCACGCAGATACAAAGGCTTGGAGCTGGGTTCGATTGCAACGCGATCGGATACCGCTCGAAGCCGGCGGCACGGGGTTTCGCGTGAAAAGCTTCAATCTGTCCGATTGGGCGCTCGGGCACCGCTCGTTCGTCTGGTTCCTGATGTTCGTCGCGCTGATCGCGGGCGTGATGGCCTATACCCGCCTCGGCCGGGAGGAGGATCCGCCCTTCACGATCAAGACCATGGTGGTGCAGACCACATGGCCGGGCGCGACCATCAAGGAAACCCTCGATCAGGTCACCGACCGGGTCGAGAAGGAACTGCAGCAGCTCAACGGGCTGGACTATGTCCGCAGCTACACGACGCCGGGTTTCTCCACGGTGTTCGTGCAGTTCCGCGACACCCTGAAGAAGAACGAGATCCAGCCGGCCTTCTATCAGGTGCGCAAGCGCCTCGGCGACATCAAGGGACAGTTCCCGGAGGGTGTGCAGGGGCCGTTCTTCAACGATGAGTTCGGCGACGTCTACGGCAATATCTACGCCTTCACGGCCGACGGGCTGACCTACCGGCAGCTGCGCGACTACGTCGAGGGGGTGCGCACCGAAGTGCTGCGCGTGCCCGATATCGGCAAGACCCAGCTGATCGGCACCCAGGGCGAGACGATCTTCCTCGACTTCTCGACCCGCAAGCTCGCCGGCTACGGCATCGATTTCTCGGCCCTGATCAAGGCCCTCCAGGCGCAGAACGCTGTCTCGGCCTCGGGCGTGGTCCAGGCCGGGCCGGAGCGCGTCTCGCTGCGGGTCAGCGGCTCCTTCGCGTCGGAGGCCGCCCTTCAGGACTTCAATCTGCGGGTGAACGACCGCTTCTTCCGCCTCGCCGACATCGCCGAGATCAGCCGCGGCTACGAGGACCCGCCCACCGCCCTGTTCCGGGTGGACGGCAAGCCGGCGATCGGGCTGGCCATCGCGATGCGGCCCGGCGCCAACCTGCTCCATTTCGGCGAGGCGCTGAAGGAGCAGATGCGCCTGATCGAGGCGAAGCTGCCGGTCGGCGTCGGCGTCCATCTCGTGTCGGACCAACCCAAGCAGGTTGAGCACGCGGTCGGCGGTTTCACCGAGGCGCTGGTCGAAGCCATCGTCATCGTGCTTGCGGTGAGCTTCGTCAGTCTCGGCGTGCGGGCCGGATTGGTGGTCTCGGTGTCGATCCCCCTCGTCCTGGCGATCGTGTTCGTGGTCATGCAGATCATGGACGTCACGCTGCAGCGGATCTCGCTCGGCGCGCTGATCATCGCGCTGGGTCTCCTGGTCGACGACGCCATGATCACTGTCGAGATGATGGTGGCGCGTCTGGAACGCGGCGACACGCTCCTGAAGGCCGCAACCTTCGCCTACACCTCGACGGCCTTCCCGATGCTGACCGGGACCCTCGTCACAGTGGCGGGCTTCTTGCCGATCGGCTTCAACGGCTCGGGGGCGGGCGAGTACACCTACTCGCTGTTCGTGGTCCTCGCCGCCTCGCTGCTGGTCTCATGGGTGGTCGCGGTGCTGTTCGCGCCGCTCATCGGCGTGACGCTCCTTCCCAAGACCATGAAGCACCACAGCGAGAAGGACGGGCTGTTCACGCGGCTGTTCACGGCGGCGCTCCGGGTCGCGATGCGCTGGCACTGGACCACGGTCGTGCTCTGCCTCGCCGTCATGGGATTGGCGATCGTCGGGATGGGGCATGTGCAGCAGCAGTTCTTCCCATCGTCGGACCGCTCCGAGGTGCTGGTCGACCTGACCCTTCCGCAGAACGCGACGATCGCCGAGACGCGGGCGCAGATGGACCGCTTCGAGGCCAAGCTCAAGGACGATTCGGATGTGACGAGCTGGTCGTCCTATGTCGGGCAAGGCGCGGTGCGCTTCTACCTGCCGCTCGATCAGCAATTGTCGAACGCGTTCTTCGGGCAGATCGTCATCGTCACGAAGTCCCTGGAGGTGCGCGACCGGGTGATGGGTCGCCTTCAGGACATCGCCCTGCGCGACTTCGTCGGGACCGACGTGCTCGTGCAGCCGCTCAGCCTCGGGCCGCCCGTCGGCCGACCGGTCCAGTACCGGCTCAGCGGTCCCAATATGGAGACCGTGCGCCACCTCGCCCTCGACCTCGCCAACGTGGTCGGAAGCGATCAGCGCCTCGACGTGCCGACCTTCGATTGGAACGAGCCCGGCAAGGTCCTGCGGATCGAGATTCTGCAGGACAAGGCGCGCCAGCTCGGCGTGTCGAGCCAGGACGTGGCCGGCATCCTGAACGGTATCGAGGGCGGGCAGACGATCACGCAGGTGCGCGATTCGATCTATCTCGTGAATGTGGTCGGGCGCGCCGGGGCCGCCGAGCGTTCCTCGCTCGATACGTTGCAATCGCTGCAGGTCGGGCTCTCGAACGGGACCGTGGTCCCGCTCCTCGCCTTCGCGCGGATCGGCTATGACCTGGAACAGCCGATCGTCTGGCGGCGCGACCGGCTTCCCACCGTGACGGTCCGCGCCACGATCCGCGGCGCGACCCAGCCCGCCACCATCGTGGCCGGCCTCCAGCCGGGTATCGACGCCTTCGCGAAGGCGCTGCCCGAGGGCTACTTCCTCCAGACCGGCGGCGCCGTCGAGGAATCCGCCAAGGGGCAGGGCCCGATCGCGGCGGTCGTGCCGGTGATGCTGCTCGCCATGGCGCTGCTGCTCATGATCCAGCTCCAGAGCGTCGGCCGGATGCTGCTCGTCTTCACGGTGGCGCCGCTGGGCCTCATCGGCGTGGTGCCGGCGCTGCTGCTGTTCGACAAGCCAATGGGTTTCGTCGCCATTCTGGGCATCCTGGCGCTGATCGGCATCATCATCCGCAACGCCGTCATTCTGGTGAGCCAGATCGAGGAATTCCGCGACGAAGGCGTGGAGCCGTGGGATGCCGTCTTCGAGGCGACCCACCACCGGATGCGTCCGATCCTGCTCACGGCCGCGGCGGCGAGCCTGGGCCTGATCCCGATCGCCCGCGAGGTGTTCTGGGGGCCCATGGCCTACGCGATGATCGGCGGCATCCTGGCCGCCACCGTCCTGACGCTCCTGTTCCTGCCGGCCCTGTACGTCAGCTGCTACCGCCTCCGGCCAACGGCCGGGAATCCAGCCCGCGCGTCCGTCGCCCTGAAAACGTGATCGCGTTTTCACAGGCTCGGACGCGCGAACCGGCAACCAATCGGCGCGCTGCGCATAGGGTCGGATCGAACGAGGAGTCCGATCCGTATGAACGCGTTCATCGCCGTGGTTCTGGTCTGCGCCAACGGCCTGGCCCAGGAAGCCTGCTCGGACGACCAAGCCCTTGAGGTCCGCAAGATCCGGGTCGCCAACGAACTCGGCTGCGCAACTGGCTGGCAGGAGATCATCGCCCGCACCGAGCGGCGCGACGAGATTGGCAAGAGCGCCTACCTCAAGACCGAGTGCCGCCGGGTGAAGGAGCCGCAGTAAGGCCCGCTACTTCTCGTACTTGATGTAGGCGAAGCGCGGATCGGTCGGCGTGCCGTCGAGCCCCTGGCCCTCCAGGCCGGGCTGCCAGGACACGACCTCCTCGATCTTCCTGGCCAGTGCGAAGTCCTTGTCGGTGATGCCCTTGGCGGCGTGGTTCATCAGCCGCACCTCGACCCAAGCGTAGGACGCCGTGAGGTCGGGATGATGCCATGCGGCCTCCGCCAGATGGCCGACCGTATTGATCACCATCAGCGTGCTCTTCCACCCGGAGGTCTTGTAGGTGCGGCGAATCCACCCGTCCTCAAGGCGCCACGCGGGCAGCTCGGCCTTGAGCCGCGCCTCCACGGTCGCCTCGTCCAGCACGCCCTCTCGCTGCTCGCTCATGTGCCGCCCCTTCCTCATTCGATCACCGCAGGGTGCCGCCGCATCGGTCCGGGCGCAAGCGTATCGCGCGCGGTGGACGCGGCGGCGTGCGGGCCCTATGACCATTTTCCAATGGCGCCGGGACAAGTCCGCACCCCAGTCTGCCGCACCTGAAGACTGCAAAAGACCAAGGGAGAAGGCGTGATGCTGTCACGGCGCGCGATGCTCGCCGGGGGCCTGCTGGGCGGCCTCGGCCTTCGGGCGGCGCGGGCCGACACGCCGGTGGTCCGCCTCGGAAGCCTGCCCTTCGGTACCTCGACCTGGGAGGCGGCGGTGATCAAGGCCCGCGGCCTCGACGCGGCCAACGGTTTTCAGCTCGACGCCGTCAAGCTCGCCGGGAACGACGCCGCGCGGATCAGCTTCATCGGCGGGCAGGTCGACACGATCGTCGGCGACCTGCTCTGGGCGGCACGCCTCGGCAATGACGGGCAGGCGGTGCGCTTCATCCCCTATTCGACATCGGAGGGCGCCGTGATGGTGCCAACCGACAGCCCGATCAAGAGCCTGAAGGATCTCGACGGCAAGCGTCTCGGCGTGGCGGGCGGCCCCCTGGACAAGAACTGGCTGCTGCTGAGAGCCCAGGCCAAGGATGTCGCCGGCATCGATCTGGAGCGCGCGGCCGAGATCGCCTACGGCGCGCCGCCGCTGATCACGCTGAAGCTGGAGCAGGGCGCGCTCGACGCGGCCCTGACCTACTGGACCTACTGCGCGCGCCTCGAAGCCAAGGCGTTCCGCCGCCTGATCGGCGCCGAGGACATCATGCACGCACTCGGTGTCCCGGGCGACGTGGCGCTGATCGGATACCTCTTCCCGGACGCGACCGTGAAGGAGAAGCCGGACGCGGTTGCGGGCTTCTACCGCGCGTCCCGCGCCGCCAAGGACATGCTGGCACAGGATCCCTCAGCATGGGAGATCGTGCGGCCGCTGATGGCTGCGGAGAACGACGCAACGTTCGAGGCGTTGAAGCGCGACTTCCTGGCCGGTATCCCGCGCCGCACCGTGGCGGAGGAGCGTGCCGATGCCGAGAAGCTTTACGCCGTGATGTCGCGGCTCGGCGGGGAACGCCTCGTCGGCAAGGGCAACGGCCTGCCGCCGGACCTCTACTACGACAACGGCCGCAATGGCTGAGACGTCCGCCCCCCGGGGAAAGGCGAAGCACCGCCGGGTCGCCGGATTCGCATGGGCGCGCTGACCCGGATCGCGTCCCTGGTAGTGCTCATCGGTGCGTGGCAGGCGATTGCGCTGGAAGCGCATTCGCGCCTGTTGCCGGCGCCGATGGCGGTTCTGAGCTTCATCGGGCAGGAAGCCGCGCGGGGTGATCTCGCCCATAATGTCGGCGTCACGCTGCTGCGCGTCGCGATCTCCTTCGCCATCGCGATGGTGCTCGGCGTCGCGTTGGGGGTCGCGCTCGGCCGCTCGAAGGCCGCAGACCTGACCCTCGACACGCCGCTCCTCGTGCTCCTCAACACGCCGGCCCTCGTCATCACGGTGCTGGCCTATGTCTGGGTCGGCCTGACCGAGACGGCCGCCATTCTGGCGGTGGTGCTCAACAAGCTGCCCAATGTCGCGGTGATCGTGCGCGAAGGGGCCCGCAATCTCGATCCCGGCCTCGACGAGATGGCCCGGGCCTATCGGCTCGACCGCCGAACCTGGGCCCGCGACGTCCTGATCCCGCAGCTCCAGCCCTACATGGTCACCGCGGCGCGGTCGGGGCTGTCGCTCGCCTGGAAGATCGTGCTGGTGGTCGAATTGCTCGGCCGGCCGGACGGTGTCGGCTTCGCGATCAACTACTACTTCGTCCAGAGCACCGACGTGGCCGCGATCATCGGCTACAGCCTCGTCTTCATGGCGGTGATGATCGGCATCGATGTCCTCCTCCTCCAGCGGCTCGAAGCCTATGTCCGTCGCTGGCGCTGAGCCTGTCCTGCAGGTTGCGATCGATTCGAAATGGTATCGGTCGCGCGGCGCCGAACCGGTCGAGGCCGTGCGCAACCTCGCCTTCGGCATCGCGGCAGGCGAGATCGTCTGCCTGATCGGCCCGTCCGGCGCCGGCAAGACCACGACTTTGCGCATCCTCCTCGGCCTCGATACGGCCTTCGAGGGCCGGGTCTCCGGGGCCGAGCAGGCCGGCATCGTGTTCCAGGAGCCGCGTTTGCTGCCCTGGCGCAGCGTCGAGCATAACGTGCGTCTTGGCCTTCCCCGGGTCCGAAGGAGCCGCGACCTCGACGCTCTGTTCGCGCGGCTCGGGCTCACTCCTTGGCGAAGCAGCTACCCGAAGGCGCTCTCGCTCGGGATGCAGCGGCGCGTGGCGCTCGCCCGGGCGCTCGCCGCCGGGCCGCTCGTGCTGGTGCTGGACGAGCCGTTCGTCTCGCTCGACGACGCCGCCGCCGCCGAGCTGCGCGGGCTGGTGGTCGACACGGTCGATGAGACGGGCATGAGCGTTTTAATGGTGACCCACAACGTCGCCGAGGCGATCGGGATCGCCGACCGTCTGCTCCTCGTCTCGCGCCGGCCAGCGAGCCTGATTGCAGACGTGGCGCTCGACCGGCCGCGCCAGGCACGGGATCGGTCCTGGGCCGAGACAACCCGGGCGACGCTCGCGGCGCGGTACCCGGGAATCATCGCGCTCTGAGAGCCTGACCGTCAGTTCGCCCTGGCGTCGACATCCAAGCGATCGAGCACGAGGGCGGGCGAGCGCGCGGCGCCGAGGTCGATGAAGCCGATGCCCGCAGGCTCCTTGGCCTTGGCGTGCAGCACCAGCTTTCCGGGCTTCATCACGAACTGACCCATCGCGGCCCCGATCGCCTTGGCGGCGGGGCCGTTGCCGAGAATGATCGGAACCCCAAGCAGGCTGGCGGTGACGTATTCCTTGCGCAGCTCATCCGGCTTGAGGCTCAGGTCCTTCGCCTGCGCGGTCAGGAAGCGCTCGAACAGGCCGGCATTCTCGACCGTGAGATCGAGGTTCTTCGCGCTCCCCGAGAACATGAGCAGGGTCGCCGCCGGAAGCGTCCCCGAGAGAAGCTCCGGCCCGATGCCGCCGAGCGTTCCTGACAGGCGGATGGTGCCGATCTCGCGCCCCGAAACCGTGATGTCGCGCACCAGCAGATCACGCGCCTTCGCATCGACCGACGCGTCGGCGACGACGTCGAGGTCGATGTCACGATAGCCGTAGGCCGGAAGCATTCCGACGATCGGCTGACCGGCCAGCAGATCCGCGGGCAGGCTCAGGCCGGACAGGGTCAGACGGCTGCTGCTCGGCACGCCATCGCTGGGCGGACCGACGGCGAGGGTTGCCTCCCGCAGAGCGACCCGGCGACCCGTCGGCGGTACGACCGTGACCGCAAGGGGATCGCCGACCCGCGGCTCCGATGCCTTCGGATCCGCAGGCTTCCCCGCGTTGAGCCGGGCCGCCTCGGGGCCGGGCCCGCGCGGCGGACCCCGTCCATCCCGTTGGGGCGCATGGTCGAGTGTAGCCTCCGGCGGGAGTTCGATCGCCAGGTCGTTCAAGGTCAAATTGCCGATCTGCGGCGTCAGGCGGCGCATCTCGGTGTCGGAGAAACCAGCCCGGGCTGCCGGTTCCCCGGCGATGCCCTGCAGCGCAGCCACCGTGGGAGCCAGCGAGGCACCGGTCAGCGTCAAGCGGGCCAGCTGCGTGCGCAGGCTGCCCCGCGACAGGGACAGATCCTCCAGCCGCGTGCCGGCCTCCGGCCCCTCGGACGCGTAGGCGACCCGGCGGATCTCGAACAGCAACGGCCCCTTCGGATCGGCATCGCTGACGCTGAGGCCCTGCATCTCCAGGCTCCCCACCGTGGTCGCCTCAATCAAATCGGCAGCCGAGGCTGCGACGGCACGGCGATCGACGCCATCCTGGACTCCCCCGGCCACGATGGCGAAGGCGCCGTTCCAACCATCGGGGATCTGTCGGCCGCCCAGATCGCGCCCGTTCAGGCTCGCGATCTTCACGGTGGTCCCACGCGCATCCGCGTAGGTCACATCCGCGACTTGAATGGTTCCATAGACCCGCTGGATCGGGCCCTTGCCATCCCCGGCGACGGTGTAGAGCCGGCTGAGCGCCGCGAGGTCGAGATCCGTGGCGTGCAACTGACCGTAGGTTCCGGAACCGCGGTTCGGCCCGGAGACCACGCTGACGGTCGCACCCGCGGCCGTCAGCTCACCGACGCGGCCGGCCCGGACATCCCGGGCGACGACGTCGCGGTAGGTCACGGTCTGGCGGTTGTCCCCCGGCCCGGCATTCTCGGAGGTGAGCACCGGAACCGTCAGGCTGCCGGCATCGAGCCGCGCCAAGCGCTCGCTCCACGGGACCGCCGAGTCCGGGCGCAGGATCGCGGCCAGCTCATCCTTCGAAAGGCGCGTTCCGCTCGCTGTCAGCTTCGGCGCCTTGAGGAGCGTGCCGCCGAGGGGCAGGACGACATCGGTCACCGTCACGTCCTGAACCGCGGCGGCGCCCTCCTGCGCGGCGAGCGGCATTGGAAGCACGACAAGGCCGAGCAGCGCCGTGGCGCCGGCCGCCACCCAGGCCGACCAGACGGAGGATCGGGCCTTCGGATGGATCATGACAGGGTCCGGACCAAAGCGTTCACGCGAGTCCGACAGGCCTGACGCGTTTTGCCAGGCGAGGCAATCGCGCCCGTCGGATCACTGCGCCGAGCCCAGACGGGTGTCGCAAGCCGGCAACGGCCGGGGCCTCAGATCCCCGGGTCGGCGCGTTCACAAAGAGAAGGACGTGCCGCAGCCGCAGGACGCCGTAGCGAGCGGATTCTCGATCTTGAAGGACTGGCCGATCAGGTCGTTCACGAAGTCGATCGTCGAGCCGCTCATGTATTCCAGCGACACCGGATCGACCACGACGGTGGCACCGTTGCGCTCGATCGCGAAGTCCTGGGCCTCGCGGCTCCGGACGATGTCGAAGGCATAGGAAAAGCCCGAGCAGCCGCCGCCGTTGACGCTGATCCGCAGCGACGAGCCGGCGGGCTCGGCGACCATGATCTCGTTGATGCGCTTGGCGGCGCGATCGGTCAGGGTGATATCAGCCATTGGTCTCACGGCCACGCAATCGTTCGGTGGACGCCGCCGGAATGTTGTCCCGGGCGTCATCGCAGACAAGATATGGATCCTGAGCCTGCGCCGCAACGCGTCGGACGAGGAGAGAGCATGACCAGTTTGCGCGAGACAGCGGACGCGTTCCGTGCGGCCTAACGGCGAGCGCTGGCGCGCACCCTACGCGACGGATCCGGCTCGGACCCGGGGTCGGCTGATCCCGGAGGCCGGCTCGCCGACGCGCAGCGACTTCCAACGCGACCGGGACAGGATCATTCACTCGACCGCGTTCCGGCGCCTGAAGCACAAGACGCAGGTCTTCGTGCATCACGAGGGCGACCATTACCGGACCCGGTTGACCCATACCCTGGAGGTCAGCCAGATCGGCCGGGCTTTGGCGCGGGCGCTGGGGCTCGATGAGGATCTCGCGGAGGCGCTGGCGCTGAGTCACGACCTCGGCCACACCTGCTTCGGTCACACCGGCGAGGACGCCCTCGATGCCTGCATGGCCGGCCATGGCGGCTTCGACCACAATGCGCAGGCCCTACGGATCGTGACGCGCCTGGAGCGGCGCTACGCGGGGTTCGACGGGCTCAACCTCGCCTGGGAGACGCTGGAGGGACTGGTCAAGCACAACGGCCCGCTGCTCGACCCCGAGGGCAGGCCGACGCCGCGCTACAGAGAGCACGGCATTCCCGCTGCAATCCTCGAATACGACGCCCTGAATCCCCTCGACCTGTGGAGTCAGGCTGGTCCGGAAGCGCAAGCCGCGTCGCTCGCCGACGATATCGCCTATGCGGCCCATGATCTCGACGACGGCCTGCGGGCCGGGCTGTTCGAGATCCCGGAGCTGCAAGGCGTCCCGTTCCTGGCCGACCTGCTCGGGGAGATCGACCGGCTTCATCCCGGCCTGGAGCCGTCCCGCAAGATTCACGAGCTGGCGCGACGCGTGATCACCCGTTTCGTGGAGGATGTGATCCGCGAGGGCAGCCGCCGGATCGCGGCGCTCGACCCGCGCAGCGTCGAGGACATCCGCAGGGCCGGCGAACCGGTGATCGCATTCTCGCCCGAGATCGCCGCGGCCGACGCCGACATCATGCGCTTCCTGTGGGGGCGGATGTACCGACATCCCGGCGTCGTGGCCGTGCGCAACAAAGCCGACGCCATCGTCCGCGACCTGTTCGCTGCATTCACGACCGATCCGTCCCGCATGCCCGAAGAATGGAGCGCCGGCCTCGCCGATGCCTCGACCGCCCGGATCGCCCGCCGGGTCGCCGATTACATCGCCGGCATGACCGATACCTATGCGGTGCTGGCCCATCGCAAGCTCTACGACGCGACACCGGATCTGCATTGGGAATTGCCAAGCCGGGGCTTACCGCTCGCTGAGCCCTGATGGATTTGGTGCGGGCGCGGCACAGCGATTCAGCGCAGCTCATCGTCGGCAGACGTGGTGTCGCCGCTGGATGCTCAGATCCGAGCGACGGCGGTACGCGGTCTTGACCGGGAGCCGACCGGGAGCGTCGGCATCCCGGTCACGGCGCGGTTCAACGATCCGCCGATAGCGCGGCGTTGATCCAGATCAGCAGCCGCAGCCGTAACCGCCGTAGGTGGCCGGATAGCCGTAATCGTAGCCATATCCTCCATAGGCCGCAGGGTAGCCGTAGCCGCCGTAGCCGCCGTAACCGCCGTAACCGCCGTAGAGGCCGCCGGCAGCGAGGCCCAGTCCAAGGCCGAGTCCTGCACCCGCAAGCCCATACCCGAGACCGCGTCCGTAACCGTAGCCGTACCCGCGTCCATAGCCGTAGCCATAGCGACGGCCGTAGAAACCGCCGCGGGTACCGTAGCCCCCGGCGCGGAACCCGCCGTATCCGCCGCCATAATGTCCGCCGTGGAACCCGCCGCCCCGGAATCCACCTGCCTCCGCGGCCGGCGCGGCCAGCAAGAGGGCACAAACCGCAGAGCCGACAATCGTCAGGGTCTTCATCGATGTCTCCACGACCGGGGGTTCACGATCGACCGCGATGACACCGCCTTAAGTGCAATGAAACAAGACCTTTTCCGCACCGTCGGTAATCACCGCGCAGGGTGGCCTGTCTTAGCGAGCCGCGTGCCGGCCGTCCGCGATCGGGCCCGGGCTCACCCCAGGTGCCGTGACACCCTCCCGCCCCCTTGCTAGACGGCCGGAGCGGCCCCAGCCCGATCGAGCCGGGCGACGGGTTCCCCGCGAGCGAGACCGAGACCGATGAACATATTCGCCCTGTTCGAGGCGCGCGTGCGCGAGGCCGTCGAGGCGCTGACGCGCGCCGGCCAGCTGCCGGAGGGACTGGATCTCGGCCGCGTGGTCGTCGAGCCACCGCGCGACTCCGCCCATGGCGACCTCGCCACCAACGCGGCCCTGGTCCTGGCCAAGGAGTCGCGGACCAACCCGAAGGCCCTCGGCGAGGCGCTGGCTGCCGAACTGCGGACCGATTCGCGCATCTTGGAGGCCAGCGTCGCCGGTCCCGGCTTCATCAACCTACGGCTCGATCCCGCGATCTTCCACGCCGTGCTGCGCAGCGCGCTCACGGCGCCGGAGGCGTTCGGCCGGGCGCAGATGCCGGGTGGTCCAATCAATGTCGAGTACGTCTCGGCCAACCCCACCGGGCCGATGCATGTCGGCCACGGCCGGGGCGCCGTATTCGGCGACGCCCTGTGCAACCTGCTGGTCGCCGCCGGCCGGACGGTCACGCGGGAATACTACATCAACGACGCGGGCGCGCAGGTCGACGTGTTGGCCCGCTCGGCCTACCAGCGCTACTGCGAGGCGCTGGGTGAACCCTTCGTGATCGGGGAGGGCCTCTATCCGGGCGATTACCTGAAGCCCGTCGGCGCGAAGCTTGCCGAAACGCACGGGCGCACCCTTCTCGACCAGTCCGAGGCGGAATGGCTGCCGGTGGTGCGCGAGACGGCGCTCGCCATGATGATGGAGATGATCCGGGGCGATCTGGCGGCGATCGGCATCAGGCACGACGTGTTCTTCTCGGAGCGGACGCTTCAGGACAGCGGCGCCGTGAAGGCGCTCCTCCAGGAATTGCGTGAGCGCGGGCTGGTCTACGAGGGCCGTCTACCGCCACCGAAGGGCCAGCTCCCCGAGGATTGGGAGGATCGCGAGCAGACGCTGTTCCGCACCAAGGAATTCGGCGACGACAGCGATCGGCCGTTGCTGAAGTCCGACGGGTCCTACACCTATTTCGCTTCCGATATCGCCTATCACCGGGCGAAGTACCTCGCGGGCGCCACCGAGTTGATCGACGTGCTCGGCGCCGACCATGGCGGCTACGTCAAGCGCATGCAGGCTGCCGTGAAGGCCGTGAGCGACGGCAAGGCGACGCTCGACGTCAAACTCTGCCAGCTCGTGCGGCTGTTGCGCGCAGGCGAGCCGGTGAAGATGTCGAAGCGGGCCGGCGAGTTCGTCACCCTGCGCGACGTCATCGACGAGGTCGGTCGCGACGCGATCCGCTTCATGATGCTCTATCGCAAGAACGACGCGACGCTGGATTTCGACCTCGCCAAGGTGGTCGAGCAGTCGAAGGACAATCCGGTCTTCTACGTGCAGTACGCCCACGCCCGGGTGCGTTCGGTCCAGCGGCAGGCGCGCGAGGCGTTTCCGGACGCCGACCTGTCCCCGTCCGGCCTCCTCGGCGAGGCGGCGTTCGACCTGCTCACCGATTCCGGTGAGGCCGAGATGATGCGGCTGATCGCCCAGTACCCGCGGGTGCTTGAGTCGGCCGCCGCCGCCCATGAACCGCACCGAATTGCCTTCCACCTCTACGAAATCGCGTCTGCGCTTCATAGTTTCTGGAACAAGGGCAAAGACTTGCCGCAATTACGGTTTGTTAATGCAACCGATCGAAAGTCCACCTGGGCCCGGCTTGCGCTCGCCGAATCACTTCGGAGCACGCTCGCCGCGGGCCTCGCGGTACTTGGTGTGACCGCGCCGGACGAGATGCGATAGGTCTGATACCAGCGGGCCTCCGACCGGCGCTGATGTGAGGATGCTGCCATGACGAACGCTTCGCGCGCTCAGGTCGATTTGGACGCCCTCGCGCGCGATCTGCACCCGGAGAAACCCCGGGGGCAGGGCACGGGCAAGGTCGACCCCCTGGCCGAACTGGCCCGGATCGTCGGGCAGGACGATCCTTTCCGCGCGCTGTTGGCCGCCCGCGATCAGATGCGTGCCGTGGCACCCGTTGAGCCGCAGCATGCCTGGAACGGACGGGTCGAGCCGAGTTTCGCCCCTGAGCCCGTCAAGGCCTCGCCGGCCGACGCCTTCGATCAGTATCTCGCCTCCGTCGAGCGCGACACGCATGAGGAGGCGCCGTACGCCCATACCGGCGTGGCCGCTGCGGATGTCGCCGATGACGCCTACGCGGAGGACCGCCCGCTGCGGCGCACTAACCCTCGGCGCAGGCTGCTGTCCGTCGGCGCCGGGATCGCCGTCGTGGCGGTCGCGGTGACGGGGGCGCTCACCTACAAGGGTCTGAACAACACCGGGCACGGGGGTGTGCCGGTCGTGCAGGCCGATACGACCCCCATGAAGGTCGCGCCCAAGGTCGCCGACGGCGTCGAGATCCCCGATCAGAACCGGCAGATCTACGATCCGAAGGGCAAGAAGGACGGCCAGATCAAGATCGTGAACCGCGAGGAGCAGCCCCTCGACGTCGCCGAGGCGGCGCGCGCGGCGCAGGGCCCCTCGCTCGGCGGAGCCAACCAGGGCGGAACGACACCGGGCAACAGCCCGTTCGAGGCGTTCGGCGAACCCAGGCGGGTGCGCACCGTCGCGGTGAAGCCCGAGGGGCCGCCCGCGGCGCCGGCCCGCGAGGCACAGGCCGATGCGGGCCCGTCGCCTATCCCCACAATGGTGCTGCCCACGGACGAGCCGCCGGCTCCCCCGGTGTCCAGGGCCAAGCCCGGACGCCAGGCAGCCGCAAGCGCGCCGCCGGCGCTGTCCACCCCCGTCGAAGCTGCGCCAGCCCCGACGCCCGTCGAGGCGCCGCCGTCCAAGCCCGTGGCCGTGAAGCCGCCGCCGAAGGCCGCCCAGCGCGTCGCCACCGCGGGTCCGGCCTCCATCCCGGATACGACGGCAAGCACCACGGCGGCCGACGATGCGCCCGTGACCAGCGGCTCGGTGAGCGGGTTCTCGGTTCAGCTCGGCGTCCGCGGCTCGGCCGCGGAGGCGCGGGCCGCTCTGCATCAGTTGCAGGGTAAGTACAGCCAGCTCGCCGGCAAGCCGGAGTTGATCCGCCAGGCGGAGGTCGGCGGCAAGACGATCTTCCGGGTGCGCGTCGGGCCGCTGGAAAAGGCTGCGGCGTCCAGCCTGTGCAGCTCGCTGCAGAGTGCCGGCGGCCAATGCTTCGTCGCGAAGAACTGACACGCCAAGGCGCCCCATTCCGCAGAACGTCGGGATGGGGCGGAAAGGGGCCAGGGCCGATTCTGACGCGGACGTCGTCGACGCCGAGCCCGACAGGCGATCCCCGATCCGAGCAGGTTAGGCTCGTCGGATCAAAGGGGTCTGATTAAGCGGGAGCCCGGGCCGCGCCGCAGCGGTCTCGGATACCCGCGCCGTACGCGTCGCCCGCTCCGAGTCCCGGCGGCAACACCTGCGGCTCGCGCGCTCGATCGTGGTGTCTTTCCGCCGATTCGACTTGCCGGCTCCTCGTTCCCGCCCGAGTCTGGGCCGATCGGGTCGGCCCGATCCAGCGTGTCTCGTCGTCGCCATTCACCGAGTTCTTTCGAGACGTCCCGATGACCTCCCGTGCTCTTATTCTCGGCTGCGCCGGCAAGTCGCTCTCCCCCGAAGAGGCGGCGTTCTTCCGCGACGTCCAGCCCTGGGGCTTCATCCTGTTCAAGCGGAATATCGGCACGCCCGAGGAAGTGCGGGCCCTGACGGACGCCCTGCGCGCCTGCCTGGGGCGCACGCTGGCGCCGATCCTGATCGACCAGGAGGGCGGCCGGGTCCAGCGGATGGGGCCGCCGCACTGGCCAGCCTATCCAGCGGGCGGTCGCTACGGTCGGCTAAATGGCAGCGCCACGGCGGTCGCGCGCCTCGGAGCGCGCCTGATGGCGCATGATCTCGCGGAGGTCGGCATCAACGTGGATTGCGCGCCGGTCCTCGACGTTCCGGCGCCGGGCTCCCACGACATCATCGGAGATCGGGCCTACGGGACGAATCCCGATTCCGTCGCCGCGATTGCGCGGGCGGTCGCCGAGGGCCTGATGGCCGGCGGCGTCCTCCCGGTGATGAAGCATATCCCGGGGCACGGCCGCGCCGCGTGCGACAGCCACCACGGGCTGCCGGTCGTCGAGGCCAGCCGCGAGGCGCTGGCGGCACAGGACTTCCGGCCGTTTCGGGCACTCGCCGATCTGCCGATGGCGATGAGTGCGCACGTCGTTTTCACCGCCATCGATCCCGAGCGGCCGGCCACGCAGTCCCCTACTGTCATCCGAGACGTGATCCGCGGCGCGATCGGCTTCGACGGCCTGCTGATGACCGATGATCTGTCGATGCATGCCCTGACCGGGACGTTCCGCGAACGAACCGAGCGTGCCTTCGCGGCGGGTATCGATATCGGGCTCCACTGCAACGGTGCGATGGACGAAATGCGTGCGGTCGCCGAGGCGGTCCCGCTCCTGGCTGGGCGCGCCGCTGAGCGGGCTGCCGCTGCCCTGGGGCGCCTCGCTCCAACCGGCGACGGCTTAGACGTGCCGCAGGCGCGGGCGCAGTTCGCGGCGGCCCTCGCGGCCGCCTGAACCGCGGCCTTCCACCGCGGATCTCCCGCGGCCTTCCACCGCCCCTGGCACCGCCCGTGCTTGTGTTCGGGCGGCGTGATCCCTAGGTTCGCCCCGAATTCCTCACCCGGACGTGGCGTCCCGCTCCCGCTTCGTCGGGGCGCACGCAGGAGGTTGCCATGGGCAGCATGAGTATCTGGCACTGGGTCATCGTCGCGGTCATCGTGATGCTGCTCTTCGGGCGCGGCAAGGTCTCCGACCTGATGGGTGACGTCGCCAAGGGCATCAAGGCGTTCAAGAAGGGCATGGCCGAGGACGAGACGCCCCCGGCGAGCCCGACCGTGGTGCCGCCGAGCGAGCCCGTCCGCACGATCCCGCACACCGCCGAGACCAGCCCCGGCACCGCCATTCCGGCGAGCCACATTCCCGGCGGCGAACGCAAGCCGGTCTGAGCGGCGGGACGGTCTTTGGGACTGTCTTGAAGCGTTCGCTGGTGTAGAGCCTGACGGGGGCCGGGCTGCGGTTCGGTTCCCAGGGCAGCAGGACCGTCGACGACATGCTGGACATGAGTTGGGGCGAGGTGATGCTGATCGGCGGCGTCGCCCTCATCGTCATCGGGCCGAAGGACCTGCCGAAGGCGTTGCGTACCGTGGGGCAGATCACGTCGAAGCTGCGCCGCATGGCCGGCGAGTTCCAGATGCAGTTCAACGAGGCGATCCGCGAGGCCGAACTCGACGAGGTTCGCCGCGAGGTCGACGGGATTCGCAACACCGTGCGCGGCGCGGGCTCGACCTTCAATCCCGTCCAGACGATCCGCGACGAGTTGAAGGGCGCCGTCGAAGGCCGGACCAAGGTCGGACCGGAAAAGCTCGGTCCCCCGCTGCCCGAAGCCGACACGCGCTCGCTGGCCGAGGCCACGGCGCAGTTGAAGGCCGAGCAGGACGCTGCTCCTGCCTTGGCCGAACCGGCGCCAGCCGAGACCAGAACGCACCCGGATTCGCACGCGGCAGCCGCGGATGTTCCGCTTCCGGTGCCCGGCTCGGTCGAGGACCCGTTCGGGCCGCCGGCGGAGCCGGTCGCCAGCCATGACGCTCCAATTGATCCGAAGAACGGCGCCGCCGCCCTATGAGCACCGACGCCGATGAGGCCGAGATCGAAGCCTCCCGGGCTCCGTTGCTCGAACACTTGATCGAGCTGCGTGCGCGCCTGATCAAGTCTCTCATCGCCTTCGTGGTGATGTTCTTCGCGTGCTTCTTCTTCTCGCGCGACATCTATAACGTGTTGGTCTACCCCTACACCTCGGTGGTGGGGGCGGCGAACGCGGAGCTGATCGCGACCCATTTTCTCGAGCAGGTGTTCACCAACATCAAGCTCAGCGTCTTCGGCGCAGCGTTCCTGGCCTTCCCGGTGATCGCCACCCAGATCTACGCCTTCGTGGCGCCAGGCCTTTACCGCAACGAGCGCAAGGCCTTCCTGCCCTACCTCGTGGCAACGCCGATCTTCTTCCTGCTCGGCGCACTCGTGGTCTTCTTCCTGGCGATGCCGCTGCTGATCAAGTTCTCAGTCTCGCTCCAGCAAGTGGGCGTGGCCGGCGAGCCGACGATCAAGCTGATGCCCAAGGTCGACGAATACCTCTCGTTGATCATGACGCTGATCTTCGCCTTCGGCATCGCGTTCCAGCTGCCCGTCATCCTCACCCTGTTGGGTCAGATCGGCATCATCGATGCGGCGTTCCTGCGCGAGAAGCGGCGCTACGCCATCGTGCTGGTCTTCGTCGCCGCGGCCGTGCTCACGCCGCCCGACGTGATCTCTCAGCTCTCGCTCGCCCTGCCAATGCTGATCCTTTACGAGGCCTCCATATTCTCGGTGGCCCGCGTCGAGAAGCTGCGCGCGGCCCGGCGGGTCGAGGAGGGGTTGGATCCGTAGGGCGTTCTCGGCTTAGTCCGGAGACCGGAGTCGGTAGCCGACGCCGGTCTCCGTGAGCAGGTAGCGCGGCCGCTCCGGGTCGGGCTCCAGCTTCTGCCGCAGCTGGCGGATATAAACGCGCAGGTATTGCGGGTCTGAGGAGGCCGGCGCGTGGCGCATAAGTTGGGCGTGCGTCAGCACCTTGCCGGCATGCTGCACGAGCACGCGCAGGAATTCATATTCCCGCGGCGACAGCTTTACCTCGCGCTCGCCCACCCGCACGATCCGGCGCACGAGATCGACCGACAACTCGTCGAGGCGGAACACCGGCCGCTCGCCCTGCATGGCCAAGCGATGCCGGAGCGCCGTGCGAATGCGCGCGAGCAGCTCGTTCATGCCGAACGGCTTGGTCACGTAATCGTCCGCCCCGAGATCCAGGGCCTCGACCTTCCCGCGCTCGTCGTCGCGGCTCGACAGGATCAGGACCGGCAGATCCGGCCAACGCTCGCGAATCGCCGCGAGCAGCGCATGGCCGGCCATGTCGGGCAACCCGAGATCGAGGATCACGAGATCAATGCCACCCGTCTCCAGGCTCGCGAGCGCTGCGGCACCGTCGCCGGCCTCGACGATCGCGTAGCCCTGCGTGCCAAGGCCGGTCCGCAGCAGGCGCCGGATCGGCGGCTCGTCGTCGATGACCAGGATGCTGGCTGAGGCGGTCATTCCACCCGCAGCAGCACGTGCCGCTTCTTGCCGAAGGACAGCTTGATGACGCCGTCGCTCGTCAGGTCGCCCTGGCCGAGCGTAGCTTTCTCGTCGGTGACCGGCACGTCGTTGATCCGCAGGCCCCCGCCCTTGATCTGGCGTCGCGCCTCGCTGGTCGAGGGCACGAGCTTGGCGATGTCGGGCCCGAAGGCCGTGAGCACCCCGAGGCCGGCCTCTAAAATGGTCGCCGGAACGATCACGGTCGGCAGGTCGGCTGCGAGCGTGCCCTCAACGAAGGTTTTCCGCGCGGTCTCGGCCGCCGCTTCGGCCACCTCGCGGCCGTGCATCAGCGCCGTGGCCTCCGTGGCCAGCACCATCTTGGCGGCGTTAATCTCGGATCCGGCGAGCGCCGCAAGCCGGGCGATCTCGTCCATCGGCAGCAGGGTGAACAGCTTGAGGAAGCGGGCGACGTCGGCATCCTCCGTGTTCCGCCAGAACTGCCAGTAATCGTAGGGCTTCAGCATGTCCGGGTTGAGCCAGACGGCGCCCGCGGCGGTCTTGCCCATCTTGGCGCCCGACGATGTGGTCAGGAGCGGGCAGGTCAGCGCGTAGAGCTGCGGCGCGCCCATGCGACGGCCGAGATCTATGCCGTTGACGATGTTGCCCCACTGGTCCGAGCCACCCATCTGCATCACGCAGCCATAGCGGCGGTTCAGCTCCACGAAGTCGTAGGATTGCAGGATCATGTAGTTGAATTCCAGGAACGAGAGTTCCTGGTCGCGGTCCAGGCGCAGGCGCACGCTGTCCATCGACAGCATGCGGTTCACCGAGAAATGGCGGCCGACGTCGCGCAACATCTCGATGTAGTTGAGCTTGGTCAGCCACTCGGCGTTGTCGACCATCACGGCGTCGTTGCCAGTCTCGCCGAAGCGCAGGAACCGGTCGAAGGTCTGGCGGATCTCGGCCTTGTTGGCGTCGATCTGCTCGACGGTGAGAATTTTTCGGGTCTCGTCGCGACCGGACGGGTCGCCGACCCGGGTCGTGCCGCCGCCCATCAGGGCGATCGGTTTTCCCCCGGTGGCCTGCAACCAGTGCAGCATCATGATCGACAGCAGATGCCCGACATGGAGCGAGGGCGCCGTGCAATCGTAGCCGACATAGGTGGTCAACCGGCCTTCGAGCGCGGCCGCGTCGATCCCAGCGAGGTCCGAGGTCTGGTGGATATAGCCGCGCTCGGTCAGGATCCGGAGGAAATCGGATTTCGGCGCAAAGCTCTCGGCAGTCATGGCTACAATCTCGGGTCGCGTGCTGGCGCGACAGGCCGAGGCCCCGCATGCTAGCTCGCGCTGGGTTCAGGATACGGCGCGCTCTTAGCAGGGCGTTGGCCGAAAGGCACGAGGCAGGGCGGCATGGCGATGATGCGCGCGATCGGACTGATGAGCGGCACCTCGCTGGACGGCGTCGACATCGCGCTGATCGAGACCGACGGCGAGCGGGTCCATGTCGTGAACGGCCACAACAATTTCCTCGAACCGCTCGGGCCGACCGGCTACCGCGGCTACGCCGACGACGAGAAAGCGCTCCTGCGTGGGGCGACCAAGGATGCCGAATCCGTTCTCCATCCCGCGGACCGGCCCGGCCGCCTGCCGGAGGCAGAGGCCTTCGTCACGCAGGCGCATGCCGAGGCCGTGGAGCGCTTCCTGGAAGAAAACGGCCTGAACGCCTCCGAGATCGACGTGATCGGCTTCCACGGCCAGACCGTGATCCACCGCCCCGACCAGCGCATCTCAATCCAGATCGGCGACGGGCAGGCCCTCGCGACACGTCTCGGCATTCCGGTGATCTCCGACCTGCGCCGGGCCGACATCGAGGCGGGCGGACAGGGGGCGCCGCTGGTGCCGGTGTTCCACAAAGCGCTGGCCGAGGCGTCGGGCTTCGACGGGCCGTTCGGCATCCTTAACATCGGCGGTGTTGCCAACGCGACGCTGATCGATTCGAGAGGCGGCGTGATCGCCTTCGACACCGGACCGGGCAATGCCCTGATCGACGAGTGGATGCAGGATCGCGAGGGCAAGAACCTCGATGATGGCGGCCGCACCGCCGCCCGTGGCCGGCCGGACGAGCAGCTCCTTGCGTGGCTGCTGACGCACCCGTTCTTCTTCCGGAAGCCGCCGAAATCGCTCGACCGGAACTGGTTCTCGCACAAGCTCGCGGGCCAGCTCTCGACCGAGGACGGCGCCGCGACGCTGACCGCCTTCACGGCGCGCGCCGTGGCCCGCGCCCTCGACCATGCCCCCGAGATCCCCACCCGCTGGATCGTGGCCGGCGGCGGGGCGCGCAATGGCGAGTTGGTGCGGCTGCTGAACTACCACCTGCGCGCCGAGATCACGACCGCAGACGCCATCGGCTGGTCCTCGGCCTATCTGGAGGCGCAGGCCTTCGCGTATCTGGCGGTGCGCTCGCTGCGCGGCTTGCCGATCACGCTGCCGTCCACCACCGGCGTGCGCGAGCCCTTGACCGGTGGCGTTCTGGCCCGACCGAGCCGGTGAGCCTGGGCTACGCGCTTCGGCGGATCATCGAGGAATACCCGCTGGCACGTCTCGACCCGCCGGCCGGACATCCGGTCGCGGCCCTGATCCGGCGCGGCGCGCCCGACGAGCTGCGCGCGGCCCTGGTGCCGATCGACGGTCCGTTCTTAGTGAAGGGCAGCCCCGGGCGGGGAAGCCACTGGGCGGCCGTCCCCTGGATCGCAATGTTCGACCCCGCCGTCACGACGAGCGCCACCCGGGGCTATTACCTCGTCTACCTGTTCCCGACCCATCGCGAGGCGGTGCACCTGTCGCTTGTCCAGGGCACCGTGGCGGCGATCCGCGAGCATGGGACCGGCGCAGGCGCTCATCTGCGCGCCAGCGGCGACGGCCTCCGGCTGCGGCTCGCCGACTTCGCCGACCGGCTCCCGAACCGCTCCATCGCGTTGGGCACGGTCGGTGAGCTGCCCGAGGGCTACGAGGCGGCCCACATCCTCGGCTTGACCTACACGCTCGACGAACTCGGGGACGAGCGGCGGCTGCGCGCCGATCTGGCGACGGGTCTCGCAGCCTATCGGGTCTTGAAGGCGCGCGGCGGCCTGGACGACAGGGTATGACGGCGCTACAAGGTCTGTAGCCTATAAGCTACTCATCGATCATGCCAACGATCCGACAAACCGAGGTCTATGCCGCATGGTTCGCCGGATTGCGTGACGAGCGGGCGCGAGCTCGGATCGACACCCGGATCCGGCGCGTTTCACTCGGCAATTTCGGAGATGTCAGGGCGGTCGGACAGGGCGTGAGCGAGCTTCGGATCGATTATGGTCCCGGGTATCGTATCTACTTCGCGCAACGCGGCAGCGCGATCGTGCTTCTGCTCTGCGGCGGAGATAAGCGAACGCAGGATCGGGATATCCGTGAGGCTCAGTCGATCAACCGGCAGGAGCAACTGTCATGACGATGAAGACCAAGCCTTGGGACGTCGCGGACCATCTCGACACGCCCGAGCGCATCGCGCTCTACATCGAAGCGGTCTTCGAGGATGGCGATCCGGCCCTGATCTCGGCGGCGATCGGCGATGTTGCGCGCGCCCGCGGCATGGCTCACATCGCGGCCGAGACCGGGAGATCGCGGGAAAGCCTCTATCGCGCGCTGTCGGAGAAGGGCAATCCGCAACTCGACACGCTGGTGAGCGTCCTGAAGGCGATCGGCTTGCGGCTCAGCGTCCAGCCGATCTCGCAATCCGAGCCGGCTTAGCGTCCCGGCGCGTCCCCCGGTTTGTGCCACCGCCGCTCCCGCGCTAAGGCAGCCGCGCCATGTCGCACAACACCTTCGGCCACCTGTTCCGCGTCACGACCTTCGGCGAGAGCCACGGGGTCGCACTCGGCTGCGTCGTCGATGGCTGCCCGCCCGGCCTGCCGCTGGAGGCCGAGGAGATCCAGGCGGAACTCGACCGGCGCAAGCCCGGACAGTCGCGCTTCACCACCCAGCGCCGCGAGCCCGATCAGGTGAAGATCCTGTCCGGCGTCTTCGCCGACGACCGAACCGACGGACGCCAGTTCACCACCGGCACGCCGATCGCGCTGATGATCGAGAACACCGATCAGCGCTCGAAGGATTATTCCGAGATCCGCGACAGCTACCGGCCCGGCCACGCCGACTACACTTACGATGCGAAATACGGCATCCGCGATTATCGCGGCGGCGGGCGCTCCTCCGCCCGCGAGACCGCGGCCCGCGTCGCCGCCGGTGCCGTGGCCCGTAAAGTCATCCCGGGCATCACCATCCGGGCGGCCCTCGTCCAGATGGGCCCGCATGCCATCGACCGGTCGCGCTGGGATTGGGCCGAGACCGGCAACAACCCGTTCTTCTGCCCCGATGCCGAGACCGCCGCGTTCTACGAGACCTATCTCGACGGCATCCGGAAGGACGGCTCCTCCGTTGGCGCCGTGATCGAGGTCGTGGCCGAAGGCGTCCCGCCGGGCCTCGGTGCGCCGATCTACGGCAAGCTCGACGCGGATCTCGCCGCCGCGATGATGTCGATCAACGCCGTGAAGGGTGTCGAGATCGGCGACGGTTTCGCGGCAGCAGCTTTCCGTGGCGAGGACAATGCCGACGAGATGCGCGCCGGCAATGGTGGCCATCCCCGCTTCCTGGCCAACCACGCGGGCGGGATCCTCGGCGGCATTTCCAGCGGCGAGCCGGTGGTGGTGCGCTTCGCCGTGAAGCCCACATCCTCGATCCTCACATCGCGCCGCTCCGTAACCCGGGACGGCGCCGAGGTGGACCTCATCACCAAGGGCCGCCACGATCCCTGTGTCGGCATCCGGGCCGTACCGGTGGCTGAAGCCATGATGGCCTGCGTGCTCGCCGATCATTATCTGCGCCATCGTGGACAGGTCGGGCAGCAGCCCTGATCCCGGCCCCGCCTTCAACGATTCGAGAATGCCCGTGCCCCATTGCACCGTCACCGAGGCCATCGCGGCCTTCGCCAAGGGCGAGATCGTCGTCGTCACCGACGACGACGACCGCGAGAACGAGGGCGACCTCGTCGTCGCGGCCTCCCTCTGCACGCCGGAAAAGATGGCGTTCATCATCCGCAACACCTGCGGCATCGTTTGCGCGCCGATCACGCAGAGCGAGGCCAAGCGCCTGCACCTGGCGCCAATGGTTGCCTCGAACGACGCGCCGCTCGGGACCGCCTTCACGGTCACCGTCGACACGAAGCACGGGCTGACCACGGGCATCTCGGCGGAGCAGCGCTGCAATACCGTTCGGGCGCTCGCCAACGGCAACATGGGCGCGGGCGACTTCGTCCGCCCCGGGCACGTCTTCCCGCTGATCGCCCGCGATGGCGGCGTGCTCATGCGCTCTGGCCACACCGAGGCCGCGGTCGACCTGTGCCGCTTGGCGGACCTACCCCCCGTCGGTGTGATCTGCGAACTCGCCAACGACGACGGCACCGTCATGAAGGGGCCGCAGATCGAGGCCTTCGCCGAGCAGCACAAGCTGAAGCAGGTCTCGGTGGCCGATCTCATCGCCTACCGCCAGGCCCGGGACCGGCTGGTGGAGCGGGTCGGTCATTTCCCCGTTCGGTCGAACCACGGCGACATGACCGCCTACGTGTTCTCCACGCCCTTCGAGACGATCCAGCAATTCGCCTTCGTGATGGGTGAAATCGGCGACGGCCGGGACATCCTCGTGCGCCTCCACCGCTCCAACGTCGCCGCCGACGTAATCGGCGGCGGCAGGCAGATCGATGCGGTGCTGCGGCGTTTCGCGGAGGCCGGGCGCGGCGTCCTGGTCTATCTCCGGGATGGAACGGCGGGCGTGCCGGTGATGAGTGCCACCGACGAAGGGACGGAAGCGCTGCGCGCCCGCCAATGGCGCGAGGTCGGCCTCGGGGCACAGATCCTGCGCGATCTCGGCGTGGCCTCGTTCCGCAACCTCGCGACCTCGTCGCGCGCCTATGTCGGCCTGTCTGGCTTCGGTATCGAGCACCTGGGCGACGAACCGCTCGAGGCCTGACCGCCGTCTCAGGCGCGCCGCGCGACCGTCCAGATCGCGGCGCCCGCCATGATGGCAGCAGCGCCGCGACTGAGCCGTCGGTGGAAGGCCGAGCCCTGGAAGGCGTGCCGCGCCCGCGAAGCCAGAGCCGCATAGGACGTCATCACCGCGATCAGGACGAGGGCCGTGACGGCGACAAGCGTCGCGAAGTCACGCCTTGTGACTGCGCGCAGATCCAGCAGGGTCGGGAGCACTGCGAGATAGAAGACGATCGTCTTGGGGTTGGCGAGCGTCACGGTGAGCCCGGCGAGGAAGCTCGCCCAGGGACGGTCGCCCTGGCGGCCCGTCACGGTCTGCGTGCGCGCCGCGCTGCGCCAAAGCTGGACGGCGAGGTAGCCTAAATAGAGCCCGGCGCCGATCCGGACGACGACGAACACGTCACCCAGAGCCTCGGCCATGCGGCTCAGCCCGAGGACCGCGGCAGCGAGATAGGTCAGGTCGCCCAGGATCAGGCCCACGGCGAACGCCATGCCGGCCCAGAACCCCGAAGCGAGCGCCCGCGCGACGAGCGCCACGACGCCGGGTCCCGGAATCGCGGCGGCGAAGCCGAGCGCCAGCGCATACGCCAGGCAGCCGGTTGCCGTCATCGCGCAAATCCCGATCGGCGGCGATCGATGGCCTCGCCACGAGTCCAATCCCCGAAAGCCTCAGGCTAAGGCCGGATCCGGGCATCCTGCAACCGCATGATCGCGACTACCGCCCCATCAGCGCGTCGACATGCGCGGCGGCCGACTTGGCGAGACCTTCGAGGCTGTAGCCGCCCTCCAGCACCGAGACGATCCGCCCGCCCGCGCAGCGTTCGGCGAGTTCCATCAAACGGCGGGTCGCCCAAGCGAAGTCCTCTGCCTCGAGCCGCAGATTGGCCAGGGGATCGAGGCGATGCGCGTCGAATCCCGCAGAGATAACGATGACGTCCGGTCGGAACGTCTCCAGGCGCGACAGGATGCCGGTCTCGAACGCCTCGCGGAACACCTCGCCGTCGTCATTCGGACGCAGGGGCACGTTGACGATCGTGTCCTTGTCGCCGCGTTCCGAGGCAGCCCCGGAGCCGGGGTAGAGCGGCATCTGATGGGTGGAGCAATACAGGACCGAACCGTCGTCCCAGAAGATATCCTGGCTGCCGTTGCCGTGATGAACGTCCCAATCGACGAGGGCCACGCGCTCGGCGCCGTGCTTCGTCTGCGCGTAGCGGGCCGCGATGGCCGCGTGATTGAACAGGCAGAATCCCATCGACCGGGTCCGCTCCGCATGGTGGCCCGGCGGCCGCATGGCCACGAAGGCGTTGCGGCACTCGCCGGCTACGACGGCGTCAATCGCGTGCGTCGCGCCGCCGATGGCGCGCAGTGTCGCCTCCAGGCTCCCCGCGGACAGGACCGTGTCGGAATCGATCCCGACCATGCCGTGCTCCGGCACCGCCGCAACCAGCGCATCGACATAGCTTCTGGGATGAGCGAGCGCCGCCGTCTCCAACTCAGCGCGCGGCGCCGAAGCTCGCACGAGGCCGGCGAAGCGCTCGTCCTCGAGTGCGCGCTCGACGGCGCGCATCCGAGCCGGCCGCTCCGGGTGACCCTCCGGCACCTCATGATCGAAGCTCGCGGGATGGCTCACGTACAGTGTGGTCACGACGGTCGCTCCCGGGTCCGATCCTGTCGCGCGCCTGCAACAGGAGCCGGCAATGTGCCACGGTCGGAACGCGCGGACTACGGCCGCGTGCACAGCACGACTAGGCTTGCCCGAATCGTCTTCGACTTTTCCCGATTATCGAACGCTGTTCGGTGCGGGTCTGCTCCTCCGAGACTGGCAGCATGAACATTGGCGGCTTGCGCATCGTCCCGATCATCGTCTGTGCAGGCCTTCTGGCAGGCTGCACCTTCAAGGCTGTGCCTGACCCAACCCTCTCGGCCCGCGACGCAGAATTCATGGCGCTGGTGCCCGATGCGGAGTTCGATCCGCATTTCGCCCGGTACGAAATGAGCGATCCGACCCACGAGCCACCCGGCACGATCGTGGTCGAGACCAAGGAGCGGCAGCTCTACCTCGTTCAGCCGGGCGGGAAGGCGCTCCGCTACGGCGTCTCAGTCGGCGACGAGGCCTATGGCTGGACCGGGAAAGCCATTGTCGACCGGAAGGCGGAATGGCCCGCCTGGAATCCCCCGGCCGAAATGATCAAGCGCTGGCCGCACGTCCACGCCATGCAGGGCGGCCCGATGAACCCGCTCGGCGCCCGCGCCCTCTATCTGACGGACCACGGCAGGGACACGCTCTACCGGATCCACGGCACCAACGAGCCCGAGAAGATCGGGCAGGCGGTCTCGTCGGGGTGCATCCGGATGCGCAACATCGACGTGGTCGACCTCTACAATCGCGTCCCCGTGGGCGCCTCGGTCATCGTTCGGTAACGCAACTGGTCAACGTCCCAATAAGCCTGCTTGCTCGTGAGGTGTTTACCTGAACTGCCATTCAGATCTGGCCATTAACTCCTGGCAGGGAAGCTGTCCCGTAAGTTGAAGACACACAGGGACTAGCGCCGACCACAGCAAAGGTCGGGGAGGCAGGCGACCATGACCATGATTTCCGTGCAACAGTTCTGCAACCATGCCGTTTCGACGGGCCTGATCAGCGACGAGGATCTGCTGGTCCTCAAGCGTGAGGTTATCCCGGATGGCCTGACGAGCCGCGACGATGCCGATCTGCTGATCGCCCTCGAGCGCGCGGTGATCGGCTCCGACGCGTTCGCGGATTTCCTGGTCGCCTCCGTGGTCGACTTCGCCGTTTGGGGATGCCGGCCGACCGGTTACATCAACGCGGATATGGCCGTCTGGCTCGCCGCATCGCTCAGTGGCCGCGATGGCCCCAGCGTCGTCGGAGCGCGGATCGCCATGGAAGTCGTCAAGGAGGCCCAGGGCAGCGCCGAATCACTGATGGCCTTCGCGCTGGAAGCCAATCGCCGGATCCGGGACGCAGTCCAGCCCGCGCGCATGACTTTCGCGCTCGCCGCCTGAGCCTCCGACCAAGGCGCAGCTTCCGTCCGGGACGCATCTGATCTATCGGGACAGTCAAGCCGGTGTTCAATCCGGCGATCTCGGAAGCAGTGCGCCAGCGATGTTCGACAAAATCCTGATCGCCAACCGGGGCGAGATCGCCTGCAGGGTCATCAAGACCGCCCGGAAGATGGGCATCAAGACCGTTGCGGTCTACTCGGATGCTGATCGCGACGCCGTGCATGTCGCCATGGCGGATGAGGCCGTGCATATCGGCCCGGCGAGCGCGTCCGAATCGTACCTTGTGATCGAGAAGATCGTCGAGGCCTGCAAGCAGACCGGCGCCCAGGCCGTCCATCCCGGCTACGGCTTCCTGTCCGAGCGCGAGGCCTTCCCCAAGGCGCTCGAAGCCGCGGGCATCGTGTTCATCGGCCCCAACCCGGGCGCCATCGCCGCCATGGGCGACAAGATCGAGTCGAAGAAGGCAGCCGCCGCAGCCGAGGTCTCGACCGTTCCGGGCTTCCTCGGCGTGATCGAGTCCCCCGAGCACGCCAAGACGATCGCCGACGAGATCGGCTATCCGGTGATGATCAAGGCCTCCGCGGGCGGCGGCGGCAAGGGCATGCGCATCGCTCATTCCGGCGACGAGGTGGCGGAGGGTTTTGCCCGCGCCAAGTCGGAGGCGGCCTCCTCGTTCGGCGACGACCGCGTCTTCATCGAGAAGTTCATCACCGATCCGCGCCATATCGAGATCCAGCTGATCGGCGATAAGCACGGCAACGTCGTGTATCTCGGCGAGCGCGAGTGCTCGATTCAGCGTCGTAACCAGAAAGTGATCGAGGAAGCGCCGTCGCCGCTCCTCGACAAGAAGACCCGCCGCAAGATGGGCGAGCAGGCCGTCGCGCTGGCGAAAGCGGTGAACTACGACTCCGCCGGCACGGTCGAGTTCGTGGCCGGGCAGGACAAATCCTTCTACTTCTTGGAGATGAACACCCGGCTCCAGGTCGAGCATCCGGTGACCGAGATGATCACCGGTCTCGATCTCGTCGAGCTGATGATTCGGGTCGCGGCTGGCGAGAAGCTGCCGATCACCCAGGACGACGTGAAACTGAACGGCTGGGCGGTGGAGAGCCGCGTCTACGCCGAGGATCCGACCCGCAACTTCCTGCCCTCGATCGGCCGACTGACCACCTACCGGCCGCCGGAGGAGGGGCAGCAGGGCAAGGCGATCGTGCGCAACGATACCGGTGTAGAGGAGGGCGGTGAGATCGCCATCCACTACGACCCGATGATCGCCAAGCTGGTGACCTGGGCGCCGAGCCGCGCCGAGGCGATCGCCGCGCAGGGTGAGGCGCTCGACGCCTTCGCCATCGACGGCATCCGCCACAACATCCCCTTCCTGTCGGCGCTGATGGCGCATCCGCGCTGGCAGGAGGGCCGTCTGTCCACCGGCTTCATCGCCGAGGAGTTTCCGGAAGGCTTCACCGCGCCGGAGCCCGCGGGCGACGTGGCGCGCCGCATGATGGCCGCTGCAGCGGCGATCGACCACAAGCTCAACCAGCGCAAGCGCGGCATCTCCGGCCAAATGCGCGCGCCGGGACTGTTCGCCTTCGAGCGGGATCGCGTGGTGATCCTGGCCGGGCAGTCCTATGCCGTCACGGTGGAGCCGGAGGGCGAGGATCTGCTGGTGACCCAGGAAGACGGCAAGTCGCTGTCGGTTGCGAGCGTGTGGCGTCCCGGCGAGCCGGTCTGGATCGGCACGATCGGGTCAGAGCGGGTGGCCATCCAGGTGCGCGGCCTGCTGAACGGCGTGTTCCTGCAGCATGCCGGTGCCGCCGCCGAGGCCCGGGTCTATACCCGCCGCGAGGCCGAACTCGCCGCGCTGATGCCGGTCAAGGAGCAGGCGGGCTCGGGCAAGCAGGTGCTCTGCCCGATGCCCGGTCTCGTGAAACAGATCCTCGTGGCGGAAGGCCAGGAGGTGAAGACCGGCGAGCCGATCGCGATCGTCGAGGCGATGAAGATGGAGAACGTGCTCCGCGCCGAGAGGGACGCGACTGTCGGGAAGATCCACGCCAAGGAGGGCGAGAGCCTCGCGGTCGACGCGGTGATCCTCGAATTCGCCTGAGGCGGGATCGCCTTCGTCGTGAGTGCGGTTCACAACGAGCAGACGAAGCTGCTCGCCACGGCGCGAAATAATATCGCCTTCGCCTACGTCGTCATCGGCTTCGTCACCCCGATGACGGCTGCGAGCTTCGGTGTCGCGAGTGCACCGGTGATGCGGATCGAAAATGCGATCTTCACAGTCGTTTGGCTGTGGACCGGTTGCACACTACATTACGCGGCGAGACGTGCCCTCCCGAGCATGAAGCCGTGAATTTCGGTTGGCTGTTCGTTACGTTCGGTATTCCGGCGATCACGTTGGTGATCGCCTATGCCGCCATGCGTGCGAACGAGCGTGCGGCTCGCCACCTCGACCCCCCTGCGGGCGAGTAAATACGCCCCATCGCTTCGGCATGCCCCTCTACTTCGCCTACGGCGCCAACATGGATGCCGCCGCAATGGCCCTGCGCTGCCCGGTCTCGCGGCTGATCGGCGGCGGGCATCTGCCGGGATACCGATTCATTATCATGCGCGAGGGGTACGCCTCGGTGGTGCGCGATCCGGCGCGCATTGTCTGGGGCGTGGTGTGGGAATTGGCCAGCGACGATATCCCAGCCCTTGATCGCTACGAGGGCGTGGCGGGTGGCCTCTACACGAAGGCGACACTGCCGGTCCGGACCCCGGAGGGGGTCAAGCGCGCTCTGATCTACCTCGGCTGCTCCACCGCGCCTGGCCGCCCGCGGCCTGGATACCTCAACGCCGTCCTGGCGGCTGCACGTGCTGCGCAGTTGCCGTCAGCCTATCTCCGGGAACTCGGCAGCTGGTCGCGCGGCTTTCCGATCTGAGCGGAGCTCAATTGGTACGCAACATGCTTGCCCACGATCGAGCTGGCGGGCGAGGGGCCTCACCGCGTCCGGCCAGCCGTCCATGATTGCGCAGCACGTCCGTCGATCAACGGCGATTGGCCTGCGTCTGCGAGGGAGTTTTTGCATGTCGTATCTGGCGCCCGCCGATTTCGTGAAGAAGGCCGTCGATGCCGGTGAATCGAAGGTCTTCATGGCCACCAAGGACACCTTCATCCGGGGCTACATGGCCGGTGCGATCCTGGCGCTGGCCGCGGCCTTCGCGGTCTCGGTGAACCAAGCCACCGGCCAGCCCTTGATCGGCGCGCTGCTGTTCCCGGTCGGCTTCTCGATGCTCTACCTGCTCGGCTACGACCTGTTCACCGGCGTCTGCGTGCTGACCCCGCTGGCGCTGATAGACAAGCGGCCCGGCGTGACCGTTGCCGGCGTCGCGCGCAACTGGGTGTTGGTCTTCTTCGGCAACTTCGCAGGCGCACTCACGACCGCCGTCATGATGTCGATCGTGTTCACCTTCGGTTTCGCTACTGAGCCGAACGCCGTTGGCAAGCTGATCGCCGGCATCGGCGAGGCCCGGACGCTTGGCTACGAGAAGTACGGGGCCTCCGGCATGCTGACGCTCTTCATCCGCGCCATGATGTGCAACTGGATGGTCTCCACGGGCGTGATCGGCGCCATGCTGTCCACGTCGGTGCCCGGCAAGGTGATCGCGATGTGGATGCCGATCACGGTGTTCTTCTTCATGACCTTCGAGCACTCGGTGGTGAACATGTTCCTGTTCCCGTCGGCGATCCTCATGGGCGGCCATCTGACCGTGATGGACTACCTGCTGTGGAACGAGATCCCGACGCTCATCGGCAACATCGTGGGCGGCCTCGCTTTCACTGGCCTGATGCTCTACTCGACCCACGTACGGACCGGTGCGTCCCGGTCGGCGACCATCAGCGCGAACGTGCGTCGGCCCATCGCTGCCGAGTGAAGCAATCCGGACCCGCACGTCCGGCGTGCGGGTCCTTCGGGTAGGTATAGTCCTGGATGCGTGAGACACGGACGGTCTCCGTCGTCATCGAGGGTCGGGTTCAGGGGGTTTCGTATCGGGCCTGGACCGAGAGCGAGGCACGGGCCCGCGGTCTGACTGGCACCGTCCGCAATCGCGACGACGGTGCGGTGGAAGCCGTTTTCAGCGGCGCGCCGGAGGCCGTGGCCGAGATGCTGACGCTGTGCCGGTCCGGGCCTCCGAGCGCTCACGTCACCGATCTTACCCTCCGCGAGCACGCGGATGCGCCCAGCCTGGGCGGCTTCGAGATCCTGCGCGGCTGAGCTGGCGGTCACCCCGGCGATTCGAGCGGCTTCTGCGCCGGCCCTTCGGCTGGTATGGTGTCGCGGTCTTCCGCGAACACGCATTTCGAGACGCATGACCGATCTATCCGCCGGCCAGGCTGCGTTCTCGCCCCTGGATCTTGGGGCACTCCTGTATTTCATCCTGGCCTGGGTGGCGTACGGGCTGTCCGTCGGCCGGTTGCGGGGCCGGATGGTGTCCCTCAGCCAGATCATGAACGGCCATCGCTCCAACTGGGCGCGGCAGGTGATCGGCCGCGACAACCGGGTGGTCGACACGCAGATCAACGCGTCCCTGCAGAACGGCACCGCCTTCTTCGCGTCGACCTCGCTGATCGCGCTCGGATCGGTCCTGACGCTGTCGCGGTCCGGCGACGACGTGTTGAACCTGTTCGCCACCTTGCCGTTCGGCATGGTGGCCAGCCGGCTGACCTGGGAGCTGAAGGTCGCCGGCCTCGCGCTGGTTTTCGTCTACGCCTTCTTCAAATTCGCCTGGGCCTATCGCCTGTTCAACTATGCGGCGATCCTGCTCGGCGCGGTGCCGTCGAAGGGGTCCGGGGCGAGCGAGACCGAGATGTTGCGAGCGGTGCGCCGGCTCGCAGCGATGAACGTCAGCGCAGGGCGGCACTTCGCGCGCGGGCAGCGGGCCTTCTTCTTCGCCCTGGCGTATCTGGGCTGGTTCATCAGCCCCTACGTGCTGTTCGTCTCGACATCGGCTGTCGTGATCATCATGTGGCGACGGCAATTCGCATCCGAAATCCGCACGGCGCTGCTCGAGGCGGGCGAGGGCCCCCACGAGGGTTCGCTCCTGCCGCCCCTCCAAGAGGCACGGACATGACCGAGGCGAGACCGGACGACGCGGCGATCGAGACAACCATGCTGGGCCTCGTGGCGGCACGGGGCGCGGGCAAGACCATCTGCCCCTCCGAAGTGGCCCGGGCCTTGGGCGGCCCGCATCCGGACGGCTGGGGGCCCCTGATGCAGCCGGTGCGCCGGGTTGCGGTGCGCCTCGCCCATGCGGGCCGCGTCGCGATCCTGCGCAAGGGAAAGCCCGTGGACCCGGACGATTTCCGCGGAATCTACCGGTTGGCGCTACCCGCCGCTGCCTCCGGCCCCGGCAACCAATCCGGCGTGTAGCCCGCCCATCGGTAGACGAAGAGGCCGATCCACTCCTTCACGCCGAGATCGAGCTGGAGCAGTCCGTCCGAGGCGAAGCCGTTGAGACGGGTCAAGTCGCCCCAGCCGCGCGTCCGGTAGTCGACCGGGAAAGCGTCGACCGTGAATCCGGCCTGCCGGAAGCAGCCGACTGCCCGGGGCATGTGCCAGGCCGAGGTCACGAGGAGCCAGCGCTCGCCGGGCTTGGGCAGAACGAGCGCCGCCGTGAAGATCGCATTCTCGCGGGTGTTGCGCGAGCGATTCTCCAGGATCAGGCGCGTGCGGGGGACACCGATGGTGTCGGCCTGCCGGCTGACGATATCGGCCTCCGAGATGCCACCCCCAATGAAGCCGCTGCCGCCCGAGAAGACAATCCGCGCCGTTGGAAAGCGCCGCGCCAGATCCGCGAGATAGATCGGCCGCTCTCCGGCATCGTTGACGATGACCTGCGCCCGCGCCTCGGATAGTCCCGACTCGATCCCGCCGCCGAGCACGATGATGCCGGTGGGCGGTGGCCCGTCCGTCGGGAAGGCGGGAAAGCGTTGTTCGAGCGGCAGCAAAACGGCCTCGGAGAGGGGCGCCAATCCCCCGAGGGCCAATCCGGTGGCACCCAGGAGCGCCAGGGCGGTGCCGGTCCGGCGAAGCCGCGTCACGTGGAGCAAGACGCCGATCAGAACCGCGAAGATGAAGAAATTCGAAGGGGTGATCAGAAAGTAGATGACCTTCGAAAGCGGGAAGAAGGCGGTGCTCACGCCGTCTTCGTCTCCGTCTGGAACCGCTCCAGCGCCGCCGCATCGGGGGGCAGGAGGCCGGCGAGGCTCTCACCCCGTTCCACCTCGCGCTGAATCCAGAGATCGAGGCGCTGCTGCTCAACGGCTTCCAGCGCGACCCGCTCGGCGATGGCAGCAGGTAGCGCGACGATCCCGGCCTCGGTGCAGACGATGATGTCACCCGGATGGATTGCGGCACCGCCGCACGAGACGGGCTGCTGCGTGGCGACCAGGGCCAGTGCACCGGTCGCGCCCTGCGGTGCGCTCCAGTGCGGCAAGCCCACAGGTTCAGGCAATGCGGCATCGGTGACGAGACCGACGGCGCCGCGCTGGGCAAGCCGGGCCGACAGAATTGAACCGAAGGGGAGTGCCAAGCCCGAGCCGGCAGCGTCGATCACCACGACAGCCCCCTCGGGGATGGCCTCGATCGCGGTGGCGAGATCGCCGGCGGCATCGTCACGGGCCGGGATCATGCGCAGGGTGTACGCGGTCCCGATCGCGGTTCCGCTGCCAGCCGACAGACCCCGCGGGCTGAACGCTTTGACGCCGGCCCGCGTCAGGGCGCGGGCGAGGCTTGCGGATGTCACGGCGGAGAGCGCATCGCGCAGGGTTGGGTCGATCGCCATCGTGGCTTCCTTCAGCGGTGCAATCCGCGTCGCACGCTTGCCAAGGTGGATCCGGCGCGCGCAACGGCAAGTCCGTCGGAGCGCTCAGCCGATGGGCTCGCCCAGGGCGTTGGCAGCACCCGGCCGGGCGGAAATGCGCGCATACCATCGGCGCAGGGCCGGGCGCTCGATGCGTTCGGCCGGAAGGTTCAGCCAGCGATGGGCCGCGCAGCCAAGGGCGATGTCGGCAATCCCGAAGCGATCGCCGACGGCGTAATCCCGGTCCGCCAGATGGGCGTCGAGAATCGCCGCATGAGACTCGGTTTTCCTCAACGACTCGGCGATGAGGGCGCGGTCGGGCTCCGGCGAACGGTAGAGCTGCCAGAAGGCGTCGCGCATGGCCGGCGTGAAGCTCGTCGCCTGCCAGTCGAGCCACTGATCGACCTCCGCGTGCACCCGGGGATCCTCGGGCAGCGCCAGGGCCGGGCCGGTCATCGCCAGATAACGGAGGATCGCGTTCGACTCCCAGAGGACGAAGCCGTCCTCCTCCAGGGTTGGCACGAGGCCGTTCGGGTTGAGGGCGCGGTAGGCGGGATCGGAGACGACGCCGAAGGCACCACCCGCGTCGATCCGCTCGTGGGCGAGCCCGGCTTCGTCGAGCCCCCAGACCGCCTTCTGCACGTTCACCGAAGTGAGCCGCCCCCAGAGCCTGCGCATCGTCACGCCTTCAGTCTCCCGCCTTCGGTGGATAGGCGTGATCGCTTCCGTCCGGATCGGTCACCCGCTGCCCGTCGATGGTGTCGGTCAGGTAGTTCGGTCCGACCGGCACCTTGCCGTGGCCGCCGGGAATGTCGAGCACATACGTGGGCTGTGCGAGGCCGGAGAGCCGCCCGCGGAGCGCCCGCATCAGGGTCTGCCCCTCGGCGAGGCTGGTGCGCAGATGGCTGGTGCCCGGGGCGAGATCGCCGTGGTGCAGGTAATAGGGCTTGATCCGATTCTCGACGAAGCTCCGCATCAGAGCTTCCAGGGTACCAGGATCGTCGTTGACGCCGCGCAGCAGCACGGTCTGGCTCACCATCGGGATCCCAGCATCGATCAGCCGGGCGCAGGCGGCGCGGGCGCTCGGCGTGAATTCGCGCGGGTGATTCGCGTGCAGGGCAACGAAGACGGCGCGCCCGAAGCGGCGCAGCGCCCGCACGAGGTCGTCCGACACGCTGTCGGGTTTGACGACCGGCACGCGGGTATGGATCCGCAGAACGCGCACATGCTCGATGGACGAAAGCCGCTCCGCGATATCGCCAAGGCGTCGGGCCGAGAGCGCGAACGGATCGCCGCCGGTGAGCACGACCTCCCAGATCCGAGGATCCTGCGCGATATAGGCGAACGCCGCCTCCAGTTCGGTCTCGCTCATCGTTCCGAGCCCGTTGGGCCCGACCATCTCGCGGCGGAAGCAGAAGCGGCAGTAAACCGGGCAGATGTGCAGCGGCTTGAGCAGGACACGGTCAGGGTAGCGGTGAACGATGCCGGTAACCGGCGCGTGGGCGGCATCGCCGATCGGATCCGCGCGCTCCTCGGGTTCGGTCCGGCACTCCTCCACGGACGGCACGAACTGCCGGGCGATCGGATCGTCCGGGTCGGTCGGATCGATCAGCTCGGCCATGTCGGGCGTCACCGAGACCGCATAGCGGGCGAGAACCACGCGCAGTAGGTCGGCCTCCGCGCCGGAGATCAGGCCAGCAGCAGCGAGATCGTCGGTGTTGCGCAGAGCCTGGGTCACGCCTGGGTCTCCGCGACCGGGGTCCAGATGACATCGTCGATGCGGCCGGCGCCGCAGGCCAGCATTGCGAGGCGATCGAAGCCGAGGGCGATCCCGGAGGCGTCCGGCATGACCGCCAGGGCCGCCAGGAAATCAGCGTCGATCGGGTAACATTCGCCGTACACGCGCAGCTTTTCCGCCATTTCGTCCTCGAAGCGGCGGCGCTGCTCGGCCGGATCGGTCAGCTCGCCGAATGCGTTGGCGAGTTCGACCCCGCAGACGTAGAGTTCGAAGCGCTCCGCGACGCGGCCGTCATGGGGTGCCGGCCGGGCCAAAGCCGCCTCGCTGACCGGATACTCGCACAGGATCGTCGGTCGGCCGATGCCGAGATGCGGCTCGATCCGTGCGACCAGGATACGCGAGAACAGATCGGCCCAGGTGTCGTCCGGCGCGACCCGCAGATCCGCGGCGGCTGTGGCGCGGGCGAGGGCTTCCCGGTCGGTTTCGCCGGTCCGCGACAGTGTCGCGAACAGATCGATCCCGGCGAAGCGGTCGAAGGCCTCGGCGAGGGTCAGCCGCTCCGGCTCCGCGAAGGGATCTGCGTCGCGGCCGCGATACGTGAAACGGCGCGAACCGGTGGTAACGGCAGCCAGCCTCAGCAGATCGGTGCAGTCCGCCATCAGGTCCGTGTAGGGCGCTCCGGCCCGGTACCATTCGAGCATCGTGAATTCGGGGTGGTGCAGCGGCCCCCGCTCGCGATTGCGGAACACCCGCGCGAGGCTGAAGAGCCGTGTCTCTCCGGCCGCCAGGAGCTTCTTGCAGGCGAATTCGGGCGAGGTGTGCAAATAGAGGGGTGTGCGCGCGCCGTCGATACCGACTGCCTCCGTGGCGAAGGCCGAGAGATGCGCCTCGTTGCCCGGCGAGACCTGAAGGCACGCCGCCTCCATCTCGACGAAATCCCGCTCCGCGAACCAAGACCGGAAGGCCGCGGTGAGGCGGTTGCGCTGGATCAGCGCCGGCCGGCGATCGGCATGTCGATCGGTGGCCCACCAGGGGGAGGAGGGTGCCGTCACCACGACGGGCTCTCGAGAGAGGGCGAAGACGGGGCGCCTGTCATGAACGGCTCGATCCGGCCCATTCTCATTTCCCGTCCCGGCGCGGACACGACATGGCCCGTCGGCGGCTCACAACGACGATTCGGCCGGCCGCTGGAAACCGGGACGCAGATGCGATAGTGGCGGGGTCCGACAATACAGCGACCGCGCTTGGCGCGTGCCGCCACCCATGTCAATGCAGGACGCAATTCCGTGAAGGTGATCGCCTCAACGCTCCGCAAGGGCAACGTCGTCGACAAGGACGGCAAGCTCTACGTGATCCTGTTCGCCGAGAACATCCATCCCGGCAAGGGCACGCCGGTGACCCAGCTCGACATGCGCCGGATCACCGACGGCGTGAAGGTCTCCGAGCGTTACCGGACCACCGAGCAGGTCGAGCGCGCCTTCGTAGAAGATCGCGAGCACACCTTCCTGTACAGCGACGGCGAGGGGTTCCATTTCATGAACCCCGAGAGCTACGAGCAGATCGCCGTGCCGGCGGACGTGGTCGGCGACGCCGCCCCCTATCTGCAGGAGGGCATGGCCGTCATGCTTTCGGTCCACAACGACGTGCCGCTGACGATCGAGCTGCCACAGCGCGTGACGCTGGAGGTCACCGAGACCGAGCCGGCCATGAAGGGACAGACGGCATCGTCGTCCTACAAGCCGGCGACGCTGTCGAACGGCGTCCGCACGACCGTGCCGCCGCACATCGCGGCTGGAACGCGCGTCGTCGTCATGACCGCCGACGGGGCCTACGTCGAGCGTGCGAAGGACTGATCGAGCCTAGCCGGTCGCGCACCACCGTGGCCGATCTCAGCGTGGTGCGTGCGCCGCACTCTCGAGGGTTGCGTAGCAGCCCTGCGAGAGTGCCTGGGCCCGTAGCCGCTCCGGTGGGCTGAACGGCCGTCCGTCCTCGCGGAACAGATCCTCGCGCAGCAAGGCATCCGACGTGCATCGCGCGGCGATCCGGCAGAGCGGCGTCTCGCCGCCGGTGCGGGTGCAGATCGTGACGTAATCGGCCCTGAACGCCCGCAGGCCCGCGCGCGGATTGGCGCCGGTGACCGTCACCAAGCCCGTGAGCGCTGCGAGCAGTAGCGGCTGATGGATCAGGTAGACCACGAGGCTGTGGCGCCCCGCAAAGGTCGCGGCCCGCGCGAGGGATGAGCGTGGGCTCCAAGCGCCGAGTCGGGACCGCGCGAGCCTCGGCAGCCCGATGCGGCCGAGCACGATCCCGGAGAGCACCAGCCCAAACCACGGAAACAGCGGCACGTAATCGTTGGTCCGCGGCATCGTGGAGCCGAGGCCCAGGAAGAACAAGACGGGCGCATCGAGGAACGCGGCCTGCACGACATGCGGTGCCGCGAGCACCAGCGCCGCCGTGAGCGCGGTGATCGGGACCGGTAAGAACAGGAAGGCGAGCCCCAGCACGCTCGACACGGCGATGCAGTGCAGGATGCCGAAGAACACATAAGCGTCCGGAAACGTGATCCACGTGCCCAGGGTCACCAGGAGGGCGGCGCCCCCGACGCGGGCGAGCCGCAGCAGGGTGGGCCGGGGCCGGATACCCCGACCGTTCATCAGCACGAGCCCGACGCCGACCAGCACGAGGAAGCTGCCCGCGATCATCTCGGCGGCCAGATGGCCGCCCGGCGTGACCGCGTAATTCTCGGCGGTCAGCCGCAGATACCCGAGGTCCCACAGGGTGTGATAGCTCGCCATGGCGAGGAGCGCAGCAGACCGCGCAGCATCGATGACCGGCAGACGATTCCCTCGGGCTTCGGCCGGGGCGGCGATGGGGCGAACGGTGAGGGTTGGATCGGCTGACATGGTAGGGAACCCAAATCACTGCGGTCTGGGACCTGCCAAGGGCTGACCTCTGGGCTTAAGTGTGGCGCCGGGGGGCAAGCCAACCTCTCGGAAACGTGATCAAAGCCGAGACTGGCCCATAGACCGTGAGGCGACGCCGTCCGATCGGGCGTTCCGCATGGCGGCGCGGGCGCCGATGCGCGTTTGCGTGCGCCGACTGCGACAGATCGACTGTTGCCGCCGCGCATACACCTGCCGAGATTGCAACTCGGCATAGCTCCCTTGCCGGCGAAACGGGCTTCCCGCGTGTCAGGACTTCGTTAATCTTGCCGGGAACCGGCGCGGCGTGATTCAGGGTAGGTTTTTCGGCCATGTCTGACGAACGCGGATCCGGGCCGGAAACCCTCGATCAGGGAACGAGTGCGCGCAGCGCCGAAATGGGCCTGCGTGAGGACGAGGCTCTGGACCTCATCGAGGTCGCCGGACACATCAAGTGGTTCGACGTTGCGAAGGGGTTCGGCTTCATCGTGCCGGATGACGGCGCCCCGGATATCCTGCTTCACGTCACCTGCCTGCGGCGGGACGGTTACCAGGCCGCGAGCGAGGGCGCGCGCATCGTCGTGGAGGCGGTGGAGCGGCCCCGTGGCTGGCAGGCGTTCCGGGTGATCTCCCTCGATCAGGCGACGGCGGTCCATCCCTCGGAGATGCCGCTGCCGCGGACGCATGTGACCGTGACGCCGACCAGCGGGCTGGAGACCGCCGTGGTGAAGTGGTTCAACCGCCTGCGCGGCTTCGGCTTCCTCACCCGGGGCGACGGGACGCCCGACATCTTCGTCCACATGGAGACATTGCGCCGGTACGGGATCGCCGAACTGAAGCCGGGCGAGGCCGTGCTGGTCCGCTACGGAGACGGCTCGAAGGGCGTCATGGCCGCAGAGGTCCGACTGGTCGATGGGACACTCCCGGCGTCGCACTAGCGCCGAGCCCGGCTCGCAGTCTCGGTTCTGACGCGCGCTCTTCCGACGAACCAGCGGCTAGATCGGCGGAAGAGCGCTCAAGCGCGAAGCCACGTTCGCCCGTTGAGTGACCGCGGATTCCCTCCGCTGCATTCCTGGCCTATGTGAGCGCCGAGCCGCAGATCCCCCGCGCATCGCTCCACGAGAGGCTTCAGCTTGTGAGAATCCCGTCCCATCTTGCGGCGGCCGCAGCCATAATCGGCCTCGGCTTGATTGCCGTCATCCCGGTCTCGGTGGTCTGCGCGCAGGCGCCGGTCCAAGCGGCAACTGCCAAGACGGAGCCGCTCACGATCACCACGAAGGCGGGACCGAAGCGGTTCGCCGTCGAGGTGATGCGCGACGATGCCGGACGGTCGCGCGGCCTGATGTTCCGTCGGCACATGGCGGCCGATCATGGAATGCTGTTCGACTTCGAGCGGGACGAGCCCGTCACGATGTGGATGAAGAACACCTATCTTCCGCTCGATATGGTCTTCATTCGGCCGGACGGCACTGTCAGCCACATCGCGGCCGACACGGAGCCGCTGTCCACCGCCATCATCCCCTCCGGGGGCCCGGTCGTCGCCGTGCTGGAACTCAATGCCGGCACAGCGGCCAAGCTCGGAATTCAGCCCGGAGACCACGTGGAGCACGCCCTGTTCCGAGCGCGCTGACACCTCGGGCGCCCCGCGAACGCACCGGGAACAAACGGCTTGACCAGCGCGGGGATCCGCGCCAATGTTCCAGCATTGTTCCGATGCTTCGGAACGCCGGGACGGCGCGGAGAACCCGATGAGCGACGTGGCCGAGGCCGAGCTGTTCGGCAACGATGATTGGTCCGTACAGGCGGACGGGATCGAGCACCGGGACACCGGATATTTCATCGCGTGCGACGCGCTCGCAAGCCGGCGCGCCGAGGGCCTATGGGACTGGCCGCTCCAGATGGCCGAGAAGCGCTGGTGCCGGCCCAGCCTGTTCCGCGAGGCGTTCCTTGCTGCCCTCGACCGCTTCGGTATCGCCCGCGACGCCGAGCTGATCCGCTCCTTCGCCCTCGGCTACGGGATCCGCGCAGTCGTCTCACCGGCCGCCGAGACCTTCGTGACCCTGGCCGACATGCTGCAGCCGCGTGAAGCACCGGCAACGCGCCGGGTCGCGTCCAGGCCTGCGATCCGCGCGCTTAGTGCCGCGAGCGCGTGATGCGGCGGGCGGCCTCGATCAGGATGATGGCCGCGATTCTCGGACAAGACGACGCGTAAGCCTCCATCGACGAGACGGTCGCCACCAAACACGTTACCTCTTCCCAAAGTGATCAGGGAGAGACCAGCATGGCGGAGCAGGGCACGGCCGGTAGCACCGAAGGGCTTGAGGGGCTGATCACGGCGCCTCTGTCGCGGCGCGGCTTCGTCATGACCAGCCTGATGAGTGGGCTGACGCTCGCGACCACCCGGGTCGAGGCACAGGTCATTCACACCGACACGGCCGGCATCGAGGCGGGCGAGGTGAAGATTCCGGCCGCCGATGGGCCCATGCCGGCCTATCGCGCCGTTCCCGACGGGGCCGGACCGTTCCCGGTCGTGCTGGTGATCGAGGAGATTTTCGGCGTCCACGACTACATCAAGGATATCTGCCGCCGCTTGGCCAAGGCCGGATACTGCGCGGTCGCGCCCGAACTCTATGCCCGGCAGGGCGACCTCTCGACGATGACGGATCCGAAGATCATTATTCGAGACGTCATCTCGAAGACGCCGGATGCCCAGTGGATCGGCGATCTCGACGCGGCGGCGGCCTGGGCCGTTTCGGCCGCCAAGGGCGACCCGCAGCGCCTCGGGGTCATGGGATGGTGCCGAGGCGGACGCGACGCATGGCTGTACGCTGCACACCGGCGCGACCTGAAGGCTGCCGTGGCCTGGTACGGCCCCGTCGGCGGTGAGCGGACGGAGATCCAGCCGCGCACGGCCGGCGATGTCGCCGCGGAGATCAATGCGCCATTGCTTGCGCTCTATGGTGGCGCCGACACGGGCATCCCCGTCGCCTCGGTCGAGGAGGCGCGCGACCGGGCAAAGGCTGCCGGAAAGACCGTCGAGCTGGTCGTTTATCCCGACGCGCCGCACGGCTTCCACGCGGATTATCGGCCGAGCTACCGGCGGGAGGCTGCGGAAGATGGATGGGCGCGGGCGCTGGCCTTCCTGAAGGCGCATGGCGTCGGCTGACACCGGCATCTGAAGCCCGGAAGCCGAATCCTCGGTCGTATCCGGGCGTTCCTGGAATGCTGTGTTACTCAGGACACAAAAACAACTTCTCTATTGTGCAAGGATCACAGGAGGCTCGGTGCCTGCGCGGCTCCGGTCCATCGCCGCGATAAAGCGTTGAACCGATTGCGTCGGCCGCCGTTCAGCCCCTGTAGAGTGTCCTGGCCTATGAACGACTCGGTACAGACAGGCCGGAAGCCCGTGATCCTCGTCGTGGAGGACCAGCCCGACGAGCGATTCCTCGCGGCTACGCTGCTGGAGGATACCGGTTTCACCGTCATCGAGGCTGAAACCGCCGACCGCGCGCTCGCCATTCTGAATGATCGCGGGGACGAGGTCAGCGTCGTCTTCTCGGATGTCCGCACGCCCGGTCCGATCGGGGGCTTCGAGCTGGCGCGGATCATCGGCGTGACCTGGCCGCGGGTGCGCGTTCTCCTGACATCCGGCGATGCGGGTGATCAGCCCAGCGACCTGAGGGTTTCCGCCACCTTCATCCCGAAGCCCTGGCGCGCCGAGGACATCCTGGCCTGGGTCGAGCAGGCCGCGGGTCGTCCTTCCGACGGCACCGGTCCGGCGATTATTGGTCCGGGTGGTAAAATTATCAGCCCTGGCCTGGAAACTTGAAGCAGGGTCGTCGTTGTACGCCACACCCGGACCCGGCGCCGGCATTCTCTGCACGACTAGGGATCACAGGCGTCGCCATGAAGATCGTTGCTGCCAATCACGCCGATTCCCTCAGTCGCACTGGTGGGTGGGCGTCTGACGAAGCTATTGAAACAGTCGTTCTGGATTCGGTTCGGGACGAGTTACGCATCGTTTACGGCGAGGCGGATGCCGTGGTGCCGCTCTCATTGACGGTTTTGGCCCGTCAACTCGATTCTGTGCATTCGAGCACCGGCGATTGCATTACGTGAGAGCTAGAAGGCGCCAAGCTAACGATTGATGCATTGCGCACCGGACGACCCTGACCTGACATTGCTGGGTTTACTCTAGTTCTTTTTATAACTGGCCAGCGATATTGATCTTAAAGACCTACTATAGCGTCGTGGATACACCAATTTTAGACGGACTCCGACCAGGTCCAGGCGTGATTCCATCGCGTTAAGGGAATTCCCTGGTGCTCATCTCGTCGACGATGCAAGACGCCCGGTGCACAGCAGAGGCCGGCTATGCCGCATCGGGTCGCCAAGGCGTAAGAATCTGCTATTCAGCGGCCTCAATCCTGCGCGCGCAGGCGTTTCTCAATCGAGCCCTTCATGCGTCTTACCGCTCTTCGCGGGTCGCTCTCAGCGGTCGCGATCACGATCCTGGCCGGCTCCACGGCGGTCGAGGCAGCCACGCCGCCACCCCAACCCGCCGAAGGGCCGGGTGGCGTCGGAGACCGGAAGGCCAATGTGGTGAAGCGCCTCCTCGGACGCGGCACTGCGAGCAGCTACGCCTTCTTCGCCGCTGGGGCTGCACCCGAGGCTGGGCGGCCCGTCGCGATATTTCTGCATGGCTGGGGGATCGTGAATCCTCAGAGCTACGGCGGCTGGATCGATCATCTGGTCCGCCAGGGTTGGCTCGTGGTCCTGCCGCGCTTCCAGGAGGTGAACCGGACGCGGCCCGCAGATGCGCCGGCGATCGCCGAGACGCTTCTCAAGAGCGCGTTGGCGGACCTCGCCTCGGACGCCGAAGCCAAACCGGATCTCACCCGCGTCGCGATGGTCGGCCATCTGGCCGGTGCGCCCCTGGCCCTGGATCTCGCCGCCGATGCCAAGGCGCGGGGCCTGCCTGTGCCGAAACTGATCTTCGCCATGACACCCGGCGGCATTGCCAGCGGACCGAAGTCGCGGGGCATCACGCTCGGCGATCTGTCGACGGTCGACCCGGCGACGATCATCGTTGCCATGGTGGGCGACAAGGATACCCGGGCCGCCGACATGGCCGCCAAACGTCTGCTGCGCGAGGCGAGCGCGGTTCCCCTGGATCGCAAGCTGTTCGTGCGGGTCCTTTCGGACGATCACGGCTTCCCGGCGCTCACCGCGACCCTGGCGTCGCCGGCCGGCCTGGATACGGCCTACGATGGCGGCGCCATCAAGCCTGCGGCGGAGCCCAAGGATGCACCGAAGGACGGGCCGAAGCCTGTGCCCTTCCGCTGGTCCGCCGACATGGCCCTCACAGGCGAGCAGCAGACGCTTGTCGCGCAGGTCAACCTCGCCCGCGTGGATGCGATCGATTACCTGGGCTTCTGGAAGACCTTCGATCTCGCAGCCGCAGCGGCCTTCTCGGGCTCGGATGCAACGGCGCTGAAGAGCAATCCGCGGCTGGCCGATATGGAGCGCTGGAGCGACGGTTGGCCGGTGAAGCGGCTTTTCGTCGAGACGCCGCGCCCAGCTCTGGCCGTTCAGGCCAAACCGCCCGCGCAAGCCAAGCCGGCCGCTGCCGCTCCCCGCGGGCGCTGAGCGGATTTCGCAGCAGCTTGGCCTTGGCGCATGGCTTGCTAGGTTGGTCTCGTTCGGAACGGGAGCGAGTCGATGCCCGAGTTCGTCGCCAGCCTGCTCGCCGCAGCAGCTTTCTGCCTGACGTTGCTTGCCTTGAACGCGCTCACGCGTCTGCTGATCCAGGCCCATCTTGGCTCACCCGACCTCGGCGAGACCGGTTTCCTGCAGGTGGGCGGCGCCCTGGTTGCCGCCCGTGTCGCCTATCGGCGGGGGCCGGGGCGCCAATCGCTCTGAGCGGCCTCGGGGCCGGGGATCGTCACCGAAGGAAGGTCCCGAACGCGCGCGGGCCGTTACCAGTCGGGATGGTTGCCGTCACCTTGAGCGTCGCAGCATCGAGGATGCTCAACGTGTTGTCACCCCAGTTGGCGACGTAGAGACGGCCCTCTGAATCCGCTTCGATCCCCTCTGGGTGATCGCCCACGTCGATATCGGTGATCGGCTTGAGCGTCGTGAGGTCGAAGACGGTGACGCTGCCGGCATATTGGTCGGTGACGAAGCCGCGCCCGCCACTGAGCGCGATGACGTAAGGCCGTCGACCAGTGGCGATCCGGCCGATCTCGCGGCCAGCCGGAATGTCGATCACCGAGACGTCGTCACTCGTGACATTCGCCGTGTAGGCGCGGCCCGAAGCGGCGTCGAAGGTGATGCCGAACGGATGCTGGCCCACCGGGATGGTCTTGATCTCGCGACGGGCCGACGCGTCCACCACCGAGACGGTATCGGCCTCGCGATTGGCCACGTAGAGCGTCCGCCCGTCCGGGCTTATGGCGATCCCCGAGGGGGAGGCCCCGACGGCGATCTCGCCATCCGGCACCAGAGTGCCCTCATGCTCGGACAGCACGAACAAACGGCGCCCGTACCAATCGGCCACGTAGACCCGGCCGCCTTGCGGATCCGCCGCGATGCCGAGCGGCCCACCGGGCAAAGGCACCTCGGCGAGAAGCTTGCCGGCATCGAGATCGATCACGGCGATGCCGTGCCCCTCCGGGCGGGTCACATAGGCACGCCGGCGATCGGCCGATAGCACGATCCCGGCCGGGGCCCCATCCACCGGTATGCGGCGCACCACCTTGCCGGCAGCGAGGTCCACCACCTCGACCGCACCGCCGAGCTGGGCGGTGATGATGGCCTCCCGCGCCGGCTCGGCGCGGGCGACGCTGACCGTGAGGGCGAGGGCGGCGGCGAGCGCCGCCCGGCCCGGGCTCACGAGCCCTTCTCGACCTTGGCCTTCAGGTTGGCGAGGCTCGCCTTGATCCAGTCGCCGACGCCCTTCTCGGACGCCTCGTCGTTGAGATCGGGCGGGGGATCGTTGTTCATGTAGCCGCGGTAGAAGGCGGCCTTCCACTCGACCTTCGACTTGGCATCGCCCGCGGGCTCGACCGTGATCGTGGCCGAATAGTCGTTGGCCGGCAGATCCTTCACGTCGACCTTGTCGATGTAATACGAGAACAGCTTGTCCTCGGGCTTGAACTTGTTGCTGGTCTCGGAGATCTGGTCGCCGTTCTTGAGCGTCAGCACTCGCTTGAACTTACCGGCCGGATCGCCGCTCAGCTCGGTCTTGGTGACGTTCTGCATCCAATCGGCGTTCTTCACGTCGCCGATCACCGCCCACACTTTGTCGGCTGGAGCGTTGATCTCGATCGACTCGTTGATCTTGCGACGGGTCGGGCCATGGGCCTGCGCGGTCGCGGCGACCAGCGCCGCGGTGGCCGCCAAGGCCAGGGTTATTTTTTTCATCTTGTCCTTCTCCTCCCGCGATCAGCGGTCGTCGCGACCGAGGATCCGCGCCGCGGGGCCGATGACCGCCGCGACCTTGTCCTCGATCCAACCCCAGGCCTCGCGTTCGCGGGGTCCGGCGGTCTTGCCCACGGCGATGGCGAGGTAGGCCATCTCCGTCAAGACTTTCTCGGGTTCCAGCATGTGGAGCCGGGTGGAAAGAATAGCGGCTTCCAACACCGCCGCCTGCGCGCGGTTATAGCCGATGAACGGCGCCTTCGCGGCACTGTGAACCATGCGGCCGCGGAAGCGCGGCCGGGTTTCGTGATCCTCGACGACCGCGACCTCGAACTCGGCATGGCCGAAGCTGTCGGCGAGGCACCGGCCCGCGATGACCGCGCAGGGAACGGTCGGCCAATCGCGCCGCCCCGTGACAGCCCCGGCGATCACCCGGATATCGCGGGGACTCGAAGCCGCGAAGCAGGGGTTCGCTTCCAGGTTGACGATAGTCGGCGAGGGCCGGAACGGTGCCAGCACGTAGCCGTCATCCTCGCCGATCAGCCCGAACGGCACGAGGTGCAATTCGCCCGCGGGAGAGAGCGTGGTGACGATGGTTTCCAGGATCAGCGGCATCGGCTCACGCCTGATCGGCCGGCACGAGCCGGCCACAGACAAGTTTGGTCTTCGGCCCCTGCGGCAGTTCCGGCGACGCCTCGGCGCGGGCCGTCGTTTCCGGGATCATCTCGGGTAGCTCCGCGTCGGCGTCGGGCTGCACGAGACGCGCGTCCCGAGTAGCGGGGGGCGGCGCGTCGGGGCCGGAATGGCGGGTGTGACCAACCTTCTTGAAGGCGGTGGCGTCCTCGACCTCGGCATCGGCGGCGCAGCCCCAATCTAGCGGCTCGTCCTGCACGTACCGCTTGCCGAGCCGCCACGCGGTTTCGGCCTTGGCCAGCTCCGCCCCGAGATAGAAGGCGTGGGCGCCGTCGCTCGCCACGTTCAGGTTCGGGAAGAAGGCCATGGCGTCGGTGCCGACCCTGTGGATGTCGCGGTTGTAGACGTGAATGCCGTCCTCCGCGACGGCGATCCGGTAGTTCGGATCGCGGACCTCCGCGGCGGCTGAGACGATATCGGCGGACGTCTGGACGAAGGGCCGCTTGTCGTGAAGCGCCAGCAGCGCCCGGCCGTAGCCTTTGGGCAGCGCTGAATCCGCCTTGGCGGCGAACATCACCCGCCGCGCCGCATCGTGCTCCTCGACGGTGCGGCGGGTGTGGTTGGAGACCTGCACGATCAGCACGTTCTGAATCGTCAGCTCCGAGCACATACCGACGAGCAGCGCGGTGACACCCAGTGAATCCGCCTCGGTCAGTTCCGTGAGATTGCCGGTGCCCATCATCATGGCGATGTCGGGCCAGCGGGCGCGGGTGTCGCGATACCGGCTGATCGAATCCACGAACCCGTGATGGATCGGCTCCAGGATCGGATCGGCCAGGAAGGGCCGGCCGGCCTTGAGCATCCGCTCGATCGCCCGATCGAGGGAGGGCAGATCTTCGGGGCGCGTCGGCACCAGCACGGGCACCGCATCGGTCTCGAAGGCAAGGTCGAGGGTGTCCTCGTTAAGGCTCAGCAGAAAGTCGGCCCCGGCCTGGGCGCCCCGGGCGAGTTCCTCGCGGGAGAAGGAATCGACGCTGACCTTGAGCCCGGCATCCTTCATCGCGCGCACGGCGTCTTCGAGATGGGGAAACGGCGTGTCGGGCAGGCCGCCGAGATCGATCACGTCCGCGCCCCTCCGGGCCAGATCCTGGCCCTTGGCAAGGATTTCTTCGACGCTCATCTTCGAGGCGTCGACGATCTCGGAGAAGATCCGAAGATCGTGTCGGGAGAGATCGATCTTCCGGGCCGAGAGCCCGAGCCAAGCCGGCAGATCGACCACCTCATCGGGGCCCCGCTCCACCGGGACGCCAAAATGAGCGGCCAAGTGCTCCGGATTGGCCCGACAGCGGCCCGGCAGGATCACCCGGGTCGCGCCTTCGGGCAACTTGATCCTGCGGCGGATGATCTCCTCGGTCATCAAAGCCGCGACCTTCACGCCGGCATCCGCGATGCTCCATCGAAATTTTTCGGGGAGGCCGGCCGCGACCTTTTCCAGCCGCGCACGGGCGAGGCGGCCGGTGACGAAGACGATGTGTTCGGGCGCGCTCACGCCGCATCCCTCAGTTCGACGGCGATCCGTCGGTTCGGTCCCCAGATCTCGATCGGTCCGCCGTAGCGGGCGGCGAAGGTCGGGAAGGCCGCATCGACGAGCCCGCCTGACGCGAGAGCGGCGGCGTCACGCCCCGACGGCGCATCGACGGATTTCACCAGTACGCAGCGTTTGCCGGCGACCCGTCCCGCGAGCCAGAGGGCGAGGCTGTCGGAGGTCACGTCCCAGGTCTCCGGGATATCGGGGTGCCCGGCGCGCAGCAGGCGCGGGTTCCAGACGCGCGCCGTGGCGGTCGCAGTCTCGGCCCAGGGCTCCAGGGTGTGGACGAGGCGCGGCTCGATCCCGCGAAATATCCCGGCCGCGTCGCTCATGGCATCGAGCGCCTGGCGATGCGCCTCGGCGTCGCTGAAGCCCTCCCGCGCCTGTGCGGCCCGCACGAGAGCCGCGAAGGTGCCCCCGCCCGGAACGACGATGCAGCGTCCGCACGCGCCATCCGCAATCTCGGCCAGCAGCACGCGACGGCGGTGCGGATCCGCCTCCAGGCTGCCGCCGATCTTGATGACCGAAATCACGCGGCATCCCGCTGGTTGGGGCGAAGCGCCCGCAGCGCCTCGGCGATCCGCAGCGGATCGATGCCTGAGCGACGGTCGAAGTCGCGGCAGAGACCGCCGCGGAAGCCGAGGTAATCCGGCCCATGTTCGGCCAGGGGCGCGATGTCGATGACCCGCAACGAACCCGCGAGGCCGCTCATCAGGCCGTGGGCGCGGCAGGCCTGCGTGAAGGCCGCGAGGTCGCCGGGCGGAGCCAGATCGGGCAGCCGCGCCCCATGCTTGCCGGCGGTGTCGATCATGGCGCCCGCGAAACCTGCTTGTGCCAGCTGCGGGATCAGGTCGGCCGCGGGACCATCCTCGGCGAACAGCACGGCGATCAACCGGTTCGGTGCCGCAGCGGCCAAAGCCGCGAACGCGGCGGGCTCGCGCCGGCGGAGAGTATCGAGACCGGTTTTCACCCAATCAACCCCGGTGGCCGCCATGGCGGCGATCGCAGCGGGCTCTGGATCGGCCACAGCACTCGTCACCGCCCCGCCGGCCACGCGAGCCACGACCTCGCGGACCTGAGCCGGATCGAGGGCGCCCAGCGCCCCGCGCTCGGGATCCTTGGCGTCGATCAGGTCGGCGCCGGCGAGCCGTGCGGCCTCGGCCTCCGCCGGATCGCGGACGCTGACGAGCAGGCGGGGCAGGGGTCTGAGCGGGACGTTGGACGCGGGCACGGATGACTCGAAGAGCGTGTGAAGGGCCTCAGGACTTTCCAGGCAGCGGCTCGGCAAGCAGGCGGTTCTTCACCAGCCAGCGCATCGCGTGGGCCCAGGTATCGTCGGTGTCGGCCCGGATCGTGACCAGCCCGCCGCGCACCACCTTGCCGGTCTCGGCTTCGGCGATGGTGACGTTCAGGTTGAAGATCTGACCCGATCCCTTCTCCACATAACCCGTCGCGACGAGGTCCGCACCCAGGCTCTTGCCGATGTCCGCCGCGCACCCGTTGCACTTGTACAGCGGCCCTTCCTTGGCAACGGTGTCGGCCTTCGGAGCCGTGTCGACGATCTCCAGCCCTGCCTGATCGTGCAGCGCCTTGCGCAGTTCGTCTGTGACGAGCGCCAGCTTCCTGGTGTCGGCCGGCCGCGCCCTGGCTCCGTAGGTCGCGCCCGGCTCGAACAGCTCCACCGGGAACACCGCGGCCTTCCCGGCGGCCAGCGCAGCGGCCGGCAGGACGGTGCCGACGGCGAGGAGACCGCAGGCCGTGGCCGCTTGGAGGGGCAGGTGACGCATGGGCGGGGCGTTCCTCTCGACAATCCGGCCGCTTCGGACGACCTCTATCGGGCCATAGGTCGGGCGACGGGACACTTTGGCAATGTACTTCCCCGTCGGCCTGATCCACGAGGGGCTTAAGCACACCCGGTCATCCGGTCGTCGGGAACGTGAACGGCGCAACCGCAAGCCGCAATTGAGCGGCTGGGACGGAAACTGATAGAGGCCGTGCCTATGCACAATCCTGCAGCCGTAAGACGCGTCGGACGGACGGCAAGGCGGCGCTGGCTCCGGGCCGGCCTCACCCTGCTGGCTCTGATGCCGTTCGCGGCCCGGGCGCAGAAGCCGGCGACGGAATCCATCGAGACCCATATTGGCCTGATCTACCGGCCTCAGCCCGCCCCATCCTCGTACGACGCGGAGGCCGCGCCCGAGGACGAGGGGCTCGCCGGCGCCAAGATGGGCATCGCCGACAACAATACGACCGGCCGCTTCACCAAGCAGACCTACGTCCTCGACGACGTGGCGCTGACGGACGACAAGCCAGATCCGATCGCCGCCGCCAGGGACCTCGTCGGGAAAGGCATCCGCTACCTCGTCCTGGCTCTGCCGGCCGACGCGGTATTGGCAGTGTCCGACGCGGTGAAGGACACGGGCGCCGTGGTGCTCAATGCCGGCGCCGCCGACGACCGGCTGCGCGGTGCCGATTGCCGGGCCAACGTGTTCCACATCCTCCCGTCCCGGGCGATGCTCACCGATGCCTTGGCGCAATACCTCACGGCCATGCGCTGGCGGAAAATCTTCCTGATCGTCGGCCCGACCGATGCCGACAAGGCCTACGCGGACGCCGTGCGCAACTCCGCGCGAAAATTCGCCCTCAAGATCACGGCGGAAAAACCGTGGACTTTCGGGCCCCTGGCCAAGGCGCGAGGCGACACCCCGACCCGCGCGGAAGCGATGGTCTTCACCCGGGGCCTCGACTACGACATGGCGATCGTGGCCGACGAAGAGGGTGATTGGGGCGACTACGTTCCCTATCGCACGGTCGACCCGCGGCCGGTCGGTGGCACGCAGGCACTGACTCCGACCACGTGGTCCCCGGTTCTCGAGACCTGGGGGGCCGCGCAGGCGCAAAACCGGTTCCGCAGGCTCGCCGGACGGCTGATGCGGCCGCTCGACTATCAGGTCTGGGCTGCGGTGCGGACGGTGGGCGAGGCCGTGACCGCCAGGAAGACCAACGATCCGGCGGTGATCGCGCCGTACCTCGCGGAGCCCGCATTCACCCTGCCAGCCTACAAGGGCGTGCCGCTGAGCTTCCGCCCCTGGGACCATCAGCTGCGGCAGGCGATCATCGTGGTGCAGCCGAAGGCGCTGGTCTCAGTGGCGCCCGAGCAGGGTTTCCTGCACCAGCGAACGCCGCTCGATACGCTGGGTGTGGATCTTCCGGAGACCACCTGCAAGTTCAAGTGACCGAGCGCCTGCGGCGTTGACGAGCGCGCCGGACCCTCGCAACGCGCGGATATCGCACTACTATTGGCCCGCGAGAACGTCCCCGGGCAGAGCGCTCACACGGGGCGCCGGGACGACGCAAGGGAAGGGAATGGCATGAGCCGCCGCATCGAGGCAGGACTGAGCGTTGTCGCCCTCGGTACATGGTTCGCCCTATGCGGGCCGGCCGCCGCCTTCACCGCGTATGTTACCAACGAAAAGGGCAACTCGGTCAGCGTCATCGACGCCAACACGATGGCGGTGACCGCCACGTGGAAGGTCGGCCGGCGCCCCCGCGGCGTTACCGTGTCCAAGGACGGCAAGGAGCTGTTCGTCTGCGCGAGCGACGACGACCGGATCGACGTGCTCGACACCAGCACCGGCAAGGTGGTGCGCTCGCTCCGCTCGGGGCCGGATCCGGAGCAGTTCATCCTCGATGCCTCGGGCAACCCGCTCTACGTCGCCAACGAGGACGACAGCCAGGTCACGATCATCGACATCGAGAAGAACAAGGTGCTGGCCGAGGTGCCGGTCGGCGTCGAGCCGGAGGGGATGGGCCTGTCGCCGGACGGGAAGATCCTGGTCAACACCTCCGAGACGACCAACATGGCCCACTTCATCGACACGAAGACCTTCCAGGTCATCGACAACGTGCTGGTGGATGCGCGGCCGCGCTTCGCTGAGTTCACGGCCGACGGGAAGTTCCTGTGGGTCTCGGCCGAGGTCGGCGGCACGGTCAGCGTGATCGACGTGGCCCAGCGCCGAGTGATCAAGAAGATCACTTTCAAGATCCCGAGCGTGAATGACGAGGCGATCCAGCCCGTCGGTATCCGGATCACCAAGGACGGGACCAAGGCCTTCGTGGCGCTCGGCCCCGCCAACCGGGTCGCGGTGATCGACGCCAAGACCTACACGGTCGAGAAGTATCTCCCCGTGGGCCAACGTGTCTGGCAGCTCGCCTTCACGCCGGACCAGAAGCAGCTGTTCACCACGAACGGCACCTCGAACGATGTCTCGGTGATCGACGTGGCCTCCGAGAAGGTGATCAAGAGCATCCCGGTCGGCCTACTGCCGTGGGGCGTGGCGATCTCGCCGAATTGATCCGAGACCACATTAATGGACACCGGTTCGGCGCAAGAGACCGCGCAATAAAAAGGGCTAAGAGCCGCGCATGATTGCAAAGCGATCGGGCACGGTCCTCAAAGAGGGTGGGAAGCGACACGATGCGGATGTTTCGATTGGCGGCCCTCGCCGGCGCCGGGCTGCTCGCGGCCGGTCCGGCCCTCGCGCTGGATCTGACCAAGAAGCGCGAGAACCTGCCCGATCTCGTCCTCGGCGACGATCAGGGCAATGATTTCGCCGTCGAGAACAAGGACATCACGCTCGAATCCGGCAAGGCCTATCGTCTGCGGATCGTCGCCAAGGGGCATCAGGAGTACAAATTCTACGCGCCCGAGTTCTTCCGGTTCATCTGGTTCAATCAGATCGTGATCGAGCACAAGGAGATCCACGGCGGCGGCCCGCCCGATCACTTGGAGTTCGACGATCCGGGTGAGATCGCCATCGAGTTCGTGGCAATCAAGCCGGGCACCTACATCTGGGCGGCGCACGGCCTCGAGTCGAAGGGCATGACTGGCACGTTGACGGTGAAGTGATGCGTGCGATCCTGTTTGCCTCGACCCTGATCCTCGCCGGACCCGCGTTCGCCGCCGATGATGCCTCAACCTGCGCTGAAGGCATCGCGATGATTCGCGACGCCCTGGCGCTGAACCCGCCCGAAGCCGCACTGCCCAAGCTCCGCAAGGCCCTGCGCGTCGCCGAGCGGGAGCAGAAGGAGGGCGAATTCGACGAGTGCCTCGACGCTGTCGCCGAAGCCCGGAAGGTGCTCGGCCGATGAGTGCCGAGGCGGCCCTTCGGGTCGAGCAGGTCGGCCACCGCTTCGGCACCCGGGCGGCGCTGGACGACGTATCGCTCGACGTGGGGCGCGGACGCTTCGCGGCCCTACTCGGGCCGAACGGGGCGGGCAAGACCACGCTGTTCTCGGTGATTACCCGTCTCTACAACAACCAGACCGGGCGGGTTTCGATCTTCGGCCACGCGCTCGACCGCGAGCCCTCTCGGGCGCTCGCGCGGCTCGGCGTGGTGTTCCAAGCGCGTACGCTCGATACCGATCTGACCGTCGAGCAGAACCTCCTGTACCATGCGAGCCTGCACGGCATTGCCCGCAGCGCCGGGAAGGAGCGGGTCGGCGTGCTCCTCGATCGGGTCGGGCTCGCTGATCGGCGGCACGACAAGGTTCGTACGCTTTCGGGCGGGCAGTCGCGCCGAATCGAGATTGCGCGCTCGCTGATCCACCGGCCGGACCTGCTGTTGCTCGACGAGCCGACGGTCGGCCTTGATCTCGAATCGCGCGCCGATATCGTCGCGATCGTGCGCGCTCTGGTGCGCGAGGAGGGCCTGTCGGTCCTCTGGGCGACCCATATCTTCGAAGAGATTTCGCCTGACGACGACGCGATCGTTCTCCATCGCGGCCGGATCGTCGCCCGCGGCCGGGCCGGCGATATCGGCGCGCCCGGGGAAGCGCTCGCCGACGCGTTCCGCCGCATCGTGGCGGAGCCGGGGAGGGTGGCGGCGTGAGGATGCAGATGGGCGACGTGCCGCAGGATCGAGGACGGCATCCATGACGGCGCCGACGCACGTCTCAACGCCGGTCGCGCCGGTGATCGACCGCGCCGCTTCGGCCCGGATCGGCCGCCTCGATTCAGTCGGCTACCTGATCTGCCTCGGCGGCATCGTCCGCCGCGAACTGCTGCGCTTCTTCAATCAGAAGGAACGGTTCTTCTCGGCTTTGGTCCGGCCGCTCGTGTGGCTGTTCATCTTCGCGGCGGGCTTCCGTAACACGCTCGGCGTCTCGATCGAGCCGCCCTACCAGACCTACGTGCTCTACGAGGTCTACGTGGTGCCTGGGCTGGCCGTGATGATCCAGCTGTTCAACGGCATGCAATCGTCGCTCTCGATGGTCTACGACCGCGAGGTCGGCTCCATGAAGGTGCTGCTGACCTCGCCCTATCCGCGCTGGCTGCTGTTGCTCGCCAAGCTGATCGCGGGCGTCGCCGTCTCGGTCGTTCAGGCCTATGCGTTCCTGGCGGTCGCGTATTTCTGGGAGACCGATATCCCGCCGCTCGGCTACCTGACGGCACTCCCGGCCTTCCTGGCCTCGGGGCTGATGCTCGGGGCGATCGGCCTGTTCCTGTCCTCGCTGGTGCGCCAGCTTGAGAACTTCGCCAGCGTGATGAACTTCGTGATCTTCCCGATGTTCTTCGCCTCCTCGGCCCTCTACCCCCTGTGGCGGATCCGGGAATCCTCCGAGACCCTTTACTGGATCTGCGAGCTGAACCCGTTCAGCCACGCGGTCCAGCTCGTCCGTTTCGCCCTCTACGTCCAGTTCGAGCCCGTCGCCTGCGCCGTGGTTGTGGGCGTGACGCTCGCGTTTTTCGGCATGGCGGTGGTCGCCTACGACCCCGGCCGCGGCATCATGGCCCGGCGCGGCGGCCCGGCTGGCGAGACCCCCTGATGGAGCCCGTTTTGATGAACCGTATCGCCTGCCATCTTCTGGGCACCGCTCTCGGCCTATCGCTCCTGGCCGGACCGGCCCTGGCTCAGCCCAAGACCGACCCGGATTGGCCCTGCGTCCAGCGCAAGGTTTCGTCGCTCAGCCCCGGCCAGTTTTGGACCGGGCCCGATGTTGCGGCAGCCGGCGATTGGGGCAGCGACAACAACGCCGCCGTGCTGGCGCAGAAGATCGCCTCGCGCCGCACCGAGCTGTCGCAGGTCGGTCCGCTTCTGGATGACTTCGCCAACACGTTCGGCGCCGACAAGGATGCCAAGGACAAGGCCCTGACCCGGGTCTACGCAGGCGTCTTCGAGGTACTTAACGGCGAACGCGACAAGGTTGTGGGCGGCATCGCGCGTTATGCCCAGGGCCAGCGCCGGATGGCCGAGCGGATCCGCGACGAGGCCGACAAGATCAGCCAGACCAAGGATGCGCCAAGCGCCACGGATGCCACCGAACTGCCCAAGGACCAATCGGAGCTCGAGACGAAGTTCGCCTGGGACCGCCGCATCTTCCAGGAGCGCAGCCAGTCGCTCACCTATGTGTGCGAGGTGCCGCAACTGCTGGAGCAGCGATTGGGTGAGATTGCTCGGATGATTCAGGCGAAGCTCTGATCGGTCGATCAGGAGCCCGGCGGCTTTGCCGAATACTCCCGCCTAGGCTTGCCGAATTGTCCGTAAGTCGCTGAAAAATCAAGAAAAAGTGTTGCGACTACGCCACGGGCCGGGGCGTTCCACGATCCCGGCACCGAAATGGATCCGAAAAGGCCTCGCGGACCATCAGGTCCGATTGTGAACGTCCGATCGACCCGCCATGAGTATTGCCAAGCCCGGGACAACCGGTAGCTGATCTCAAGGCAGGGGAAATGCAATGTCACGTCGGGCGCTTCGGAGCGGCTTGCTCGCGTCTGCTTCAGTGTTGGCGCTTTCGGTCGCCCCGGGTGCAGTACAGGCTCAGCAATCGGTAACGCTGGGCGAGATCAGCGTCGTCTCGACATCACCGGTCGGGGCGGGCGGTGGCAATTCGAGCGGCGCTCAGAACCTCAACACGCTCGGCCAGATCGTGCCGACCGCGCCCGCCGGCCCGATCCGCCTGCGTGGCTCCGAGCAGCCGCTCAACAAGATCCCCAGCACAGTTCAAACGGTAACGCCCCGCCAGATCGACGTCGACCGCGGCACCGACAACATCCTCGCCACCTTCGCCCGTGCGACCCCCGGCGTGAACATCAGCGACTCGCAGGGCAACAGCAACCGCGCGGATCTCAATTACCGCGGCTTCACCGCCTCCCCGGTGCAGGGCGTGCCGCAGGGTCTCGCCGTCTATCAGAACGGCATCCGCATCAACGAGGCCTTCGGCGACGTCGTCAATTTCGACCTGATCCCGCCGCAGGCGATCCAGCGCATCGACGTGGTCACCGGCAACCCGGTCTTCGGCCTCAACGCCATCGGCGGCGCGGTTAACATCCAGATGAAGAACGGCTTCACCTGGCAGGGCACCGAGATCTCGGCCTGGGGCGGATCCGATGCGCGTACCGCCGGCTACCTGCAATACGGCAAGGTGTCGGACAACTGGAGCTTCTACTTCACCGGCGACGGCCTGAACGACCGCGGCTGGCGCTACGAGAACCCGAGCACGATCGGGCGACTCTACGCGGATCTGGGCTACCGCTCGCAGGATTCGGAGTTCCACCTGATCGGGCTCGCCGCCCGCAGCTTCTACGGCGCGGCGGCCGCGACCCCGGTGGATTTCACCCATGTCGATCCCCGGGCGATCTTCACCAATCCGCAGACGCAGACCACGCAGGTCGGTTCGCTGCAATTGACTGGCCGGGTCGACATCTCGCCGACTTGGGACCTCGCCGGCAATGCGTATTACCGGCGCTTCAGCGAGCGCTACGTCGACGGCAACGACGGCAACTTCGAGAATTGCAGTTCACGCTCCAGCTTCCGCGGCTCCCTGTGCTACGAGGATGACGGCTTCAGCCCGTCCGCCGGCCAGTCGCAGAACGCGTTCCGCAACCAGTTCCTGCTGCTCGGCCAGCAGAACCAACGGATCCCGTTCCGGGCCGGCATCCCGTACGGGACGATCGACACCACGCAGACGGAATCGCAGGGCTATGGCGGCTCGCTGCAGGCGGCCAACCGTGACCGGATCTTCGGCCTGCCCAACAGCTTCGTGATCGGCGGCAGCGTCGATGCGGCCGATTACTCGTTCAAGTCGTCGAGCACCCTCGGGGTGATCAACCCGAATCTCTCGATCACGACGGACCCGAACAACCCGTATTACGGCACCATTCCGAGTCTCGGCACGCCTTACATCCGGACGGCCGGCGCACTCGGCATCGCCCCCAGCTCGGTGCAGGGCTCGAACCTGTATCTCGGGCTCTACGCCACCGACACGCTCGACCTGACCGACCGCCTGTCGCTCACCGCGGGCTTCCGGCTCAACTACGCGCATATCCGCTCGGTCGATCAAACCGGCTTCTCGCCGGATGTCACGGGCACGCACGAGTTCACCAAGGTCAACCCGTTGGCGGGCCTGACCTACCAGTTCGACCCGGCGCTCAATCTCTACGGCAGCTACTCCGAGTCGAACCGGGCACCGACGCCGCTCGAACTCGCCTGCGCCAATCCCGATCGGCCCTGCCTGCTGCCGAACTCGCTGGTGGCCGACCCGCCGCTCAAGCAGGTCACCGGCCAGACCTACGAGGTCGGCTTCCGCGGCGTGATCCCGAGCTTCCTCTCGGGTGGCGCCCTGACCTACAAGGCCGGCGTCTTCCGCACCGACCTGACCAACGACATCATCCAAATCGCCGTCGCCGGCAACGCCGCGCGGGCCTACTTCGTGAACGTACCTTCGACCCGGCGGCAGGGCATCGAGGTCAGCACCGAATATGTCGTGACCCCCGAGCTGCTGGTCTACGCCAACTACGCGCTGATCGACGCCACCTACCAGTTCAACCAGACGCTGTCCTCGCCCAACAACCCGTTCTCCGATGACGGGGCTATCAATGTCCGCAAGGGTAACAAGCTGCCTCTGATCCCGGATCATCAGATCAAGGCCGGGTTCGAGTACAACATCACCCCGAACTGGCGGTTCGGCCTCAACGTCTCGGCCTTCTCGTCGTCCTACTTCCGCGGCGACGAATCGAACCTGAACCGCAAGCTGCCGGCCTACTACGTGATGAACCTGACGACGAAGTATCAGGTCACCAAGAACCTGGAGATCTTCGGGCTGATCACCAACCTGACCAATAACCGCTATGCGACGTTCGGCACCTTCGCGGAGCGGGGGTCGATCGCCGGCAACCTGTCGATTAACGACCCGCGGACCACGACCCTGGCCCAGCCGCTCTCGGTCTATGCCGGCCTGACCTATCGCTTCGGTGCCGATCCGGTGCCGATGGCGCCGGAGCCGATCATCCGCAAGTACTGACACCACAAGCGACAGGGGCGGGCGCCTCCCGCGGTCTTCGGGCCGCGCGGGGCGCCCGTCTGCGTTTGGAGATCGCCGTGCGGCCTCCTGTCTCGGGAACGGGCCAGTGCGCCCGGAGTCTCCTCGGTGAGTCGGCTGAGCCCCTGCCGGAGCTCGCGCGCCGAACGAACCGCAATGCCTGGAGACCTGTCTCGATGATGTTCCGTTTTGCCGTCGCAGCCCTAACCCTCGCCGCAGCCACGCCCGCCCTCGCGACACCCTGCGCCGACGAGGTCAGCACCCTGCAGCGGCGGCTCGATAGCGCCGGCGCGGCCATGGTGACGGGCAAGACTCCGCCCGGCGGTGTGACCTCCTCGGATTCACCGAAGGCGCTCGATAAGCCGCCGGCCCTGACCCAGTCGGACGCGGCCGTGAAGCCGACCGCTGCAGGCGTCGAGGAAGCCAAGAAGCTGGTCGCCAAAGCAGGTGAGCAGGACAAGGCCGGCGACGCACAGGGCTGCCGCGACACGATCATGAAGGCCAAGGAGAAGGCCGGCGCGCTGCCGTAGTCGCAAGCATGACGCGGCCCCGACCGGATTTCGGTCGGGGCCGCGTGTCGGCGCGCTCAGTAGGCGTTCTCGGTCTTGAGCAGCGCGAAAGGCGTGGTTGCCAGGATCTGGAGGTCGAGGAGTACCGACCAGTTCTCGATGTAGTAGAGGTCGTGCTCGACCCGCCGCTGTAGTTTCTCGGACGTGTCGGTCTCGCCGCGCCAGCCGTTGACCTGAGCCCAGCCAGTGAGGCCGGGCTTCACCTTGTGGCGGGCGAAGTAACCGTCGACAACTTGGTCATACAGGGTGTTGGCCGCCTTAGCTTGCAGGGCGTGCGGCCGCGGGCCGACGAGCGAGAGATCACCCTTCAGAACGTTGAACAGCTGCGGCAGCTCGTCGAGCGAGGTCTTGCGGATGAAGCGGCCCACCGGCGTGACGCGCGGGTCGCCACGGGTCACCATCTTTGAGGCTCCCGCGTCGCACTGATCGACATACATCGAGCGGAACTTGAAGACCTCGATCAGCTCGTTGTTGAAGCCATGGCGCTTCTGCCGGAACAGCACCGGCCCGCGCGAGCTCAGGCGCACGGCGAGCGCCACGCTCATCATCACCGGCGACAAGGCGAGCAGCATCAGCAGGCCGACGCAGCGGTCGAACAGCGCTTTGACCACGACATCCCAATCCGCAATCGGCTTGTCGAACACGTCGAGCACCGGCACCGAGCCGAGATAGGAGTAGCTGCGCGGCCGCAGACGCAGCTTGGCGGCATGGGCCGAGAGCCGGATGTCGATCGGGAGCACCCAGAGCTTGGCGAGCATCTGCAGGATGCGCGCTTCGGCGGTGATGGGAATGGTGAAAACGATCAGGTCGAGCCGCGCATGCCGCGCGTAGGCCACGAGGTCGTCGACATTGCCGAGCTTCGGATGGCCCGCCACCACGTCCGACGATCGGTCCGTGTTGCGGTCGTCGAAGACGCCGACGATGCGGATACCGCTGTCGCTCTGCGCCTCAAGGGCTGCGATCAGGTCCTCCGCCGGCTTGCCGCCGCCCACGATCGCGGTGCGCCGGTCGAACCGGCCCGCGCGGGTCTGCGCCTCGACGACCCGAAAGAGGATGAAGCGTCCGATTAGCAGCGCGCCGAGCCCTGTGCCGTGAAAGGTCGCCAGCCACAGCCGTGAGTAATGGTCGGCGACTTTGGCGAGCACCAAGCCGGCCGCCACCACCAGGAAGGTCAGCGACCACGCGGTGGTGATCCGGATCGCGCTCTTGAAGAAGGTGCGGAACGCGGCGACCCGGTAACAACCCGCGGTCTGGAGCAGGGCGACCGTGATCACGGCGATACACCCGATCGCCCCGGCATAGGTCACGCCGAAGGCCACCCGCCCATACAGCATGACGAGGTGGAGCAACGCACCGAGGCCGTAGATCAGGGCACCTTCCAGCGCACGGACCAGCCCGGCAACCACGACCGGCGAGATCGCAGTGCGGCCCGGAACGGCTGTCTCGGCCAGCGGCACCACAGCGTCGGCGCGATGGTGGGGTTGCGCTTCAAGAGGAGTGGCGGCCTCGAGAAGATCGCGGATGTCGAACGCACTCATCGAACGGCCCTCTTCCGCGCCAGCCGGCGGTTTCCTCAATCACAGCGTGGCACGGGGCATTGTCGGAAGACTTAAGACCACGCCACCCACGACGTTATTGATCGTCGGGGCGCGGGTGGCTGGTCACGCAGACTCAGTCCGCGGGTCAGGCCGTCCGTGGCGCCGCGAGTTCCGGAACCTTGACGGTGCGACGGTCGGCGCGGGCCTGGAACGCGGCGGCGTAGCCCGAGATCACTTCGATGCCCATGCGCTCCAGGGAGAAGCGTTGGTGAACCGACGTGCTGAGCGCCTGCACCCGGGCGTCGAGCGCTTCCGGCGCTTCATCGAGGACCCGACGGATGCCGGAGGCGAGGCCCTCGGGGTCGCGAGGCGGAATGAGATCGCCCGCCGCCTGCCCGAAGATCTCGGGGATCCCGCCGACCCGGGTGGCGACCAGCGGCTGCCCAGCGGCGGCGGCCTCCAGAACCACGTAGGGCAGCGATTCCGCGAGGGAGGGGACCACCAGGATCCGGCCCCGCGCCAAGACGGATCGGATCGCCTGCGGCGGCTCGAACGAGACGGCCTCACCCAATCCGAGACGGTCGACGTTCTGCCGCAGGATCTCGGCGTCCGGCCCGGACCCGACCATCAGCAGGCGCAACGCCCGGCCTTCCGCCCGAACCTGAACGAGGGCCTCGAGCAGGTAGCGCAGGCCCTTCGCCTCCCGCAGCTCACCGACGTAGAGCAGATCGAAGGGGTCCTCGACCCGCTCGACGGGTTCGAACTCGGCGTCGGCGAGGCCGTTATGGACGATGCGCGTCACCTGTTCCGGGCCGCCGACGAAGCGTCGGTGGCGACCGGCGACGTACTCGCTCTCGAACAGGAACGCGTCGGTCCGGCGGGCCAGGACCGCTTCGGCGCCCATGTAGAGGCGGTGCAACGCGGTGCCGGGCCGATAGTTGTAGCTGCCGCCATGGGGCGTGTAGCTGCGGATCGCTGCGCTGCTCCGGGCGAGCCTGGCATAGGCGCCACCCTTCGCGCCATGGCCGTGGAGGACATCGGCACCCACCATGGCCGCCCGCCGGCCGACCGCCTTCAGGCATCCCCAATCGGAGCGATCCGGATTGCGCCGCATCGGGATCCGGACGAGGCCGAGTTCGAGGCAAGGCAGGAGGTCGGCCAGCGCCCGCTCGCCCCGCTCGCCACCGGTCGTCGAGTCGCAGATGATCCCCACCGCGTGTCCCGCCGCGGCCTGGAGGCGGGCCAGATCCATCACGTGCCGGAAGAGCCCGCCGACGGGAGCCCGGAAGATGTGTAGGATCCGGTAACGCTCTGCGGCTCGAGCATCGTTCGACTTGGCGACCACGGTATCGCTCCCGGTGAAAACTGTCCCGGGATTTATGGAGCGCCAGTGGTCGTGGGGCTCTTAAGCGCAGCTCATCTGCTGCATCCTTTTCATTGACAGGGTAAGCAGAGTTTTACTGCGCTGGAAACAAGTCACGTCAACGGTAGACCGTTCAGGCTTGCCCAGATCGTGCCGTAATGGCAGGCGGTAGCGGCTAGCACGAAGCCGTGCCAGATCGCGTTCTGGAAGGGCAATGTCCGCCAGATGTGGAACACCACACCGATCGAGTAGAGGGCACCGCCGATGGCCAGCAGCCAGAGCGCGGTCGGCTGCAGACTGGCGATCACCGACTCGTAGGCGAACAGGCCGCTCCAGCCGAGCATCAGGTAGAGACCGATGGACAGCCGATCGAACCGCCCGGGCAGGAACAGCTTGACGCCGATTCCGATGAGGGCGACCGCCCAGATCATCGCCAGCAGCAGGTAGGCGCGCGGTCCGGATCCCACGAGGGCGACGAGCGGCGTGTAGGTGCCGGCGATCATCAGGTAGATCAGGGCGTGATCGGCCCGGCGCAGCAGCCATTTGCGTGGGCTGACTGGATACAGATTGTACAGGGCCGAAACGCCGAGCATCAGCACGAGTGCGGTCGCGTACACGACAACGGCGACACGCTCGCCAACACCGAGATGCGCGGTGAGTGCCGTCGCCACCATCGCGGCGGCGCCGGCCAGCCCGAGGACAACGCCGAGACCGTGGATCACGCCATCCGCCACGATCTCGCGGGGCGTGTAATGCCACGTCAGAGAGAGTGGGCGACCATCCTCCGCGAGAGACATCATCCAGCCTCCTGCCACGCCTGCAGTCTAAAGCTGAAAACGTCTTGATCGTTCCATGTGCAGAGTGCTGAGCGGGAGTTATCCCGAGGATTCACTTGAGACCCTATAGCTCTCCTGCAATGCAGCAGCATCGCCGCATTGCAGGAAAGACTAAACGCCGCGTCCAGCGAGGCCCTCGAAGCCGATTGGTGGATCTGACGGCGCGGATCGTACCCGGGCGATTCCGAATCCGACCCCGCGGCTGAGGCGGGCGTGGACCGTCGCCATGATCAGGACCGCCATCGCCAGAACCTGATGGGCCAGCGCTGCCCAGAGCGGGATCGCGAGCAGCAGTGTCGCGATCCCGAGCGCCGCTTGGGCCGATGCCAGAACGGCCACGCCTGCTGCGCGCCCCGCTGCACCGGCCGATCCGCTGATTTTGGCATCCACCGCATGAAGGATCGCCACGATGATCACGAGGTAGGCAGTCATCCGATGGTCGAACTGAACCAGGGCGTGATTGTCCACGAAGTTCTCGATCCAGGGCCGGATGGCGAACAGGGTATCGGCCGGCGGGACGAGGGCGCCGTCCATCGTCGGCCACGTGTTGTAGACCAAGCCCGCATGCGAGCCCGCGACGAGCCCGCCCAAGAAGATCTGCGCGAGGACCAGCACCGGAAGCAGTACCGCGATCGCGCGCAGGCGAGTCGGTACCGGCTCCAGCGCACGGCCGCGTTCACCCGCCGCGAGCCAGACCAAGCCCGCCAGGATGAGGCTCGCGGTGGTCAGATGAAGCGCGAGCTTGAGCGGGGCCACCGCGGTCATCCCGGGTTGGAGGCCGGACGCCACCATGATCCAGCCAATGGCGCCCTGCAGCCCGCCCAGGACGCCGAGGCCGAGCAGGCCGAGCCCCAGATTGCGGCTGATCCGGCCTTGCCACCAGAACACGATCAGCGGGAGGAAGAACACGAGACCGATCAGCCGGCCGAGCACCCGGTGACCCCATTCCCAACCGTACAGGACCTTGAAGGCGGAGAGCCCCATTCCCTGGTTGAGGATGCTGTATTGTGGCGTGTCCTTGTACTTGGCGAATTCCGTCGCCCAATCCGTGTCGGAGAGGGGTGGAATGATCCCAGTGACCGGTCGCCACTCGGTGATCGACAAACCCGACCCTGTGAGACGCGTCGCGCCGCCGACAGCCACCATGGCGACCACGAGTGCGGCGACCACGTAGAGCCAGGTCCGCACCGCGCCGGAGCGCGGCTCGCCCGCATCGTTGACAACCATCTGCAGTCCTTCGGCCTAGAACCGGGATGTGCCGATCCCGGCTGCCGGGTTAAAAGATGGATGAGCCCGCAGCAACGTCGGCGGCGCCGCAGCCCGCGGCAGGCTGCGCGTTGCCAAGCCCGCGCGTGAGCGCTAGCCCCTTTGCAGAGGCCCCAAGCAGAACCGCCACGAGACGCCATGCGCCGCCGAACCCGGACCCTGATCGGCACTCTCGCGATCCTGGCCTTCGTCTGCGTCTACGGCCCCCTGGCGATGACCTTGGCGGACAGCCGCATCGCGGAGACGCCAGCTGCGGTGCAGGCCGTGCTCTACTCGATCCTGGGAATCGCTTGGATCTTCCCGCTGATGCCGCTGATCCGTTGGATGGAACGGCCGGATCGCTGACGCGACCCCTCGATTTCGCCGCACTCGAAGATCAGAAGCGATGCGTCCTCGTCCGAGATCGCTGCTTCGTGCTTCGTCCCCCCATGCGCCTCACGCCTCTGGCAGTCCTGATCGTGCTGCTCGCGCCCTTGCCGGCCCTGGCCCAGGGAACCCCGCGTTCGATCGGCGAATGCGAGCGGCTGAAGAACGATCTCGCCTACAATCAGTGCCTGGCTATGTTCGGTCCTGCCGCCAAGAACGTGGCCGGCGGCTTCGCATCCTCCGACACCGCCCCGACGCCCGCCGCCGCGATGGCGGAAGCCATTCCGCAGCTGGAAGAGACGGCCGAGCCCGCGACGAGTGGACGGCGGCGCTACCGTGGGCATCGCGGCCGGCAATATGCCTCGTTCTCGAGCGGGTATCGGCACCGGCGGCGGCGTTAGCGTCCTTTAAGCCACGTTGAGGCGGCGACCTCGGTTCCAGGCCAGGAACGGCACGCCGGAGAGCAGGCCGCCCAGGGCTGCCCGCGTTTGATGGCAGCCGTTGATCGAGACGCGGGGCAGCGCGTGGAGATGCCTAGCGTGGCCCGCGAAGAGATGGCCGGGCCGGGTCGTCACCGCGGTGGCGAAGCCCTGCATCCGGGCTAGCGCGAACTCCCGCGGCCCGGCCGAGCCGGGATCGCCGACGGGATACGACAGGTGCCGCACGGGCCGGTCGAGCGCCGCCTCGATCCGCGCACGCCCCTCGGCGATCTCTTGGGCGGCGAACGCCTCCGGGTGCTTGGCCAGCATCGGGTGGCTCACCGTGTGCGCCCCGATCGTGACGGCGGGATCCTTGGCCAAATCGCGCAGGTCCGCCCAGGACAGGCACAGTTCCGACGCGATCTGTCCCGGCTCGAAACCAGCTTGACGACACAGCACTGCGATCCGGGCGAGGAGCTCGGCCTCACCACCGCCGCGCAGGTCGCGATAGATCGCGTCGAAGGCGAGCGCCTTCTCGCCGGGGCTGCGCGCCGGCAGATCGACGCTGCGCGCGCCGATGTCGATGCGGATGCGATCGAGCCGCGCGATGGCGCGCTCCAATTCGATCCACCAGAGCCGACCTGTCTGATCCGCGAATGCGCTGGTGGCGAAGAGCGTCCAGGGGGCGTTATGGCGGGCCAGGACCAGTCGCGCGTGCGCGACATTGTCCCGATAGCCATCATCGAAGGTCAGGACGGCGAAGGGTGGGCCATAGTCGGGTTCGGCGAGGCGTTCCGGTACGGCGTCGAGGCTGATCACCTCGAAGCCGCGGGCATCGAGCTCCCGCAGGGTCAGGTCGAGGAAGTCCGGGGTGATGGACAGCAGGCGGTTCGGCGCGAAGGCCGGCGGCGCGTCCGGACTGACGTGGTGGAAGGTGAGGATCACGCCGAGCCCACGAGACGTCGGAGCCATCCAGCGATCCGCCCCAATCGCCTGGATCGCGCGAAACCCGGTCGCGAACACGCGATGCTTGGTATCCGACGACAGCATGATCTCACACCGATCAGGCCGATCGGCCCGCAGCCAGCACCCTGCGCGCGTCGCGGTAAACAAAGTTCGAAGACTGTATGGCGGCCGATATGTACGCAACAGAGCGTTAGCCAAATTAAATTTTTGAGCCCCAGCCGACCCGTGAAGTGTCTTACCGGGCCGAGAATTCCACGGCTTGTTCAGTCGCCGGCGGCGAAGGTCCCGCCGCGACGGGCGACCGGGCGCGGTCCAGCAAAGGTCAGAGGCAATGGCGGTCGCCCTTCAAGTCACGGATGCGGATAGGGTCGATGCTCCGTCGGTCGGAGCCCTCGCGGCGGAAATCATCGCAGACCCGGCCGCCGCGGAAGCCGTCTGGCGCCAGATCGAGTGCGATCCCGACAGCATTCAGACGCCCTATCAGCGGTTCGACTGGACCATGGCCTATCTGCGCGCGTGCAGTCAGGTCGGCAAGGCGCGGATCCTGGTGCTCCGTGATCGGGACGGTCGTCCCCAGATCCTCCTGCCGCTAGTTGTCGAGCGACGGTTCGGCCTGCGCGTCGCCCGGACGGTGGGCGACACCCACGCGAATTATCATCTTCCCCTGTTCGCGAGCCACGACGCGGCGTCGATCCGGGCCGAGGAGATATCAGCAGCTCTGACGCGCGCCGCGCGTTCGGCCGGGATCGACGTCTACGCGCTGCAGCATCAACCGCGATACTGGGACGGTACGGCGAACCCGTTCGCGACCGGCGGCGAGCCGGAGGCCAGCAACGGCTACGGGGTGACCCTCGAACCCGATTCCGAAGCCACGATGCGCCGGGTCTTCAGCGCCGATGCCCGCAAGAAGCTGCGCTCGAAGGAGAAGCGTCTGATCGAGGCGCACGGACCCGTCGTCTATCGCCGCGCCGAGACGGCCGAGGAGGCGAACCGGTTCCTGGTGGCTTTCTATGCCCATAAAGCCGTCCGGTTTGCCGCGATGGGCATCGCCGACCCTTACGCCGATCCGTCGATCCGGGCCTTCTTGGCGGCGGCCGCAGCCGGTCCGGATTCGGCGCTGGAGATCCATGCGCTGTGCATCGCCGAGAGTGGCCGGGTGCTGGCAACGTTCGGCGGCGCGGTCAATGCGCGACGCTACAGCGGTATGATGACGGCGTTCGATCCGGATCCCGAAATCGCCCGGTACAGCCCCGGGGATCTGCTGCTGCAACATCTCGTGCGCGAGCAGGCGACGCGTGGACGTCTCGGTTTCGATCTCGGGGTTGGCGAAGCCCGCTACAAGGCCAGCATCTGCGACGAGACCATCGAACTCGTCGAGGCGATCATCCCGGTGACGCTGGTGGGCCGAACCTACGGTGCGGTCCGGCAGGGTCTCGTGCGCGCCAAGCGCGGGATCAAGCGTGACCCGCGCCTGTACGCTGCGTTTCAGCGGCTGCGGAAGTTGCGGCGGACCTGACCGGATCCGCGTTGACTCGCTCACGGTGCACGGCAGTATCCCGTGGCCGGCTCGTCCGCGATCCCCACCGCCCGGGCCGCCGACGGCCCGGGAACGCGCTCCGCGATTACGCGGCGTTCAGGCGCAGATCGGTGTCGATCGCAGCGCCGGCCGCCGGCCGGTCCTGAGCCACGAGGATCTGTTTGGCGCCCGCTTCCTGCGCGGCGGCGTAGAGATCGGCCAACGCCGGATCCTCCGCCGAGGCGTTCGAGGCGATCACCACCGTATCCATGTAGCCGCCGACAAGGTCGAGAAGGTTGTCGGCATCCGGGGTGGCCTTGAGGCAGCAGACCACCCAGTCGTAGGCTTCCGCCATCGCCTCGAAGGTCAGGGTCAAAGCGTCCGGCTCGTCGGACATTATGGAGGTCGCGTGCCGCCCGGCCTCGATCACGTGCAGGCCGCTGGTGCGATCGGCCTGGATCACGTCGAGGAAGGCGGCCTCGCCAGCCACCAGATCTGTGAAGCCGAGCTTGCCGTCTCCAGGTCCGCCGTTCAGCGCGACGGCGACGAGGGTTCCGGCACCGCCGAGCGCCCGCGTCAGGGCGGTCGAGAGCCCCGCCACACCGTTGGTCCGGCTGGTCTCCAGGATCAGGACGCGGCGGCCAGACGGCGCGTCGGCGGCGCGCGGAGCGGCCGTGATCCGGGCGATCAGCGGCGCGAGGTCGAACGCGTCCACGGCGACTGCGGGCGCTGTTTCCGGAACCGCCGCCGTGGGCTCGGCTTCAGCCTCGGCCGCATCGGACCAACCGGTCGGCGACATGGCCTCCGGGAAGGCGAAGAGCGGGCGATCCAGAACCGGCTCGCGACGCTGGCGATCCTCGGCGGGATCGAAGGCCTCGTCCCGATCGGAATTGGACCGGGCGGCATCCGTCAGCAACGCGCGGGCGATGACGGCACCGACCGAGAGCAGCAGCGTGATCAGGGTCGCGAACGCGACGATCGGCAGCTTCTTGGGGAAGGACGGCACCTCCGGCGTGACCGCACGGGACACGATGCGCGCATCCGCCGGGGTTGCGGCTTCGCCATCGCGGGCCGATGCCTCGCGGTAGCGCGACAGGTACGATTCGAGCTGCTCGCGCTGCGCCTTGGCCTCGCGCTCCAGCGCGCGCAGCTGGATCTCGCTGGAATTGCCGCGGACCACGACGTCCTGCTGGCCATCCACCGCGGCCTGCAGGCTCTCGACTCGGGCTTCCGCGATCTTGGAGTCGTTCTCCATCGTGCGCACGATGCGTTCGGCCGAAGCCTTGATCTGGGCGTCGAGATCCTCGAGCTGCGCCTTCAGCTCCTTGATGCGCGGGTGGGCCGGCAGGAGCGTCCGCGATTCGAGGGCGAGCTGCGCCCGCACGGCGATGCGGTTCTCGACGATGCGCCGGATGACCTCGTTGTTGGCGACATCCGGGATCTCGAAGGACCGCCCGTCCTTGATCAGGTCCTTGATGGCCTTCACCTTGCCGCTGAGATCCGCCTTGAGGATCCGGGCCGAGGAGAGCTGGCTGGACAGCTCGCCGAGCTGCTGTGCGTTGAGCGGCCGGCCCCCGGCGCTGCCGACGAGGCCGTTCTTGGCGCGGAACACCTCGACCTTGGCCTCGGCCTCCGCGACGCGCTTGCGCAGCCCGTCGATATTGCCGCCGAGCCAGGTGGAGGCGTAGCGGGCGGTATCGACTTTGTCCGCTTCGAGCGACGCGATGTAGAGCTTCGCGATGGTGTTGGCCGCTTCGGCGGCGAGCGCCGCATCCTTCGCGCGGAATTCGATCGTGAGGATGCGCGACTTGCCGGCGGGATAGACGAGCAGGTGCTCGAAATAGGCGTCGAGCACCCGATCCTCGGCCGGGCGGTCGAGGGGGTTGGCGCCGATGCCGAGCATCATCAGCACGCGCTGGACCGGACCGATGCTGGCCGCGCCGGGATCGAATTCCGGATTGCCGACCAGTTTGAGCCGGCGAATCGCCTCCCGGGCGAGATCGCGCGACATCACGACCTGCACTTGGCTCGCCACCGCCTGCTCGTCGATCGGCGCGAGCTGATCGCCCCGCTCCTGCGCGGTGCGGGCGAAGGCCGGGTCACGGCTCTCAAGAATGAGCTTCGACTCGCCGGTGTAGCGGGGGCTGACGACGTTGACGAAGACCGTGGCACCCAAGGCGACGACGAGCGTCGGTCCGACGATCCAGCCGAGCGAGCGGCGCAGGATGCGCGGCACCTGCGCGAGGCCGAGACCGTCCTGAGCGCCGGACAGCGTGCTCGGTTGGGCTTCGATCGAGCGTTGACGAATACGAGACATGCGGACGCTCTGGGCACGGAGGCGGACCGGCAGCACGTAAAGCCGCCCACCGGCTATTAGCGGATATTAAGGTTGCTCAAGAGTTAAGGCCGGGCCTTCCTTGGCAAGACGCTGAGGGCCGCCACTCGATCAGACTTCGTTAACCTTAACACCTTAGTCCTGGCCTCTACCGCATCCATGACGGCGATGGTGATGAACCGGCGTGCTCTTCTCCTCTCCCTCGGCACGACCCTGGCGCTCGGCGGATGCCTGCGTCCGACCTTCCGGACCGATCAGCTCGATGCGACCGGAACCGGGTCGATTGCCGCCCGCTACACCCTGGCAGCAGGCGACAAGCTGCGGGTGATCGTCTTCGGGCAGGACAACCTGTCGAATATTTACGCGGTCGATGGGGCCGGTCGGATCGCGATGCCGCTGATCGGCGTCGTGCAGGTCGGCGGACAGACGACCGGGCAGGCAGCCCGCTCGGTCGAGGCCAAGCTCGCCTCCGGCTTCGTGCGCGAGCCGCACGTCACCGTGGAGGTCGACGCCTACCGGCCGTTCTACATCCTCGGCGAGGTTACGACCTCCGGCCAATACCCATTCGTGAACGGGATGACGGTCGAGACGGCGGTGGCGATCGCGGCAGGCTTCGGCCCGCGCGCGGCACGGGACTACGCTGTCCTGACCCGTGACACGGGCGGCGGCAAGCTGGTCTCCGGCATCGTCCCGATGACCTACTCGGTCCGACCCGGCGACACGATCGTGGTCAAGGAGCGGTTCTTCTGAGCCGCCCGATCACTGTCCGTCCCGCCATGGGTTGATCACCCGCATCGCGGTCTTCTCGGTCGGGATCGGTGTCGCGGTTATCGGCATCGGCACGTTGGCGCGTGCCACCATGCGCCCGGCCTCCTGGGCCGGCCGCAGGCCTACGGGCGTGAACAGCCCTGCCAGAACCTTGCGCGTTCCCTTGCTGACGAAGCGCGAGCTTTGCGCCGGCTCGAAATCCCGGACTGTATGGCGTTTGTCGGGATCGCCGGCGAAGACCTTGGCTCCCGTATTCAGGACGACGATGTCGCCGGGCCGGAGGGTTTCGTCCTTCAGCAAGGCCGCGGTCGCCCCCGCCTTCATGTCGATCGAAGCCTGACGCGGCGAGATATCCGCCTCTTTCACGCGGATCCTCACTGGCAACGCGCTGTAGCGGGTCTGCAGACGGCGGCGGGCCGCGCCGAGGCGCGGGTAGGCGTGCCGGGTGGTCTGGGGCTCATAAGATGGAGCCGGCTGCACCGCTTGCGGCGCCGGGCGTGCACCGAACAGCATTTCCAGGAAGCCGATTTCGGCAGCTTCGGCCCGTGTCCCACTTCCGGCGACCAGTCCCGCGGCCGCGACGACAGCCAGCATGCAACACGTGCGAAGCGTCATAGCGCCCTCTGAACCGATCCTCGACGTGAGCATCTGACCCTCAACCGCAAGCTGTGCGATTGGGTTCCGAGATTGCCGCACTCCGCGGAGTCAAGTCGTGATGTTTGAAATAGGAGGTATTCGAGGTTTCGGTCGAGGCTATTGTTACGTGTGACCGATCGGGCCGGGGCCGCGGTGCGGTTCATCAGGCGGGAGCGGACTGCTCACCTTCGCCGATGCAATCCAGAGCCCGTTCAACCGCACTTACCGCATCCAGAAGGTGCTGGACGGTGCGTTCAACCTCGCGCGCGGGACGCCCCATGGCGGCGGCGCGCGCGCTCACGTCCTCAAGCTGGTCGAGCAGCTCGAGAAGGTCACCCGCGACGGTGACGACCTCACAGCGGGCGAGGCGCGCGACGTTTGCGCGGGGACGGAAGGGCAAGACGTTGCTCATCGCCGGTGGTTGTCGCCCGAAAGGCCCCGGATTGGCCAGAGGGTGCCGAGCCCTATCCGCTGCAAACGAACGGCGTGGTGGATTTTCCGTGGCCGCTGCGCATCGGAGGCTGCAGAACCGATTCACGGTTGGTGGTCACCCTTGACGGGGTCTGCCTGGGCCTGACGATGGCGGCACTGCCGTTTCTGCATCCAGGGCCGACCATCGGCCGAACCCGTCAGGACCTCCCATGCGCCTCGTCCTTCTGGCATTCTCCGCGCTCACGATCGGCGGCCTGTGCGCCTGCGCCACCGACGGGCCGGATTCCCGCAGCGGTCTCGCCGAGAGCTTCAACCTCGACAATTACCGGGCTTCCAGCAACACCAACGGCACCCAGACCCGGCGGGATGTGAACCGCGCCTACACGCAGCCGACCCTGCCGACGATCGGCAACCGCGGCATGTGAGTGTGACGGCGCGTCGCCGCCGGGATGCGGCGGCGACGCGTTCACCGTCCGGCCATCGAAGCGCGTCAGCGCTTCGTCAGCGCGTCCGCGAAGGTGGTGATCCGGTTCCTAGCGTAGATCGGCAGCCCGGCGCTGATCGACGTGCCGGTGTTGAAGCTCGAATTGCCCATCAGCACCTGGGCGGGCAGTAGGTTCTTCAGCACCGGCACCCGGGCGTATTCCGCCTTCCGGTCGAGCACATCGCCCTTGATGGCGAGCGCCATGTAGGTGGTAACGACCGTCTTGCCCGGGTCATTCGGCATCGGCTGGAACACCGCCAGGAACTTGCCGAAGCGCAGGATCTGGTTGACCCAGAAGATCGTCTGCTCCAGCCCGCCAGTCACAGGCGTGTCGATCTTGGTCAGGGCTCGGAGCGGCCCGTCCTGGTCGGGCCCGAGCATCCGCAACTCGCTCTGGAACGAGACAAATTCGGCTATCTTCTTGGCCGAACCTTCCTCAAGCTTGTTGGCAAGCTTTACGCCAAGCGGAAGCTTGCCTTCCAGATCGTATCGCGACTCGATGCAGGCGCCGGCGCCCTCGCACCAGGGTCGGTCGGGCCGCTTGGCGAAAGCAGCGGCCGGATCCTTGTTGGGCGTCACCTCGGCGGAGGAGACGGCGCGGTGCTTGATCGCCGGATCCATCTTCTGGACGAAGGCGAGATTGGCGTAGGACGCGCTGTCGATCGACTCGGATGGCCGCGGAACGACGAAGCGGCCCTCCGCCACGTAGATCTTGAGGGTCTCGTGCCGCGGCTTGGTCACGCCGTTCACCGTGACGGTGTAGTCGGGCTCCTTATAGCCGGGGTAGGGGGCGAGCACCGCCGCCTCGGCCGGACGCACCTTCTGCCAGTCGAGATACGGGATCAGCCCGTTCTCCGGGGTCGTCGGCTTGTCGCGATGGTCGGTGAACAGGATCTGGCCCGGCTTGATCGTCGCCGGGTCGACGGATGCGACCGACGGCACCTCCTTGATCCGGTCGGCCGCGGGGGCGGGCGCGGTATTGGCGGCGGGCGTCTGCGCGCGGGCCGGAATCGCGGCCAGCAGCGCAAGGGCAAAAGCCGCGGGAACTCGGGCGGCGGGAAGCTGCATTCGCAACGGGTGTCTCATCTTACGGGGAGGGGCGGTCAGAAGCCGGAATCTTCGCCGAACAGGTAGTCCGGATCACGGCGGCGCGGCCTGCGCACGCCGTCATCCCCGAACGGCGAGCGCGCGGCCTGGCCCGGCCACGGCCTGTACGGGTCCTGGCCGGACGGATCCAGATCCCCCTGCGCACGGCGGCTGCGCGGCGGCGGACGGTCTCCGAACGGGTCGAGCGGGTCCGCGGGCGCACGCTCGCCGGTCATGGTGCCGTAGTAGTCGCCCGCCACGCTCGCGCCGTCCTCGGCACCGCCCAGGTCGCCATCCTCGGCGTCCGGTCGCATGGCGTAGAGCGTCTCGCGGGGGACGAGGCGGTACTGTGTGTCGGCCATCCTGCCGTCGCCGCTGGTACGGAAATGCTCGATAAATCCGCCGCCCGCGACCCGGACACCGCTGCGGGGATCGATTGCCAAGTCGGCGATGAACGGCCGCGCCTCGGACGTGGGACCCTTCAATGGCGTCTTCGGCACGCCGTTGGCCCAGGCCGCCTGCAGGATGGACGAGGCGATCGGAACCGCGACGTGGCCGCCGGTCTGGCCGCGGCCGAGCGTTTTCCGGCTGCCGTCGGCATTGTCGTAGCCAACCCAGACCACCACTGAAATCTCGTTGGTCAAACCCGCGAACCACGCATCGTTCTCGTTCTCCGACGTACCGGTCTTGCCGGCCACGAAGGCCGAGACCTTCGACAACGCGGCAGCGGTGCCGTGCTGGGTGACGCCTTGGAGCATGGTCTTGAGCTGGTAGAATGATACCCGGTCGGCCGAGCCAATCCGGACTGGTTCGCGGGCCGCATGCGTATAGAGCGGCTTACCGTCCCGCTCGACCGATTCGAGGGCATAAGGTGTCGGCCGCGCCCCCTCGTTGGCCACCGCCGCGTAGAAGGCCGCAAGGTCGAGCATCCGCACCGGCTGCGCGCCCAGGACAAAGGGGTAGTAGGGTTCGCACTCGGCGTAGATCTGCGCTTCGAGGGCGATCTCGCAGACGCGCTTGAGGCTTGCCGGCGCCTTCGAGGCGATACCACCCTGCAGGAGGCGGGCGGTCACGAGGTTCTTGGAGAATTCCAACCCGCGCCGGAGCGTCGTGGGGCCAGAGCCGCTGCCCTCGTAATTCTTCGGAGACCAGGAATCGCCGGTCCCGTTGATCGGCGGAAGGGTGACGGGCGAGTCCATCACCAGCGTGTTCGGCTGCAGGCCGGCATTGAGGGCGGCCAGATAGGTCAGCGGCTTCAGGGTCGAACCCGGCTGGCGCACCGTCTGCGTGACGCGGTTGAGCTGGCTCAGCGGGTAGGAGAAGCCGCCCGCCATGGCGAGGATGCGGCCGGTCTGGTTCTCGATGACCACAGCCGCCCCCTGGACGGTCGGCCGGACGCGGAGCTGCGCGTGTGGGCCGCCCTTGCCCTGCGTGACCTTCACACGCACCACATCGTAGGGCTGCAGCTTGCCGCGGGCGATACCGGCGTCGAGGGAGGCGGTGCGCCCGTCCGAGAGCCCGACCTTGATGCCGCCGCGCCCCGTCTCCAGCACGACCGCCATGGGCCAGCGGACATCGTAGAGAACCGGTCGCGCGCTCTCCAGCGCCACCAGCCAAGCGGGTTTCCGCTGCGGCGTGGCGATGATCTTCGCAGACCGAAGCGTCTTGGCGTCCGGCTTGACGGCATCCGCCCGGGCCCCCGTGACCGAGGGGGCCGATTGCGGCGATGCCTCGGGGGCCGGCGTTGCGGCCTGGATGCGGCGGACGCTGTCGGCGAGGTTGAGCTCAGGGCCGGTGAAGGCTTGGCGGCCGGTGGAACGTTCGTAGTTGGCGAGACCGTCCTGCAGCGCCTCCTCGACGGCCCGCTGCAGGCCGGCATTGATCGTCGAGCGCACTGTGAACGAGCCGGCTGTCAGGGAATCGACGCCCGCGAAAGTCCGCGCCTCGCGATTGAGGAAATCGACCGCGTAGAACCCGGAATCGCGTCGCGCGGACTCGATCGACTTCAGGCCGAGATCCGACTTGATCGCGGCGCTCATCTCGGCCTCGGTGATCGTGCCCTCTTCCTTCAGGCGTGACAGCACGTAGGCCCGGCGCTCCCGCGCCCGCTCGGGGTACTTGTCGGGGCTGTAGAAGTTCGGGCCCTTGGGCATGCCGGCGAGCAGGGCTGCCTCCGGCAAGGTGAGCTGGCCGACCGGCTTTCCGAAATAGCTCTCCGCCGCCATTTCGATGCCGTAGGCGCCACGGCCGAGATAGATGCCGTTGAGATACAGACCGAGGATCTGCGGCTTGGCGAGGATCCGCTCGAGCCGCGAGGCGACGATCATCTCGCGGATCTTCCGCTCGTAGGTGACGTCGTCGCCCACGGAGAAGTTCTTGACCACCTGCTGGGTGATGGTCGAGCCGCCCGCGGGCCGGCCCGGGGAGGCGAGGTTGCCGATGAAGGCGCGGATCACGCCGCGCTCGTCGATGCCGTGATGGCTCTCGAAGCGCTTGTCCTCGGCGGCGATGAAGGCCTTCTGCACCAGCGGCGGCACTGCCGAGATCGGCACCACGACGCGGCGCCCGTTCGGCTCGGACGCCTCGGCGAAGGGTTTCCCCGCGCCGTCGAGGATCCGGGTCATGCCGGGCAGGGCCTTGTCGCGCAGGGTTTCGGCGCTTGGCAGGTCCTTGACGGCATTGTCGTAGAATTCGATCACCGCCTTCGCGTCGAAGGGGGAATTGGGCGGATTCTCGCCCTTGCAGAATTGCTTGTAGCTGACGTTCAGCTCGTTGATATCGAGACCGTGCAGGATCTTCGGCGCGGAGGGACCGGCAACCGTCGTCGGATCCTCCATCGCGGTGGAGATCAGGTCTTCGAGGTTGATGTCCTCGATGTCGAAGCTCTTGCGCATGTGGGCGCAGCCATCGCGCAGCAGCCGTATGACCTCCGGTCCGTCGGTGGCCGGATCGAATCGGGTACGGACCGCATCCGGGTGGGTCGTGACCTGGCTGAGCGTCAGCGCAGTCGCGAACAGCTTGATCAGGATGGCGTTCATGAAGGCTGGGTTCGGGGACGCAACGGGTGCGCCGGACCGTCCGGGCACGCGCTCGAACAGGGCGTGCACAACGCGGCTGATTTAAGGACGCGCCTTACGGCAACGCTTTGGGCCAGCCTCACGTTCTGAAGGCACGACGATGCCGGGGGGCAGTATGATCAACGACCTGTGGTACAAGAACGCCGTCATCTACTGCCTCTCCGTCGGCACCTTCATGGATGCCAACGGCGACGGTGTCGGCGACTTCGCCGGGCTGGAACGCCGCCTCGATTATATCCAGGGCCTGGGCGCCACCGCGGTCTGGCTGATGCCGTTCCAGCCCTCGCCGAAGAAGGACGGTGGCTACGACATCGCCGATTATTACGGCGTCGATCCCGCCTATGGCTCGCTCGGCGACTTCGTGGCCTTCACGCATGCGGCCAAGCAGCGTGGCCTGCGGGTGCTGATCGACCTCGTGGTCAATCACACCTCAGACCAGCACCCCTGGTTCCAGGCGGCCCGATCCGACCCGAACTCGCCGTTCCGGGACTGGTACGTCTGGTCGGACAAGCGGCCCGCCACCGCCGACGAGGGTATGGTCTTCCCGGGCGTGCAGGACACGACCTGGACCTACGATTCGAAGGCCAAGGCCTGGTACTTCCACCGGTTCTTCAACTTCCAGCCGGATCTGAATACCGCGAACCCCGCGGTGCTGGCCGAGATCCTGAAGATCATGGGCTTCTGGATCCAGCTCGGCGTCTCGGGCTTCCGGATGGACGCGGTGCCGTTCGTCATTGCCGAGAAGGGCGCGGATGTCGGCGGCAAGCCGCGCGAGCAGTTCGACATGCTGCGTGACTTCCGGGAATTCCTGCAATGGCGCCAGGGCGACGCCATCATCCTGGCCGAGGCCAACATCCTGCCGAAACAGGATTTCGACTATTTCGGCGACGACGCCGACCGCATGCACATGATGTTCAACTTCCAGGTCAATCAGGCGAGCTTCTACGCCCTGGCGGCCCATGACGCGCGTCCCCTTGCCAAGGCAATCGAGAAGACGAAGCCCCGCCCGCTCTCGTGCCAGTGGGGCATCTTCCTGCGCAACCACGACGAACTCGACCTCGGCCGCCTCACCGAGGCGCAGCGGGAGGCCGTGTTCGCGGAGTTCGGTCCCGAGAAGGGCATGCAGCTCTACGATCGGGGCATTCGCCGCCGCTTTGCGCCGATGCTGTCCGGCGACCCGCGGCGCATACGAATGGCCTACTCGCTGATGTTCACCCTCCCCGGGACACCGGTGCTGCGCTACGGCGACGAGATCGGCATGGGCGACGACCTCACCCTGAAGGAGCGCGACTGCGCCCGCACGCCGATGCAGTGGACCAGTGAGCACCAGGGCGGCTTCTCGCAGGCCGACACCACCGTGCTCCCGGTGATCGACCACGGCCCCTACGGCTACGCCCACGTCAACGTCGCCGACCAGCGCCACGAGCAGGATTCGCTGCTCAACTGGATGCAGAGCATCATCCGCCAGCGCAAGGAGACCCCCGAGATCGGCTGGGGCGACGTCGTCGCGGTCCCGACGGGCCGAAGCTCGGTGCTGGCCCTGCGCTACGAATGGCGCGGCAACGCGGTCCTCTGCATCCACAATCTCGCGGCGGAGCCGGTGGAGATCGCCCTTGCATCCGGCAACCCGGATCCGGAGCACGACGTGCTGGTCGACGTGCTCACCGGCTCGCGCAGTGAGGTCCGGGACGACGGCACGCATTGCCTGTTCCTGGAGGGATACGGCTATCACTGGTTTCGCGTCGGCGGGCTCGACGCGCTGCTGAAGCGCCGCCCGGCATGAAGGATGTTCGATCACGCCTCGCGCTCAGCCGGCCGAACCGGTAGGACACGCCGGAGCAAGGTGAACCATGGCCCGGACGAAGCCCTATCCCCCGGACGCGACGATCGCGGACATCCTGCCCGATCTGCCCGACGGCGAGGCCTATCTCCGGCAGGTGCTGGTCACGATGCGGATGTGCCAGAAGCATTACGGTGACGCCTGGGTCCGGATCGCCGTCTCCGGCAAGGCCCCTCCGCCTTCCTATCGGATCGACCGGTCCGATCCGGCTTCCGATGATGCGGAACGGGTGCTGTTCGGAGCCTATGGCGGTAAGTCCCACAACCGCTTCACGCAGACGAACACTGCCGAGACGTGGTGGAGCAGCCGGGCGCTGGGCATGGCCGAGATGCTGAAGCTCCAGGACGGCTTCCGCCGGCCGCATGGCGGGGCAGACGAACGCGTGGTCTCGGATGCCGGAGACGGCCCCGTTTCTTGAGACCCCTGTTGAAGGGTCATTGAAGGCTGTCACCTGCCGCGACGCCGGTTGCCAAAGGAGACGGCCGGCATCGATGCAGTGGAATCCGCGCCTGAAAAAACGCACGTCTGCTTGGGCCAAGCGCCGCGTCACGCCGTCGCGAGCCGATGGAAACCAGCGTCACCGACGGAAATGGGAAGCCGGAAAATACCCCGCATTCCCGAACGTCGCGACTCCTGCGACGCCGTCATCGGTGGTGTCTGGGCCTGCCCTCACTGCGGCTGTGTCAGGCCAGATGCCGAAGAACGCGCCGAAGACCGGAAACGGGCCGCGATCGCGCTTATCCTGGCGGTGGTGTTGGTGATTGGGTTGAGTGTCCTCAGCGCGCACTATCGATGAGCGGGCTGCGCTACCGTCCGAACGGGTGACGGGCGCTACACAGCGGAGATGACCGGTCCTGCATGGGCGCTGACGTCGGAACACCGGTTTGGCCCCGCGCGCGATGGCGTTGCAATCATGCTGGGCGCGGCAAGGGTGCCGCAGCGCGTCTTCTGCGCTAGAACGCCCTCACGAGCGCCGAAGCCGGCGCGGCCAACCCGCGGAACTCCATGCCAGGTACGCCCCGCGCCGGGATCATCCCGGTCACGCCCTTCCAGCAGAATTGCACCCTGATCTGGGACGAAGCCACCAAGATCGGCGCTGTCGTCGATCCCGGCGGCGACCTCGACCGGATCGAGGCGGCGATCCGTGAGCAGGGCGTGCAAGTCGAGAAAATCCTGCTGACCCACGGCCATGTCGATCACGCGGCCGGCGCCGACGAGTTGCGCGAGCGCCTCGGCGTGCCGGTGGAGGGCCCGCATCTGGCCGACAAGTTCCTCCTCGATTCCCTGCCGGAGACGGCGGCCAATTACGGGCTCGGCGAAGCCCGAGCCGTGACGCCGGACCGCTGGCTCGACGAGGGCGACGGCGTGACCGTGGGCGGACTTGGTTTCGACATCCTGCATTGCCCCGGCCACTCCCCCGGCAGCGTGGTGTTCGTCAGCCGGGACGCGCGCTTCGCCCTTGTCGGCGACGTGGTGTTCAAGGGCTCGGTCGGCCGCACCGACCTGCCGGGCGGCAACCACGATCAGCTCATCCGGGCGATCAAGGAAAAGGTGCTGCCGCTCGGCGACGACATCGCGTTCATCCCGGGCCACGGCCCGACCAGCACGCTCGGCGAGGAGCGCGTCTCCAACCCGTTTCTGCAGGATTGACCGCGATGGATAAGCGCCGCATCGGCCGCTCTGACCTGACAGTCGCGCCGTTCTGCCTTGGTGGGAACGTCTTCGGCTGGACTGCCGACGAAGCGACCTCCTTCGCGATCCTCGACCGGTTCGTCGAACGCGGCTTCGACTTCATCGACACCGCCAACGTCTATTCCCGCTGGGCGCCGGGCCACGTGGGCGGTGAATCCGAGACGGTGATCGGGCGCTGGTTCGCGGCCCGCCCGGGCGCGCGGGACCGGGTCGTGCTAGCCACCAAAGTCGGCATGGATATGGGCGAGGCCGGGAAAGGCCTGTCGGCGCAGCATATCGAGCAGGCTTGCGAGGCGTCCCTGCGGCGGCTGCAAACCGACCGAATCGACCTCTATCAGTCCCATCTCGACGATGCCGACGTGCCGCTCGACGAGACCCTGCGCGCCTACGAGCGCCTGATCGCGGACGGCAAGGTCCGGGCGATCGGGGCGTCAAATTACGGTGCCAAGCGGCTCAAGGAGGCGCTGTCACTCTCGGCCACAGCGAGCCTGCCGCGATACGAATGCCTCCAGCCCGATTACAGCCTCGCCGAGCGCCGCTACGAGGCCCAGCTGGAGCCGCTGTGCCGGGCCGAGCAAGTCGGCGTGATCGGCTATTTCTCGCTGGCGGCGGGCTTCCTCACCGGCAAGTATCGGTCGGCCCAGGACGCTGCCGGCCGGGCCCGGGAGAACCGGGTCGCCAAGTACCTCAACCCGCGGGGCTTCGCGTTGCTCGATGCGCTCGATTCGGTTGCAGCCGCGCACGGGGCGAGCCCGGCCCAGGTGGCGCTGGCCTGGATCATCGCCCGGCCGGGCATCACCGCGCCGATCGCCAGTGCCACCTCCGTGGCGCAACTCGACGAGTTGTTGGGCGCGGCCGGACTGACGCTGTCGGCGGAGGCCGTCGCCCGGCTCGACGCGGCGAGCGTGGGCGGGATCGAGGGCTAACGCGGCGTTAAGCCGGTGGCCTCAGAAAAGACGCACCGGTCCCACCGCGAGCGCGCAAAAATCGTGCAAACTCAAGGTGGAACCCCTATATTGTGCAGACCGAGTGAGAGTTCAGGCGTGGGCGCCTGACGGCGCGAGACCCTCCGTCGCGTCAAGGCCCGCCTGCCCGAGGAAGTACATGGCCGACACCCCCCAATCCGAGCACGCCGATTACGGCGCGGAATCGATCCGCGTGCTGAAGGGCCTCGACGCCGTCCGCAAGCGCCCCGGCATGTACATCGGCGACACCGACGACGGCTCGGGTCTCCACCACATGGTCTACGAGGTGGTGGACAACGCCATCGACGAGGCGCTCGCGGGCCACGCCGATCTCGTCACCGTCACCCTCAACGCGGACGGGTCCGTCACGGTCTCCGACAATGGCCGCGGCATCCCGGTGGACATCCACAAGGAAGAGGGCGTCTCGGCAGCCGAGGTCATCATGACCCAGCTGCACGCGGGCGGTAAGTTCGACCAGAATTCCTACAAGGTGTCCGGCGGACTGCACGGCGTCGGCGTCTCGGTCGTGAACGCCCTGTCGTCGTGGCTGAAGTTGCGCGTCTGGCGCAACGACAAGGAGCACGCGATGGAGTTCCGCCATGGCGATGCCGTGGCGCCGCTCGAGGTGGTCGGCCCCGGCAACGGCCGGCGCGGCACGGAAGTCTCCTTCCTGCCCTCAACCGACACCTTCACGATGATCGAGTTCGATTACGGGACGCTGGAGAAGCGCCTGCGCGAACTCGCCTTCCTCAATTCTGGCGTGCGCATCGTTCTGACCGATGGTCGCCATGCCGAGAAGAAGCGCGAGGAACTGTACTACGAGGGCGGCATCGAAGCCTTCGTGCGTTACCTCGATCGCTCCCGCAAGCCGATCGACGGCATTAGCAATCCCATCGTGGTTTGCTCGGAACGCGACGGGATTCGCGTCGAGGTCGCGTTCTGGTGGAACGACTCGTTCAACGAGACGGTCCTGCCCTTCACCAACAACATCCCGCAGCGGGATGGCGGCACCCATATGGCGGGTTTCCGGGCCGCGATGACCCGCCAGATCACCGGCTACGCCGATTCCTCAGGCGTGTCCAAGCGGGAGAAGGTCTCGCTCACCGGCGAGGATTGCCGCGAGGGCTTGACCGCGGTCATCTCCGTACAGGTGCCGGACCCGAAATTCTCCTCGCAGACCAAGGACAAGCTCGTCTCCTCCGAGGTCCGGCCAGCGGTGGAGAACGTCCTCAACGAGGGCCTGTCGACTTGGCTTGAAGAGAATCCGCAGCAGGCCCGCTCGGTGATGAGCAAGGTGGTGCTGGCGGCCTCGGCCCGCGAGGCGGCCCGCAAGGCGCGGGAGACTGTCACCCGCAAGGGCGCGCTCGACATCGCCTCGCTCCCCGGCAAGCTCGCCGATTGCCAAGAGCGCGATCCGACCAAGTGCGAAATCCTGCTGGTCGAGGGTGATTCCGCCGGCGGCTCAGCCAAGCAGGGCCGCGACCGCACCTTCCAGGCGGTGCTGCCGCTCCGCGGCAAGATCCTGAACGTCGAGCGTGTGCGTGCCGACCGGATGCTGTCCTCGGCCGAGATCGGGACGCTGATCACGGCGCTCGGCGCCGGGATCGGACGCTCCTCCACAGATCGCGAAGGCTTCAATCCTGAGAAGCTGCGCTACCACCGCATCATCATCATGACCGATGCGGATGTGGATGGCTCGCACATCCGGACCCTGCTGCTGACCTTCTTCTTCCGGCAGATGCCGGAGCTAATCGATCGCGGCCACCTCTACATCGCGCAGCCGCCCCTCTACAAAGCCGAACGCGGGCGCCGGGCGATCTACTTGAAGGACGAGCGCGCCCTCGAGGATTACCTGATCGATCAAGGCACCGACGGGGCGATCCTGCGGCTCTCCACGGGCGCGGAATTCGCCGGCCCTCAGCTCAAGAGCCTCGTCGAAGAGGCGCGCACCTTCCGGAACATCCTGCAGGGCCTTCACACGCGCTACGATCGTTCGGTGGTCGAGCAGGCGGTGCTCGCCGGTGCGTTCGATGCCGAGGTTGCGGACAATCCGGGCGAGGCGGAGGTGCTGGCCGACGTGACCGCGCGCCGCCTCGATGCCATCGCGGACGAGACCGAGCGCGGCTGGCAGGGTGAAGCCTTCGAGGGCGGCTACCGCTTGAGCCGGACGCTGCGCGGTGTCCGGCAGGTGGCGACGCTGGATGCCGGCCTCATCGCGTCCCAGGAGGCCCGCCGCCTGTCCGAGCGGGCGGACGCCTTCCGCGAGATCTACGGCGAGCCCGCCACGCTGATGCGCAAGGCCGATGAGACCGTCCTGCACGGTCCGGTCGCCCTGTTCGAGGCGGTGATGGCCTTCGGCCGCAAGGGCTTGCAGCTCCAGCGCTACAAGGGCCTCGGCGAGATGACCGCCCAGCAGCTCTGGGAAACGACGCTGGACCGCGAAGTCCGCTCGTTGCTTCAGGTCAAGGTCAAGGACGTCACCGACGCCGATGACCTGTTCGTCAAGCTGATGGGCGATGTCGTGGAACCGCGGCGCGAGTTCATCCAAGAGAACGCCCTGAGCGTCGCCAACCTCGACGTGTAGACCGGCGCCGACCGCGCCGAGCAAGCGAGCCGCCGGCCCCTAAACGGGCTCGGCGGCTCGTCGCGTTTTCGAGTCGCACTCGTACGCGCGCAGCGTGACCCGCGAGGCCGCCGCCGTGGACGAAGCGGTCGTCGAACCATTGCCGAAACGGCGTCACCGGTTTTCGGAAAAAGGCGACCTCAGATCAAAAATTCGAGAGCCTTTGATCGGAATCAGAAATCTTCAGCAAAACTAGAGCTCCTATCGACCACTGCGGTGCGTGCCAACAATAGATACGAAGTCTTTTTGCCTTAAATCAATCCGTATAAAATCTTAGATATCGAATTATTAGCGGCGTCGAAGTCGGACACTTGAGTTTACCTGGCTCGGCACTAGGATGCCCAAGCTTTTGGAAAAATTACGCATCCTAGGACCTGTCCCTTCACATGAAGATCTCGATCAAAGTGCGGCTCATCGCGCTGCTCGTGATGCTCGGCACTCTACTTCTTGGCTCTGCGGCACTCGGCAATTTTGCGCTTCGCAGCGGCAACAGAAGCCTTCATACGATTGTCGAGGACCGAATTTTACCGCTCAGCCAGTTCAGCACGTTCCGGGACGCCTACGATGCTATGCTCGTCGTCTTGCGATCCATCGATAAGCCAACGACGGACAAGGGCGAGGCCGCTGCCATCCTGGAGCGGCAACTTGCACGCTCAATGCAGGTCTGGTCCGAATACTTGGCCACCTACCTGACTTCAGATGAGGAGCGCCTCGTCGAAGCCCTCAAGCCGCGGCTTGTTCGGGACGCGGTCATCGTCCACGATCTGAGCCGCGCTCTGAAGGCCCAGGACACCGCCGCCACCGCGTCCGCCAAGGCCAAGTTGCTTCAGGCTACGACACCGACGATGGCGGGGGTGACGAAGCTCATCGACTTGCAAGTCGGCGTGGCGCGCGCGGAGTTCGAGCGCGCGGAAGCCTTGGCGGACATCCTGCGCATCCTGCAACTCGCCGCGCTGCTGCTTGCCGTGGTCGCGGTCGCGTATGGAGTCAGAGTGATCCTCGCTCAGGTCACACGACCGATCGAGGAGACGACGTTGACAATGATGCGCCTCGCCTCGGGCGACCTCGACACGGAGGTGACCGGAGCCGAGCGGCGCGATGAGATCGGTGCCATGGCAAAAGCCCTCGAAATCTTCCGGGAGGCGCTGATCGCCAAACGCGTGGCCGATAAGGCGGCCGTGCAGGATCTTGCGGACAAAGCCCGCCGGGCGGAGGTCTTGGATGGGGCGACACGGGCGTTCCGGTCTCAAATCGAACGCATGACGCAGACGCTGACGAGCGCAGCGGACGAGATGCAGGCGACGGCCAGTTCGATGAGCCGCAACGCCGATCAGACAGCCGCCCAATCCGCCACGGTCTCGTCGGCAGCCGAGCAGACTTCGGCCAACGTCCAGACCGTCGCGGCGGCGAGCGAGGAATTGTCGACCTCGATCGCCGAGATCAACGGTCAGATCACGCGCTCCTCCGAGATGGCCGAACGCGCTGCCACGACCGCCAACGAGACCAACACCCTGGTCATGGGTCTGGCCGAGGGGGCCGAGCGGATCGGAGCCGTGATCGGCCTCATCTCGGGTATCGCCGCTCAAACGAACCTGCTGGCACTGAACGCCACGATCGAAGCGGCCCGGGCCGGCGAGGCCGGCCGTGGCTTCGCCGTGGTCGCCGCGGAGGTCAAGGAACTGGCCGACCAGACCGCAAAGGCCACCGAGACGATCTCCGGCCAAGTGAATGCCATTCAGGGCGAAACAATTCGCGCCGTGGACGCCATCCAGGCCATAACCACCACGGTCCTTGATCTGCGGACCATCGCGGTCGGCGTGGCGGCTGCAATGGAAGAGCAGGGGACCGTCACGCAGGAGATCGTGCGCAGCGCCAGCGAGGCGGCCGATGGGACGCAGGCGGTGACGGTCAATATCGGCGCGGTCACGCATGCCGCTGCCGAGACCGGTACCGCCGCGTCCCAGGTTCTGACGGCCGCGACCGAGCTGTCGCGGCAATCGGATGCACTGAGCGCCGCCGTGACGGACTATCTCGCAACCGTCCAGGCAGCCTGACGACCATGGGGGCCCTCAACCGGCCCCCGCTGCCGCGGGCAGGCGCATCAGCGGCTCGCCCATGCGCAGGCTTCGGCCCTCGGTCAGCTCGGCCAGGAGCGTGAATCCCTCCGGTGCCAGCACCACGATGGTCGAACCGTGCTCGAACCAACCCATCTCGTCACCCTTGGCGAGGCGGGCCGTGCAGGGCAGGGTCCGGCCGCCCGTCCGGCGCAAGGCCGTGCCCTCCGGCAGGAAGCCGAGGCGGAGGCCTGCCACCAGGATCGCCGCCACCGGCACGAGCGTGACCGCGTGACCCGCCTCTTTCACGCGCAGCCGCAGGACGGCGCGCTCGTTGCGGCAGAACAGGTTTTCGACGCGCTTCAGGGCGATCGGGTTCACGTTCCACGTGTCGCCCCAGATGTGCCGGATCGATTCGACCCGCGCATCGTGGGGCGCGTGGAAGCGGTGATACATTCCGGCGGTCAAGCGCAGGGTGGCGTAGGTGCCGCCTTCATGCGCGTCGGCGAGCTGCGCATCACCCCCGAGCAGGTCGACCAGGCGATAGGACAGCCCCTTGATCTGGAACAGGCGCCCCGCCTCGATTCGGCCATGGGCACCGAGGATCCCGTCGCTCGGGCTGGTGAGGATCGCGGGATCGGCCGCGACCGGCCGGGCCCCGGGCCGGAGCGCCCGGATGAACGCCGCGTGGAGGCTCGGGAAGCGCGCGTCACGCGCATCACTGAGGTCCACGTCGCAGAACAGGCGCCAGGTGGCGATCGAGACATCGCGCACCAGCGGCTGCTCGATGCGGCCGAACCAGCCCATGAACCGGGTCGCGAGCCGGCGCGGCAGCCAGTTGGTCAGCAGGAAGTTCAGGTCCTCCTGGGCGCCGACCCGCGCCAGGGCCCGCCGCAGCGGCGATCCGGAAACCGTCATCATGCCGTGAATTGCCTCCGATAGGGCGCGGGGCGATGTCCGCGCTCCTCGTCACCCTGTCCGCCACTGCCGCCACCGCGGTTCTGGCTCTTCCGCGCGCTGCAGAGCGCCTGCGATTGTCCCGGGCGAAACATCCTTCGCTCACGGGCCATGCCCGGATAGCCCGGCGCGTCGCCGGGCTCATTCCGCATTACGCCTATTCCGAGCGCGCCTTCTTCCGCTCCGACGATCCGGACGAGGCCGTGGCAGTCCGGCGGGAGGCGGGCTTCGCGCGGCTCTCCGACCTGTTCCGGACGCGCTACGCGCGCACCCGCGCCGAGACCGAGGCCGTGCGCGACGGCCTGTCGGATCTGCAATTCACCGGCCTGTACCGGGTGCCGTTTCAATACGCCCGGCACGTGCGCGCGCATCTCGGCACCGGCGCCTTCGCGGCGGCCTCGGAGGGCGTCACCGTCACGGATCTCGACGGCAACACCGCCTACGATCTGGCCGGGTCTTACGGGGTGAACCTGTTCGGCGTCGACTTCTACCGGGCCTGCCTGGAGGAGGGGGCCGCGCGCGTTGCTGCGCTCGGCCCGGTGCTCGGCCCACTGCACCCAGTAGTCACCGGCAACGTCGCGCGGCTGAAGGCGCTCTCCGGCCTCGACGAGGTCTCGTTCCACATGTCCGGGACCGAGGCCGTGATGCAGGCGGTGCGGCTCGCCCGCTACCATACCGGACGCCGCCGGATCGTGCGCCTGTGCGGCGCCTATCACGGCTGGTGGGGCGAGGTGCAGCCCGGCATCGGCAACCCCGTCCCGGCACGCGACACGCTCACCCTGGCCGACATGTCCGAACGGACGCTGCGCGTCCTCGCGTCCCGCCGGGATGTCGCCTGCGTGCTGGTCAACCCGCTCCAGGCGATGCACCCCAATGCGGGCGCGCCGGCCGATTCTGCCCTGGTCGACAGCGCGCGCAAAACCGCCTTCGACCGGGCCGCCTACACGCAATGGCTCCGCGAGCTGCGGGCGGTATGCTCTGCCCGGGGTATCGTGCTGATCCTCGACGAGGTCTTCCTCGGTTTCCGCCTCGCCCGCGGCGGCGCCCAGGAGTATTTCGGCGTCCAGGCCGACATGGTCACCTACGGCAAGACGCTCGGCGGCGGCCTGCCGGTCGGCGTGCTGTGCGGGCGCGCCGACCTGATGCGCCGCTACCAGGACGACCGCCCGGTCGACATCTGCTTCGCCCGCGGGACCTTCAACGCCCATCCCTACGTGATGGGCGCCATGAGCGCGTTCCTCGACCGGCTCGACACGCCGGAGGTCGCCGCCCTCTACGCCGATCTCGACGCGACTTGGAACCGGCGCGCGGCGCGCCTCAACGCCCTGCTGGCGGAAGCCAGCCTGCCGGTGCAGGTCGCGAACATGTCCACGGTCTGGACGGTCCTGTACACCAAGCCGTCGCGCTACAACTGGATGCTGCAATTCTACCTGCGCGCGGAGGGGCTGGCCCTGTCCTGGGTCGGGACCGGTCGCCTGATCTTCAGCCTCGCCTATGACGACGCCGCGTTCGAGGTCGTGGCGGCGCGGTTCGTCGCGGCGGCCACGGCGATGCAAGCCGATGGCTGGTGGGAGGCGGGTGCGCCGAGCGATAAGGCGATCCGGCGCGCGATCCTGCGGGAGGTCGCGGCTTTGCGGCTCGGCAAGTTCGGCGCCCGGCTCGGCCTGCGCGCACCGGATCAAGGCTGATCCGGCCGCAGGAGCGCCGGACGGGTCCACACCCGGCGTCCGCTGCAATCTCAGGCGCCGTGCTCGTGCGGCTCGTGCTCTTCGACCAACTCACCGTGCAGCAGCGCAATCGGCGCCTTGTGGTAGAGCTTGATGTCGTGGAACGGGTCCGTGAGGATCTTGGTGCCCCAAACGAGTCCGGTCTGCACGTCGCGCAGGACGAACAGCTGCACCATCCGGAACAGCAGGCCCGCCAGCGCCAGCCACAGCCAGATCCAGCCGACGTTGCGGATCAGGTCCGTCGTGGTCTGATGCGGCGAGATCAGGCCGAATAAGCTCGGATCGACGTAGAGCGGCAGCGGCGACAGCGCCCAGATCGCGAGTAGCACGATCTTGCGCTGCAGATTGTAGCCGACCTTGATCTCTTCCTTGTGCTCGTGGCTGGCGTCATTGACGTGGTCGTAGCCCTTCGGCTCGAAGAACAAGTGACCGGCCTGCCGAGACGTCATGGCGATCAGCCAGCCGATGAGCGCAGCCGTCGCCGGGTCCTTGAACGCCAGGGCGTAGGCCACCAGGAAGCTGATCGCACTGACGACATGCAAGCTCTGGTTGACGCGATTGTGGTGGTAGTACCGGTGATCATCCCAGCGCTGGATGCGCAGAGCTTCCAGAAAGCTCGCCATGGTGTGCGTCCTCGTGAAACGATGATGGGGGAGTGCCGTCGCGGGAACTCAGGCGTCGTGCTTGCGCAGGCGGACGAGGGAGAAATGGCCGAGCGGCGGCAGCGCCCGGCGCTCGACGATCTCGACCGGGGCGCCGGCCGCCCAGGCGGCGTAGCGGTTCCAGGCGAATTCGGTCCGCCAACCGAGGCGGCTCGTGATCGGCGCCAGGGCATGCTCGATGGTGCGGCGCAGGCCGTCCTCGGCGCCGATGCGGGTGGTGATGACGATCTCGCCGCCGGGGCGGAGAACCCGGGCGAATTCGTCGAGCGCCGCCTCGGGGTTCGGGACCGCCGTGACGACGTATTGCGCCACGATCACGTCGAAGGACGCGTCCGGGAAGTCGAGGTGCTCGGCATCCATGACGGCGAGGCGCTCGATAGTGCGCAGGCCGAGCCGCGCCACGCGCTGGCGCGCCTTCTCCAGCATCGGTGCCGAGATATCGATGCCCACGATGCTGCGGGCGCGGCGATAGGCCGGCAACGACAACCCGGTCCCGACCCCGACTTCGAGGATGCGACCGCCCACCTTTTCCGCCGCAGCTGCCGCCAGGGTCCGCCCCTGGGCGAAGACCGGCCCGAACACCAGATCGTAGACCGGCGCCCAGCGGCCGTAGGCCTTGGCGACACCGTCGCGGTCGAGATCGGGGCCGAGCGCGCCTGCGCGCGATGAGCCGGTGCCGTGCATTCCGATAGCCATGGGTGTTCAGTCTCGCTGTCTGCCAGATCGAAAGCTGGTGGGATGAAGGTGGATGGATCGAGTCTTCGGCGCTTGCCCGCGGCCGACCAGCCCGGACCTCGCTCCGGCTCAGGCCAGCCGACGCGATCGCAGGGTTCCTTGCCCTGGACAGCGCGACGACACCGCGCCGGCATGCCGGGGAGACCGGTGCACCGCCGTTGAGATCGCCGACATTGCGGTACGCTGAACGCGAATCAGGAGATGCGGTGCAGCGTTAGGCGTCGAACTGCCGTGTTCGTGATGAGCCCCACACCGCTTCTCCGGAGACCAATTTTTCCGCCGGCAAAGCTATGACCGAGATTTGACAACGTTGTGACGGCAGCAAGAACTATTCGAAACGAATGCTCTTCGTCGGCAAATCAATTCACGGGGCGCGAACTCGCGGCAGGTCATCGCATCGATGAGCCGTCTATTGGGTAAAGATCTTGCCGGCAAAGCGATCATCGATCCGATCGGCGCGCGTCCCGGCGCTGCCGGAAGAGCGGCCAGGCCACCCGCGGCATGCAACAGTCGTTAAGCGAATGCGCAAGTGTGAAGGCAGGATTTGGGAGTTCGCGTCTTCGACATCTTCTCGCCCTGATATCGCCGAGATGTGGCAGGGTATCGCCAGGCGGATGAGGCGCGAGGACGCGCCGAAGGAGTGTTTCGTGATCGACATTATGCGGCGTCAGACTCTCGCGGTAGCGGCCATCGCCGGGATCGCCTTGAGCGCCGGGCAGGCGCAGGCCGCGCAATGCGGCAACAGTGCCGCGGGCTTCGAGACCTGGAAGCGGGAATTCTCCGAGGAAGCGCGCGGCCGGGCCAGCGCGGCGAGCCTCGCGGCGCTGCAGAACACAACGTATTCAACCGCCACGATCTCGGCCGACCGGGGACAGCACAGCTTCAAGCTGTCGCTCGACCAGTTCCTGGCCAAGCGCGGCGGTCCGACGATCGTCTCCAAGGGGCGGGTGCTGAAGCGGCAGAACGCAGCGTTGTTCGACTCGATCGAGCAGCGCTACGGCGTCCCGCCGGGGCCGCTCCTGGCAATCTGGGGCATGGAGACTGGGTTCGGCGCCGTGCGCGGCAACGTCAACACCCTCTCGGCCGTGGCAACGCTCGCCTACGATTGCCGCCGCTCCGAGTACTTTACGGACCAGCTCTACGCGGCGCTGACCCTGGTCGATCGCGGCCTGCTGACGCCGAGCACCCGCGGGGCGGCGCACGGGGAGGTCGGCCATACGCAGTTCCTGCCCAAGAACGTGCTGACCTACGGCACCGGCGACCTGAACAATGTCAACGCAGCCCTATCGTCCACCGCCAACTTCCTGAAGGCGCACGGGTGGCGTGCCGGTGCGGGTTACCAGCCCGGCGAACCGAACTTCGCCGCGATCCAGGGTTGGAACGCCGCGCCGGTCTATGAGCGCGCCATCGCGCTCCTGGGGCGCCAGATCGACAACGACTGAAACCAAGCTCGCAGCCATACGTCCGGGGCCTGTTGACCCGGACGTCACCGTGATGCGCTCTCCAACTTCGAACCGGTATCCCGTTCGGCGGAGAGCGCCTCGAGGTATCCATCCTGACAGCGACCGTCGATGCTTTCGCCGCAGCGTGCCGGAATAGATGCTGGGCGAAGGCAGTCATCAGAAGCGCTCATCATACGCCGAATACTTGCTGATGAGACCTATAGCGCCTGAAAATGGCCCTGATCGATCCTAGATCGACCATGGACTTGCCGCAGAAAAGCCCGTTCAGACCCGCTGTTTCGGCCCGAGCGGAGCAGGTTGTCTGGTTGCACGTCCCACGCGTCGAAGCGTGACGATCCCGGACCGGCCTGCCCCCGCCCGACGAGGAGCATGGGCATCTGCATGGCGATCGATACCGTGCCGCCGGACGGCCAGGACAGCAGACGGTCGCGACGTTCGTGTCTCGCACCGCTGACGGTTTTCACCGGCGCGCTCGCCATGGCCCTGGTCGGATCCGGCATCCGAGATCATGATCTGCGGCCATCCGCACCCGATAGCGCGGCGGCAAGCCGGAGCACGTCGACCGCGGTAGCCGACCAGCCGGTACCTTCGCGCGATACCGCCGCGGCATCGGAGGCCGTGACATCCTCATCCGAACCGGACGCGTTTGCTTCGGCTGAGGCGATCCCCGAAGCCGCCGACGGCCCGCCGGCGCATTGGGCCTGGATGCCGGTGGCTCCGGTTCCTGCCGTACCGATTCCGGATGCGCCATTGGAGAGCGGGCCAGAGAAAGCGCCGCGCATCGCCATGACCGTGCCGCTTCCGGTTCCGCGTCCCCCTGAATTTCGAAGCCCGGGGGCACCCGTCCTCGCGCGAAGGGCCGAGCGGCGCATGGCCCGGCGCGATGGTCCGCTGACTCAGCCCGCGGCACCGCCGACAGACGAGCGCTCGTTCCTGGAGAAACTGTTCGGCCTTGAGCAGTCCCCGGCACCCGCACCAGCGCTGGCCTACGCTGCGCTCGAGAGCAAGCCGATCGTGGTGGCCCCGCAGCGGCGGATCTCTCCGCCGCTTGCCCTGTCGCGTGAGCCGAGCCCGACGGGGGGCGTTGCGGTCTACAACATCGCCGCCCGGAGCGTGACGCTGCCGAGCGGCGAGCGTCTCGAAGCCCATTCGGGCCTCGGCGAGGGTCTGGACGATCCGCGGCTTGTGAATGTGCGGATGCGTGGACCGACGCCGCCCGGGACCTATGACCTGACCGAGCGCGAGCAATTGTTTCACGGCGTGCGGGCCATCCGGCTGACGCCCGTGGGCGGCAGCGAGTCGATCTACGGCCGTGTCGGGTTGCTGGCCCATACGTTCATGCTAGGACCGCGCGGTGATTCGAACGGCTGCGTTTCGTTCCGCGACTACGAGCGGTTCCTCCAGGCTTTCCTCCGCGGTGAGGTCCAGCGCCTCGTCGTAGTCTCCGGCACGCAGGATCCGCTGCCCGCGATGGCGGACGGGGGCCGCACGCGCATGGCGCGCAACGGCAATTGATCTCGAAAGGCTGGCGGCGCGAGCACCGTCTTCGCATCAGCGCGCTACAGGGGCGGCGCGATGGTCACGCACCGGGCTTGCCAACACGGCCGCGCCGCGCAGGATGACCATGTTCCTACGATAGGCTGGTCGTCGACATGCGTTCTACGAAATTACGGATAGGCTTGCGCTGCGCTCTGATGGCGCTCGCCGCCCTCGCACTGCCGCTGGCGGCGCCACAGGCCGACGCGCAGGATCACAAGGCCGATCGATCGGGCCCATCGCTCACGGAGCGCCTCGTCGGAACCTGGGAACTCGTTTCCTACAAGGTCGAAGACAAGGAAACGGGCAAGCTCATCGACGCGATGGGCAATACGCCCCGCGGACGCGTGATCTTCACCCCTGACGGTTGGGTGGCGTTCAATCTGGAGGGCAGTGACCGGAAACCGGCCGCGACGGATACCGAGCGTGCCGAACTGATGAAGAGTTTGGTCGCCTATATCGGTCGCTACCGAATCGAAGGCGACCAGTGGTTGACGACGGTCGAGACGGCGTGGGCACCCGAATGGGTCGGCACGGAGCAACGGCGGGACGTCCGGCTCGACGGTGATTACGCGAACGTCACCACCCCGTGGCGCGTCATGCCCAACTGGAATTCGGGCCGCCCGTCGCGTAGCCTGATCCGATTCAAGCGAATCTCGTAATCTCCTTTATCCAACGCCGAGACTGCAGGCTCAGTCAAAGCAAGGCCGCGTCGGTCGAGATTGTGACTGCGCGCTGGGTGGGCATGTGATCCAGCGTCGATGCAAGCAATCGCATTGCAGCGGCAAGCTTGCCGGATCAGCGGATATCGCCGTTCAACAGGGAAACGATCGGCGGGCCACAGCCGGGGAATTTCGGTGATTGTCCTGCCGCGCTTCATCCTCTATGACGACGCCCATCAGAGGCTGCACCGATCCGTCAGAACGTGCCACCCGCGATGGTCGTCGATCGCGGTGCGGCCCAGCGGATCGGACCCGGAAGCGGTCCTGCTGGTCGGACCGCGGTCCGGTACGGGCAATAACAAAGCAAGCGATTCAGCGCGCAGGGAAACGGGTTAATGCGGCCATCCACCTTTGAAGGCGGTGCCGCGTAGTCCCGAAGCAACGCGCGCGGCAGGCCAACCCCGGGCGGTGTTCCGGTGTGGCGCGACGATCCAGAGGAAACGATCCGGAAGGCCGGCACGGGACATTCCCTGTCGCCGATTTCGTCCGTGTCAGTCCGCGGGTGTGCTCGCCAAGCACGTCCGCCCTTCAATCGGGATCCGACCATGCGTGCCGACGATGAGACCGCGCCCTTCCGCCACCGTCAGCCGCAGGCCGCGCTGCCTCTGAACCGCAGACAGATCCTCGGCACCGCCGCGGTCGGGCTGGCAGCGGCTGCGCTGCCGACCTCCCTCGCGCTGGCCGACGCGGCCGACGGTAAGGTCGATGTCCTGCTGATCGGCGGCGGCATCATGAGCGCCACGCTCGGCGTGTGGCTGAACGAGCTTGAGCCCAATTGGTCGATCCAGATGGTCGAGCGCCTGGATCAGGTCGCGATGGAGAGCTCGAACGGCTGGAACAATGCCGGCACGGGCCACTCGGCCCTCGCGGAGCTGAACTACACGCCTGAGAAGAACGGCAAGGTCGAGATCCCCAAGGCGGTCGAGATCAACGAGGCCTTTCAGGTCACGCGACAGTTCCTGGCCTATCAGGTCAAGACCGGGGTGATGACGAACCCGCGCTCCTTCATCAATTACACGCCGCATATGAGCTTCGTCTGGGGCGACGACAACATCGCCTATCTGAAGAAGCGCTGGGAAGCCTTGAAGGCGAGCCCGCTCTTCGCCGGTATGGAATACTCGGAGGATCCCGAGCAGCTGCGCAAATGGGTGCCGCTGATGATGGACGGCCGCGACCCGAAGCAGAAGGTCGCCGCCACGTGGTCTCCGCTCGGCACCGATTGCGAGTGGGGCGAGGTGACTCGGCAATACGTCGCCTACCTGCAGAAGCAGCCGAGCTTCAAGCTGCGCCTGTCCACGGAAGTCGAGAGCATCGTCAAGAACGCGGACGGCTCCTGGCGGGTGACCTCGAAGAACCTCAAGGACGGGTCCCGCCAGAGCGTCGACGCCAAGTTCGTGTTCATCGGCGCGGGCGGCGGCGCCCTGCACCTGCTGCAGAAATCCGGCATCTCCGAGGGCGACGATTACGCCGGCTTCCCGGTGGGCGGCTCGTTCCTGATCAACGACAACCCGGATGTCGCCACGCTGCACCTTGCCAAGGCCTACGGCAAAGCCTCGGTCGGTTCGCCGCCGATGTCGGTGCCCCACCTCGACACACGGGTGCTGGGCGGCAAGCGCGTGATCCTGTTCGGACCATTCGCGACCTTCTCGACGAAGTTCCTGAAGGAGGGGTCGTATCTCGACCTCCTCAGCTCCACCACGACCAGCAACATCTGGCCGATGATGCGCGTCGGCCTGGATGAGTTCCCGCTGGTCGAGTACCTCGCCGGGCAGCTGATGCTCTCGGACGATGACCGGATCGCGGCCCTGCGCGAATACTTCCCGAAGGCCAAGAAGGACGAGTGGCGCCTCTGGCAGGCGGGCCAGCGCGTGCAGATCATCAAGCGCGATCCGCAGAAGGGCGGCGTGCTGAAGCTCGGCACCGAGATCGTCAACGCCAAGGATGGCAGCATCGCGGCTCTGCTCGGGGCCTCGCCGGGCGCCTCCACGGCGGCACCGATCATGCTGCAGGTGCTCGAGAAGGTCTTCGCCAAGAACGTGGCGACGCCGGAATGGCAGGCCAAGATCCGCGAGATCGTCCCGAGCTACGGCACGAAGCTGAATGACGATCCGGATCGCGTGGCGCAGGAATGGGCCGCCACGAGCGCCGCGTTGGAGCTGCCCGCGCCGCCGCAGATCGACCGTGCGGTGCTGAAGCCGGTTTCCACCGGCAGCACGGTGCTCAACAGCAATCCCGGCACGGTGAAGGAGCCGGTTCACGACCTCGCGCCCTGAGCGGTGCGATCTGCGTCCGGAGCGGATTCTGACGCCTCGCTCCGGACGCGCAATGCCGTGATCGGCCCTAGATCCCGACGCGTCCGAGGGCTGGCAGCTTGATCCCGGGTCGGCGCAGGTCGATGCCGGCGACGCCGCCGAGCAGGTTCACCTCGATCCCCTCGACCCAGCCGATCGTCAGCCCGGCATAGCCGCCGAGATTGAGCCGCACACCCGTGCCAGAGGGCGTTCGGCCAATCCATCGGCCGTCATAGGGAAAATCCTTGCCGATCGCCGTGGTCGGCAAGCTGGCCTGGATCTCCGGCACGGCCGCCATGACGGCGGCCACGAAGGTATTCGAGTTCGGACCCGGCCAGACAACGTAGTCGCCGGGGCGGGCATAGCGGTACTCGGCCACAGCTTTTCGGATCCGCGGCAGCATCGCCTCGGCAGCCGCTCCGTCCGCCGCGAACACTGTTTCGGGCGGGTTGCCGAACCACCGCCCGTCGGGGACGAAGCGGTCGATCCAGATCGGCTGTCCCCAGGCCGTGTAGTCGAAGCGCCGATAGGCGCGCTCACCCGGTCCCTTGATGACGATCCAGCTGTGCGTCGCCACGATCCCGCGCCAGCTCACCGTGCGCGCGGAGAAGATCCGCACGATCGCGCCCGGCTCGCGCTCGGCCTGCGGAAGAAGACCCGCGCTGGAGCGGTCGGCGAGCCGCCAATCCCCGCTGGCGCGCAGCCAGTAGCGGGTGGCGGAAATCGCGACGGGCACGATGAAGAGGGCAGCAAGCGCGAGGAGCGCGATCCGGATCAGGGTCACGGGGAGGCCAGGGCAGGGGAGGGCAAGGCAAGGCGGCGAGACACCCTATCTGGGTATGGCCGGCCCCCCGGAGAATGCGACCGAAGAGGCGTGCCCGTTCAGGCGTGTGAGGTCGCCCCGAGGGCATCGAGCAGCAGCGTCGCCGCGAGGAGATCGGCGCATCCGCCGGGGCTGAGCCGCGCCGCCACGAAGGCGCGATGAACCGCGATGGCGCGATCACGCCAGCCGGGCGTGCCGACGCCGCCGGCCTCCGTGAAGGCCGAGGCTTCCGCCCGCGCAGCCACCAGACCGTCCACACCGCCGCGGTGGAGGAGATTCGTATCGTCGACCACGGCGAGCAAGGCGAAAAAGCAATCGACGCGCGCGGCCTCCGGGTCGCCGGGTGCGCGGCCGCGGCCCAACCGCAGCGCAGGCAACCCGATCGCCCGGATCGTGGGAAAGCCCGCCACCGCCTCGGCGCTCGCGCCACCGACCCCGTATCGCCGGACCACCCGGCCTCCATGACTCACCGGGGATGCCGGCATGCCGGCGATCGCCGCGCCCCAGCGCGCCGCGACCGTCTCCGCATAAGTCTCCGCGGGGACAGGCGTCCTGCCGATCACACCTGCCGCCGCGCAGATCAGGCCCAGCGAGAAGATCGCGCCGCGATGCGCATTGATCCCCCCGGTGGCGCGCATCATCGCGGCCTCGGCCCGGATGCCGATCGAGCGGAGTTCCGCCATCGTGGCGCCCTGCCCGCCCGCCACGGCAAGGTCCGCGAAGAAGGGCCGGAGCGACGCCGCGCTGCGCCGCAGGGTCTCGGCATCCATATCGTCGTGGCTGCCCGAATCGACCGGGCTGACGAGGCCGGGTTTCGGAAAGGTCTCCAACTCGTCGATCAGCGCAGCATGCGCGCGTGCCGCGACGTGTTCGGCCCAGGAACCGTCGTGGCGCCCTCGGCCCTCGACGGGCGGCATCGCGAAGCGGTCATCCTGGCGCAGGGTCGAGGCTCCCGGCGACGCCCAGCGGCGTCGCCCGTGACGGGACGGGCCTCGACCGTATACCGGAACAGCGCCCCGCCGTATCCGGGCTCTCCCGATCGCCTCAGGCCGCCGAGGCTACCGCCGGCGAGATCCGCTTGCGCGCCTTCAAGTCCTCGGTGCTGCTCAGGAAGGCCTGGGCTTCCTCCTTGCGCTCGAAGACGTGGGGGGCGACCCCGCGCTTGGTCAGCGCCTCTTCCATCTTCAGGCGCAGGAAGGCGCTGGTCGCGTAGCGGGTCGTGGTCGCGTAGTAATTCGCCTGGAGATACTGGAGCACGCCGGCGTAATCATCGACCAAGTTCTCGTTCAGGCGGAAGCCGTCGTGGTTGATCACGGCGTTGACCCGCTGGCCGGCCTTCCGGCACGCCTCGACGATGGTCATGCGCAACTCGTCCATGTCGCCCTTCACCCGGCAGTACCAGCCCTCCAGGTTGATGAAGAGGATGTTGCGCTCGGCGTTGTAGCTGACGCGGGATTTCAGATCGAGGTTGAGCAGGTCCGAGATCAGCTCCATCGGCTCGTCGCGGAAGATGCGCGGATCCATCGGCACCGGGTTCCGCACCACGGGGGCGAAATCCATGTGGGCGAGGATATCCCGCTCGATGTCGATGCCGGGCGCCACCTCGATCAGTTCCAGCCCGTCGGGCGTCAATTGGAAGACGCAACGCTCGGTCACGTAGAGGACGGGCTGCGAGCGCTCGACCGCATAAGGACCCGAGAAGGTGTTCTGCTGGACCTGGGTGACGAACTTCCGCGCCTTGCCCTCGGTGACGATGCGCACCTGCCCATCGTTGACGGCGATCTCCAGCCCACCGGCCGTAAAGGTGCCGGCGAACACGACGGTGCGGGCGTTCTGTGAGATGTTGATGAAGCCGCCACAACCGTTCAGCTTGCCGCCGAACTTCGAGGTGTTGACGTTGCCGGCGGCATCGCACTCGGCCATGCCCAGACAGGTCATGTCGAGGCCGCCGCCGTCGTAGAAGTCGAACATCTGGTTCTGGTCGATGATGCAGTCGGCGTTCGTGGCCGCGCCGAAGCTCGAACCGGAGGCCAGCACGCCGCCCACCGCCCCGGCCTCGGTGGTCAACGTGATGTAGGGGGTGATCTTCTCCTCGTTGGCCACAGACGAGATGCCCTCCGGCGCGCCGACGCCGAGATTGACCACGCCATTCGGGGGTAGTTCGAAGGCGGCGCGGCGGGCGATGATCTTGCGCTCGTTGAGCGCCATCCGCTTGATGCCGGTGACCGGCACGCGGATCTCCCCGGCCAGCGCGGCGTCGTACACCACGCCGTAGTTCATCCGGTGCATCTCGGGCTCGGCCAGCACGACGCAGTCGACCAGGATGCCGGGTACGCGCACATCCTTGGGCAGCAGGTAGCCGTCATCGACGATGCGCTCGACCTGCGCGATGACGATGCCGCCGTTGTTGCGGGCCGCCATGGCCTGGGCGAGGCAATCGAGGGTCAGCGCCTCCTTCTCGTAGGAGAGGTTGCCCGACGGATCCGCCGAGGTGGCGCGGATGAAGGCGACGTCGATCTTGGTGGCAGTATAGAACAGCCACTCCTCGCCATCGACCTCCACGAGTTTGACGATGTCCTCCGTGGTCAGCTCGTTGACCTTGGCGCCGCCGTGGCGCGGATCGACGTAGGTCTTGAGGCCGACCTTTGAAAACAGGCCCGGCTGACCGGCCGCGCAGGCCCGGTAGAGCTGCGAGATCACGCCTTGAGGCAGGTTGTAGCCGCGGATCAGGTTGTCCTGCGCGGCTTTGGCGACCTTCGGCATGCGGCCGAAATTCGCCGCGATGACCCGCGTGAGCAACCCGTCATGGTGCAGCCGGCCGGTGCCGAGACCTTTGCTGTCGCCCGCGCCCGCCGTCATGATCAGCGTCAGGCCCCTGGGCGAGCCGGTCTCGACGAACCGCGTCTCAAGGGCGGCGTGCAGCGCCTCCGGGATGCAGCTCTGAACGAATCCCGTGGTGGTGAGAACGTCGTTCTCGCGAATCAGCGCGATCGCTTCCTGCGCCGAGATCACCTTGTTCTTCTTCATGGGGCCCGTGATCCTTCCAGACTTCCGATCGCGGCGCCGCTCGCAGGACGGACCGTTCCTGACATCGTCACCTGCCGACTGCGCTCGGCCGGGACGGATCCAGGCGCGAGACCATTCGAGTTTTTCATTCGCATTCTATTGCATCGCATCAATACATGCGGCGTTGCGGCAAGACCGTCGTCTCCGCCAACATGATAATCTATTATGGAGCCGCGTCGCCTTTTAAAAACTCTTCGTCCCAAGGTCAGAAAAATTGTGCCGCCGGGCGCGCCGAGACCGTCGCCGACGACCGGGTCATCCGGTCGGGCGCTGGGGCATCCTGCGCGCCGCGCGATAAGCAGACGGCACCATACGCATCTGTCATATGTTAAATCTTCGCCCGCAAAAGCGCGTGAGATTATCGATTTTACCGGCCTGCTTGGGCCGGTTTTACAATTTTGGTGGTGACGCCTATAAGACTATCGGCTTGGGGAGCGTGTTTGATCAGGAGCACGCCATGAACACCATGACACCGATCGCGGATGAAGCCGCGACGCGTTTTGCATTCAGCCTCCTTCGGAGTGCCTATCTCGATCTCGCGCAGACGCTGCTGCGCATCGAGGCGGAGCCGGCGCGCGAGCTGCTCCAAGGGGTGGAGCACCGGATCGCCTACCGGCTTGGCTCACTTGCGCGAATCGAATCGGATGCTGTTCCGGGGGAAACTGCACTGGCCGTGGCGGCTGGGCAGGTTCAAGCCGTCCTGCGCGACGCCCATCTGCACGACGCTTCCGAGCTCTGAGCAAGTTTCTTGGGATTGGCTGCCGGTTTGGCGACGAAAACCGGCACCTCGCCGTGGCTTGAGCGGATGGGATTGTCTCGCCGCGCGTTGCACGACACGCACAGTAGAGGTGTCTCATCAGTCATCCCAACCACCTTCCTAATCCCGAGGTGCCGGAGCGCAACGGAAGCCTTGGGGCAGCTCTCCCAAAGCCGCAACGATCCGTGGAGCCGTCCTCCGCGGCCCGCGGCGCGTCCGCGACAGAATGAAGGGCTCGTTGGGATCCCCCCGATCGTCCTGCCATCGGGCGCTCTCGCAAATCTGCGTCGGCCTCGGCGTTCCGGACCGAATAAGCTGGGAATCGACCGGCAGCTCAGATCGGATCGCTCTTTTGTCGATCGCCGGACCCAGGCACCGCCTTTGCGAACAAGACACAGCTTATTTTCCGATATGGGAGGCCGAGAGAAGCGATCTCCTAGAAACTTCGCTGCAATTGGATGCGCGTTTCATTTACATGACCAGCAGCGAATGCCCATAAATATGGCATGAGATGCTCACAGCACGTGCTGAGCTGATCACGCAGCCGATCGGAAGCATCTTGACCGGCCTGAACCTCGGTGAACCACGGCTGGTCCATCGACCGGGAAGGCGCGAGCGAGGCACTCACGAACTCGTTTGGCATATGTCGTGCGAGGTGTGAGCTGCTCACAGTGCGCTGTGAGAGACCCAACAGGACGCTGACGAGGTGACGGGATGACGAGCGCTTCTGCACCCCGGTCGACGCGCCCGGCGGTCGGGGTGCTCGCCGTCCCGGACGCGACGCGCAAGGGCAATCAAGCGTACGACCTGTTGCGGCGCGAGATCGTCGCCTGCCGGTTGCTTCCGGGCACGCGGTTCACCGAGGCCGAGGTGATGGAGCACTTCGCGATCGGAAAGGCGAGCTGCCGGATCGCCCTTCAGCGTCTGGCCCAGGAGGGTTTCGTCAGCTCGATGCCCCGGCACGGCTATCGGGTCAGCCCGGTCACCGTGAAGGATGTCGATGAGGTGTTCGCGCTGCGCATGGAGCTCGAACCGCTGGCCGCCCGAGCCGCCGTCGGCCGGGTGAACCGGGCGCATCTGGAACGCCTGGAGCAGGCCTGCCGCCGCCGGATCACGGTGGAGATGGGCAACCAGATCGATTTTTTCCTCGAGGCCAATCGGGGCTTCCACCTCGCAATCGCCGCGGCTGCCGGGAACGGTCGCCTGTATCGAACCCTGTCGGGCCTGCTGGACGAGATGACCCGCCTCGTCGCCCTCGGCTTCGGCGTTCAGGGCGTGCGGCCGAACATCGAGAACGACCACACCGCGCTGATCGAGCATCTCGTGGCCGGGGACGCGGACAGTGCAGCGCTCGTAGCGCGCCGCCACGTCGAGACCTTCCGGGCGATGACGATGGAGAAGGTCATCGCAAGTCTGCGCGACAGCGCCGTCGTGCCCCCATCGAGTCGGCCCCTGGCCGAGGGAGGCGAGCCGTGAACGCCGTCGAGCTCGACCATGTCAGCAAGTGGTTCGACCGGCGCGAGGGCGGGCCGCTCCACGTCCTCGACACGATCGACATCGCGATCCCGCAGCACGCGAGCGTCGCGATCCTGGGTGCGTCGGGCTGCGGCAAGAGCACCCTCCTCAACATGATCGCCGGGCTGGTCGAACCGGACGAGGGCGCCGTCCTCCTCGACGGCATCCCGTCGCACGCCTTCCGCGACTGGCGGGCCATGACGTACATGTTTCAGGAGGACCGGCTGCTCCCTTGGCGCACGGCCGCACAGAACGTCGCTTTTGGGCTCGAAGCCGGGCGCATGAGCCGGGCGGAGCGGGCGCGGCGGGTCGATGACACCCTCCGCCTCGTCGGGCTCGACACCTTCCGCGACGCCTACCCGCATGAATTGTCCGGCGGCATGCGCAGCCGGGTGGCGCTCGCGCGCAGCCTCGTCACCGAGCCCAGGATCCTGCTCCTCGACGAGCCGTTCTCGAAACTCGATCCCGAGATCCGCGCGCAGATGCACGCGGAACTGCTGCGCATCGCGGGTCTCCGGGCGATGACCCTGGTCTTCGTCACGCACGACGTCGAGGAAGCGGTCGTGCTGGCCAGCCAAGTGGTCGTCCTGCACCCACGGCCGGGCCGGATCGGCACCGTCCGGGCGATCGATCTGCCCTATCCCCGCGACCCCCTTGCCGCGGAGGTCGCCGAGGAGGTCCGCCGCCTGCGCATCAGCCTCTCCGCCGCGAGCGCGCGATGCTCGTAAAGACCCCGCCGCGCCTGATGCGGCAGGCACGGACCTCCGGCGTCGGACGCCGGGCGGGCGTGCTGCTGCAGCGGCTGGCCCTGCTCGGCCTGGCGCTGGCCGCGTGGCAGATCGGATCGCTGCAGGCGCCGAGCTTCGTCCTGCCGAGCCCCGCGCGGGTCTGGCACACCTGGCTCGGGCTGGTGGCCACGCCCAGTTTCGCCGCCGATTTCGGCATCACGCTGGGCCGGATCGGCGCAGGCCTCGCGTTCGCCGCCCTCGTGGGGCTGCCGCTCGGCCTGCTGCTCGGCGCGAGCCCCCGTCTCGGCCGCTTCTTCGAGCCGGTGCTGACAGTGACCAACACGGTCTCGTCGGCGATCTGGGCGATCTTCGCGCTGATCTGGTTCGGTCTCTCGAACTGGACCACGATCTTCGTGGTGTTCATGACCGCGATGCCCCTGATCCTGACCAACGTCTGGCAGGGCACGCGCACGGTCAGCGCCGAGCATCTCGAGCTGGCCCGCACCTTCCGCATGCCGCGCCACAAGGTGCTGACCAAGATCTATCTGCCGACGATCCTGCCCGCGTTCTTCTCGGGCGCGCGCCTCGCCATCGGCTTCGGGGCGCGTGTCGTCCTCGTGGCCGAGTCGCTGGGGGCGAGCAGCGGCATCGGCTACCGCCTGCGGCAGGCGGCGGATCTCGTCCAGACCGATCAGGTCTTCGCCTGGACCCTGACCCTCGTCGCCCTGATGATCGGGGTCGAGACGCTCGTCCTGAAACCGGCGGAACAGCGCCTGTTCGCCTGGAAGAAGGTGGCGCAGCCGTGACGGCCGACACCGCCCGGGGCCACGCCCGTCGCATGTTCCGCCCATCGTATCTCCCGGAGAACGCCTTGAAACGGATTCTCGCCGTCGCCGCGCTCTGCACACTCGGCCTGCCCGGCCTCGCGCGCGCCGAGACGGTGCGCATCGGCTACTGGAGCTCCGGCATCAGCCTCGGCTTCGGCGCCGTGCTGGAGGCCGGCAAGTTCATGGAGAAGGAGGGCCTGACCGCCGAGTACATCAAGTTCCCGGATGTGAACGCGCCGACCAAGGCCATGGCCGCCGGGGCGATCGATTTCGCGATCGCGGCAAGCGCGGGAACGGCGCTGAGCGTCACCGCCGACGGCCTGCCGATGAGCATCGTCCTGGCGACGCAGGTGGCTGATCTCGACTTCGTCGTCCCCGCGGACTCGCCGATCCGGACGATGGCCGACCTCAAGGGCAAGAAGATCGGCACCTCGCCGGCGGGCAGCGGCACCGCCGCCATCGCGGCGGCGATCCTGGAGACCAATCACGGCCTCAAGCCCGCGGATTACCAGGCCGTGCCCGGCAACGACTCTCGGCTGGCACAATTCCTCGTCCAGAAGGACATCGACGCGGCGGCTCTGCGCACCGTGACCCTCGCGCTCCTGCCGGACGTGAAGCTGCGCCGGCTCGGCAGCTTCCGCGCCGAGTGGAAGCAGCTCACCCGGCAGGACGCGCCGCCGGTCCTCGGCGTCGGCCTGATGCGCAACGCCTGGATGGCGCAGAACCCGGACGCGCCCGCCAAGGTCGTGGCTGCGATGCGCAAGGCCTACGCCTTCGGTAAGGCTGACAAGCCAGCCGTGGCTGGGATCCTGAAGGCCGCCGCGAACCTGAGCGATGCCGACTCCGCAGCCTACGGGAGTCTCTGGGACGGCATCTACACGGTCAGCATGGAGCCCGCCGACATCGCCTCGCTGAAGCGGGAGTTCGATGTGTTCAAGGCCGTTGGCGTCGTCCAGGGCAGCCTGCCCGACGCGGCCCTGGTTCCCGGCCCCTACGAGCGGTCGAAGACGATCCCGTAGCCTTCCCGACCTGCAGAAGAAGGTTTTCACGATGGCTGAAACCATGAAGGCGCTCGTGCTGGAGGCGCATGGTGATATCGACACGCTGAAGGTGGTGGCCGACTATCCGAAGCCGTCCCCCGGCGCGGGCGAAGTCGTCATCCGGGTCGGCGCGTCCTCGTTCAACTACCATGACGTGTTCACCGTGAAGGGCATGCCCGGCATCAAGGTGCCGATGCCGGTGGTCATCGGCCTCGACATGGCCGGGCAGATCGTCGAGCTGGGCGAAGGCGTTGCGGATTGGCACGTCGGCGACCGGGTGCTGGTCAACCCGCTCAACCGGGCCAAGGGCCTGATGGGTGAGATGCTCGACGGCGGCATGGCCGAGTATTGCCGGGTCTCGACGAGCCAGCTGATCGCGATGCCGCCGGACGTGAGCTACGCGGATGCCGCCTCCCTGCCGGTGGCCTACGGCACGGCCCACCGCATGCTGATCACCCACAACACGGTGAAGGCCGGCGACACGGTCCTGATCCTCGGCGCGAGCGGCGGTGTTGGGACGGGCTGCGTGATGCTGGCCAAGCAGCTCGGCGCCGAGGTGATCGCCTGCGCGGGCAGCGAAGAGAAGATGGCGGCGCTCAAGGCGCTCGGGGCCGACCACGTCGTCAACTACCGCGAGACCGACTTCTCCAAATGGGCGATCCAGCACTACGGCAAGCCCCAGCGCCGGACCTACGAGGGCGGCGTCGACGTGGTGATCAACTTCACCGGCGGCGACACCTGGGTGCCCTCGCTCAAATGCCTGAAGCGCGGCGGCACGCTGCTCGTCTGCGGCGCGACCGCCGGGCACGATCCAAAGGAGGATCTCCGCTACATCTGGAGCTTCGAGCTCAAGGTGATCGGCTCCAACAGCTTCTACGACGACGACCTGTCGGCCCTGATGGAGATGATCCAAGCCGGCACGCTGAAGCCGACCATCGACAAGCTCCTGACCCTCGAAGAGGCCGCCGAAGGCTTGCGGATGATCCGCGACCGCGAGGTCATGGGCAAGATCGTCGTCACCCCCTGACGCCCGCCCGGGATCACGCCTTCGGCTGCGGTACCGCCGCCTCGCACCGCGGGGCTTTCCCCTCTCCCTTGCGGGGAGGTCAGGGGTGGGGGTGGTGCAGAAGGCACCGCAGCGCCCCATCCTGAGCCACCCCCACCTCAAACTCCTCCCCACAAGGGGGGAGGAGCGTCCTGCCCGAGGAGATCCCGAAGCCATGTCCGACACCCCCCTCAGCAAGGAGCAGGTCGAGGCGCTGCTGCTGCGCGGCCCGTTCCACCAGTGGCTCGGTCTCTCCGTGGTCGCCGTCGGCGAGGGCACGATCGAGTTGAAGGCGCAGTGGCGGCCGGAATGGGTCGTCAATGCCGAGCGCGGCTACGTGCACGGCGGCATCCTGGCGACCCTCGTCGATCTCACCGCCGACTGGGCGCTGGTCTCCAAGACCGGTCGGGGCGTTCCGACTGTCGACCTGCGCGTCGATTACCACCGCGCCGCGATGCAGGGCGACCTCACCTGCCGCGGCACGGTGGTGAAGTTCGGCAACCAGCTCTCGGTGGCCGAGGCCCAGATCCTCGACGATTCAGGTCGCCTGCTCGCGAGCGGGCGCGGCGTCTACATGACAGCGCCGGCCAAATGAGCGGGCCGCACCCCGCCGCCCCGGCGGACGGGGCCCTCGACCATGTGGTGATCAACGTGCTGCGGCGGATGGACGAGGCGGCGGACCTGTTCGCTGCCCTCGGCTTCCGGCTTACGCCCCGCGGCCACCACTCGCTCGGCTCCATCAACCACCTGATGATGACGCCGGGCCCCTACCTGGAACTCGTCGGCGTGCCCGAAAGCGGCGCGCAGCGACAGGACGTTCTGGACAGCCCGTTCGGCCTGAACGGGCTCGTGGTGGCAAGCCGGGACGCGGACGCGACCCAAGCCCGCCTTGCCGCTCTGGGGCTCGCGGCCGGCCCACCCGTCGCCTTCTCGCGTCCGGTGATAGTCGATGGGCACGAGGAAGCGGCCCGGTTCCGCACGGTGCGGGTTCCGGCACACTTGTTTCCAGCGGGTCGCCTCTACCATTGCGAGCACCTGACCCCGGATCTCGTCTGGCGCCCAGAATGGCTCGACCATCCGAACGGCTTTTCGGGCATCGACGCGCTGACGATCGAGAGCCCGGCACCGGAGGTTGACGCCCCTCTCTACGCGGCCGCGAGCGGCGCGCCGGCCGAGGCCGCGGGCGGCGTCTGGACCCTGCGGCTCGGGACGACGCGGATCGCGATCGTGCCGGGGCCGGCGGCCCGCTTCGCCACTTTGGCGTTGCGCTTCCGCGGCCTCGATGCCCTTGAGGCCCGCGCGACTGCCCTCCCAGCGGCAACGTGGGTCCGGCACGGGCCGGACAAGGCCGAGCTGACGCTGCCGGCCTTCGGCCTTCAACTCCCGTGCAGGGCAGCCCCATGATGCGCCCGGCCACCGATGCGACCAATCTCGGCGACCTCGTCGACCGGTCCGGGCCGCCGGACAAGCCACTGATCATCGGCGTCGCCCCCGATGGCGAGCCCGTGGTGATGACCCGCGCCGACCTCGACGCCCGAGCCAACGCCTTCGCGCGCGGCCTCGCCCGTGGCGGGATCGCCCGCGGGACACGAATCGCGATCCTCGCGGCCAATCGGCCCGACACCATCGCGGCGCTTCTCGGCGCGATGCGGGCCGGCGTGGTCCCGGTCCCGGTCAATCACAAGTTTCCGTCGGCCACGATCGCCGCCGTGCTCGACGATTGCGGCGCACAGCTCGTGCTCTGCGACGGCCCGCGTCGGGCGATGCTGGCGGGGCTCGGTCTCAACATTCACGTCGCCGTGTTCGATGAGGGCGGGCCAGCCGGTTTTGCGGCCTGGCTCGATCCCGGGCCCTTCGTACCGATCGTGCCCGAGCCCGACGAGGCGGCTCTGTTCCTCTACACGTCCGGCTCCACGGGCCGACCGAAGGGCGTGCGGCTGAGCCATGCCAGCCATCTCTGGGTGGCCCGGACGCGCGCCGCGGAGACGAAGCTGCGCGACGACCGACTGCTCGTGGCGGCGCCGCTCTATCACATGAACGCTCTGGCCCTGGCGCTCCTGGTCTGCGCGGCCGGCGCAACGATGGTTCTGCTGCCGCAATTCGAGGCCCGGGCCTACATCGCGGCGATCGACCGATACCGCTGCACGTGGCTCACCGCCGTGCCGCCGATGATCGCCATGATGCTGCGGGAGCCGGATCTCCTCGCGGAGGCCGACCTCACCAGCGTGCGCACGGTTCGAATGGGATCGGCGCCGGTCAACGACGCCCTGGCCGGGCAGATCCGCGCCCTCCTGCCGAACGCCCGCATCCTCAATGCCTACGGCACCACCGAGGGCGGCCCGGTCGTGTTCGGCGACCATCCGGACGGCCTGCCGACGCCGGTCGCGTCGGTCGGCGCGCCGCATCTCCAGGTCGCATTGCGCCTCCTCGGGCCGGACGCCCCGGAGATCGGCATCCTGCAGGTGCGCAGCCCCGCGATCATGCTCGGCTACCACAACCGGCCGGACGTGCCGGTGCCGATCACGGCGGACGGCTTCTACGACACCGGCGACGTTTTTCGCCGCGACGCGGACGGGTTCTACTATTTCGTCGGCCGGACCGACGACATGTTCGTCTCCGGCGGCGAGAACATTTTTCCCGGCGAGGTCGAGATCGTGCTGGAGCGCCACCCCGCGGTGCTCCAAGCCTGCGTGGTGCCCGTGGACGACGCCATCAAGGGCACCAAGCCCGTCGCCTTCGTGGTCCGCCGGCCCGGCGCCCTTGTCGACGAGGCCGCCCTCAAGGCGCACGCACTCGCCCACGCGCCGGCCTACCAGCATCCCCGCCGGGTCTGGTTCGTCGACGCGCTCCCGCTCGCCTCGACCAACAAGATCGACCGCGCGGCCCTGCGCCGGCGCGCCGAGCAGGCCGTCAGAACGGCCTGACGAGGCCACCGGACGCGGAAACCATCAAGGGGCGATCGACTGAGCCGATAGGGCGGAGCGCGCCGCGGACACTCCGCCGGCGATACGTCGCGCGCATCCGTGACCGCGACCGGCACGCTCGCACCGGAGCCACCCCTGCAGCGGAAATCCGGATCGGCGATAGAACAGCCGCGCGTGCGGGTGATTATCGAACCGATGGCGGCCGCGTTCCGGCCGCCGGATGGCTGCGTTGCCGAGGAGTCATGATCGCGCAATCCGCATCGAACCTTCTGCGCCGGCCCGGCCCGCCGGCGCCCGTATCCCACATCGATCCCCCGCGCGCTTCGGACCCGCGCTTCTCCGAGGCCGTTCCGCACCATGCGCGCCTGGTTTCGCTCTACGACCAAGCCACGTTCGGCGAAGGCCCGACTTGGTGGCCGGCCCGGGACATCTTGGTGTGGTCGGACATCGAAGGCCGTCGCGTGCTCGGTTGGCATACGGATGGCTGCGTGCGCGTCGTCATCGACGCGACGCCCTTCATCAACGGCAACGCCGTCGACCGGAACGGCGACCTGATCCATTGCGAGCATGGGAATCGCCGCCTGTCCCGGACGACTCCGGATGGCCGATACGGCGCCCTGGTCGAAACCTACGAGGGGCGCCGCTTCAACGCGCCGAACGACGTCATCTGCGCCGCCGACGGCGCCCTCTGGTTCAGCGATCCGGGATACGGTTTGCGTCAACCCAAACAAGGGGTGCTGGCAGAACCCGACCTCGACCATCGCAGCGTCTACCGCTACGATCCGACTTCGGGGATCGTGCGCCGCATGGCCGATCTCGGCCAGCCGAACGGGCTGGCCTTCGCACCGGATGGCCGCACCCTCTATGTCAGCGACACCTCGCGCACGGAAGGCGCCGACGGCCACACGATCTACGCCTTCCCGGTCGAAGACGATCAGACCCTCGGCGCGCCGTCCGTCTTCGCCACGGTCGAGCCCGGAGTGCCCGACGGCTTCTGCGTGGATCGCCGTGGCTGGATCTGGACGAGTTCAGAGGCCGGGGTGCAGGTCTTTTCGGCGGAGGGACATCGGCTCGGGCTGATCCCAACGCCGCAGGTCTGCTCGAACTGCTGCTTTGGCCCGGACGAGGCCCGCCTGTTCATCACGTCGAAGGAACATCTCTACGCCCTCGATCTCGCGCCGGGATGAGGCGTTTGGTCGATTGCCGCGATCCGATCCCGACGGGTTGATCCGCGATCGTCGTCTGGACTTCGAGATCGCAACGAAGGACCTCTACCACCAGCCGGCCCGCATCTCGGGTGCCGGGTCACGGCGCGCGATCGGGGGATGCAATGAGCGATCGAGGGCGGCCATGACCCGGCGTACCGCCTCCTCGTAGCGCGCCGAGACCGGATCGCGCGGGCGCGGCAAATCAATCGCGACGGTCTCTTCGAGCCGGCCCGGCTTCGGCCGCATCACCACGACCCGGTCGGCCAGCGTCACGGCCTCACCCACGTCATGCGTGACGATCAGGATCGTGGGTTTCGATGCGGCCCAGAGATCGAGCAGCTGCTCATGCAGGCCGCGGCGCGTGAAGGCATCGAGCGCGGAGAAAGGTTCGTCGAGCAACAGCACCCGTGGTCGCGGGACGAACGCCCGGGCGATGGCCACGCGTTGCTGCTGACCGCCGGACAACTCCCGTGGCCAGCGCCGGCCATGCTCCGCCAGACCGACCCGCTCCAGGGCTTCGGTCACACGCGCCCGGTTCTCCGATCGCCCGAGACCGCCCAGACCGAAGCCGACATTATCGGCGACGGTCAGCCAGGGCAGCAGCCGCGGTTCCTGGAAAACGACGCCGACACGGGGATGCGGCTCAAGGATCGTCTCGCCATCGACCGCCACGGCCCCGGCGCTGCCACGATCGAGTCCCGCAATCAGCCGGAGCAAGGTCGTCTTGCCGCAACCGGATCCGCCGATCAGCGCGACGATCTCGCCTGGCGCGGCCGACAGGCCGATGTTCGAAAGCGCCTGCGTGCCGTCCGCATAGGTCTTCGAGAGGGAATCGACGATCAGCACAGGCAACCCTGGAACGAGCGGGACATCTCAGCGTGCCAGACGCCACCACCTTGGCGCTCGGCCTTCACAGGCTTTCCCGCACCGTATCCTGCCAGCGCGTCAAGGGGCGCGTCAGCACGACAAAGAGCGTGTCGGCCAGCTTCCCGGCCAGCGCGAAGGCGATGATGGCGGCCAGGATCTGATCGGGCTTGCCGAGTTGCTGGCCATCGACGAGCAGGTAGCCGAGGCCCTCGGAGGCCCCCATGAGTTCGGCCGCGACCACGAACAGGAAGCCGAGCCCGAGGCCGGTGCGCAGCCCGACCAGCGTCGCGGGCAGTACTGCAGGGAGCAGGATGCGCCGGGCCATGGCGAGGCGCGACAACCGATAGATCCGCCCGACCTCGACGAGTTTGCGGTCGACCGAGCCGATCGCTCCGGACACGCCGACATAGACGGGAAAGAACACCCCGACGGCAATCAGCAGAATCTTCGGCGTCTCCAAGATGCCGAACCAGAGGATGAAAAGCGGGACCCAGGCGAGCGACGGAACCGCGCGCAGCGCCTGCAGGCTCGGATCGCAGATCCGGCGCACCAGCGGCAGCATCGCGACCGCGGTGCCCATCAGGATCCCGGCGGCGGCACCCCCGAGGAAACCGAGGCCGGCCCGGATCAGCGTCGCTTCGACGTGGGACAGGAGATCGCCCGACGCGGCGAGTTCAAAAAGCGTGGCGCCGATCCGGCTCGGCGGCGGCAAAAGGCGCCCGGATGCCGCACCGGTATCGACCGCGATCTCCCATCCGACCGCGAGGGCTATCGGGAGCGCGAGCGCGAGACCGACCCCGAGACCGAAGCGGCCACCCTGCCGCAACACCGGCATCCCCGCCTCAACGGGCGGCGACGGGATTGAAGCGCGAGTCGAGCAGAGCATCGACCGCGGCGGCGACATCCGTATTAGACGGGATCACGCCGGCCTGCTGAAGGGCAAGGCCAGCCGCTTTGATCGCTTCCGCCTGGGCCGACCCGATCGTCGGCTGCGACAGGTCGGTGCGCTCCAACTGGCGAGCGATCACCGGTTCGGGAAGCTTGGTTGCGGCGACCAGGGATGCGCTGAGCGCCTGCGGGTTGGCCAGCGCGTAGGCGCGGGCGCGCTCGTAGGCCGCGATGACCACTTGTACGAGATCAGGATGGGCCTGCGCGAACGCCTCGCGCACATCGAGCAGGCCCCAAGTGTTGGCCGCCGCGTCGCGGTAGAACAGCACGTCGCCGTTCTCGATCTCGGCCGCGGCCATCATCGGGTCGAGCCCCGCCCAGGCGTCGACGTCCCCGCGATCGAGGGCGGTTCGGCCATCCGCATGCTGGAGCAGGACGAGCTTGGCGTCCTTCTCGGTCAGGCCTGCACCCTGGAGCGCGCGAATGAGGAAGATGTGCGGATCGGTACCCCGGGTGACGGCGACGCGTTTCCCTTTCAAGTCGGCGGGCTTGGCGATGCCGGTGTCCTTACGGGTGACGAGGGCCGTCCATTCCGGGCGCGAGAAGGCGTAGATCGCGCGGATCGGATTGCCGTTGATCCGCGCCACGAGGGCCGCGGCGCCCGCCGCCGAGCCGACGTCGATCGCGCCGGCATTCAGGTACTCGAGCGCCTTGTTGGATCCGAGCGATTGGACCCAGCGGACCTTGATACCCTTCGGCGCCAGTGCCTCCTCCAGAAAACCCTTCTCCTTCAGGAGCAGGCCGACCGGATTGTAGGTCGCCCAATCGAGGCGGATCTCCTTCGGATCCTCGGCGCGGGCCATCTGCCCGAACGACCCCGGCAGGGTCGCCAGGGCGAGGCCGGCGGCCAGGACGAGTCGGCGGGTTGCGGACATCAACGATACCTTGAGAAGCACCGCCCTGCGGAAACGGCGGCTATGGGAGAGCTCAGGAAAGGATCTGGCGGTCAAGTCAATCAGCGGGGCATTCCAAAGATCGCGCGCCTCAACTGCGCGATCCGGGTGTCGTCGCGACGCGGACAGGGAATTGCGGCGTGGCGGGCGGCCCGGATCGCAATCGCCGGAGATGATGTTCTCATCACCACCCGTCGACCCGCCATGGGCTAGATATTCCAAGTACTTTCTGGCGGGCGATTTGAATCAAAAGGATGATGCCGCCAATTCTACACCATATCCGGTAATTTATACGTCTCTTGATCTCGCAATCAAAAATTTTATTGTTACCGCCATCACAACTGTCGACGCGCGATCCGTCGGCAAATGCGCCCGAAGACAGAGGGCGGAAAAGTGGTTTGCTCCCGCAAAGGCTCGATCCGCAACGTCCTTCTGCATGCACCACAATATTTGGAAGACCTTTTCGTTGGATCGTCCGGATTTCGTTGGGAGGATCGCGGCTTCCTCAAGGAGGCCACGCGCGGCGTCCCACCGATCATGCCGCAAATCCCCGCCGCAGCCGTTACCGCTCCACGATTGGATGTTGTCGGCGGCAGCGCCTGAACTAACGGAAAACCGATTTTCCAGTCGCTGGCTTGGTAGCCTTCGAAGCGGACGATCCCGACTTGCCCGCCGCCCGGAAACGACTCATGTCGAAGCCCAAAATCCATGACGACAGCGAGCGGGAGAACATCGATCGTTTCAAACAGAGGAACACGGAAACGATGCTCCTCAAACAGGTTGAAATTCGATATTTGCTACTCTTGCACGAAGTGCTGTGTTTCGGGATACGAAGAAGAACGCTTATCTTCAAGACGACTTCAAAAAGTGCATACCGTGCCTGCATCGACCCGTCGTGTATTTCTGTCCGGCGCCGTGGCCTTGAGCCTCGGACCGGCACGTGCAGCAGTGGCGCCGCTGCGGGTCGTGGCCTCGTCCGTTCCACACGTGGAAATCCTCGATTTTGTCGCGGACAAGCTCGCTGCCGACCTCCCTTTGAAGATCATTGAGATCTCGGGCGATCTTCGTCCGAACGCCCTGCTGCGGGACGGCGACGCCGACGCCAACTTCTTCCAGCACGTGCCCTTCCTTCGCACCGAAGAGGCCGCCATGGGGGTGCACTTCGCGGTCGTCGCGGCGGTGCATATCGAACCGCTCGGATTGTACAGCCGCCGCGTCAAGGCGCTCGATGCCCTGCCGACCGGCGGTCTCGTCTCCCTGTCGAACACCGTTTCGAACACCAATCGCGGACTGTTGCTGCTGCAGGCCAACGGGTTGATCCGGCTGCGCACGAAGGACGCGGGTGCACTCGCAACCCTTGATGACGTCATCGAGAATCCGAAGAAACTCCGGTTCGTCGAGATCGCGCCACCGCAACTACCGCGCTCCCTCGATGACGTTGCCCTCGCGGTGATCAACGGAAATTACGCGTTGGAAGCGGGGCTGGAGCCGGCGCGGGATGCGCTCGCGCTCGAACGCGCCGAGGGCAACCCGTATGCGAACGTCCTCGTCACGACCGAGGGCCTGGCGAAGGATCCCCGCGTGCTGCGCCTCGGGACGTTGCTGACTTCGGCCGAAGTCGCGGCATTCATCCGCACCCGCTACCGCGGCTCGGTCCTTCCGGTCCGCCCGTCCTGAGCGACGCGGCCGCCGCACTGAGTTCGAACCCTCGACATCCTGCCGTGTCTCACCTGAGCCGGTCGACCGGAGTCCACGACCGATGCGCTTTCTGAAGACCGTCGCCCTCGCCCTGTTGTGCCTGGGCACGATAGCGGCAGAGGCCGAGACCTTGAGGATCGGAACCGTGCCGGGCGCCTACAGCGATGCGCTCAACGCCGTCGCCAAGGAAGCCAAGGCGCAGGACATCGAGCTGAAGGTGATCGAGTTCAGCGACTGGACGACGCCGAACGTCGCCCTTGATGCCGGCGATATCGACCTGAACTTCTTCCAGCATCGGCCCTTCCTGGAGAACGCCGCGAAGCAGAAGGGCTACCGGTTCGACATCGTCGGGCTCGGCATCCTGCAGAATATCGGGCTGTTTTCGCTCAGGCATAAGAGCCTGGATCAGATACCGGCGGGCGGAAAGGTCGCCATCGCCAACGATCCGGTGAATCAGGGGCGCGCCCTTCTGCTCCTCCAGAAAGCCGGCCTCATCAAGCTCAAGGACGGCGTCGGCTTCCTCGGCACCGTCGATGACATCACCGAGAACCCGAAGAAGCTGACCTTCACCGAGGTCGAGGGACCGCAGCTCGTGCGGATCACCGGCGATGTCGATCTCGCGCAAGGCTATCCGCATTTCATCGTCGCCGCCGGCGCCTTCGATCCGACGAGCGGTCTGATCTATTCCGGAATCGAGGACAAGCTGTTCGCGGTGAGCTTCGTCGCCAAAGCGTCGCGCAAGGAGGATCCGACGATCAGGAAATTCGTCGCTCTCTTCCAGAACTCCGAGGCCGTGAGGCAGCAGATCCACACCTCCTTCGCCGGCAGCGACAAGTTGTATCTGCTCGCATGGCGGAATTGACCATGGCGGTCCTGGCTCTGGACAGTCTCGGGACGGCACGCCCGGCCCAACGGGAAACGGCAGGTCCCGATGCGATCCCGCTCATCCGGGTCGAAGCAGGCTTGCGCGGCACCGTGCGGTTCGAGAATGTTTCGAAGACATACCGCTCTGCGGCTGGCGAGGTCTTCGCGCTCGACGACGTCTGCCTCGACATCGCGTGTGGCGCGATCTTCGGCATCATCGGCCGTTCCGGCGCCGGGAAATCGACCCTGCTGCGCACCGTCAACCGACTGGAGCGGCCGACATCGGGCCGGGTGCTGGTCGATGGCGAACCGATCGCCGCTCTGGGGACCGACGGCCTCGTGGCCCTGCGCCGCCGCATCGGCATGATCTTCCAGCACTTCAACCTGCTCTCGGCCAAGACCGTCCGCCAGAACGTGGCGCTGCCGCTCACGGTGGCGGGGGTCGGCAAGGCGGAGATCGCCCACCGGGTGGAGGAGGCGCTGCGCCTCGTCGGCCTTGAGGACAAGGCTGAGACCTATCCGTCCCGCCTGTCGGGCGGGCAGAAGCAGCGCGTCGGCATCGCCCGCGCCCTGGTGAGCGACCCGGAGATCCTGCTCTGTGACGAGGCGACCTCGGCGCTTGACCCGGAAACCACCGTGTCGATCCTGAGCCTGCTGCGCGACATCAACCGGCGGCTCGGTCTCACCATCATCCTCATCACCCACGAGATGAGCGTGATCCGCGAGATCTGCACTAACGTCGTGGTGCTGGAGGCGGGCCGGATCGCCGAGTCCGGGCCGGTCTGGCGGGTTCTCGGCACGCCGGAGCACCCGGCGACGCGGGCGCTGCTCGCCCCCCTGACCCGCGACCTGCCGGAGGATCTGGCGGGACGGCTCACGCCCTACCCGACACCCGGCAGCAGGGCCGTGTTGCGGATCACCTATTCCGGGCGGACACCGCCCGACCTGTCGACTCTTGTCGCGGCCACGGGCGGGCCCGTGCACCTGCTGCAGGCCGGCATCGAGCGGATCCAGGGGCACGCGGTCGGCCACCTGCTCATCGCCGCCGCCGGCACCGAGGCAGAGGTCCGGCTGAGGGCCATCGGGGAAACCGTCGAAAGGATCGGCTATGTCGCCGCAGATGATTGACCGACTCTGGCAGGCGGCGTTCGACACCCTGTTCATGGTCGGCGTGTCCGCGGCGATCGCCTTTCTCGCCGGCATTCCCCTCGCGCTGTTCCTCGTCACCTCCGAGCCCGGCGGGATCTTTCCGGCGCCGCGGGCCAACCGTCTCGTCGGCATGGTGGTGAACGGTTTCCGCGCCGTGCCCTTCATCGTGCTACTCGTAGCGCTGATTCCGTTCACCCGGCTCGTCGTCGGCACCACCATCGGGGTCTGGGCCGCGATCGTCCCCCTCGCCGTGAGCGCGACGCCGTTCTTCGCGCGGATCGCCGAGGTCTCGCTACGGCAGGTCGATCCCGGGCTGATCGAGGCCGCGCAATCCATCGGCTGCCGCCGCCGCCACATCCTCCTCCACGTGCTTTTGCCCGAGGCCCTGCCGGGGATCGTCGGCGGCTTCACCATCACGGTCGTATCGATGATCGGCGCTTCGGCGGTGGCCGGCGCGGTCGGTGCGGGCGGACTCGGTGACGTCGCCATCCGCTACGGCTACCAGCGCTTCGACACGACGGTGATGTCCGTGGTGATCGCGATGCTGATCGTCCTGGTGTGCCTCGTGCAGATCGCCGGCGACAGCGTGGTGCGCAGGCTCCGGGCGCGATGACGGCCCCCCGCAAGCAGATCCGTCTCAACGCGTTCAACATGAACTGCGTCGGACACATCCACCACGGCCTGTGGACCCACCCGCGCGACCAATCCAGCGCCTACAAAACGCTGCGCTATTGGACCGATCAGGCGCAGCTTCTGGAACGCGGACTATTCGACGGAATGTTCATCGCCGACATCCTCGGCGTCTACGACATCTACGGCGGCGGCATCGACGTGACCGCGCGGGAGGCCGTGCAAGTGCCGGTCAATGACCCAACGCTGATCGTCCCGGCCATGGCGGCGGTGACGGAGCATCTGGGCTTCGGCGTCACCGTCAACGTCTTCGCGGAGGCGCCCTACACCTTCGCCCGGCGGTTCTCGACCCTCGACCACCTCACCGACGGCCGGGTCGGCTGGAACATCGTCACCGGCTACCTCGAAAGCGCCCATCGCGGCCGGGGCGAAACGCTCCCGGCCCATGATCGCCGCTACGATTACGCCGACGAGTATCTGGAGGTGCTCTACAAGCTCTGGGAGGGAAGCTGGGACGATGCGGCGGTGCGCCGTGACCGCGCAGCACGCGTCTTCAGCGGTCCGGCGAAGATCCGGCCGGTTTCTCATCGCGGCGAGTTCCTGGCGGTCGAGGGAACCCATCTCTGCGAGCCCTCACTCCAGCGGACGCCCGTCCTTTACCAAGCGGGCGCCTCCGGCCGTGGCCGTGCCTTCGCGGGTCGGCACGCCGAATGCGTGTTCATCTCGGCCCGGGACAAGCCGTCCGCCCGAGAGGCCGTGCGCGCCATCCGCGCTGAGGCCACCGCGGCCGGACGCGACCCGCAGGACGTGAAGATGTTCATCGGCATCGCGGTCATCCCCGGCCGTACCCGCGCGGAGGCCGAGGATAAGCGCGCCGAATACATGCGCTACGCCAGCGCCGAGGCCGGGCTCGCGCATTTCTCGGCCTCTACAGGCATCGACTTCGCCCGCTACGGCCTCGACGAGCCGATCCCCTATGGTCCCGGTAACGCGATCCAGTCGGCGACGGCAGCAGCGGCGAAACGTGGGCTGACCAAGCGCGACCTCCTGGCGGAACTTGGCCTGGGCGGGCGCTACGCCGTGTTGACCGGCGACGCCGTTTCCGTCGCCGATGAGCTGCAATCTTGGGTCGAAGAAGGCGAGGTGGACGGCTTCAATCTCAGCCGGATCGTCATGCCGGAGAGCTTTTCGGACTTCATCGACCTCGTGATCCCCGAACTTCAGGATCGCGGCCTCTACAAGACCGCGTATGCGCCCGGATCGCTTCGGCGGAAGCTGTTCGGCGCGGGCGACCGCCCCCCTGAGCGCCACGCTGCCCATGCTTTCCGGAACATGGTCGGGCTTTGACGTCCGACGCGATGAACGCTCGAATAAAGACTATTCGATTTTGTCGGATCGAAATCCGACGCTGAGCGGCCATTGCATGCGAGAACGGCATGTCCGGTCAGCTGGGTGACGGCGCAAACCTGTAGCCCTCGCCCCACCGTATCGCTGCAGCGCGTATCTACCGCTCCGCCCTCAGACGCGGAGCGCGCGGAGAGCCCTGCCACGCTGCGGCCGAGGAAGGCGTGCCCTTCCGGGAAACCGTAACGGCAATCGGTCGCCAGTTTGGCGCCAGCCAAATCGCCGACTCATCGGGAGGCGGAAGCGCCTTTTTGCCGGCTAGCGAAAGGGGGTCGCGAACAGTAGCCCGGCCTACATCACACGGTCGGTGATGGTCTGAGCATAGGGCACCGAGTTCCGAAACGAGGGCCGCTGCTCCAGGCGGTCGCTGAAGGCAGCTAGGTTCGGATAGAGATCCCGCCAGGGCAATTCGGCGAAGCGCACCGACAGATAGCCGACCGCCGTGCCGGCCGCGATGTCGCCGAGGCCGAAGCGGTCACCCACCGCCCATTCGCGATCGCCGACAAGGCGCGCGATCTCGGCCAGGCCGCCCTCGATCTTGCGGCGTTGGCGCGCCAACCAGGAGGCACTCGCGTGCTCGCCGCGTTGGCGCTCGAAGAAGGTGAGCACCAAGGCATCGCAGATACCGTCGCACAGAACCTCGAGCTTGCGCGCCGCGAGCGACCCGAGGACATCGTCGGGCAGCATCGGCGTCCCGGGGTGCATGAGTTCGAGGTATTGCAGGATGTAGCTCGACTCGTAGACGCTGCCGCCATCGGGCAGCAGCAACACGGGCAGCTTCTCCAGCGGATTGTGGAGCGGCAGACTTGTCGTGGAATCCCACGGCACCTCGGTCAGCAGTTCGAAGGGCAGTCCCTTCTCGACGAGAGCGATGCGTACCTTGCGGGCGTAGGGGCTCGGGGTCGCGCTGATCAGCTTGAACATCGTCGAGTCCCTAAAAACTATTCGGCCGGCACAGTTTCGAAACGCGCGCGATCGGTGGCGCCCTGACGGCTGCGGTCGAGGCGCGAGACCAGCCAGCAGGTCGCGAAGGCCAGCGGCAAGGTCACGAGGGCCGGTGGATCGAGCGGAAAGAGCGGGGCGGCGTGCCCCAGGACCTTCACCCAAACCGCCGGTCCGAGCACCGTGAGGACCAGCGCACTGACCAAGCCGGCTGTCCCGCCAGCGACGGCGCCGAGCGTGGTCAGGCCGCGCCAGTACAGCGCGAGGATCAGAACCGGGAAGGTCGACGAGCAGGCGACCGCGAAGGCGAGGCTGACCATGTAGGCGACGTTCTGGCCCTTGAAGGCGATGCCCAGGCCGATCGCCACGAGGCCCAGGACCAAAGTTGCGATGCGCGAGACCTGTACCTCCCGGCGCTCGTCGACGCGCCCACGCCGGAACACGCTGGCGTACAGATCGTGGCTGACCGCGCTGGCTCCGGCGAGCGTCAGCCCGGCCACGACCGCCAGGATGGTGGCGAAGGCCACAGCCGAGACGAAGCCCATCATGGCGTCCCCTCCTACGGCGTGGCTGAGGTGAATCGCCGCCATGTTGCCGCCGCCCCGCAGCATCCCGGCCGCATCGACATAGGCCGGATTGCCGGCGGTCAGCGCCACGGCACCGAAGCCGAGCAGAAAGATCAGGGCGAAGAAGGCGTTCATGAAGGTTGCCGCCCAGAACACCGAAAGGCGCGCGGCGCGGGCATCCGGCACGGTGAAGAAGCGCATGAGGATGTGCGGCAGACCCGCCGTGCCCAGCATCAGTGCGAGACCCAGGGAGAAGGCCGAAAGCGGATCCTTGGCCGGAAACTGCGGCGCGAGGATCGCCGCGCCTTTCGGATGAACGGCGGCAGCCCGCGCCAAAAGGGCATTGAGGTCGAAGCCGAAGCGGGCGAGCAGCAGGCCGGCGATGGTAAAGCCGGCGATCAGAAGCAGCACTGCCTTGACGATCTGCACCCAGGTCGTCGCCACCATGCCGCCAAACATGACATAGCAGACCATCAGCACGCCGACGACGAACTCGGCGTAGAGATAATCGAGGCCGAACAGCAGCTGGATCAGCTGACCGGCGCCGACCATCTGGGCGATGAGGTAGAACGCCACCACAACGAGGGAGGCGCAGGCCGCGAACACACGGATCGGACGCTCGGCGAGGCGGGTGCAGACCACGTCGGTGAAGGTGAAGCGTCCAAGCCGCCGCAGCTTCTCAGCCAGCAGGAACACCACGATCGGCATGCCGGTGGTGTAGCCCACCGCGTAGATCAAGCCGTCGAAGCCGTTGGCAACGACGAGGCCTGTCAGACCCAGAAAGGCGCCGGCCGACATGAAGTCGCCCGCGATGGCAAGGCCGTTCTGAAAACCGGTGATGCGTCCGCCCGCGGCGTAAAAATCCTGCGCCGAGTGGGTGCGCCGCGCGGCCCACCATGTGATCCAAAGGGTGAGCGCCACGAAGACAAGGAAGAGGCCGATCGCCACGAGGTTCATTCCGCGCGTCCCGATTCAGGAGCGGGCGCAGAAGACCCGCGCCTCGGCACGGTTCGCGACTACGACGTAGAGGCCGGTGAGGACGACCCCGAGGCCGATCACGCCAAGTCCCAGGACGAAGGCGGCGTTGACGCTGCCACCCGGGACGAGAGGCGCGGCGCTCCAGGCCGGCGCGAAGGCGCAGAGCCCGATGAAGCCGAAGAACGCAACGGCGAGCAGACCCATTAGGAAGAGCCCGAGACCGAGCGGCTCGGTAGCGGAGGCAGAGGATTCAGGGCTCACAGCAGGTCTCGGTTCATTCATCGCCCCGAGTGGTTCGCACGGCCCATGCCAGTCCTGATTCTCGAGCTCTGCGGTTCGACGCACGCCTGATCCGGAGGGACGGCTCATCAAAACGGCCAAGCTGCCGCCATCGGACCGGCAAGGGCGGGGATAACGCGACCTACGCCGCAGTCGCCCCGCATCGATGGTCGGCACCGGTGACCACAGGTGATCGGTTGGATGGCCGCTTGACGGTGGCCCCAGCGGCTTGCTCGGATGGCAGCGCTTTGTTTCGTCAGGCTTTTCAGTACATCGCCGGGTCCGGGCTATCGCTCGGATGCATCATGGTCTTAATCATGGACGCGTTTATCGGGAAGTTGAGATTGATCCCGCGCGGCGGGATCGGCTTGGTGAACCACTTGTCGTAGAGCGCCTTGCCCTCCGGGCTGACGTACAGCTTGGCGGTGGCGACATCCGCTACCTTCTTGAACGCCGGATCGTCCTTGCGCACCATGATCCCGTAGGGCTCCGGACGGGAGAGAGCGTCCGACGAGATCCGATAGGCGTCCGGCTCCTTCGAAGATGCAATCAGCGAGGCGAGTAGGACGTCGTCCATGACGTAGGCAGCCGCGCGACCGTTCTCGACCATCAACCACGCCTCGCCGTGGTCCTTGGCCTGCAGAACCGTCATCCCGAGGCTTCTGGCGGTGTTGATCTCAAGGGTCTGTACGATGTTCGTCGAGCCCGGGATCGACACGACAGTCTTGCCTTTCAGATCGTCGATCTTGTCGATCTGCGCCGAATTCTTCGAGGCGAACCGCGTCGCGGTGAGGAAGTGGGTGTTCGTGAACCAGACTTGCTTCTGCCGGTCCACGTTATTCGTGGTCGAGCCGCACTCGAGGTCGATCGTGCCGTTGGCCATCAGCGGGATCCGCGTGGAGGCAGTCACGGGAACCAGCTTGACCGCCAGTTTCGGAAGCTTGAGTTCGGCTTTGACCACGTCCGTGATCGCGTAACAGATGTCCATCGCGAACCCGATCGGCTTCTGATCACCGTCGAGATAAGAAAAGGGGATCGACGCATCCCGATAGCCGATGGCGATCTCACCGCTCTCCTTCACCTTCTTCAGCGTACCGGTGAATTCTTCGGCCACGGCGGCGTTTGGACCGAGGAGCAGGATCGTCGACAGGATCAGCCAGGACTTGCGCAACATGACGGTCCTCCAGCGGCACAGGGAGCCACGCTTCCGGGCGGTTCGGAAGCGGACATCGTGTCCGCGCCGATGCGGCCCGGCAACGGGTGCGCAACCCACGGCAATTTCCGCGCCGGTCCCGACATTGAGCTTCGGAGGACAAATCCCGCCGATGACGAACCAGCTCAGGCTCGCTCTACGGATATGCTTGTTCCGCCGCGGTGATGTCCGAATCAAATCCGCCGGATATTGGTGAACAGCGGCAGACCAACCTGCATCCCGTCGAGGTCGGCCCGGTAGGCCGTCGGCTGGAGGTAGGAACCCAGCGGCAGGAACGGGACGTCCTCGAAAGCCTGGATCTGCATCTTCCGCGCGATGTCGAGCCGCTGGGCTTGGTCTGCCGTGTCGATCCAGGCTTGACGCTGCTGCTCAAGCTGCGCGTCGGTCGGCCAGCCGTTCCAGCCCTTCAGCCCGGTACCGCGCAGCAGCAGGTGGCCCGCCGGGTTCAGCATGTCGTAGCCGCCCCAGAACGAGCCAAACACGTTCCAGCCGCCCGCGTCGATCGGCTGCTGGCGCGTGGCGCGCTGCACCACGGTGCCCCAATCGGTGGCGACCTCGTCGACGTTCAGGCCGAGCTGTCGCATCATCGCGACGCCGACGCTGCAGATCGCGTTGATACGCGGGACGTCCGTCGCCGACAGGAACACGACGCGTTCGCCCTTGTAGCCGGCTGCGGCGATGTCGCGCTTGAGTTGGGCGATATCGTGCGTCCCGTTCAGGGCCTCCATGCCGGCATCGTTGGCCATGGGCAGGCCGGCGGGTCCGAAAACCCCGACCCGGGTATCCACGGCGGCGTTGTCACCGGCGACAGCCTGCATGAACTCGGCCTGATTGACGGCGCGGAGCACGGCGCGGCGGATCGCCGGGTTGTCGAAGGGCGGATAGAGGAAATTGAAGCGCAGGACGCCGATCAGCCCCTTATCCTCCACGACCTGCAACTTGATCGCCCTGTTCGTGCGCAGGCTCGGCACGAGATCCATCAGCGGTTGCTCGACCCAATCGACCTCGCCAGCCTGCAAGGCGGCGATCTGCGTGCCCGGGTCCGGATTGGTCAGCCACTCGACGCGGTCGAAATGGGCGATGCGGGGGCCGGCGCAAAAACTCGGCGGTCCGTCGGTCCGGGGTACATAGCCCTCGAAGCGGCGGTACACATTGCGCGCGCCCGACACGCGCTCGTCGGCGACGAAGCGAAAAGGGCCCGAGCCGACCATCTCGGTCAGCCGGGTGGTGGGCGGTGTCGCGGCCAGCCGCTCCGGCATGATGGCCGCCATAAGGTTCGTTGGCTTGGCGAGGGCGTTCGGCAGGAGCGGGAACGCGCGCTTAAGGCGAAACTCGACCACCGTGTCGGAGGGCGCCGAGAGTTCGTCGGTGGCCGCCATCAGTGCCTGGCCGAAGGGATCGGTGCTCGCCCATCGCTTGAGGCTGGCGACGACATCCCGTCCGAGAACGGGGGTGCGATCGTGGAACCTCAACCCGTCGCGAAGGGTCAGGCGCACGCGCCGGCCACCGTCCTCGACGCTCTCGCCTCCGACCATCTGCGGCCGAGGCACACCGGCGGCGTCAAGGGCATAGAGGGTGTCGAACACCATCATTACGTGGTTGCGGGTGACGAAAGCGCTGACCAACGGATCGAGCAAGGCGAGGTCGGCGTAGGGGACGAACTTGAGCGTCGTGGCGGCCTGCGCACGCACGAGGCTTGGTGCGGCGATAAGGAAGGCAGTCACGCCAGCAAGTACATCGCGTCGCCTCATCGAGCGTCTCCAACCGCTTGGATGGCGTCCATCGTGCAGGTGGCATGCCAGAGGGCGCGACGGCGAACTTGGCGATCGCCGGATCAACACCGTGCCTATGGATGCACCTTGGCCCGATTGTGCAGAAGGTTGAGAATCAAAGCCGTCCAGCCTGTCTGATGAGAGGCGCCGAGTCCGCGACCGGTGTCGCCGTCGAAGAATTCGTGGAACAGGAGAGCCTCCTCAGCCCCTGGGGCCGTCGGGATCGGCGCGCGGTCGCCGCGGTACGGCCGGCCGCCGGACTCGTCCTTGCTGAAGAGGGCAATCAGCCGATCCTGGAGCGCGTCAGCGATCGCAGCCAGTGTACGCGTCTCACCCGAGCCGGTCGGAAATTCCACGCGGAAGTCGTCACCGTAATAGGTGTGGAAGCGGCGCAAGGCCTCGATGATCAGGTAGTTCATCGGCATCCACACGGGCCCGCGCCAGTTGGAGTTGCCCCCGAACATGTTCGATGTGGAGTCGGCCGGATCGTAGCGAACCGTGAAAGAGGCGCCGAACTCGTTCAGGGAATAGGGCTGGTCGCGATGCGCCTTTGACAGCGAGCGGATGCCGAACGGCGAGAGGAACTCCGCCTCGTCGAGCATCCGCCGCAGCAACGCCTTCATTCGATGACCGCGCAGCAGCGACAATAACTTGCGGTCTTTGACCCCGCCCTCGTCCCATCGCGAGACGAGGCGGGCGAGATGCGGGCGGTTCTCCAGCAGCCAGTTCAAACGTCGCGCGAAATCCGGCAGGCGCTGAAGCACGGAGGGCTCGATCACCTCGACGGCGAAGAGCGGCACCAGCCCGACCATGGAGCGGACCCGCAGCGGGAGCAGCCCCGCGCCGGGGATATCGACCTCGTCATAGTAGAATTCGTCGTCTTCGTCCCAGAGCCCGAACCCCTCGCCGCCCATGTCCGTCATGGCTTCGGCGATGAGGAGGAAGTGCTCGAAGAACTTCGAGGCGGTGCTCTCGTACACGTCGTTGTGGAGCGCGAGTTCGAGGGCGATCCGCATCATGTTGAGGGCATACAGCGCCATCCAGGCGGTGCCGTCGGCCTGATGCACCATGCCGAAGCCCGGCGGCGGCCGAGACCGGTCGAACACGCCGACATTGTCGAGGCCGAGGAAGCCGCCCTGGAAGACGTTGCGGCCACCCGCATCCTTGCGGTTCACCCACCATGTGAAATTGATCAGCAGCTTGTGAAAGACGCCTTCGAGGAAGGCGAGATCACCGCGGCCGCCGCGGCGGCTGCGGTCGATCTCGAACACCCGATAGGTCGCCCAGGCATGGACCGGCGGGTTGGTGTCGGAGAACTCCCATTCATAGGCCGGGAGCTGGCCGTTGGGGTGCATGTACCATTCGCGCGTCAGCAGCAGGAGCTGCTTCTTGGCGAAGTCCGGATCGAGCAACGCCAGCGGCAGGCAGTGGAAGGCGAGATCCCACGCGGCGAACCACGGGTATTCCCACTTGTCCGGCATCGACAGCACGTCGGAGGCCGCGAAGTGCCGCCAGTGGATGTTACGTCCGCCGTCGCGCTCCCGGGGCGGCACCGGCTGCAGCGGATCGCCCTTGAGCCAGACCTGCACGTCGTAGGCGTAGAGCTGTTTCGACCAGATCAGCCCCGCGGCGGCCTGCCGGAAGATCGCGCGGGCATCCGGATCAGCGATCCCATCCTGAAGGTCGGCGTAGAAGGCATCGGCCTCGGCGACGCGCAGGTCGCGCACGCCGCTGTCGAGATCGAGCGGGCGCGTCCGCGTCCCAGCCGAGAGCCGCAGGCGGATTCGCGTCGTTTCGCCCGGCTCCAGGCGGCTCGCGTAGTGGAGGCCGAGCTTGGTGCCGGTGTCGTGCCGGATCGCGGAGGCGTCGCCGTCAACGATCGCCGCGTGGAGACCGTCCTTGAACGGGCCTTCGGCGTCCGGCTGCCCGGCGTGGCACTGCAGGTTCGTCTCGTTCTCGCAGAATAGCACCTCCGGTTGCCCCTCGAAGGCCAGCCGATAGCGGCCGAGGCGGGGATGCTCGCAGGCGATGCCGCCCTCGGGATGGCACTCAATCCGCGGGCGCGGGCCATTCTCACGCCACGACCATGTGTTGCGGAACCAGAGCTGCGGCACGAGGTGGAGATCGGCGGCCTCCGAGCCGCGGTTCGTCGCGGAAACGACGACGTGGATGTCGTCGACATCCGCCTTGGCGTATTCGACCGTTACGTCGAAGAAGCGATTGGTCTCGAAGATCCCCGTGTCATCGATCTCGAATTCCGGGACCTCGCGGCTGCGTTGCAAGCCTTCGCGCGCGAGATCGTCGTACGGATAGGCCGCCTGCGGATAGCGGTAGAGGAACTTGAGGTAGGCGTGGCTCGGGACCGCGTCGAGGTAGTGGTAGTGCTCCTTGACGTCTTCGCCGTGATTGCCCTGTTCGTTGGTCAGGCCGAAGAGGCGCTCCTTCAGAATACGATCGCGGCCGTTCCAGAGGCTCAGGGCGAAGCAGAGCAGGCCGCGTTCGTCGCAGATACCGGCAAGCCCATCCTCGCCCCATCGATAGGCGCGCGAGCGCGCATCCTCGTGGGTCAGCGAGCGCCACGCATTGCCGTCGCGGCTGTAATCCTCGCGCACGGTGCCCCATTGCCGCTCGCTGAGATACGGCCCCCAGAGCGACCAGGGCCGCTCGCCGCGCGCCTGCTCGGCGATCCGGCGGCGCTCCGCCCAATCGATCGCGTCGCTCACGCCCGCCCCTTTCGCGAGTAAGCCGCAGAGGCAGGACGATGAACAGGGCTTGGCCGAACGACGATGTGATGCAGTTGGTGGTAGATCATGGACGTCCAAGCCGACAGCGATCCGGTGACGCCGCAATGCATCATCGAAGCCAAGCGTCGCGGATGGGATACCGGGAGCGAGATGCGCGTTGCGGCCCGGATGGTGTGCATCTCGGACGGCGCCCATCGACGTGCGGCCGGCCGGGGCAGCCGGCGGGTCGTCGCGGCCCGGACGATCGCCTTGCTGGACGCCGCCGTCGCGACGCCGCAACCGATGTGCGATCAGCCGCGTCCCGCTCGAGCCGCTCCGGCTCAGCCGTGTCGCGGGTGGTGCCGTCGCCTCGGGTAAGGACCGATGGGATGCGTCACCGCTCCTGAAAACCGATACAGGTTGCCAAGCGTCGCAGCATCTGTGGTGGCTTGCGGGCAGCGCGCCCCGGCGATGGACACCCTGCGTCGGGCCTCGGCGGCTGGCATAGATCGGCCCCAATGGCGCATCGCGGCGTGCGGCGCGGTGCCGGTGGGACCCGCTTCGTTGATACGGCCCAAGCGAAAGAGAGAGATGGAAAGCGTAACCGTCGTTCTGGCCTTGCTGCTGTCCGTTCTGGTGAGTGGTGCCCTCGGTCGCCTGCTGCCTCTGCCGCTCCCCTTGATTCAGATCGTCATCGGCGTCGCGCTCGCCCTCGGACCGTTGCCCAGCACGTCGCTGGATCCGGAGATCTTCTTCCTCGTCTTCCTGCCACCGCTCCTGTTCCTCGACGGATGGCGCATCCCGAAACGCGACCTGTTCCGTGACGGCAAGGCCGTGCTGGCGCTCGCGCTCGGTCTCGTCGTCCTGACGGTGCTCGGCATCGGAACACTGATCCACGGCATGATCCCCGGTATCCCGCTGGCCGTGGCGTTCGCCCTGGCCGCGGTCCTGTCGCCGACCGATCCGATCGCCGTCTCTTCGGTCGCGGCGCAGGCACCCGTACCGCGGCGGCTGATGCACATCCTCGAGGGCGAGGCGCTCCTGAACGACGCCACCGGCCTCGTCTGCCTGCGCTTTGCCATCGCCGCCGCGCTTACCGGCACCTTCTCACTCCCCGAGGCCGCGACAACCTTCGTCTGGCTGGCACTCGGAGGCGTCGGCATCGGTGCCCTGACGACCTTCGTGCTGATGGGGGCCCAGGACCTCCTGCGGCGGCGCACGGGCGAGGATCCGGGCCTGCAGATCCTGTTCAGCCTGCTCACGCCGTTCGGTGCCTATCTCGCGGCCGAGCACGTGCATGCCTCCGGTATCCTGGCCGCCGTCGCCGCGGGCATCGCCATGACGTATGTCGAGATCCAGGGACGCAGCCTGGGCACCACCCGCGTCCGCCGGACCGCCGTATGGGACACCGTCGCGCTCGCGGCCAACGGCGCGATCTTCGTCCTGCTGGGCGAGCAGTTGCCGGAGGTGTTCGGCCATGCCGTGAAGCAGGCCGACGTGCAGGGGGCGGGCCGGCTCGTCGCCTGGATCCTGATCATCACCGCGGGCCTTATGGCGATCCGGTTCGTCTGGGTCTGGATCTCTCTCCAGTTCATGCTCGCGAAGGCGCGCCGGCGTGGCGACAAGCGCGAAGGACCGACCTGGCGCCTCGTGGCCGCCACCACCTTGGCCGGCGTGAAGGGGGCCATCACCCTGGCGGGCATCCTGACGCTGCCGCTGACCCTCAAGGATGGCACCCCGTTCCCCGCCCGGGACCTCGCGATCCTGCTGGCGATGGGCGTGATTCTGACCTCCCTCGTCCTGGCGAGCACGGTTCTGCCGCCGCTGCTCCGCGGGCTTCGTCTCCCGCCCGAGCCCAGCCACGATGCCGAGGAGGATGCGGCCCGCGCCGCTGCGCGCGACGATGCGGTGAAGGCCATCGAGGCGCTGCAGCATCGCCTCGTGGAAGAGCAGGAGGATGCATCGATCGCCGTCGAGGCCGGCGCCAGAGCCATGGACCGGTACGAGGGTGTCGAAGCGCCGACCTCGGAGCGGCGGAAGGATCTCAGCCGCGCCCGGCAGCTAGCGAACACCGAGAAGCGTTTGCGCCTCGCCGGCATCGAGGCCGAGCGCCAGGCGCTCTACCGCCTGCGACGCTCACAGGTCATCGATGACCTGCTCCTGCGTCGCCTCGTCCGAGAGATCGATCTGATCGAAGCGCGGCTCGTGATCTAGGTGCCGATCGACAGAATCCGGACGCACCCCCGAAGCTGGACGATCCGGGGAGCGCGTTGTAGGCGCTCACAACGGCAGCCGATTGGCTGCGCGGAACGGGAACAGCCCCTTGAGTGAGCAAAGCGGGGTTGGACCACTGACGATCTATCTCGACATCGACGGTGTCGTGACGACGGTCGGCTATCAGCGGCAAGCCGGCAAGGACAGGCTCGATCCGGCACAGGTGGCCCGCGTCGCCGCCCTTGTGCGGGATTTCGACGCCAAGGTGGTCGTCT
>NZ_JAKSYD010000042.1 GCF_022829605.1 Methylobacterium sp. E-065 | reverse complement strand
ACCACGAGGTCCTGCTGACGATCGAGGAGGGCTCGCGCGGCGGGTTCGGCGCGATGGTGCTGCATCTTCTGGCCGAGACAGGCGCGCTGGATGCGGGGCGGGTGCGGGTTCGGACGCTGACGCTGCCGGACACCTACCAGGACCACGACAGCCCGGAGAAGATGTACGCCGAGGCCGGGCTCGACGCGCAGACCATCGTCAAGACCGCCCTCGATACCCTGCCGGCCGAGTCCGGCAAGGCCGAGCCGGCGAGCAACGTGGTGAACGTGCGCCGCCTCCCGCGCTGAGGCGGGCGGCTTTCACGGAGTGGAGCGCGACAGGCCCCCGCTCCCGTGCGGGAGAGGGGACCCGCGCGTCATCCTAAGCAGCCTTCAGAATGAAGCGCGGTCGCTGAGACCGCTCCTACCCCAGCGCCTGTTCCACCGCCTTGCCGCACGCCTGCGTATCCGCATTCCCACCGAGGTCGCGGGTGCGCAGCGTCCGCTCGGACAGCACCCGCTCGATCCCGCCGACGATCTCGGCCGCAGCCTCGTGCTCGCCGAGATGCTCCAGCATCATCGCCCCGGACCAGATCTGACCGATCGGGTTGGCGATCCCCTGGCCGGCAATGTCGGGCGCCGAGCCGTGGACCGGCTCGAACACGGACGGGTGCACCCGCTCGGGGTTGATGTTGCCCGACGGCGCGATGCCGATCGTGCCCGTGCAGGCGGGCCCGAGATCCGACAGGATGTCGCCGAACAGGTTGGAGGCCACCACCACGTCGAACCGGTCCGGGTTCAGCACGAAATGCGCGGTCAGGATGTCGATGTGGTACTGGTCCCACCGCACGTCCGGATAGGCTTCGGCCACCGCCTTCACCCGCTCGTCCCAGTACGGCATGGTGATCGAGATGCCGTTCGACTTCGTGGCCGAGGTCAGGTGCTTCTTCGGGCGCTTCTGGGCGAGCTCGAAGGCGAATTTCAGGATCCGATCGGTCCCGTGCCGGGTCATGATCGTCTCCTGCAGGGCGAATTCCCGCTCGGTGCCGGCGAACATCCGACCGCCCGCGTTCGAGTACTCGCCCTCAGTGTTCTCCCGGACCACCCAGAAGTCGATGTCGCCGGGCTTGCGGTCGGCGAGCGGACACTTCACCCCAGGCATCAGCCGCACCGGGCGCAGGTTCGCGTACTGGTCGAATTCCCGCCGGAACAGGATCAGCGAGCCCCAGAGCGAGATGTGATCGGGCACCCGCTCGGGCATGCCGACGGCGCCGAAATAGATCGCGTCGTGCGTCTCGATCTGCGCCTTCCAATCCTCCGGCATCATCCGGCCGTGCTGCTCGTAATAGTCGCAGCTGGCGAAATCGAACCAGTCGAGCTGGAGCGAGAAGCCGTGCCGCTTGGCCGCCTGCTCCAGCACGCGCACGCCTTCCGGCACCACCTCCTTGCCGATGCCGTCGCCGGGGATCACCGCGATGCGGTAGCGACGCTGCGGGCTGGTCTCTGGACCGGGCATGAATCCTCCACGCGTTCTGGGAGAGCGGGCCCTCGCGGTGCCCGGATCGTCGGCGTCAGGTGATTGGTCCGCGCCGGTATCGGGTCAACACCCGGGCCTGACAATCAGTCGATTTCCCCCGCCATGGCCCGGCGCTGACGGTCGAGTTCCTCACTGTAGCGCTTCAGCGTGTGGCTCTCGGTGAGCAGGCCCAGGACCTTCCGGGTCTCGGGCCCGTCGACCACCGCCAGCGCCTCGCTCTCGGTGCGGTCGAAGGCGGCGGCGGCGTCCTTGGCGTTCAGGCCCGGCGTGAGGAAAGCGTCGGTGTGCAGCAGCAGGTCGGCCAGCACGGGCTGCGCCGCCGCGTCGGCTTCCCGCGCGGCGGCGTGCGCCTCGGGGACGTTCACGATCCCGGCATAGCGCCCCTGCCCGTCCACCGCGATCACCCGGGAGGGCGAGCCGAGGGGGTGGGCGCGCATGAAGGTGGCCAACGGCGTATCGGCCGCCACGACGCGCGTGTCCCGGCGCATCAGCCGGCCGACCGTGAGCGACCGGATCCAGCCGATATCGTGCGGGCTGCGGATGCTCTCGCCGCGCAGATGGAAGCGCCACGTCGCGAAGGAGTAGCCGAAGGTCTTGCGCACGGTCAGCGAGGACGCGATCACCGCGGCGAGCACCAGCCCGGTGATCGGCAGGCTGCCGGTGATCTCGAGCGTCAGGAACGTCATGGTCAGCGGGCCGCCGATCACCGCCACGGCCAGCGCGCTCATGCCGATCACCGCGTAGGCGAGCGGCGTGAGGCCGAAGCCCGCCAGCGCCGGCACCAGCAGGGGCGCCCCGGCGGCGAACAGCTTGCCCGCGATGGCGCCGAGGAACAGCGAGGCGAAGAACAGGCCGCCCCGAAAGCCGGAACCGATCGAGATCGCCGAGGCCATCGCCTTGGCGGCGAACAGGCCGGCCAACGCCGCGATGCCGTGTCCCTGGCTCTCGGCGGCGAAATGCATGTGCAGGGCGCCGTGGCCGCCCGAAAGCACCTGCGGCGTCGCCACCAGCGCCAGCGCCCCAACGCACAGGCCGCCGAGGGCCGGGGCGGCCACCCGCGGGACCCCCGAGGCCTGGACCAGCCGCTCCACCAGGGTGACCCCGCGCATGATCAGGATGCCGAGGCCCGCGCAGACCAGCCCCAGGGCGAGGCTCGGCAGGATCTCCATGCTGGTGACGTGCGAGGTGGTGATCGCCTGCACGTCGCCGAAATCGACCAGCGGCTGCGTCGCGATCAGCTGCTGCGCGATCAGGTTGCCGCAGAGCGCCGCCACCACCACCGGCGTCAGAGTCGCGATCGAATAGGTGCCGATGATCAGCTCGAAGGCGTAGAAGGCGCCGGCCAGCGGCGCGCCGAACCCGGCCGCAATCGCCCCGGCGGCGCCGCAGCCGACCAGGGTCCGCAGGTCGCTCCGGCGCACCTCGAAGGCGATCCCGAGCCGTGAGGCGAGGCCGGAGGCGAGCTGCGTATAGCCGGCCTCCAGCCCGACCGAGGCGCCGCTCCCGTTCGAGACGACATTCTGGAGGGCGAGATAGAGGCTGTCTCGGAGCGACATCCGCCCGCCATGCAGGGCGTTGGCCTCGATCGGGTCGATGGCGGGGCGCTTGCGCGGGCCGCGGATGTAGCCCGCCGCGACGATCACCAGCCCGAGCAGCGCGCCGCCGAGACACGGCCCAACCAGCAGGAGCACCGGCGACACGGCATCGGCCGCACTGAGCCGCATCCCTGGCGGCAGGAGGAACAGCAGCTCGCGCAGGCTCTGCGTCGCCCAGTTCATGGCGGAGACCGCGACTCCGGCGACGCAGCCCACCAGGGTCGCGAGCGCGACGAGGCCGCCCTCGCTGCGACGGACGAGGCTGCGCAGCTGCCCCGGCGCCTGGACGATCCCGGCGCCGGTCCAACGGCGCCGGGCGCGCTCGCGCGGTCCGGCCGCTTTCCGGGCCGGTGCGTCGATCGGCCGGTCGGCCGCCTTGCGGTCGCCGCCCGTGCTTCCATCCTTGGCTGCCGCTGGCTGTCGTGCGCTCACGGTTCGTCCGCTCACCCCGATCCGCCCCGGCCGCCGCACCGCGGGTTCGACCCGATGGGTTCACTATAGCGCGCCCCGTGCCGAAGTGGACGCCGGTTCGGCCCTGGCGCGGGCGCCCGGAGCCCGATGCGGCCGGCCGCGGCAGGTTGCGTCCGTGTCGATCCCACAAAGGCCGCGCGCCTCGCTTGAAAACTGCCGCGGCCCACGATACACCCCCCGCCAGTGCCGCCGTAGCTCAGTTGGTTAGAGCACCAGATTGTGGATCTGGGGGTCCCCCGTTCGAGCCGGGGCGGTGGTACCATCGAATTTCTGTAGATCGTTGAAGGGGTTGGCGAAAGCGCCGACCCCTTTTCCGTTTCCGGTCCACTTCCTGATTTTGGCGATAGGGTAACACTACGGGTAACAGCGGCACGTAGGCCGTTCGCAAGCACCCCTTAGCGAGGGGTTCGGCTTCAAGCCAATTCATATCGACGGCCGCCCCAAGCTTGTCGCGAAGTGCGGCCCTACGATCGGGATGGATCAAGGCCATGCTCAACGACACGGTTCCGACCTTTCGGTTTAACCGACCTCGCCCCCCCTCCCCTTCAACTCAGCACTTGCGCCGCCCCGAGCCGGTCAAAGCACCCGACCGGCCAACAGTTGCCAAGCCTGCCGGCGGGCCAGCCGAATCCGGGCGTACCAGCGCTCAGGCTGGCAGCCGCGACGCTGTCGCTGCCGACGCCGAGCGCTTCCTGCATCAGATTCAAGGCGTCGGGTCGCAGCCACTCGACAGCGCGGGTTGGTTGCAACGGGCGGGCTTGAACATCCGCAAGGCGTCGGATGCGCAGCACTGATCGTCCCCCTTTGAAGTGGTCCGCCCTGAAGTATGGCTTTTGCGCCGACAGAGGACGGAATCGATGGCCCAACGACCCAAGCCCGAGGAGATCGTGAGCAAGCTGCGTCAGGTCGACGTGCTGGTCTCACAAGGACA
>NZ_JAKSYD010000038.1 GCF_022829605.1 Methylobacterium sp. E-065 | reverse complement strand
ACACCCTGCGCAAGAAGGTGCGGGATCTCGACCTGCAGGTGTTTCGGACGGCGCGGTAGGCCTTCCGAGCTACTGCAATCCATCCCCTTCATCCTGAGGTGCCCGCGTCAGCGGCCCTCGAACGAGGGCTCCAGGGATCGCGCGTCCAGCTGGCAGGCCCCTTCGAGGGCCCACCCTTTCCATACCCGACGCTCTTCCGATCTGCCCGCCTGCATGGCCAGACTGGCAGAGCCGTCGAACTCATCCTGCAACATCGGCGTCGCCTGACGCGCGAACTGACGGCCCTGGGCGCTGTCGCCGGTCTGGGCGTATGCTTTGTAGAGGCGCAGCGTCTCGGCATCAGAAGCGGCTTGCTGGCCGGTGTA
>NZ_JAKSYD010000037.1 GCF_022829605.1 Methylobacterium sp. E-065 | reverse complement strand
CGGTCCTCAAGCCGGACGTAGCTGAACAGGTTGGCCGATCCCTCTTCACGCCCGCGCATCGCTCAAACCCCGCCGATCTCCCCGACAGAGTGAATCATCTCACCAGACAAGCCGCCAGCGACTTTTGCAGCAGCCTGTTAGAGCCGCGCGCGATTGCCATGCGATCGGGCCCAGATCTAAGAGCCTCTCACACAACGTCCGATCACCGGGAGCCCTGCCGCCGCAGGCGACGGCGCGGCGGGCGTTGTGTGAGAGGCTCCAAGACGGGTGCGCCGCCGAACCGGGCGGCCGGTGGGGATGCGGCGATGGCGTACTGGCTGTTCAAATCCGAGCCTGCGACCTGGTCGTGGGATCAGCAGGTCGCGGCCGGCGCGGTGGGCACGTTCTGGAACGGGGTGCGCAACCACCTCGCCAAGAAGCACCTGATGGCCATGCAGGTCGGCGAGCAGGGCTTCTTCTACCACTCGAACGAGGGCAAGGCGGTGGTCGGCATCGTGGAGGTGATCCGGCCTTATTACCCGGACCATACCGACGAGACCGGCCGCTTCGGCATGGTCGACGTGCGTGCCCTGGAGGCGCTGCCGCGCCCGGTGACGCTCGACGCCATCAAGGCCGATCCGGCGCTCGCCGACATGGTGCTGGTGAACAATTCCCGCCTGTCGGTGCAGCCGGTGACCGAGACCGAATGGGCCCGGGTGCGTGTCCTGGGTGGACTTGGCTAAGCCGCCCGGTTGAGGGCACCCCGGGCCGGTGCCGCGGGCTCGGCGTCGATCTCGACCGGCGCCAGCGTGTCCATCACCCGGGAGACCGGCAGGGTCACCACCACCTCGGTGCCCTCGCGGGGCTTCGAGCTGAGCTGGAACTGGCCGCCATGCAGCTCCACCAGCCCCTTTACGATCGGCAGGCCGAGCCCCGAGCCCTGCTCGGCGGTCTTGATCGCCAGCGAGCCGCGCCCGAACGAGGACAGGACGGTGCCGAGTTCGTCCTCGGGAATGCCGGGGCCGCTGTCCTTGACCGAGACGTATTGTCCACCCGAGGCGGTCCAGCCGACCTTCAGCCAGATCTCGCCGCCGGGCGGCGTGAACTTCACGGCGTTCGACAGGAGGTTCAGCACGATCTGGCGCAAGGCGCGCTCGTCCGCCCAGAGCCGCGGCAGGGTGCCGTCCACGAGGTCGTGGAAGGTCTGGTTCTTGGCCTTGGCGCGCAGGCCCATCATGTGGCGGCACTCCTCGACCACGTGGGCGAGCTGCACCGGCTCCTCGTTCAGCTCGTAGCGCCCGGCCTCGATCCGCGAGAGATCGAGGATCTCGTTGATCAGGTTGAGCAGGTGCATCCCGCTGTCGTGGATGTCGTTGGAGTATTCCCGGTAGGACGGTGCGGTGTGGGTGCCGAACACCTCGTTCTTCATCACCTCCGAGAAGCCCAGGATGGCGTTGAGCGGCGTGCGCAGCTCGTGGCTCATCGTGGCCAGGAACCGGGACTTGGCGAGGTTCGCCTCCTCGGCCCGGCGGCGGGCCTCGTCGGAATTGGCCTTGGCCTGCTCCAACTCGCCGAACACCGCATCCTTCTCGGCGCGCGAGCGCAGGGCGCCCATCGTGGCGGCGTAGAGGCGACGGGACAGGCCGAGGAAGAACAGCTGCGCGCCGCCCGCCATCGTCACGAGCAGGAGCCCGTCCGCCGAACGGGAGAAGCTGGCCAGCGACGCGGTGGCCAGCGCCAGCGGTACCAGGGCGGCGACGGCCGCGAGCGGCACCGTCGCGGCCAGCATGGTGGTGACCGCCGAGGCGATGACGAGGCCGAGCAGCGCGAAAGTCCAGCCGTCCGTGGCGCCGAGCCCGATCATCGCCGCCCACGACAGGCTCTGCAGCACCTCGCCGATCAGGAAGCGGCGGCGCCAGTACCGCAGGGGGATCGTCTCGGGATCGGCGTGCAGGAAGCGCCGGCTCAGCGTCGTGTTGAGCAGGATCATCAGGACAACGCCGAACGCCCAGCCCATGGCCACCGGCGCCGCGATCCAGAACGTCGCCGCCGCGGCGAGCACCGCCGCGAAGCCCGCCAGCGGGATGCCGGCCCCGGCCCGGTACTGCGCGTAGTGGCGCAGCAGCTCGTAGTCGAAGGCCCGTTCCAGGCCGGTCAGCGAGGTCAGCTTCTCGCGCGCCGAGCGGATCTCGCGGGCGACTCCGAGGCGGCGGGCGGCCTCCTCCGTCGAGGGGCCGCGACCGCGCTGGACCATCTCGACAGTGAGATTGGGCATACGCGTCTTGAAACTCGGAGGTGGCGGTGTCGGCCGGGATTCGCTCCTCAAGGATGCGGCGGATATGTTAAGAAGCCGCTGCCGGTATCGCTCGGATCTTAAGCATCCCAGGCTGTGGCGAGGCTGACCGATCTCCGGGCTCCGTGTGCGATCGCGCACATCCCGCCGGCGGCGGCGCTCGTTACGGTTGAGGACTCGACGGTCCGGCCAATCACGCGGTGCGCCGCCATCCGGGGCGCCCGGGCTCACGTGACGATCAGAGGGCGCCGATCATGCCGAAGCTCACCGTCAACGGCGTCGCGCACGAGATCGACGCCGATCCCGATATGCCGCTGCTCTGGGTCCTGCGCGACCGGCTCGATGCCACCGGCACCAAATACGGCTGCGGCATCGCGCAATGCGGCGCCTGCACGGTCCATCTCGACGGCCAGCCGGTCCGCGCCTGCCAGACCAAGCTCGGCGATGTCGGCACCGCGCAGGTGACCACCATCGAGGGCGTCAACGGCCGGGTCGCAGACGCGGTCCAGGCCGCGTGGCGCAAGCTCGACGTGGTCCAGTGCGGCTACTGCCAGTCCGGCCAGATCATGTCGGCCATCGGCCTGCTCGCAGGCAACGCCAAGCCGAGCGACTCCGACATCGACGGCGCCATGGACGGCAACATCTGCCGCTGCGGCACCTATCAGCGCATCCGCGCGGCGATTCACGAAGCCGCGCGCAGCCTCGCCTGATCCGCCCCGGCACCACCTTCCCTCCGCGGTCCTGACCGGAGCCTCGCCATGCTGAATGCCCGTCGACCGAGCCCCCTCCCCGCCCGTCCCAGCCGCCGCGGCCTGCTGGCCGGCGCCGGTGCCCTCGTGGTGGCGTTCCGGCTCGACCCGAAAGCTGCCCGCGCGGCCGCCGGACCGAACCTCGCCGACGTGAAGGCGCAGCCCAACGCCTTCGTGCGCATCGGCGCGGACGACACCGTGACGGTGGTGATCAAGCACCTCGACATGGGCCAGGGGAACACGACCGGGCTCGCCACGATCCTGGCCGACGAGCTGGGCGCCGACTGGGCGAAGGTCCGCACCGAGTTCGCGCCTGCTGACGCGACGCTCTACAACAACAGCCTGATGGGCCCGATCCAGGGCACCGGCGGCTCCACCGCGGTGGCCAATTCCTGGTTCCAGCTGCGCAAGGCCGGCGCCGCCGCCCGCGAGATGCTGATGGCCGAGGCCGCCTTCCGCTGGAAGGTGCCGGTCTCCGAGATCACGGTCGCCGACAACGTCGTGCGCCACGGCCCGTCCGGCCGTCAGGCCCGGTTCGGGGAGCTCGCAGCCTCGGCCGCCTCGCTGCCGGTGCCGTCCGAGCCGCGGCTCAAGGACCCGAGCGAGTGGCGGCTGATCGGCCAGACGATCCCGCGCCTCGATTCCGTCGCCAAGACCGACGGCACGGCGGTCTATTCTTTGGATATCCGCCGCCCCAATCAGGTCACCGCCGTGGTGGCCCGGGCGCCGCGCTTCGGCGCCACCGTGAAGAGCTTCGACGCCGCCGCTGCTCGCAAGGTCCCGGGCGTGCTCGACGTGGTGCAGGTGCCGACCGGCGTGGCGGTGATCGCCCGCGACACGTGGTCGGCCATGAAGGGCCGCGAGGCGCTGACCGTCGCCTGGGACGACAGCACCGCCGAGACCCGCTCGTCCGACGCGATCCTCGCCGAGTACCGGGAGCGGGCCAAAGGGCCCGGCCTCACGGCGTCCGAGCGCGGCGATCCGCAGGCGGCGCTCAAGAGCGCGGCCAAGGTCGTCGAGGCCGAGTTCACCTTCCCGTACCTCGCGCACGCCGCGATGGAGCCCCTAAACGCCACGATCGAGAAGGCGGCCGACGGCGGCTACGACGTCTACGCCGGCTTCCAGTTCCAGACCGTCGAGCAGGCCACCATGGCGGCGATCCTCGGCGTGACGGCCGACCGGGTGCGGCTGCACAGCAACTGGGCCGGCGGCTCGTTCGGGCGCCGGGCGACGCCGACGGCCGACTACCTCGCGGAGGCGGCCGCCGTCTTCAAGGCATCGGGCGAGAAGGCCCCGATCCACCTCGTCTGGACCCGCGAGGACGACATGGCCGGCGGCTATTACCGGCCGACCGTGCTGCACAAGGTCCGGGCCGGCATCGACGCCAAGGGCGCGGTGGTCGGCTGGGACCACGTCATGGTCGGCAAGTCGATCATGATCGGCTCGCCCTTCGAGGCGATGATCGTCAAGAACGGCATCGACTCGACCACCGTGGAGGGCGCCTCCGACACGCCCTACGCGCTGCCGGCCTACCGGTTCGGCGTCCATAACGGCCGCGAGGGCGTGCCCGTCCTGTGGTGGCGCTCGGTCGGCCACACCCACACGGCCCACGTGATGGAGGTGATGATCGACGAACTGGCCCATGCCGCCAATGTCGATACGGTGGCCTACCGGCTCTCCCTCCTGGCCCAGGCGCCGCGCCTGTCCGGCGTGCTGAAGCTCGCCGCCGAGAAGGCCGGCTGGAGCGCCAAGCCGCGGGAGCCGGGCCGCGGCCTCGGGGTGGCGGTCCACGAATCCTTCGGCTCCTACGTCGCCATGGTGGCGGACGTGACCGCGCAGGACGCGGCGATCCGGGTCAACCGGATCGTGGCCGCGGTGGATGTCGGCGTTCCGGTCAACCCGGACGTGATCCGCGCCCAGGTCGAGGGCGCGGTCGGCTTCGCCCTGTCGGCGGTGCTGCGCAACCGCATCACCCTCAAGGACGGCCAAGTGCAGGAGCACAATTTCGACGCCTACGAGCCGACCCGGATGAGCGAGATGCCGAAGGTCGAGGTCCACATCGTGCCGAGCCAGGTGGCGCCGACCGGGATCGGCGAGCCGGGGGTGCCCGTTCTCGGTCCGTCGATCGCCAATGCGGTCTTCGCCGCCACCGGCCGGCGCCTGCGCTCCCTGCCGCTCGACCTCTCCGGCGTGAAGGGCGCGTGAGAAATCGCACGGCCCGCTGCCGCGCATCGGCGTAGGACGGAGGGGTCTTCCCCCAAGACAAGAGACCGACTGACAACGGCGCGGCGCGACACCGCGCCGTTTCTTTTTTGTGCGCCGATGCGCCATGTCCGGGTCATGCCCGCCTTCGACGACACCGCCGCGCGACTGCGCGCCTGCCGCCTCTGCCGGGACAGCCCGCTCTACGGCCCGCCCCTGCCCCAGGAGCCCCGGCCGATCGTCCAGGGCAGCACCGGGGCGCGCCTCTGCATCGCCAGCCAAGCCCCCGGCACCCGCGCCCACCGGACCGGGATGCCGTTCATGGATCCCTCGGGCGTCCGGCTGCGGTCCTGGCTCGGCCTCGACGAGGCGCGGTTCTACGATGCCGCCCGGGTCGCCATCGTGCCGATGGGCGCGTGCTTCCCCGGGCTGGACGCCAAGGGTGGCGACCGGCCGCCCCGCCGGGAATGCGCCGAGCGCTGGCGGGCGGAGCTGTTCTCCGGGCTGCCGGACCTCGAACTGACCCTGGTGATCGGCCAGTACGCGCAAGGATGGCACCTGGGTAAGCTGGAGGATGGGCTCACCGGCACGGTGCGGCGCTGGCGGGAGATCCTGGCCGAGCCCCGGCGCCCGCGGGTGCTCCCCCTGCCCCACCCGTCCTGGCGCAACAATGGTTGGCTCAAGCGCGAGCCCTGGTTCGAGGCGGAGCTGCTGCCGGTGCTGAAGGCGGAGGTGGCGCGGGTGCTGGCGGGGTGAGGGTCTGTCGAGGTCTCGTCCAAGCCGCGACCAGATGTGCATCCCAGATCTCTCGGGCAGCGTGAGCGCGGGGTCAGGGACGGCGCCGTCGGAGCCCCGTCGCATTGACAGGCCTCGCCCGGCCGTGATCCGTGCCGCGACCCGGAAGGACACCCGATGCCCGAGACCGCCGACCCCCGCGACCGCCTGATCGTGGCCCTCGACCTGCCGGGCGTGCCCGAGGCCGAGGCGCTGATCGACCGGATCGGCGATGCCGCGACCTTCTACAAGATCGGCTATCAGCTCGGTTACGCGGGCGGCCTCGCGCTCGCCGAGCGTCTGGCGGCGCGGGGCCTCAAGATCTTCCTCGACCTGAAGCTCCACGACATCGGCAACACCGTCGAGGCGGGAGTGCGCTCGGCTTCCAGCTCGGGCGCCACCTTCCTCACCGTGCACGCCTACCCGCAGACCATGCGGGCGGCGGTTCGTGGCCGGGGGGCGGGGCTGAAGATCCTCGCCGTGACGGTGTTGACCTCCTACGACGATGCCGACGCCGCCGAGGCCGGCTACGGCCTGCCGGTGGCGGAGCTGGTGGCCCAACGCGCCGCCCAGGCCGCCGAGATCGGCATCGACGGCCTCGTCTGCTCGGCGGCGGAAGCCGGCGCGGTCCGGCGGATCGTCGGGCCGGACCGGCTGATCGTCACCCCGGGGATTCGCCCGGCGGGCGCGGAGGCCGGCGACCAGAAGCGGGTGATGACCCCCGGCGAAGCCCGGAAGGCCGGGATCGACCATGTCGTGGTCGGGCGCCCGATCACCGGCGCCGCCGATCCCCGCGCGGTGGCGCAGGCGATCGTGGCGGAGATGGCCTGATCAGGACGGGGATTGCTTTCGTGCGGCCCGGAGCCACTTCGCTCGGCAAGATCCAATGGGCTCGGCAGGGCAGGAGACGCAGCATGACGAAGGGCTATTGGATCGCGCGGGTCGATGTCCGCGACGCGGAGGCCTACAAGGACTACGTGGCGGCCAACGGCGCGGCCTTCGCCAAGTTCGGCGGGCGCTTCCTCGTGCGCGGCGGCGCCCACGAGGCGGTGATGGGACCGGCCCGCTCCCGCAACGTGGTGATCGAGTTCCCGAGCTACGCCGACGCCCTCGCCTGCTGGAACTCCGATCTCTACCAGGCCGCCAAGGCCAAGCAGCGCGGCGGCGTCGAGGCCGAGATTTTGGTGATCGAGGGCTATGACGGCCCGCAGCCCAGCGTCTCCGAGCCGGCGCCGGAGGCCGCGGCGGCGTCCGAGTAGGACGCGATCCGTTCCGGTAGTCCTCGGGTGGAGCGAAAGGCCGAGCGTCAGCGCCGCGCCGGCGCCAGGCTCCGCAGCAGGAACGCCGTCATGGCCTCCACCGACGGTGCCGGCTGGAGCGGCGACTTCCCGACCAGCACCGGATGCGTGTAGCGGGCGATCGCGGCGTGGACGCAGGCCGCCGCCTCGGCGGGATCGGCGGCCTCGAAGATGCCGCGGGCCACGCCTTCGACGATGATGCGCTCGATCCCGGCGGTGATCCGGGCGACGTGGTGGCGGCAGACATCCCAGCTCTCCGCCATCGCCGCCTCGATCATCTCGTGCAGCCGGGGAAACGCCTCGCAGCGCCGGGTGCAGTCGCGGTGCAGGGTCTCGATCGCCGCCACGAACCGGGCGGTCGGGTCGAGGCCCGGCCGGTCGGCGATCTCCGAGATCAGCGCCTCGACCTCGCCGATCAGGCGCTCCAGCACCGCCTCGTTGATCGCCTTCTTCGAGTCGAAGAAGCGGTAGACGTTGGCCGGGCTCATCTTGAGCGTACGGGCAATGTCGGCCACCGTCGTCTTCTGGTAGCCGATCTCGCGGAAATACGCGTCCGCCGTCGCGAGGATGCGGCTGCGCGTATCGGGTGCGCTCTCCTCCGCCGGGCAGGGAATCGTGTCAGCCAGGGACATGCGTCCTCACTAGGGCATGCGGGCGCGGAGCGTCAAAGACGCCGGCCCGGCGGAGGTTCCCCTGCGGCCGGTGCGCGCCGCGCGGAACCGGGTCCGGCGGCACCCATTGCCCCCGCATCCGGCCGCGACCGCGGCACCTGCGAGGGATGAGCGATGACGTTGACCGACACCCGTGCCCTGATCACCGGAGCCGATTCTGGCATCGGGCAGGCGACCGCCGAGCTGTTCGCCCGGGAGGGGGCCGACGTGGCGATCACCTACCACACCGACGAGGCCGGCATCCGCGAGACTGCCGCCCGGGTCGAGGCCGCCGGGTGGCGGGCCTTGGTGCTGCAGCTCGATGTCGGCGATCCGGCGGCGGTGAACGCGGCCTTCGACCGGATCGGCAGCGAGTTCGGTACCCTCGACGTCCTGGTGGCGAATGCCGGCCAGGCCATGAGCGGCGTGCCGGTGGCCGAGATGGACGACGCGCTGCTGGAGCGGATCCTGCGGGTGAACCTGATGGGCCCGCTGTTCTGCGCCCGCCCGTTCATCAAGATGCGCAAGGCGCAAGGGGGCAACGGCAAGATCGTATTCGTCTCGTCCGTGGCCCAGCACCTGCCGACGCCCGAGAGCGCGCCCTACGGCATGTCGAAGGCCGGGCTCGGCTCCCTGTGCCGCTCCCTGTCGCGGGAACTCGCCGAGGACCGGATCAACGTCAACAGCGTCGCTCCGGGCCTGATCGAGACCCCGATGACCGCCGACCGGTTCGATAATCCGGAGAAACTCGACCAGTCCCTGGAGCGGATCCCGTTCCACCGGGCCGGCCAGCCGGAGGAGATCGCCCGGGCGATCCTCTATCTCGCCTCGGATGCCTCCGCCTACGTGACGGGCCACACCCTGGTGGTCGATGGCGGGCTGACGATGCAGTGGGGCGGCGCCTGAACGCGAAAAGGCGCCGGACCTCGTCCGGCGCCACGTGTGTCCGACGCGTTTGAAGGCGGTTCGCGCTTACGAACCGAACTGCGAGCCCAGGCGCTCGAGGTACTCGGCGAGATCGACGCCGCCGATCCGCTTGCCGTAATCGAACCGCATGCCCTGGCGGATATCGATGCTGGCATCCCGCGTCGTCAGGGTGAAGGGCCGGGTGCAGATCCAGGCGCCGTCGCGGCGGTGCTCGAAGTAGCCGAGGATCTCGTGCTTGGCCATAACCTGTCCTCCGATACGGTGTTTGGAGACATAACGGTCACATCGGCCACAGGTTCGCGCGGTGCGACTGTTTTTCGTGCCCGGTTTCGGAGGTCTCGCGTATTCGGAGGTTGGAGGTCGATGGAACCGACCGGCGCTGACCTCGTTTGAGCTCGGCCGTAACTGGTTCGGAGCCGTGCGCGGCCCGCGCCGCTCACCGCCAGCGGTCGAGGATCTCCGCGGTGGTCAGCGTCTCGACCTGATGGCCGTAGCGCACGCGGTACATCAGCAGCAGCGCGTCATGCGCCTCGTCGCAGGAACTGCACAGGGCGTCGGTGGCCAGCACGATGCGGTAGCCGAGATCGACGCCGCCGAGCACTGCGGACAGAACGCAGACATCCGTTTCGGCCCCGGTGATGATCAGGGTGTCGGCCCCCCGGGCGCACAGGCGCTCATCGAGATCCGTGTCCAGCCAGGGCGAGTAGACGGCCTTGTCGATGACCTCGGCGGGCGGGACGAGCCGGGCGAGATCCGGGACCAGATCGATCAGGTCCGGGTCGAGGCGCTGGCGGGTCATGTCGGCCCAGCGCTGCGAGTAGGTCGCCCAGGTGCCGCGCCCCTCGCCCGGCCGGGCGGCGGGAATGAAGCGGGTGAAGATGGTCCGCTCCGGATGCGCCGCGGCGAGGCGGCACACATGCGGCAGGACCCGCGGCATCCATGGGGTCTGCCAGTCGGTGGATTCGGCGAACATGCGCTGCATGTCCACGCAGAGATGGACGCACCCGTCTCCCAACGGTTTGGCGGAAGACCCGGCTTCCTGAGCGTGGCGGTCCGTCGGTCGTGCGTTTCCAGGTCCCATGACCGCGCAATCAGGCAGCGCGGGGGGAGTTCCTGCAGCAGAATGGGGGCCGGCGCGGCGGCGAAGTCGATGCCGTGCGGAACGCGCTGCCACGTCGCACCGAAGGCACGCGGTGTGCCCTCCAGCTGGATGCGGCTCCATCATGCACAAGGCCGCGCCCGATCGTGTTGCGACCGGGCGCGGCCCCGAATCCTTGCGTCGACGCGCTCTTGTACGCCGAGCTGGCGTCCGCTTCGACGCTGCGAACCCTACCGGTCGGCCTTCTGGCCGGACGTGGTCAGCTGGAGGTAGCGCTCGGTGGTCGGCCCGATCAGCTTCCGCACCGCCTCCGCCATGCCCTGCTCTTCCTTGAGCGACTGCTGGAACGCCGTCCGGTGCCCCTGCTGGCCGGCGGCATCGGCGATGACGAGCAGCGACTCGTAGGCCGCGATCTCGAAATTCTCGAAGGCATGGTTGGCGTAGGTGTTCTTCAGGATCTCGTCCTGGGCCGGGGCGTGACCCAAAGCCATCATGTTGCCGACAAAGCCCAAAAACCCTTCCTTGAGGGCCGAGGGGCTGTTGCCCAGGCTCTGGAGCGCCTCCTCCAGGCGGTCGCGCTGGCCGTGCGTTTCGGCGATGTGGCGACGCAGGGCCTGCTCCATCTCCGGATAGCGCTCCAGGCGCTCGACCTGCCGCTCCATGATCTGCAGCGCCTGCATCTCGACGGCATGGGTGTTCTTGAGGGCCGTGACGTAGATCTCGCGTACGTCCGTGGTCATGGTGAAACCTGTGTTGCGGTGCGGGCTCTGGGGTCCCATTCAATCAGGGAACGCAGGCGCCGCACGGCCAAGTTCCTGGCCACGCACCCCGGGCAGGAGGTCGCGGGCGCCGCATGGCGATGGCGGGCCGACCCGACGCCGTGGCGGCGCCGTCCCGAGCCGTGACTTTAACATGTGTTTTGACAACGGGTTATCCGCCGTGGCGGCAGCGCCACAGCGGTTTGGAACCGGCGGGCGGCGGACGGTTTCCCTCCGCCGCCGGGGTACCCTGCGGCGCGTCGTCGTGCGAGCGTCGTATGTGGCATCCCACCACTTTGGGGTGTTCGCCCCGGATCCGACCCCAGGGATCCCCACCTCCTCGGCTGAGTGCCCATGCTGCGCCTGATCCTGCCGAGCACCCGCGCCACAGCGGCCGCGACCGGGCTCGCCCTCGGCCTCGGGGCCCTGCCGGCCCAGGCCCAGAGCGTCGCCGAGATGGCGGCCCGGATGGACGCGATGCAGCGCCAGATGCTCGCCATGCAGCAGGAACTCGCTGCCCTGCGCCGGCAATCCGGCACGCAGCGGGCCGCGATCGCCGGGGAGGCCCGGGAGCGCCGAGTGCTGTCGCGGGAGCAGGCGCGCCTGGCCGCCCGCACCGAGCATCAGCAGCGCGTGGCCCAGGTGGGCGGCCCCGGCGGGGCGCGCCCGGTCGTGAGCGCGCACATGCCGGTCATCCTCGCCAACGACCTCGCCTGCAACGCCGGCAGCTACGCCCTGGGGCCGGCGGTCTGCTTCACCCCGGGCGGCTTCTTCGAACTGGCGGGCATCGTCCGCCATCCCAACCTCGACTCGGATGTCGGCACCGATTTCGGCGGCATCCCGTTCCGCAACGATCCCCGCTCGCGGGAAAACGAGTTCCGCTTTTCCGCCCGGCAAAGCCGCCTGAGCGGTCTGTTCACCGAAGCTTTCGAGCTTGCGGATCAGCGCATCTTGCATCGGGTCACAGCGGCGAAGAGTAGTCTGCCATCCTATAATCGGTGTGGGGCACAATACCTCGTCATAGGACGGATACCGGCGCCTGGTAGCCTGTAAATGATTGGCGGTTATACCATTCGCACATACGCCAGCGCGAGCCTTTGTAGGGGGCGAACGCTAAACGGGGTGGTGCTAGGTCGCAGTCAATCCCCGTCATTTTTTGGGGTTGTGCAAGGTCGAGGCGTGGCATCACCCGCCCAACCGCACCGTCTGATCTCGGCTTGGCGCGGATGAGGGCATCAAGCCCCGCCGGGAATTGGCGGAGACCTGCGTGCCGCGCTACCACTTCAACGTCTATGACGGTGTGACCCTGCTGGATAAAAAAGGTGTCGAGCTACCAGATGTTATGTTCGCGCGAAGGGAAGCTATCCGGTATGCTGGAGTGCTTCTCGAAGAAGGCGCAAGGCTAGAAAGTCTCGGTAAAGAATGGCGGATGGAAGTCACGGATGGAACGGGACTGATACTATTTAGGTTGGATTTCTTCGTAACGCCGTCCCCAGCAGTGAGTTGCCTAGGAAATCAGGAACGAACCCTTTAGTCTGTTATAGGCCGACTTACTCGCAAATATCTTCCCAGCAGACTTCAGTGATCACGATCCGCTGTTATTCAGTAATTACCCAGGCCCTTGCGCGGGTTGAGTTTCGCTGATTCCCTCGTGGGATGGGGCGCAGCGATCTTGAGCGGTTGAGCCGCGAGGAGCTGATCGAGCTGGTTCTGCGGCTGCAGCGTCCGGACAAGACCCCGCGCACCTCCTCGAAGCCACCGGCGACCGACCGCAAGGAGCGGCGCGAGCAATCCAAGCCCGGCGGGGCCAAGCCCGGCCACGAGGGCCACAGCCGGGTGATGAGCGACGATCCCGACGCCGTCGTCGAGCATCGTCCTGATCGCTGCGCGTGCTGCGGCGGCGCCCTGCACGGAGATCTTCCCTCCGAACTCGTGAGCGTGTCTGAGCGGATCGAGCTGCCGGAGGTGGCCCCGGTCGTGACGCAGCATCAACGGCTGGCCGTGCAGTGCCCGACCTGCGGGGCTCGGGTCGTCGCACCGGTGCCGGAGGCGGCCCGTGGCACACCCTTCGGCCCGCGGCTGCATGCGGTGGCGACCTATCTGAAGACCTTCCAGGCGCTCTCCTACGAGCGGCTGCAGGCGGCGTTGTCGGATCTGTTTGGTCTCACCCTCAGCCAAGGCGGGCTGATGAACCTGCTCCAGCGCGCGCAGAGCCGCTTCCATCCGGGTCACGAGGCCGCCGTGTCCGCCCTGCGCAAGGCCGCGGTGGTCGCCTCGGACGAGACCGGCGTGCGGATCGAGGGCTCGAACGCTTATCATTGGGTGTTCCACGCGGCCAATGCCGTGGTGCACACGGCCTCGCCGACGCGGGGCGCCATCGTGGTGCGGGAGATGATGGATGGGCACCGGCCCGCGGTGTGGATCTCGGACCGCTACACGGCTCAGCAGGGCCATGCGGCCGAACACCAGACCTGCCTCGCCCATCTCGCCCGCGACGTCGCCTACGTCGTCGAGGCGAGCGACGATCCGGTGCCCTGGCGTCTGCAGCTCTGGCTGGCCTCCGTGTTCGCCCTGGCCGAGCGCGTCACTACCTTGGCCACCTCGACCCTGGCAGCCAAGCGCCGGAGCCTTGACCGACAACTCGGGGCCATCCTCGCCACGCCGAGCGGCTGCGACTTGACCCGCGACCTGCAGGCTAAGATCGGCCGAGCCCGCGCTCAGCTCCTCGTCTTCCTCGCCCATCCCGGGGCGGTCGAGCCGACCAACAACGGCTCGGAGAGGCTGCTGCGCCCGGCGGTCATCCAGCGGAAGATGACCAACGGTTACCGCGCGATGTGGGCCGCCGAGGGCGAGGCCGCCATCCGAACCGTCGTCGATACAGCACGCCTCACAGGCCACAGTCCCTTCGGCACCATCCTAAAGACCGTTGGCGCCTAAACACTGCAATTGCCGGGGTGAGTAATTACGTTATTCAATGAAGCTAAGCGGTAGGCGAAACAGGAACGGAGGTGTAGGTGCAGCGCTATTTCTTCGATTTCCACGACGGTAACGTGCTTCGGCGAGATCCGGAAGGTATTGAGTGCAACGGCCCTTCAGTCGTTAGGCATGAAGCTATGCGCGCATTGCCGCAAATTGCGAAGGATGCGATCCCACAAGCGTCAAGAGACACACAAGTCTTTACTGTGTCTGTACGCGACGAGAGCAACGCGACGGTCTACACGGCAACCATGACATATACAGGGCTGTGGTTGGGCAATGTCCCAATACCTGAACCCGAGAAAGATCCGTTTAGCTAGGGCTTGGTTTGAGCCCTCAGCTTCGCGATCCGCTCAAAGCCACATCAAAATCGGCCTCATCCTCGCTAGCACCAGCGTCACGCGCCTTCTATGAGCCGGCGACGCTGCTCCTCGGGCTTTAGCTTCTCGGCGCCGAGTTTGCCGACCGCCTTGGCGAGCTTGGCTTCAGATGCCTTCACGTCCGCAGCAGCTTCGTCGGCGCGATCCTGCGCAAAACAGGTAACGAGCTTGGCAGAGGCCACTACTGCCTTTGCGTCGGCGTCGATCACCCTAACGACCCGCAGGCGGCTGATGACACCGGCCCTTCGCAAGTCGGCGACGGTCGGTTGTCCGGCGGCCATGGTCGCGCTGATCATTCCCTGACGTTGATCACCCGTGCTTAGCGCGGCTTTGCCTGTCCGCCCGGCGTCCATCCATGCGCTTGGACCGCTTTGACGATTTTGCTCTGCATCTCAGGAGCTACCCCCTGCATCCACTGCTGCATGCCGGTGAGCTGGATCTGAGCGAGCTGTGGTTGGGCGGCTGCAAGGCGCTTGCCGGTGGGGGTGGCGTAGAACGCCGCGATCGCCTGAAGGTCGTCCTTACCGAGCACCGTAGCGAAGCCGCGGGCCTGGATGTCGAGGAGTTCGTCATAGTGTGCCGTCAGGGTCGGCATCACGACTTCCTGCACCAGCACCTGGGCCTTATCGGGCTCCTTGATGCCGATCTGCTGCATCATACCGACCATGGGTCCAGCCATGGCGCTGAGCGTCGCAGCGCGATCGCCTTGCATCTGCGCGACCGTCTCACGTGCGACCTTCACCAGAGCCGGGTCCGGCGCGGCTGTGGCAGCCGGTTGAGCTATGGCGGCGCAAGGCAACATGGCGCCGACAGACAGGCAGACGAAAACGGTTGAGAAGCGCATCAGCAGGCTGGCTCGCGTTGGTGACGCGACCCGGCTCCATCGCCGTCCGCACGTCGCAGCACCATAGCGTTGGCCGGATCGATGTCGACCACTGGGATGCCAACGTTGACTTAACCGTGCCGCCCGGCCGACATGGACCGTTACGGCCTAGCTGCTTGCAGCTTCGTGCGGAGCGGTGGCTTCCACCAGACCGCCTGTCCAAGCCATGCCATGGCTAGCCCCGCGCCAGGCCTGATCGCGACCCTTCTGGTGGGCCTCGAAGATAAGGCCATACCGCTCGCCCTCGCCCTCATCGTCCGGCCCCGCAGGCACGACCCTGACCACACAGCCACCGAACCCGGAAGGCTTAGCTTTGGCTTCGTGCAGGTAGATCCAGCCACCGATGAGCGCCTGGGCATCGACTTCCGAGATCTTCCACCAACCCGAGCGATACGTCTGGCCCTCAAGGTGGACCATGTTCCGGTACCGACCGCCTTCATGACGGCAGAGCAGATGAATAGCTTTTGCCACGTTGCTGCTCCTCACCCTCGCGGCTACAGCCCGCGCATGTCCGACAAGCTAGACGCTCTCCTCGAACGCCTGAAGGCGCACCAGCGCTCGCTCATCCTGGCTATGGCCGAACACGATGGGCTGCCGGCCGGGAGCGTTCTGCGCCAGGTCGCCGAACTGGAGAACGTGATCGCCGCCGTCGAGGCGGTGGCGGCTGAGGACGCAGACAGCCGTCGTCGGGGGTCCCCCTAACTCAGCAGCTTCGTAATTGCCTCGACCGCGCCGGAAGCTAAGAGACTGCCCGCAGCGTTGGACAGGACGCCACGGAGATCCACCATCGCTGCCCGTAAGCGGCTTGGGTTCGCTCCCCCCTTCTCGGCCTCGACACTTGCTGCATTCAGGGCCTGGCGCAGATCGTCCGCGTTGACCCCGTCCTCAACGAGTTGGTCAACAGAGCGTGCAACCTGTCGGATTACGTTCGCGCATCCAGTGGCATCTACCGTTCCAGAATTTATATCGCCGCTGATGTTTCCGTTCCCGAGATTGCCGGTGAAGTTTCCGATGCTGCCAATGTTGTAGGTCACGGCAAGCTCCTTGGCTCTATCGCGCTCTTCGGTGCTAAAAGAAAATTCGGAGCCGAGGATACCCACACGCTCCAATTCGATGGCCCAATCGAGCACGGCGTTTCTTATACCGTCCAAGACAGACATAAGCTGCTCTCGACCGCACTCGATGCCATAGTAAGGGAATGGGAAGCTTCCCCCATCCCGTAATTTCTGCTGCAATTTTGGTGGGTATCGAATGACTATTTGACCGTCATCCCGAAGCGCAAGATCTTCTAGGACGGCTACGGGCTCCATGCACGGCATTGTCGACAGAATAGACGCCGATTGAGCGTCCATTTGAAGGGGTATCATGCCACGCATGGGGTTGTAGGCAGAAGGGATGCCGTGAACGGTCCTATAATCAGGGGCCTTCCCAGAGTATCCGGTTAACTCGTGCTGAACCCACTCTTCGATAGCCCCGAGCTTAAGTTTTGCGGCGGCGAGCTTAACCCGGCGCAAAAGCGCGCTGACTTGTATGCCTGGATCCAATGCATCTCGTTGGATCTGCTCAACGATGGTTGGCATGACTTCAAGCCGCGTCGCTGTCCTCTCGGCGGAATTGCGCTCGCAGCACGTCGTTCGCTCGCACCTGCCAACCCGGCCCGCTCGCCCGCATCGCCGCGATCAGATCCGCATCAAGACGCATCGTCACCTGCTGCTTGGGGTTCTCGACCGGCGGTCGACCGCGCCCGCGCTTCGGCAAGTCGGATCCGTCGCCGGGCACGCCGCGCGCAACCATCTCGTCGGTGATCTCCGGCAGCTCGTCGTACTCTGCCGCGGTGATCTCGTGCGCGTCTACCTTAGCAAAATCCGTCTCGCCGTAGGGGCTACCGGACGAGAGGGGCATATTTCCTTTGCTCTCGGTCATTGGCCTTCCTCATGGAAAAGACGTGTCGGTCGGCGCCGCGCGGGGTCCAGCCTACCACGACCATGCGGCTATTCAGGAAGCCGAAGGTGATGCGGCGGGTCTCGTCGTAATCCTCACGCTCGTCATCGAACGTGAAGATGCGGCCGGCGAACACCTCTTCTGCCGCAGCGAAATCGAGACCGCGCTCGGCGAGCGTCCTGTCTCTCTTCGCAGGGTCGAATATGATCGCCATAGATTATTTGTAACGCCGTAAATCATAGGCGTCAACGAATATCTGGCGTTACGACAAAAGGGCGTTGACTTGAGCGCCGCTGCCGGCCGACATGGGCGGTCACGGCTAGGCTCGCCTCAGCGAGTCGCGGCCGCCATTCAGGAGACCATCGCCGCGAGATAGACCCTGAAAAGCCAACAGCCCCTTCCCGGCAAGGAAGAGGCTGCTGAAAACCTGGGGCCTTGTGGGGCCAGTCATCAGCTCCCCACAAGCCATGACCTCCCTCGGGAGTCAAGACGGAACCTGTTTCCGTCAACGGGA
>NZ_JAKSYD010000035.1 GCF_022829605.1 Methylobacterium sp. E-065 | reverse complement strand
ACCCCCTTCCCGCGTCGGCCGCGGCCAGGCAGGCCAACCGGCCGCGACGATGCGCCACATGTGCCTGTCGTTGCGGCAGCCGTTCACGCGCCGTTCCTCGACGTGCACTATCCCGAGCTTCACGGCCTCGCGGATCTCGTTGCGAACGGTGGTCTCGACTACGCCTACGATGGCGGCGAGGTCGCCCACTGCCAGCGGGCAATCCTTCCGGCGGGCTCCCTCGGCGGCCACGAGGGACAGAACGCCTTGCTCGGCCAGGGTGAAGCGTGCCGCGATAGCTCGTGGGTGCCGCCCAGAGGCCGCCCACCGGCGACGGCGCTCCATCGAGGCATCCGTGCGCGGGCGCGAGCCAACGGTCCTCCTGGGCGCTCCTACGGCCCTTCCAGCCTTAACCTCGGTTACGGCAGTTCCGGCTAGATTCGAGGCCTGTTCCAGCTTTGGGCGGGTTGATCCAACATATGTCAGCCGCCTTTCTTCGATGAGAACAGACAGTGACTCGGCCTCGGCTTCCGTCACCTGCCCCTCCCCGTAGGCGCGCCAGAGCGCAGACGTGACGGCCGGCAACGCGACGCGCGGGGCCGCCTCCACCTGTCGGCGGATCTCTTCGGCATAGGTCATCGATCCCGGTCCCTCACGGGCCGCGGCTAGGGTCCAGACAAAGCCTTCCCGTTGACGGAAACAGGTTCCGTCTTGACTCCCGAGGGAGGTCATGGCTTGTGGGGAGCTGATGACTGGCCCCACAAGGCCCCAGGTTTTCAGCAGCCTCTTCCTTGCCGGGAAGGGGCTGTTGGCTTTTCAGGGTCTCAGATCCGCAGCGGTTGCTCTCCTGAATTGCCGGCTTTCGACTCGCCGAGGCGGCCCAGCCGGAAAGGCCCATGTCGGCCGGGCGGCAC
>NZ_JAKSYD010000032.1 GCF_022829605.1 Methylobacterium sp. E-065 | reverse complement strand
AGTTTGCTGAGCGTAGCCGTTCCGGCATGATCCTGACCCAGCAAACCACCGCAGTGCGGGGCGTGCCGGAGCCAGCCACCAAGACGCGGGCCCAAATAACAATGAGCGGTTTGACCTGAAAAATCAGGCAGCGCCGCAGTTACGGGTCTCGAAGTATTGGGGTTGCTGATGAAGTTCCTGAAGAGTTCCCTCCTTGGGTCCGCCGCCGCGTTCGCGGCGGTGGGTGCCGCGCACGCCGCCGACCTGCCGGTCAAGAAGGCCGTGCCGATCGAATACGTCCGCGTCTGCACCGCCTACGGCGCCGGCTTCTTCTACATTCCCGGCACCGACACCTGCCTGCGCGTCTCGGGCCGTGCCCGGTTCGAGGGCGGATACCAGACCAGCTACACCCGCCAAGCGGGCGCCGCCGGTGACACATCGGGCTACCAGGGCCGGATGCGCATCAACCTCGATGCCCGCACCCAG
>NZ_JAKSYD010000023.1 GCF_022829605.1 Methylobacterium sp. E-065 | reverse complement strand
ACTCGGTCTCGCAGGTCCGGTTCCGCGTCCAGCGCGACTTCTGATTTCCCCAATCGAGATCGGTTGTTCCCAAAGCTTCCTGATCTTGATGTCCCCGTGCAAAGGGACCCCAACTAGCCCGGCCGAAAGGCCGGGCTTTTTCATGCCTATGATCGCTTGGCGCAATCGGCGCGATGCTGCACATCCTTCCGGCTTGAGAACTAACTCGGCCTCCTTCGCCCGATCCAATCATCGGCTGACGGGGCTCGGTGCCATTCCTCACGGCCGGGCTCGCGTCTATGCCACGATTAGGGCGAACTGCGCTTTCCCCCGGTGAGCTCCAACATCTCAGCCATCCCACGCTCCCGGGCCTCGGCTTCGGTGCCATAGGAAATTGGCGCGTGGATCTTATGCGCGTTGTCGGACGAGATCAGCAGCCAACGAAAGCGCTGTGGTCGAAGCGAGTAGCGCCGGATCGAAACGCTGTATGTAGGCAAATAGCGTCGTGGCATGTCGCTAAAAGTGCCATCTTCAGCGGTCAGGACAAGACAGTCACGACTGCGTCTTGCTGTCGTCCAGTCCGGCAGTTGGAAATATTGCACCGGCAGAGCGTAGTGCCTGCATCAGGGCGTTCAGCTGCGCGATAGTGACCGTCGGCTCACCAGGGCTGCCCTCGGCGCGTGCCACGACACCCAAAGGTACCTTGGCACGTTCGGCTAATCTTGTAGGCGACCAACCGATGCAGAACCGAGCCGCGAGAAGCTGCGGGCCCGTGATCATCTCTTGCGTTCCCAATCACCGTTCTGCGATCACTTTGAAACTGACACATTGCGCAGGTCAATCGTGCCGTGCAGCTATGAAGTAGACAACTGCTCCTATGACACCGATGGCGATCAGGACGCCAATAACCAGCCACATGTAGCCGTTGAACACGGGCTCACCCCTTCCGCTCTCGAAACCGGATCCCATCTCCGCCGCCATTCTCAGGGATGAACGCCAAGCCGGCGATTATGACGCGGTGGCCCACGTCAGAAGGGTCGCCACGACGGCTGCGACAAGGCAATCCCCCAAAGCTTCCTCCGCGCCATCCGCCTCTAGCGCTCGAAAAGCGCCGACGAAGACGATGGCCACGCCGATCGTCACGAGGCGCTTAGCGATCACCCCACCTCCCTGCGCTCCCGGAAGCGGATCCCGGCCCCCCCGCCGTTTTCGGGGATGAACTCCAGGCCGGCGGCTTCGAGGGCGGCGCGAACCTTCTGGATCGTGGATGGCTTCAGCACCTCTCCGGCCTCAATCCTTGAGATGGTGTTGCGTGAGACCCCAGTGACGTCGGCCGCTTGCCGGGTGGTAAGGCCGAGTGCGACCCGTGCCATTCTGAGCTGAACGGGGTGGAGCGCCGAGGCGATCTGGTGGACGGCGTAGGTCACGGCTGGTCCTTCCAGAGCGTCACTCCGTCCGACGCGTTGCTGTCCTGCTCCGACCAGATCACCTCTCCGGCCATATCGATGAGCCTGGCGGAAGCGATAGCGTCGCTCGGCAGGCCGGCGCGGTAGAACTGCGCTAGCTCCAGAGCTTCGTCCGTTGATGGGGCCGCAATCGTCACGGTCTGCTGTGTCGTGCCCGCGTCCGAGCCGGTCAAGCGGAGGACGAAGGTGAGGCGATAGGCCTGCGTCGCCATGGCTACGTC
>NZ_JAKSYD010000014.1 GCF_022829605.1 Methylobacterium sp. E-065 | reverse complement strand
GACTACATGCGCATGGTGACGCTGGGCGCCAACAACGTCCACGAGATCGACGCCCTCATGGATGAGGAACTGGAGACCCACCACCAGGAGCAGGAGCGTGTCGTTTCGGCCATGCAGGCGCTCGCCGACGGAACACCGGCTGTGCATCGACGCCATAGCCGCCCGGGCTGGGGTCTGCCGGCGACGCGCCCAGGCCGCGATCCGGCTGGCTGAGGGCGACGGCTTGCTGACCATCCAAGAGCGGCGCCACCAAGGGCGGAAGTCGGATCCGAACGTGGTCCGCATCATCAGCCGGGAGTGGCTGCAATGGCTCCGACGGGGAGGGCGGTCCGCGGCCCCGGCGCTCTTGAGCAGCATAGGGTGCAAAACGCTGCACCCCACGGATAGGAAAGATCCACAAAGACGAGTTGTGGATGCGGAACCGAAGAAAGGCTGCCGAGGGGCAGCGGGCGACCTCAACCGATCAGACCGTTCGAGAATTCGCGCGGTTGGTCGCACTGACCAAGCTATGCGGTGAGGGTATGCAGGCGGCCGATCTATCGAACGAACCATGATAGCCGATGACGCACGTTCCCTCTCAGGCCTCACGATGAGTACGGAACCGGTCGAGGATCCCTCGGACGCATCCCGGGCCGTGCTCTCCGACCAAATCCGAAGACGTCTCGGGAGCCTGCTCGCCACTGCCTACGGTCAGGAGGACGCCGAGCAGAGCGCCACAGGGCACTTCGCCGACCTGCTGGCCAAACTCGACGTCGCGTTTGGGGAAGCACGCAGCCGCGATGCCGCTGAGTTCCAGCGTCAGTTCCTCGCCGTAGCACCGAGCCTGCGTAGGTTCGCCATCTCGCTCGCTCGCGACGCCACGGCAGCCGACGACCTCGTGCAGGACACGCTTCTGCGGGCTTGGAAGAACCGAGAGCGCTTCGAGCCGGGCACGAACTTCGAGGCCTGGACCTTCACGATCCTGCGCAACGCTTTCTACAGTGGTCAGCGTAAGTTTCGTGAGGTCGAGGATGACGATGGAAGTCACACTGCTCGGCTCGCCATCCCGCCCGATCAATCCGGGCGCCTCGACCTTCAGGACGTGCGCACCGCGCTCGACCGGCTCGCGCCGGTGATGCGGGAGGCGCTGGTGCTCGTGACGATTGAGGACATGAGCTATGACGAAGCTGCTGCGGTCATGGGCTGCCAAGTCGGCACCGTGAAGAGCCGTGTCTGGCGCGCCCGGGATCAACTCACGCGGGCACTCGGCTACACCAGGGCTGAGATTGGCAGTGACGGAGTGATGCTCTCGGCGCTCGTCGGACCTGGCGAGGTCAGCGGGTGAGCTCGGATCCGTTCATAGCGTGTGCTGCAGAGACACGGATCCCGCACGATGCGATCCGGGACCGTGCCTACGACCTATGGGACCGACACCATCGGCCTGATGGCTATGAGCTGGAGTTCTGGTTCATGGCCGAGCGCGAGTTGAAGACGGAGCGACCGGCATCGCAGACAGGAAACCCGGTCGAGATGTCTTGATGGCTACCGCCATTGATGGTGTCGCTCCTCAGAGCTGTATCGTAGGTGCAGGTACGACGAGCACCATCATGAGGCCGGATACCTACGAGCACAGGATCATGAGCGAAGGTATCATCCCGCTGCGCCGGAGAGGTGACGAGCGATCCGCGCTCGCCAGGGTCGATGCCGCAGCAGTGGAGATGCTCGCCAATGGTCAAGCGACGACCCTTCGGGTGGCCCGAGCCGAGGTGATCCTCGCGGATCTGCGCGAGCAGCGGGACCAGCTGACCACGCTGCTCGCCGACCTGCGGGGCCGGGAGCCGACCAGTGAGCCTCAAATCGATGAGGCCAAAGCCAACCTAATCACGGCGATCAACCAAGGCATCGTGCAGATCGACCTGTTCGTCGCGCAGGGCCGAGCCTATGCCGCGGGTTCCGAAGCGGATTAGGTTGCCGACCAGCCCGAAAGGGGTCGACCTCAGTGTCGGTAGCGCTCGGCCAGCGCCATCAGCGCCTGGGCCAGCTCCGTCAGGTTGGCCGAGGCGGCCTCGACCTGACGCGTGCCGGCCGCGGTCTGCTGGCTCGCCTGCCGGATGTTTTGGAGCGCGCCCACGACCTGCTCGATCCCGAGCTGCTGCTGGTTCGTGGAGGCGATGACCTGCTGGAACACCTGAGTGCCTTCCTCGATCTTCGCGGTGATCTCCTCGATAGTCCGCTGCGTCGTGTCCGAACGGGTCTTGCCGGCGGCTGCGCGCTTGACCGCCTCCTCGGTGAGCATCACCGAGGTGTTGATGCCCCGCTGGATCTCCCCCAGGATCCCGCGCACCTGACTGGTCGCCGCCTTGGCCTGATCTGCCAGCAGCTTCATCTCGGAGGCGACCACCGAGAAG